>NZ_JAKWFI010000019.1:0-8785 GCF_029522175.1 Paenibacillus sp. P2(2022) | reverse complement strand
CCTGGGCTTCAAGCCACTCAATATACTGACTGTATGGAGTCACCGGGGCGAGCTTTGGTTCTCTATGTTCTACGGCTGCAAAATAAGCCTCAAACACCTCATCCGTTACCAACGCCACACACCAGCCATCCATTAGGATGTGATGAGAGCTCCACACAAAGTAATAATCCTCATCACCTGTCCGTAAAATCGCCACGCGCATCAACGCATCCCGGGACAAATCGAATCCGGCTGCCTTGTCCTGGCGAATAAATTCCTTCACATACGCGTCACGTTCCTGATCATCCAAATGACGCAAATCTTCATAGCTGAAACCAACATCCTTGCGCCGGAAAATCACCTGCACGGGCTCATCCTGCCAGCCGCTGATGAAGTTAGCTCTAAAGATTTCATGCCGCTGCGCCAAATGATTCAAGCTATCTTGGAAAATATCTGCCTGGAAGCGACCACGCAAGTCAAAGGTCGTTTGTTCAAAATAAGCCCCTGACGCTGCATCCATCAGGCTATGGAACAACATGCCTTTTTGCATCGGTGTCAAGGCATATACATTTTCCAGTTCCCCGATGTCACGAGTCCGCTCTACTAACTGATCCAGCTCGGCCAAGGTTACAGGTTTAAGCATCACATCGCTTGGCGTCAGCTCCTGCTGTTTGCGACCCGCGCAATGTGCGATGATGTCCTGCAGGCTGGTTCTGAGCGCTTCGGCTAGCTGCTCCATCGTTTCCCTGCGATATTCCTGATGGCTGTAGCTGATCGTCAATTGCAATTGACCTTCTGAAATCAGTCCGTTCAGATCCAGCGTGTGCGATCTGGCTGCATGTGCGCTCAGCTCGGCACCGCTAGCGTAAGGAGACACGCCAATGGATTGATTTTGCATATCCTGATCAAATTGTCCCAAATAGTTAAAGCTGATTTCAGGTTCGGTTCCAAACCGCTCTTGCTCACATGCCGCGGACAGGTATCTCAGCATACCGTAGCCAATACCCTTTTGCGGAATCCGGCGTAGCCCTTCTTTCACCTGTTTGATGCGCTGTGAAAGGTCTTGCCCTGCGCTCATATCCAGCACAACCGGGAATTGGGTCGTAAACCAGCCTACCGTACGCGTAATATCCAGCTCTGGCAGAATGGATTCCCGTCCATGGCCTTCCAGGTTGACGAGCACTCGTTCAATCCCCGCCCAGCGATGAATAGCCAGGCCGAGTGCGGTCAGCAGCAAATCATTCATATCCGTGTTGTAGGCACGATGCGCTTGTTTTAACAGCTGCTCCGTTTCTTGAGCTGTCCACGTGACTGTCATGAGCTCGCTGTCTTTATTCAAGGAATGAGAAGGTGATTCGTCTTTTGGAAGCGGCTCATACACACCCTGCTCCATTTCTTGCCAGAAGGCGAATTCTGCTGCCATTTCTGGACCGTTCGCATAGTGAGACTGTCCCTCAGCCCAGGTACGGAACGAATCCGTTTTGTGCGGAAGACGAGCCGGTTGTCCGTTCAACGCCTGTTCGTAGGCTGTCGTAAGATCCTCGAACAAAATGCGCCA
Organism: Paenibacillus sp. P2(2022); assembly: GCF_029522175.1. NCBI lineage: Bacteria > Bacillati > Bacillota > Bacilli > Caryophanales > Paenibacillaceae > Paenibacillus > Paenibacillus sp. P2(2022). The sequence continues at coordinate 7,248 of NZ_JAKWFI010000019.1, read as the reverse complement.
AGAAACGGTATCTACTACTAAGTGATGAATAACCATCAGCAAATGATCTCCATCTGGGCAATGGAACAGCCCCAGCTTCATCAGCGGTCCTTCGCTTAAATGAATCCCCGCCTGAATTTCATTCGCTTTGGCCTCAATCGCCGCAGACACTTCCGACTCCTTCCTGAAGTCTGCCTGATCCAGCGTATACAGCTCACCCTCACCCACCGCGCGATTCCAAGCTTCATACCCGTGTTCGGTAGGACGGAAAACGATCCGCAGTGCATCGTGATGACTAACGATGTGATCCATCGCTGTGCGCAGTGCCGCTTCATCAAAACCATCCTTGCTATGCAGCATGATGGACTGGTTGTGATGATGAGCATCCGCCAGGTTTTGCTCCAAGAACCAGTGTTGAACGGGTGTCAGCTTCAAAGCGCCTACCACTTCACTCTGATCCGCCAATCGGGTAACGGATTGGACTTTCAGCGCCAATGCAGACACCGTTGGATGGCTGAACAGGTCTTTCATCTCCAGTCGATAGCCTGCTTGTAGCAAGCGGGACGATACTTGCAGCGCTTTGATCGAATCGCCGCCCAGCTCGAAGAAGTTATCCTGCGTGCCTACGGCCTCCACGCCGAGCACTCCGGCCCATACCGTAGCCAATACTTGTTCCACCTTGGTACGCGGGGCTACATAGGCTGCTCCCGTATGGATGCTGCCTTCCGGTTCCGGCAAGGCCTTACGGTCAATTTTGCCGTTGCTGGTCAGCGGGATCGTCTCCAGTCGCATCAGCCGTGCTGGCACCATGTGCGCTGGCAGTCCGGCTTCCAGCTCTGCTTGTACTTCCTCGATCCGCAGCTCGGTTTCTCCCGTGATGTATCCGCACAAATACTTGTGTCCACGCTCGTCCGTCCGGTCGATGACTACGGCTTGACGCACACCCGGTACCCGCTGGATCGCCGTTTCAATCTCGCCCAGCTCGATCCGATAGCCCCGGATTTTGACTTGATAGTCCATCCGGCCGATAAAGTCTACATTGCCGTCCGGCATCCACCGTGCCAAGTCGCCGGTGCGATACAAACGTTCACCCGGTACGTACGGGTTCGCCACGAATTTCTCGGCTGTCAGGTCCGCACGGTTCAGGTACCCCCGTGCGACCCCGATGCCGCCGATGCACAACTCGCCCAGTACACCGATCGGTACCGGGTTCAGCTGGCTGTCTACGATGTAGAAGCGTGCGTTCAGCCACGCCTGTCCAATCGGCACATTCCCGCTGCTTGGCAGTTTCGGCAGCTCTTCATCGTAGAAGCTGGAGTCAATCGCCGCTTCCGTGACACCGTAGCTGTTGATGATGCGGATATCTGCGCCAAACCGTTCTTGCAGCACCCGGTAGTCCGTCACGCTGCAGCTATCCGAGCTCGTGATCAGCAGTTCCAGACTGCTCATGTCCAGCCCGTGTTCATGCACATGCTGCATAAACGGTACGATCAAGGCTGGCGTCGATTCGAACACGGTGATTTGATAATCACGAATCCAGCCATACAGACGGCTTGGATCAATGCGGTCATCTTTCGGACAGATGACCATCGTGCCGCCGTTATAGAGAGTCCGTGCAATATCGCCGACGAACACGTCAAAGGAGAAGCTGGCCAGTTGCAGCAGTCGGACCGGGAACTGGTTCAGACGGTAATCCCGGCGATAGGCCGCAGCCGTGTTCACCAAGCTGCGATGCTCGATCATGACGCCTTTTGGACGTCCCGTTGTCCCGGACGTATAGATCACATATGCCAGATCGTGCGGCTCGTTGATGTGATCGACGTCTGTGACATCTCCGGTATACAGCGACTCATCGTCTAATGCTAGTACAGTGTGCAGACGCAGCCCTGTTGCCAGCTCGGATGCTGCTTCGCGGCCAGACTTCGAATCTGATTTCAAGCTTACGCCTTCATTCAGGCGGTCTCTTTCCATCGTTTCAGCGCTAACCGCTGTTTCCAACTCACCCTCGGTCTTTCCTTCGCCCAGAGCCCCTTGGCTTTCATTCAGCCATGCTTGCGTGCGCTCCTGCAAACTGGTTTGGGTCAACAGCACCGTCGCACCGCTGTCCTCCAGCATGAAACGAATGCGCTCGGACGGATAGTCTGCATCCAGCGGCACATAGGCGCCTCCAGCCTTCCATACCGCTAGTACGCCGACCAGCATGTCTACCGAGCGTTCACTCAGAATGCCGACAATGGATTCGCGTCCAATGCCTTCTTTTCGCAGTCTGCGCGTCAATTGGTTCGCACGCTCGTTCAGCTGGCGGTACGTAAGCTGCTGCTCCTCGTACACCACCGCCACATGATCTGGCACAAGCTGTGCCTGTTCTTCCACATAGGCATGGAATAAGACTTCTGCTTCAGCCGCAACCTCCGATACGCCTACATCTCCAAAACCATAGAGGATTTGTGCCTTCTCCTCGACAGTTACCATATCCAGAGCTGCCAGTGGCTGCTGTGGATGAAGTGTAATCGCACGTACGAGTTCAGTAAAATGCTGTGCCAAGCGTGCGATGGTCTCCGGCTTGTACAGCGCCGTGCTGTATTCCAAACTACACAGAATACCTTCTGGCTGCTCTACGGCATCCAAGGTCAGATCGAATTTGGACGTAGGATTATCCGTCAGATACGGCTTGAAGGTCAAACCTTCCAGCTCGAACTCCTGCTGTTCAAATGTTTTCAGCTCAAACATCGTGTCAAACAGCGCATTCCGGCTCGTATCCCGCGTTACATTCAGCTTTTCAACCAGCTCTTCAAACGGATATTCCTGGTGCTCATACGCACTAAGCGCATGCTCTTTGACCTCTTGCAGATAATCTAGGAACGTTTTGTCGCCACACGGATAATTGCGAATCGCCAGCGTGTTGAGGAATACGCCTACCAGGCTCCCCAGTTCCGCATGTGGTCTTCCGGCAATCGGCGTGCCGACGATGATGTCCTCTTGACCCGTGTATTTATGCAAAAGCGTGCTATACGCTGCCAGCAACACCATGTACAAGGTAGAGCCAGTTTGCGCGGCCAGCTGCTTCAGCTGCTCGCTGTCCTCCATGCGGATCGCAAACTCAAATCGAGTTCCTTCCAGACGCTGTACAGCAGGTCTTGTAAAATCCGTTGGCATATCCAGCGCCGGGATTTCACCTGACATGGTTTTCAGCCAATAGCTTTCTTGCTCACGCAGGCGTTCACTTTGCATATCTGCATGCTGCCAAACCGCATAGTCCTTGTACTGAATCCGCAGTGGCGGCAGTTCCTGGCCTTCATACAATTGAGAGAACTCCTGCACGATAATGCCTTCCGTCACGCCATCCGAAATAATATGGTGCATGTCATAGAGCATAACGTGACGCTGCGGTCCATTTTCGATCAACTGAACCCGCAGCAACGGGGCTTGTGCGAGATCAAATTCACGTACAAAGTCCTGTGCGTACTGCGGTGTCTCTTCTTCACTTGCTTGCACATATTCCACGCTGAATGGAGCGCTGGATTCAATCCGCTGAATCACCTCACCATCCACCATATCGAATCGGGTTCGGAGGGCTTCATGACGGGCAATCAGTTGGCGGAAGGCTTGTTCCAGTCTTTTTTTATCCAAGGAACCTTCGATAATCAAAGCTCCTGGCATGTTGTAGCTAACCTCTCCACCTTCCAGGTGACTCAGAACGTACATCCGTTTTTGTGCCGAGGAAACGGGGTAATATTCGCGCTCCTCTGCAACAGGTATGGATACATACGTTTGCTGGGTCTGATCTTCACCCATCACCTGTACCAATTGCTCAATCGTCGGATATTGGAAAATATCTCGCAAGGCCAGCTTGTGATTCAGCTCCTGATGGATTTTCGCCATCAGTGTAGTAGCACGCAGCGAATGTCCTCCCACTTCAAAGAAGTTATCCTGGATGCCTATTTGGTGATGATTCAGAACGCTTTGCCAAATACGGACCAGCTGCTCTTCCAGCTCTGTGCGCGGCGCCACGTACTTCGTGCCTCCTTCGAGACGTGTTTCTGGCGCTGGCAACGCTTTGCGATCAATTTTTCCGTTTGGTGTCAGCGGGAAACGATCCAGGGGTACGACGTAGGTCGGGATCATATAGCCCGGCAGTTTGGGCTGCAGTGTGCTGCGCAGCTCCGGCAAATTCAGCGCCTCCGAGGCTACGACATACGCACACAGATCTTTGTCTCCGTCTTCGTTTTCCCAGGCGGTGACGATGGCTTTCTCAATGCCAGCCACAGTCAGCAGCTGCGCTTCCACCTCGCCCAGTTCGATCCGGAAGCCCCGGATTTTGACCTGATCATCCATCCGGCCGATAAAGTCCACATGGCCGTCTGGCATCCACCGCGCCAAGTCGCCGGTACGATACAGTCGTTCACCCGGCACGTACGGGTTCGCTACGAATTTCTCCGCCGTCAGGTCCGTACGGTTCAGGTACCCCCGTGCCACACCAGCACCGCCAATGCACAGCTCGCCCAGTACGCCGATCGGCACTGGATTCAGCTGGCTGTCCACAATGTAGAAGCGTGCGTTCAGCCACGCCTGACCAATCGGCACATGGCCGCTACTTGGCAGCTTCGACAGTTCTTCGTCATAGAAGCTGGAGTCAATCGCCGCTTCCGTAACACCGTAGCTGTTGATGATGCGGATCTCCGTGCCAAACCGCTCCTGCAGCACCCGATAATCCGTCACACTGCAGCTATCCGAGCTCGTGATGAGCAGCTCTAGACTACTCATGTCCAGTCTCTGTTCATGCACATGCTGCATAAATGGTACGATCAAAGCCGGTGTGGATTCGAACACCGTAATTTGATAATCACGAATCCATCCGTGGAGACGGCTGAAATCAATCCGGTCGTCTTTCGGACAGATGACCATTGTTCCCCCGTTATAGAGTGTCCGCGCAATATCGCCGACGAACACGTCGAAGGAGAAGCTGGCCAGTTGTAGCAGTCGTACCGGGAATTCGCTCAGGCGGTAATCCCGACGATAGGCCGCAGCGGTATTCACCAAGCTGCGATGTTCGATCATGACACCTTTTGGACGTCCGGTTGTCCCAGACGTGTAGATCACATACGCCAGATCCTGCGGTTCGTTAATATGATCGACGTCTGTCGTATCTCCGGTGTACAGTGACTCATTGTCCAATGCCAGTACGGTGTGCAGACGCAACCCTGTTGCTGGCTCGGATGCTGCTTCGCGGTCAGGTGGCGAATCTGATTTCAAGCCTAAGCCTTCATTCAGGTTGTCCCTTTCCATCGTTTCAGCGCTAACCGCCGTCTCCAGCTCACCCTTAGCATTTTCATCGCCCAAAGCCCATTGGCTTTCATTCAGCCAGGCTTGTGCGCGCTCCAGCAGGTCGGTTTGAGTTAACAGTACCGTCGCACCGCTGTCCTCCAGCATGAAACGAATCCGTTCGGATGGATAGTCTGCATCCAGCGGCACATAGGCGCCTCCAGCCTTCCACACCGCTAGTACGCCGACCAGCATGTCTACCGAGCGTTCACTCAAAATGCCGACAATGGATTCGCGTCCAATGCCTTCCTTTCGCAATTTACGCGCCAATTGGTTCGCACGCTCGTTCAGTTTGCGGTACGTCAGCTGTTGCTCCTCGTACACCACCGCCACGTGATCTGGTACAAGCTGGGCTTGTTCTTCCACAAAGGCATGGAACAGGGCTCCTGCTTCAACAGCATCAGCACCTAATACCCCCACATTTCCAAATCCATCGATGAGTTGCTCTTTTTCCTCGGCGGTTACCATATTCAAAACTGCCAGTGGCTGCTGTGGATGATAGGCAATAGCTCGAACGATTTCCGCAAAATGCTGTGCCAATCGCGTCATGGTCTCCGGCTTGTACAGCGCCGTGCTGTATTCCAGACTGCACAGAATACCTTCTGGCTGCTCTATGGCCTCCAAGCTCAGATCAAACTTGGCCGTATGATTGTCCAGTGGATAGGAGCTCAAGGTCAGACCTTCCAGCTCGAACTCCTGCTGCTCCATTGTTTTCAGCTCAAACATCGTGTCAAACAGCGCATTCCGGCTCGTATCCCGCGTTACATTCAGTTTTTCAACCAGTTCTTCAAACGGATAGTCCTGATGCTCATACGCACGGAGCGCATGCTCTTTGACCTCCTGCAGATAATCCAGGAACGATTTGTCGCTGGACGGATAATTGCGGATCGCCAGCGTGTTAATGAACACACCCACCAGATTACTGAGCTCCGCATGCGGTCGTCCGGCAATCGGCGTGCCAACGACGATGTCCTCTTGAGCTGTGTATTTGTGTAAGAGCGTAGTGTACGCCGCCAACAACACCATATACAGAGTAGCGCCGGTTTGTGCCGCCAGTTCTTTCAGGCGTTCACTAACCTCACACTCTAGTACAAATTCGATCGTATCCCCTGCCGTACTCTGCACCGCTGGGCGGGCAAAGTCAGTAGAGAGATCCAGTACAGGTAGTTCACCTTGGAAGGTGTCAAGCCAGTACGCTTCCTGACGCTGCATCCATTCCTGGTGGGCTTCGCTTTGCTGCCATACGGCATAATCCTTGTACTGTATCCGCAATGGCGCTAGCTCTTCACCGCCATACAAGCGGACAAACTCGTCGGTCAGGACCTCCATGGATACCCCATCCGAGACGATATGGTGCATGTCAAGCATAAGCAGATGTTGAGCTTCCTGCTCTACTCCCTGAGCGCCCAGATCCACCAAGCCTACCCGCAGCAGCGGCGCAGCTTTGAGATCAAACGGACGAACAAAGCTCCGTACCCGCTGTTGCGCTTCTATGTTGACTCTTGTGTACGTATCTGTAGTTGTGTCCTGATCTGTGTCCGCAGTCGCACCCTCTGCCTGTACCTTCGTATATTCCACCTCGAACGACACAGTGTCCTCAATCCATTGCATTGGCTCGCTGTCGATTAGCTCAAAGCGAGTACGCAAGGTCGCATGGCGGGCAATCAGTTGACGGAATACGTTCTCTACTCGTTTCACATTCAGCGGACCGCTCACTTGCAGCACCGACGGCATGTTGTAATTCACATCCTGCGGGTCGAACTGATGCAGCACATACAGTCGCTTTTGTGCCGAGGACAGTGGGTAGAAACTACGCTCCTCCGTCACCGGAATGGACGCATACGCCACCTGATCCAGACCTTCCAGAACGGCTGCCAGCTGCTCAATCGTTGGCGCTTCAAAAATGCTGCGCAGTGGAAGTGGCTTGTTCAGCTCTTGGTGAATCTT
>NZ_JAKWFI010000018.1:0-54219 GCF_029522175.1 Paenibacillus sp. P2(2022) | reverse complement strand
TTATTACATCATGCCGCCCATGCCGCTTTTACCTGTGTTATTGATGAATACATATGAATATAAAGGGTTTTTACTGTGCTATTTATGAACTGATAAGAACCAAAATCACTACGTTGCGTTAACTTTCTGTTAACACGTTAACATAATTCCCTCCTGCCCTTATAGCATCTTTAACTCCTTGTTGGTAACCTGTTCTACAATAAATGTCCCCTTTTACAATGTACAAATTCTCAATCTCTTCAATGATATCCAAACTGACATTGTAATCATCATGCAGGTTGTTAAGAATAACAGAAAGCTTCTTATGTAATAAGTCTTCACTACGCTCACACGCTACTGTTATAGCGGCTATTCTGCCTTCATCAAATTGTGTCATCTATTCACTCTCCCGATGTATTTATTTACTGGCAACCCTTTTTCCTGTATACTCGCTGTGAATCATTATCAGTGGGATCTAACTCGGCTATCCTGGCAGGGATGCCAACCCACAATTAAGCGCCTCTCTCATGGGAGGCGTTTTTTCACATCCTTCCCGTGTACGTCTTTTTGTTGTCTTAACCCTTTATATCAATTATCATATCGTGGCGTAAAGGGGAAAAATGTCGTCTCGTGTCGAATCGATTTGGGCCATCCTAGGGTGAATTTATCTTGACTTTTTCTTTGTTGTATGATAAAAAGCCCAGCCAAAGGTGGGCTTAGTTAAAGTCTAAAATTTTTTTAAGCATATCAAGTTTGCTTTTAGATATAGGGCAAGTATAATTCGTATCCTTAAATATAATTTCCGTTCCATAACTCTGCTCATCATATCCGGCTACTTTAGATAAATTTATGAGGTGACTTGGAGTAGCAGGAAAAAGATAAGGAAAAACCTTCTTACACTTTTTGAAGGTCAAAATGATTGCGATGTATTCATTTTGGCTATGAAAACGAGGAACATGATAATTTTTTTTTGGGTCCCACATATCAAAAAAGCAAATATCTTTCGCCGGGTAAAGACCAACCGAAGTCTTGGTTTCACCTATAATAAACCGCCGATCATCGGGGCGCTTATTAGCAGCATCAATAAGGTCACTCAAAAAAACAGAATTAGTCTTATTAACGCTAGTATAAACTCTGGGATCACCAAAAAAAACTTTGCCGCCATAGTCTGCTGTTTCGTGTGTTGAAACATTTTTCAGATTGACCAAATTGCCTGCATCCAGGCTAATAAAATCGGGAAATCCGTTAACGAATTCCCCGAGAGTTGTTGGAACTGTATAATTACCGCTGGTTGCGAAAAAAAACGGTATTTCATAGTTCGATTTTGGTTTCCAATTTTCGATAGCTATTAGGTCGCTTTCAAAAAATGAAAACCTATCTCCGTAACTACCATCCGACATAATCTCAGGTGCAAAAATCTCTCTGTTGTTGTCCATAGATCAAATCATTTCTTTAGTTCTTTCGGCAGCGGTAAAGCTCCGATGATGGTTTTGCGGCTTACAGCAGCTTTGTTAGCATCTTTTAATAACTGTTTGGACACAAGACGCGCAATAGTCTTTTTCATGCTTTTTCACCTCCCTTCAGAATCGGTAGCGGTAGGAGTAAAATAGCCTGAGCCGCGAAAGAAAGAGCAATTATAGGAGATTGAATAATAAAATTAGCGAGTACAATAGTAAGGGAAATCCATTTTAGAAATGGATCTATTTTAGAAGGATTAATTTCTTCGAAGTTATTCGGCGCCACGCATAGTACGACTAATGCTGTTATGGCTGTAAGTAGTAGCGTGCCACCATGTCCTAAATCCACCAAGGGAATACTAGCAAAAAGCGCAGCTGAAAACACAGCACAAACCGTTAAAGATTTAAAATGCAATCCTCCAGAAAACTTCCTAAGTGCAACAAATGAAAAAAAAGCTACGAGTGCACCTACCATGTGTCCTAGCATCCATCCAAATAACGCCGTAAGCACAAAACCAGAAAACCAATTAAGCTTTATACCTATTATGTAGGTTAACACCTCAACGCTTCCTGGCCCCTCTGGATCAGCTCTTTTTATTCCTAGCGCGATACGCCTCGATAGCCTTTCTAGCATCTTCCATGTCCTCCTTTCTTGATAGAATATAGGAGAAACCGAAGGTAAATATAGACATAAGTAAAAGAACAAACGGACTGGACTGGTATAAAAGAACCTCTGCTATAAAGATGGTGACGGAGGATAAAAGAGCACTAACTGATACCCTCCTATTTTCTGCGGATAAATAATTTTCTTTCCATATAAAATCGTGCGGCGGAGTAACGATAAACGAGAAGCCGGTATAATAAATTCTAAGGATAAACGATATAGCAAAACAGATAAGTATATATGTTAATTGTAAGATGTAGACCTGATAAGTTGTGTTTTGCTGTAGTACCCCAGTCTGCAAAATACCCAGAAAATTATAAAGATAGTAGACGCCGACTTGCAAAATCGCATATGCACTTATTCCAGCTCCGAGGATAAATGCCGCAAGATGCGTCTTAATCGACATCCCGTATCTGAAAAACAATATAAACAGTATATATTGTAAAGGTAAATCCCACTTAGGAATATCGAAAACCACGCGCATGAAAAAAGAAATTATAGCGATTAATACCCCAAAACCAATAATTCTTTTTTTATATGATGCTACTGGAAGCATATATATTTTAAGACTAAACACCATAACGGCTATTGCATCCAAAATACCAAGCAGTATATAAATCGCATTACTTAACACCTCACACCGCCTATCTAATTAATCTACCTTAATTATATAGGGGCGCATGACGTAAGCAAGAGATTTTAAAAATTTGTCGAAACAATATCCTCCAGCTTAATCCAACTAAAATCATCCTCACCACGAAACAGTTTTACTTCGCGTCTAGCGGTGTTAATTGATGTAACCACACCAGTCATAAGCGTGTCGTCGAACGGGCTAAACACGGTCACCGTGACGGCGTTGCGTGAGTTGTAAGAGTCTATTAGAGCCTGCTCAATCAATTGCACCTCTTGATCGTCTAGCTCAGGCTTTCCCCTCCGTTGTCGGTCCTTCATAAGCTTTAGATAAGCCTCTTTATGTTCTGGTATGATAATCCGGCTGCTTTCCCACAAACCATTACCTTCTAGTTTTTTAGACATGTATGTAGCCTCCTGTTGTGTTATGTAGAAATTATATAGCGAACGTTTGTTCCTTACAAGGGATATGTTTTCTAGAAAACAAAAAAATAAGCCTCAGATTAATCCGAGGCTTAATATTCCGTATAGTATCTATTTGCTGCACCTGGTGGCGTAACGATCTTCTGATCGCGATCCCAGCCCTCTATGATTACGATATGGCGCGTATCAGATTTGTTTTCCCAGAAGATATAGTTATCATTTTCAAGAGCCAACAGACCCGCCTTTATGTCCTCTGTGCGCCTTCCTGTCTTTATCTCCAGTTCTCGTATGGTCGGTAGTCGCCTTCTTCCAGCAGAGTAGTTGTAGAGTATCCGTAGTAGCTTGCGTTCTAAATCGGGCAACAATGCGATCAACTCCCTTCACTTGTATTATATACAAACATTCGTTCCTATAAAAGAGACGGAAAATAATTCTTTACACTCTTATTATACGTATAAATAATACGTTGACACGTACTTATTATACGTGTATAATAATAAGTGTAAGGAGGGCAATCACTTGAAATCATACAGTTCGAGAGAATTAATCAAACTGTTAGAAGAGGACGGATGGTACATAATAGGAGTACATGGTAGTCACCACTACTTCAAGCATCCGACAAAAATCGGTAAGGTTACGGTTCCACATCCTAAGAAAAGCTTTCCTCCGAAGACACAAGCAAGTATCCTAAAGACAGCGGGGATTAAGGGCTGAACAGCCCTCCCCAAAGGAGGTTAATTATAGTGAGTAAAAAAGACGTTTATCGCTACTGGGCATTGCTCGACCATTCTGAAGAGGGTATATCCGTTCGTTTTCCAGATCTTCCTGGTTGCCTTACATTTGGAGATACTGCCGAAGAAGCGCACGCTGCAGCTCGTGAAGCGCTGGAGGGTTTTATGTATGTTACGGAACAAGACGGCGACCCTATCCCTGCCCCTTCCCCACTTGATGTTATTTTGGCACAAAGAGAAGCAACAGAAGCTGCGTGTGACGTTCAGGTCTATATGCCAGTAGTTCGGGAAGCTATGGAAAGTAAGGCTGTTAAAAAGACACTGACTGTCCCAAAGTGGCTTAATGATCAAGCTGAACTGCAACACCTTAATTTCTCCCAGGTGCTACAGGAAGGATTGAAGCGGAGTCTCGGTATTAATCCTTTGGAGAAACGATAATGAAATACGGCCCACGCAAGCCCAGCCTAAACAAGCGTATAGCAGCTCGTACCAGCCTCAAACGGCAGATTGTACACCGTGCAGGACTCAAGATGCCACGGGGCTGGGGATGGCTCAGAAACCCACGTAAGGCGGCATACAATAAGGTGTACAATCGTACAACGTTTGATATATTTAAAGTGATTGGTAAATTATTCAAGTAGGAGGGCTAAAAATGGCATTTGAAGGATATAGCGAGGATCAGCGAGGACGTTGGTTTAACTATCCATTTCCCTCATCGGTATCAATGTTATATGTGAATGTAGATCAAACAGAAACAAAATGGTACCTTATTAACGAACAAGAAAAACATTTGATCCGTATTAGGAATGAAAAACAAATTGAAATGCTCTATTACTGTATGTATGGAGTCCGGTTAAATGACGAGAAAATCAACTGGATTATTGACAAAAACGGTGGAGGTTTCAAGTATTACGACAGTGTAGATGATTTTAAAAAAGCTGAAGATGAAGTGGTATAGGAATAACAAAAAAGCTCTGCCGACCAATTAAGGTTAGCAGAGCTTTTAACTATATATAGATTAATCTAACTATCCCCCATTGATTCACATAACAACATCATTTAATGGTACTTAGTGACTATGTACACAGATGTACAGATTAATTATAATTATTTTTGTAGTTAAATTATAGAAAGAAGGGATTTAATTTGAAAAGATTAATGAGTTTTGGTATCGCCACATCATTGCTTCTGTCACTAAGCCCTGCTGCTTTTGCGCAGGATTCAATTTCAGCAAATCAAACTGATAGTGGTTTCATTAAAGTGATTGAAAATACTGAGAATCAGGAAGGACATGTTATTACTCCTTTTGATGTTCAATTGATTAATCCGATACATCACACTGGAAAAGGAGCATTTGAGAAAACCTTCACCATGATCCCTGAGAATGGAGAAGACGCCAATGTGTTCGTTAAAAATAATGGAAGTTCAACAGTTTATGTAGAGATTAAGAAAGCGGGTTCTAGCACCTCTATAGACACTTCGGTTTCACCTGGTAGTCAAAAGACCTTGCAAATTTATTCTCAAAGCAAAAACTCATATAGTGTATACATTTACACCCAGGACGGTTCCCAGATGGACCTCAATATAAGCGCAAGACAATTCTAATTAATGTGCAGCAATTACTAAGTAGATTCATATACATCCGACTCACATAAAACAGAGAAGGACTCTATCGGCTATATACCGTTGGAGTCCTCTTTCACATCTACTCTAAATTCAAACTGCTTACGAAAGAAATACGCCCCGTTAATCTTGATGGCTTCAGGTGTAATCTTCTCCAATACTCCACCGTAATCCACAATGTCTATCAAATCCTCTCCCAACGGCTGGACTACATATACTCTTACCTGGCTTAATGCAGCTGCAAATAGTTCTATATCCGACTTTAACACTTTATATGTATGGTTCATGCTGATCACCTCAGTAATTCATTCGGTGAATGATGTGGTAATTCCTTTAATAAAAAAACCGCCGACCAGTTAAGATTAGCGGGGATTTTATTTATTCAGGCAAATCAGAGTTTTCGGGCTTTACCCATCCCTCATTAAATCTGAAATAAGTTGTTTCTCCTGTAAGCCTGTTCACTTTGACCAAAGTTTCTTTTGAATGTGTATATAGATATGGTGTCGGATAAACATAGTAAAATATAAAAAGTAAGAAAATCAGTAAAAACGCGTATTTGAAAACATCCTTTGTTGCTATTACTGCTAAACTCTTGTCTTTTTCTTTTGAAAAAATTAATGAAGCAGTACCGATCAGCCCCAAAATAATGAAGATGGATATCAATCCAATTATGATATACAAAATAATAGTAACCATTCTTTTGAACTCCTCGCCCAAATCAATTCAATTACTGGTTAAAAATTACTGATTTTTGACATTCTCGGTTTTCTCAGATATGTCTACTCCATACTTAGTTTGTAACTCTCCTAAAGAATCTGTATACATTCTTAGTTTTTCATTGCTCAAATCAGAGTTTGTTTTTAGATTAGCCTGAGCTTCTGATGCTTTTTCATCAGTTATTTGATAGTCGTTGGGTTTATCAGCTACATATTTCATGAGTGTAACAGTATCTGATTGAAGATCAATGGCTGCAGAAATTGATTCAAGTAATTTCTCATGAGTATCAGTTATGCTCTTGTAACCTTGGTATTTTGATATTAGTTTTCTTTCCTCTTCTTGAATATCTATAAGTCTATGGAGTTTATCATCCTGAATTTCTACAGTTAAATCCTCTATCTTCTGTTGTTTTCGCTCAAGCACAAATTTTACAACTATCATTTTATTTTCATTCATATACTGAGTTAGTTTTTCTTTCATTGTAGATTCTATTTGATCTTCTTTTGCTTTTTCTAATAGTGTTTTTGCATCAGAGCTTGAGGGATTATCGATTAAGGCATTGTTAAAACTGTCTATTGCTGAACTGTATTGTTTGCTTTTTAAGTATTTTTTCCCATGGTTCATATTTTTTTCAAACTCACTTTGACCACATCCAACTAACATAAAAATTACAGCGAATGACAAAATATAAAAAATGAGCCGCATTTATAGACCACCTTTTGAACAATTATGATATCGGATTTTCAACTGTTTATTTTGATAACCAATAAAAAATGAATATAAAAAATACCCCACCAGCGTATGCCAGCAAGGTGCAAGAGATACTTTATTTCACAAAGACTTATCTAACAATATAAAAGCCAAATGATCAGCCTCTTCTTCGCCGATTTTTCTGTGTTCCTTTGGATGTATCAGCAGCCGAAGGCCTTGTCCTATTTACATATCCCATAAACATTTCATACAGAAAAATAAATGGGAGCGTTCCTATCATAATGTACCATATGACATTTAATAGTGCTGGTTTCATGAATTCTTGATTCTTTCCGAATAATATCAAAAGCATCGTAAAAATAACTAATACTATTAATGTCCCTAAATAGACTGTTGTGACAGTTGTTAATTTACCGTTTTTCCACAAACCACCTAGTTCGAAATTAATCCAAGCTTTTTTTTCGGGTTCAGGAGGTGCATCAAGTACAGAAAATGCAATATTAAACATTCCTTTTCTCCCACTTTTGATAGTCACAATAAATACCAGCTAGCAACCCGGCCGACAAGATCACTCCGAACAAAGAAGGTATAATTGAAATAGTATTTGTAATTCCTAAAACCAAAAAAGAAGTGAGCGCAACAATTCCGACTATGCCGAATGAAAAGAAGCCCATCACTACCTTTTTATACATAAAAATAGCCTCCTTAACTTCAGATATGTCACCTTCAATTGCAACTCCATTTTGATCAACTTCATAATATGAACTCACGTCAATGGGAGGAGGGGTAGTACCTTTGATTTTTGAAGGTTCTGAATATTCTTCAATCACATCAACAATTGCTGGATATTTCTTTTGCAGAGTCAGATCACTTAGACCATCTCCAAAAGTCGATCCGATGAAAGATCTACTTTGAGTAAAAGATGACATTATAGCCTACCTCCAGATTCTATTCGGGAACTCTTCAAGATTAGAACAAATACCATTTAGAACACCATTGATCTGATCGGGTTTTTTTTCAAATTCTGTTGAAATATCAATATCGATGAGCGGATGAACGCTTTCCACGTTTAATGATGAAATATCACCTGTAGTTAGATTTAGGTTTTCGCCTTTAACTTTGTGTAAGTATCCAGTATTAACAACCATTGTCAATTCGTGATTTACCTTATACCTAAAAGAAACTCTTGGTTCAACATCCAATGTCGCGGCTTGTTCACCTAAGAAATCTAAAATATTTTGTGAGAAAAAATAATTGGCTAGTTTTTTTGAAGCATCTAAATTGTTTTGGATCTCTTCAAAGTAAGAATGAGCCCTTACACCGATTCTTTTTGTTTTTTCAACATCCATCTTTCTCATAATAAATGGAATAATGGAAGCGCCTAAAACCTTAATTTGATGTACGTTTTTTGGTAAATCCAAGTCTATAACCAGTCGTTCTTGATACAGTTGTACATTTGATGCGGTTTGCGGATTTAAAAACAAGAGCATTTTGTTCTCTTCCCTGTATTCAAAATGAGGGAAATCTTTTTTTAGCTCTTTTACAATATCATTTCGTGTCCTTCCGTCCTCAAATAAAAAAGAGGGTTCGAATCTTATTTCCGCGAAAATTTTGTTTAATTTCATAATATCCTCATCCCATGGTTGATTCTGTTGTGAGATAATACATTCATCTAGTAAAAATGTACCATTGTATAAATATTCCTGTCAATCTTTGAACACTTTAATACATCCCTAAGCACCTCCATTTTGTTTGTTTTCTAAATTTCTCTATTATCATAATAAACACCTTTCTCCCATAGTTAGGCTGAAAAAAGACTAACCTAAGTACATTTCAGGGACGTTATTAGGATAAAACCTATATTTATAGCGTCGTTTTGGGGATAGGTAAAATGACAACGCTATGAATATAGGTGAATTAACAGCTTGCTTAACAACCCGAAAACAAAAATAACCCCACCAGCGGAAGCTAGTAGGGCATTAACTTTTTAGGTTTACTCCGTAATGACTGGAGTTTTTACGGAATCTACTGGTGCAGGATTAGGCTCGGGTGCAGATTGAACCTGAGCAGAGGCAGCGGGTCCCACTTCTGCTGTAGCCTGTGCCAAGAAATCATTAAGCTTTGCAGCAAGACCCGATACAGCTTCCTTAGCTGCTACCTGTGCTGCCTCCTCGTTTGGCTGTGCTTCAGTAGCCAGTACCGCTTTTGTTTTGGCCTTATACTCCAGATATGCTTTCTCAATCGCGGCTTGAAGCTCCACAACTGACACTGTAATGCCTTGTTCTGTCAAACGGAGTGTAGCATACTGTAAAGCTTCTTGAAGCTTACGCTCGCCTCCAGCCTGCTTAAACGCCGTTTGAGCAAAAGCGAAGCCCTCCCCAGCAATCTTGTGTATTACTTCCCTCTGTGCTGCCGTTGTACGCGCTTCTAGCCACACGTTAACCTTAGTTTTGAGTTTGTTCAGACCTCCTAAAACAAACGCTGTAAGCACACCCGCAGCGGCTGTGACGATGGTATTTACGTAAGGTTGTACAGTTTCGATAATTGTTTGCATATAAAATCCCCCTATTATTGTTTGGGCAGACCTGCGGCAGCGCGCAGATAATTAGCCAGATTGTTGAAATGTTGCATTTGTTCCTTGTCACCCGCTTGTTTCGCTTTAAACCAAGCTGGTTGGAGCCACCGGAAGATAATCTCTTGTGCATTGGACTTGTACAGCTTCACAGATCCAGCAAGCGGCAGATTCTTTTCATTAAGCCCGGCCGCAGCTCGCAGGTTATTAGCGAGGTTATGAAAGTGTGTCTTGCCTTCCTGATCGGCTGCCTTCTGGCTGGCAAACCAAGCTGGAGATACATAGTTGTCTATAAGCGACTGAGCGATATACACAGGCAGCGGTGTAAAGTCCAGCGCAACAGGAGCCACAGAAGCGCCTTTAAGCTCTGCTTCCACGTCATAAACCAATTCCTTTAGCGTCTTGCCAATAGTCGCAAGCGCTTGGTCTACGTCTCTCTTACGAGCAGGGTCAAGCTGTTTATGGCTTGGTATGTGTGTACGTGGATTAATCCCCCACTTGTTACAGCAGTAAGCCATATACCATACAAAGCGTTTGTAAGCCTCCAGCGTGTCGATCTTGCCACCAAAACAAAGTTCTATACCAAGGGCGATATCGTTTGCATCGTCGCCAAAGCGTTCGTTATCCGTGGTGACGTTGTACAAGACGTGCCAAGCTTTCTCTGCTGCGTCTGGTCCGGTTCCTGTTGGGATGATTTCAAGAATCTTTTTGTCATCTACAAAGACCTGAGCAGATGCGGATCGGTCTTTTAGATTTTGAAAATAGGTAAAGTGGTTATCCGCTGAAGCTCCTGGATTACCCGTGTCGTGTGCAACTAAAAAGACCGGATTCCCGCTTGTTAGGCGAGTACCCGGTCTTACGTTATGGCGCTTGTTTATGTAGCGCCGTTCTATCGTATATTTGGTTGTATCCAATTATCACAATCCCCCTCTAAAAATGAAGGCGACGATAGCAATGATCGTGCCTCCTAAAACGAACTTAGTAAAGTCCATCCAGCTCTTTTGCCCCGCCTTTTCGTCTTCCTGGCTTTGTTGAAGTAATTGAAACATACGTGCATCCAAGGTATCCCACCGGCGCATGATTTCATTGAATTGAATCTTCATTTCCGCTGAAGCTTGTTTAATCTGTTTCACATCTTCTTCGTGACGGCTCCGGCTCTCATCAAGATAGTTGAGTTTAAGTTGCATGGCGTTACTTTCTGCCGCAAGTCTAGCAAATTCATCTGATAAAGCAGACAATCCCTTTTCCACATCTTCAAGCCTTTGGATCGGCACTACATCCCCTTCCCCTCCTTTGAAGATTTCCCCCGTTTCGTTCATGACCTTTCCCCCGTCTCTCTATAAAATCAGCCCTCAACCACTCTGAGGACATAAAAAAACACGCCGTTTAAGACGTGTCGTTAAAATCTATTTAAGATTCTTATCGAAAAAATCAGCTGCAAGTTGAGTGGAAAATTCATGTGTAACCCCTCGCGGAGATTGTAAGTTTACATTTTTTTCAACACTCAATTCTTTGTAATGTTCCTTTATTTTAGCATATGAAACCTGAGCATCTGCATAATGGAAATGGTCCATCTCTCCGTTAACATACAACGCGTTACGTGGAGCGATTAGATTGCCGACATCCCACATCTCTCCAATGTTAAGGATCCCGCTAATGTTGTTACAGATATCGTGCGTACCGTCTGTGAACGTTTTTGCATAGGTGCCGAGATAACCTTGTACATAAGCTGCGTCTACTCGCTCATCTAATGCAGCAACCAACATACTCAGTGCTCCGCCTGTAGATACACCAGCGGTTCCGATTTTCTTCTGATTCACGTAACTGACGTTGTTTACTGCTGCGCTCAGATATAAAGCATCCGTAGTTATATCCCCATACCACGAACCGCCGTGCAAGCGCGCTACAGCATCAAGGACTAGGTGATCTCCCATCTTCGCAAGCTTACCCATACCTCTATTTTCCATTGTGTAAACGAGGTAACCATTTTGTGCAAGTCCTACTGCACCAGCATGTTGATATGATTCTGGTTTAGAGATTAGTTCTTCCATCTCCCCATGTCCAGAAAATACTAGGACCGTAGGATACTTATTATTTGTTTTAAAGCCTTTCGGGTAGATCACTTCGCCAGGTATCTTCTGACCGTCAAAACTAGAAAACGTTATATCTGTTACATCCAGTCCCTCTACCTTTTTTTGTTCTCCGTAGATAATTTCAGGAGCATCTGGTAACTTTCCGTTATTCAAATGAATGCCGTAAACAGATATAAGTTTCTGTTTAAATGTAGCTCCCTTATCAGCATAAGCGAAGGATGTAGTCATAATTAGGATCAGTGCCACCAACAAGAAACTTATCTTTCTACGCAATATCAACTCAACGCCTTCCAAAAGGTATTTATTAATAGTTATTAATAGAGTACCTTCATTCCAGAAGACAAGTCAATGAGAAGCGAATACAAAATGTCCTTAAAATCCGTCGACGCAACAGCACTATCTATAAACGTAGCTGTTCTCATCTTGCCCGTTATAACATTACCAGATATTGAAATGTTATCGAGTCTATTGGCTGTGTCGGTTACCAGATTGATGCCGACACTGTTTGCATTATTGAGCTTTATTTGATTGTCTTTAATATTTGCAGTCGATATCGAGGTATCTTCGTCCTTACCTATAGCAATTTGTCCTTTAACAGTGTTTGCGCCAGTAATCACGTTACTTACTACATTTAAATTTTCAACAGTAGATTGATCGTGCCCAAGTTGTAACACAAGTTCGGACATTGAAGTGATTTCGTTATTTTCTATAGTGACATTCTTTGGATTTGTTCCATCCAATAACAAACCCCATATCCCTAGGTTTTTGGCTCGGTCAATTTGAATTGTAGCCGTCCCGTAGGTGTCTTGGAGATTGTTACCGATACTTTCTCTTACAGTAACATTGCGTGATCCGCAAATGTCTACGAAATGTTGATCGTGATTTAACGATTGGACACGCTCAATGAGTACATTATCCGCATGTCCTAACGCAATCAAGTCCCCGTATTTTCTTGGTTTAGAAGTTACGCCACCGTCTGTAATTGTAAAATTACGCAAGGTGATATTCCCAGCTGCTTTATATTCACCATTTGTGTCGTAACCCTTATTTACAAGTAGTATGCCGTTTTGTTCCCGTTCACTACTGATCCTTTTGAGAATAGTGACACCCACCCCAGAGCCTTCAATTGTCACACCAGCCGGGATTATTAAGCAAGCCTTGTCATGCACGCTTTTTGCAAGACTTAATAAAAACTTGCCTTTGCCAAGGACAAGTTTACCGCCCCCGGCCCTTTCTAGGTAATTCAAAGCTGACTGTAAAGCCTGGGTCTGATCTGTGCCGTTACCAGTAGCGCCAAACGCAGCAGCTTTAACTACAAAATTGCGACCTTTGTTCAAAATTTCATGTTTGGTGCCAGAAACATTACTTATGCTAAAATCACTGGCTGACGCAAAGTAAAGTCCCGAAAAGAAAATACAAACAACCATAAGGAAAAACATAGATAATTTCATACGCATCATCTAACAACCTTCCCTAGTAACGTTTATGTTAACACCTTACATTTTAATGGGAAGTAAAGTCAATTCCTATAATGTATTTACACGCCGACACGCAACATCAAATAGCCACTGGATCTGATCGAACCTGTATGATCCGTTGGATTAATTGCCATGTTACAGCCAGCATTACCCGTGTTGATGGTTAAAGTGTTAATCACTCGACCATTCGCATCATTTCCTGTTACAGACTTACTCAATACTGCGCCTACAAACTTCGTGGTCGCCCCCTCCACCCAATAAGCTGTCTCAATTTCCTCTGCATCCGTACCAAATGCCGTGGCCGAAATCGGGTTAAAAAACATTGTTCCACTTGTCGTGTATGCCGTCTGTGTGATTCCGCTTTTTCTGATAGGCGAGACAAACGTATACGTCTTTGCAGATTGAATTGTCAATACAGGACCGGTTGCCGCAAAACCTAAAGATTCAAAGTTTACAAACTGCAGGTTATTGGTCCCATCTAACGACGGCGTGGACTCATGGTAATGCCCTTGCATTGGTGCGTCATCGTACACATTATTTTGTGAAACCACCGCTTGTAAAAAGTTTGAAACATTAACCCCTCCGCGCTCCGAAATCCCCCATCGGTACCCAGTGCCCAGAACCATATTTGAGATTATCTTTGCTTTGCAATAGAGACTGTTAGCAATGGCAGAATCCATTTCGAGTTGGATACCATACAATTGCGCATCCGTGCGGGAATTTGAGTCTGCCATTATAATTTGATTTGCGCTGATCAAAATATCTTTAAAACTATCTGCCCTTATAATCTTCGCATCTGCATAACCACCTCCTTGGCAGGCGAAGCGTACAGTATTATTACAAATTGCTGCACTAATGCCGTTACTCACTCGGATTCCCGAAATGTAATGAGTGCTGGTTGACTCTCTAATATCCATGTCAACGGTATTTTCTGATACCAATACATTTTTGAAATTAGCAAATGTACTTGGCATTGTAGAGCTACCAACAAAAATTGCTGCACGCATCTTCCCCGTTACGATATTGCTGGAGATAGATATGTTTTCAAACTTGTTTGTTGGATCGCCAACCAAGTAGATTCCTGCACTATTTATATTGTTGAGTTCTATTTTGTTATCTTCAATATCAGCGGTTGATATCGAAGTATCTTCGTCATTCCCGATTGCTATCTGACCTTTAGCAATGTTCGCACAAACAATTACATTGTCTACTACACTCAAGTCCTCTACAGTAGACTTTCCATGCCCAAGTTGTAGTATCAGTTCAGATATAGAAGTGATACTATTCCCTTCAATAGTCACATTGCTTGGATTTGTATCATCCAGCAAAAGACCCCAGATTCCAAGCCCTTTCGCCCGGTCGATTTGGATAGTTGCACTCCCATAGGTATCTTGCAAGTTATTACACATGCAATCCCGAATGGTGATATTTCGCGATCCGCAAACATCCACAAAATGTTGATCGTGATTTAAAGATCCAACCCGCTCAATAAGCACATTATCCGCATGCCCCAGCGCAATTAGATCCCCATATGTTCTGGGAGTTGCAGTAACAGCACCATCAGTGATCGTGAAATTTCGTAGCGTAATGTTACCCGCCGCTGTGTATCCACCCTTTGTGTCGTAATCCTTGTTAACTAACAATACTCCGTCTTGAATACGTTCGCTTTCCAGCCGTTTAAGGATAGTCACGCCCATGCCAGATCCTTCTATCGTTACTCCCTTAGGAATGAGGATACAAGCTTTGGTATGTGTGCTTTTAGCGAGACTCAAAAGAAATGTGCCTGCGCCTAGGATAAGTTTTCCGCCTCCGACACTCTCCAGGTAATTGAGTGCATTTTGAATGGCCTGTGTTTGATCTGTGTTATTTCCTGTGGCTCCAAACATATCCGACGTGACCACAAATTTAGTCGCCTTATCCAAGCTTCCTTTTGTCGAACCTGCAAAGGTGTCTATAGCACGCCAGTTGTCGTTCATCATAGTTTCCACATCGAAGAAATCATTCCCGTCTGTTGTGGGGTCCTTCATATATAAGCTCAAATTAGGTGTATTACTAGCCAATTGGCACACCTCCCGCAAAATTATTTAATTGAGTACTGTTTATTGCATTAATCGTCATCGTATGGTGTATTTCACGTATGACAAGATACCTGAACTTATATCGCACTTCTAGATGCGCGGGTTTTATTTCCTCTATTGCGTCCTTTAGATCCTGTAAGTTCGGCGGCACGCCTAAAGTACCGATAAATTTAATGTCAAACCGATATTCAGCCGGATATACAATTACATCCACCTTGCCGCGATCATAGCTGTCAGCAACATTTTTTATCATGCTTGCAGACACCTTGCCGCTGCCGCGCATTTTAGAGATAACCACGCTACGGCGCTGCTCGATTGGCTTAGATGGGAGCGGAGTTATTTTCAAATCGCGTTCCCAATAAGCAATTCCCCAAGTTGCCGTCTCCGGGTGAAACTGCCGGAATGTATCCACTATTGCGGCATTCACTTTGTCGAGCTCAATATCTTCCGTGTCCATTATCTGCACAAACTCTTCAATCTCTTGGTAATAGTCAGGCAGATAGGACATAAGTTTCTTAGACATGTACATCCACCGTCCCAAGTACAGCTACGCTATCCAGCGGAACTTGTATATTGCCAGTCAGCCCGTTAATAGTCAGGTCAAAGTAATCTATGACTTGTGGGACATCAAGGATAAGGTTTGCTATTCGAGTAATCCTAACTAATGTATCAGTGTCAGAGAAAGCTAAACCTTCAAGGTACTTCGCAATACTTACTTCTAATTGTTCTTTTACATCAGCCACCGTAGCATCCCGCGCGAGTTCGACTCTTGTACTAATATTGATAGCGACTTCAGTTGCCCCTACAACCGTAACAACTGGTCCGATTGGTGCAACACCTTCACCGTGTCCATCTTGAGTAGGATCAATATATGTTTGTACAGCCTGTACAACTGCAGCAGAGGGGGAACGTTTGTCGTTATTCAAAATAACAACCTTTACCGTCCCTTCACCGTTCCAGAGAGGGAATACTTTGGCGTCACCAACCCCTGGCACTTCACGTGCCCAGTTAACATATTGATTTTTATTTGCACTTGTAATAGGTTTCGATACTCTGTCTTGGTACCGATCGTACAACGCCTCTCCCGTTTCGGTATCTTCTCCAGACACCAACAGATCGACCAATTCGGCCCGAGCCAGCCCGTTTATAAAATCAATCGGTAACAGTGAACCCGAAAATTGATTACCTATTACGCCAGCCGTTTCACATTCTACGGCAAACTGTCCGACACCCAATTTGCTGAGCACGATATAATTCAGGTCCTCGATACCGTAGCGACTACCAATAGGTACGTCCATTAACGCTCCCTGGTTATCGTAAAACTTGCCCCGCCAGTGAGCCTTTGTTGCCGCCTTTCGCACTATGCCAGACCAAGCCACAGCCGAGTCCAAATATTCCTCATTGTCCGCATTTGGGAAAACTAGGCTTATATTCGTATCCAGCTCAACATACATTTGGGCCAGTTCATTTGCTGCAGGTGCCAGGGCATCATAAATAACGCTCCCCTCCCGTTTATCCATGGTATCTGGTATACGAGCCAGCAGGCGTTCTAAGATAGCTTCTTCAGTTTGACCCTCATACAATGCCACCCACCCCCGTTTCGTCTCTAAAGTTACCTTGTGTTGTGATCACTTCAAATTCGGCCAGAACATCGCTACCGTTAAAAGTGAATTGAAAATCTCGCACATCAGTAATCCGGTCATCTGCCAGGAGCGCTTCACGGACCAACCGTTTTAATTCAGTCTGCACAAATAACCGGCTCTGCCCTTGCAGCCGGTCTATCTCAGCTCCGTAATCATCGGAGTATATTAGATTTTCATAACGTAATGTCTGGAGTATCTTATACACCACTTGCCGCATAGCTTCCAGACCGTCCACAATGCCGCGTGCGCGTCCATTAAAAAAATCCAAGGCATATGTCTTGGTGGGCATTTCTTCCTCTTCAATCTCTTCATCAACAATGCTGCCGCCCTCTGGTATCATGGTTTCACCAACTTATCTATGACAGCGAATTGCTGGCCGCCTTGCATGCGTTGTAAAAGCACAGCGTCACCGATCTTGAGCCCTTCACGGATAACCAGTACATCAGGTAACGCGGTTTGGGTGGTTTTGGTTGCCGTTTCTGTCGGAGTTTCGTCTTTATACACGTGACTGTGTGTTAGGCTAACCTCGTAACGGGTTACTCGTTCCGTGATAAGCAAGAAATCTTCATCCAGTACCAAACGTTGATCCACTGTGATTTCAAGCGGCGCGATGCCTGTTACTTGCCCTACCATCCCTGTGGACGGCTTGGATGCCTCGACGCTGTTTAAAGCTATTTGTCGTAGCTGTTTTATCATTAAATCACCTTCAATTCGAGTGACATTGTGTGCTCAAGCCCTGAAAATTTATGTGTGCATGAATCTACCAAGTAAACTTGGCTTACTTTCAGATCGTCGATGAATACAGGCACATAACACCCGGCCCGGATGCTTAAATCTCCCATAGCATCTATACTCAGACTCTTGCTTTCCCGGTTGTGCAAGGTAAGAAGGTTTTGGGCTTTTTGTTTAATCTGTGCCGCGTTCATCTTTTCATCGACTTTATCGTAGAGTTGCAGCTTACCCCACTTTTTTATGTTGTTACCATCCTGATAAACGTAGGCATCCCGTTTGCCGCTCTCTTTATTGTCCTGCACCAGCTTTACATAGTTGTAGGTCTCACTGTCTATGGACCGTTTAAGCGCGTATCCGGTCATTAGACTGCCATCACCCACCGACACCGATACAAGCATATCAGCGGCCCGTTTAAGGGCCAGAGCGCCGAAATCGTCATAGAATACATAGATTGATCCAGTAGACATAAGCGTCTGGTCGATAGCCTTGTAAATGATATCTAATAGCTTTTGATTGTCCTCGACCATAGCGGGTATTTTGTATCCCGTGTCGGCAATCATCCCGGTCTTAAGTTTGAAGTCCTCCGCAATACGCTTGATAACCGCCCCGGCCGTTAGGTTTTTAAATACATATGTGTCATTGGCATTGAGATAGCGAATTTGGTCGTATGCGGTAATCTTCATATCGGACTTTTCCGACTGCTCCACCGAAAATACGTAGCCGTAAAATATCTTGTACTTGCCTTTGGTTATTCGAACGATATCCCCGTTTTGGACCTTGAACTTTTTGTTCTGGTAGATTCCGTCACGGACTAGCGTGATATCTACGCTACCTGGGCTCCCGGTGCGTTCGGTCTTCCAAGTTAATTCAGACACCAGCCCGGCGGCATTTTCCTTGCCCGCCATCGCCTCGCCGGACACCTGCCACACGTTACCGTCTCGATTGTCGATAAATATATCCATGCCATCACCCCGGCAGTCTCAGCACTTGCCCAACCTTTAGCCGCTTGGCCTGTGCATTCGTGATTTTGTTGAGTGTTTGTATCTCTTTGCAACGTGACCCGTCACCCAGGTTCTTTTTAGCGATAATCCAAAGCGTATCTCCAGCTTTAACCTTGACCGACTTGGGTTTAACCTTCTCATTAGGACGCTTAGCCTTTGCCTTTGTGGTCGTAGTCTTTTTTGCGCCTGCCTTGGTTGTGGTTTGCTTCACCTTGGCCTGCACCGCATTGTAAAACACGTACTTTTTGAATGATATTGTGTATTCAATGTCCGATGTACCAGCTACCGGTTTCCACTCAAACTCTTCGATTGTCACCGGCATGTTTATAGCTATCTCCTGCGGACTCTTTTGTGCGCCCGGGTCAAAACTTATCGCTGAATAAATAAAGCGGATGGGCCGCTTGGTGTCCATCCACTTGTCTATTAAAGCTATATATTCAGGTATTGGCCTTAATTCATCGGTGTTGACGAATGGGTACGCCTGTCCAGGGAAAAAGCTATCGAAGGATATCTCCGTAAGTTTCCGTGACTGAATCGCGTTGATCTCGCCCCCGTCCACGATTTTAAATGTGGAACCATCTCCAGCCTCTTTGATGCTCATTTCTGGCGGATTCACTGGGATACGAAATGCTTCTTCTCCGTTGTTGTAGCTTAGTAGTATGGCGTGTTCCATTAGGTGTACACCCCCTGTGCTGTTGAAACAAATTGTTCTTCTAAATGGTCGCCAATTTTCTTAATGATCGTATCCACATCAGCTCCGTTGTTGATGTCGCCTGTCTTGACCTGCACTGTAGGCGTAAGAGTCACGAAGTTCTGTATAGACTTCATTTCTGCAATATCCCGCATGACCTTTAAATCCTCCGATGAGATATCAACCTTGTCCTCGATCTTACCAACCTTGCCCACTTTGCCAACATTACCGATGTTGCCATTTTGTTTAGGCATTTTTGGGACTGTGTAAGGTTGCGCAGTTCCTTTCAAGGAGAAGTTACTTATAGATTTAGTTAGGTCATTCGCTGCTGTTTTCCCACTATTGAAAGCCTTCAAAACGTCCATTGATTGCATTCGGTATTTGCTAAAATCCAAAACGTCTTTATCCGTTGTTGGCTTTTGTGGTCCATCTTCCATCTTCATGTATTGGATCGCTGAAATGGTAGAGCCTGTAATAGAATTCGTCTTTTCTATCAACCAATTCAGACCGTCGACCATCTTATTAATTAGATCAACAAAGTACTTACCTATGTCATTCCAAAGGTCATAAAACAGTTTTTTAATGGCATAGACCGGATCGATGAATATATTTGCGAAGAATTCTACAAAATCCAGTATCACATTCCAGAATCCCGCAATCCAGTTGTTGAGTTGAGCAAACATTGCGTAGAAGATACCTACAACAAAAGCCACAACTTGCCCGGTAGAAATACCAAACTTATTTAGGATCGTTATAATCGCAATTATGCCAGCAACAATTAGCGCTAAAGGCCAAACAGCTATGATCCAATCTACCGCAAATCCGACAGCTACAGCAGCAGCCACAACACCCAATACCAATAAAGTGTTCTTGACCAAGTCCCAGTTATTTATTAGGAATTGCACTACGCTTGATGTGACTTGAGCTATCATAGACATACCGGCCTGTATGCTACCGAAAAATTGGTCAAACTTGCCTGAAGCAAAAGCTTTATTGATAACGTCAAACAAAGGAGCAAACGCGTTTACCGCAGCATTACCAGCTTGAGCCAAATTGAATTTAAAGGTATTCACAAGTTTCTGCCATTTCGCTGCTGGTGAATCCAACATTTTTGAGAATGCCTTTTCAGAAAGGTTTTGTTGAACAAGGAGCTTATCCATCCCCTTTATGAACCCTTCAATATCTCCCGCTTTACCAGCTTTTAGAGCATCACTATTTTTAATAGTTCCTCGGCCAATGTTAAAGCGTTCGACGATGGATGTGTAATCGCCGGATAGCAACTCCTTCATCGAAAATGCCGCTCCTTCAAGCCCTTCCATTGGGTTGAGCTTCGCAAGACGCATAGACAGCTTATTTAACTGTGCTAGTTGCTTAGGATCAAGCGTAGAGGACATGAATGACATAGTTCCTGATAAAGCTTGCTGTACGTCTTGACCAGCAGCTAATGCTTGTTTAGTAATCGCATTGTAAATGGCATTACCCAGTGCTTCTGATCCCGAACGGGCAACAAATGTACTAATCATCTGTTGTTGTTCCATCGCCCCGCCCATAACATTTTCAAACAGACCTTTTGCAGCTGCAATAGATACATAAGCAGCGGCGATGTTCCTAAGGTTGCTTAGCATCCCCTCAGAGTTCCGTCCACCTTCTCGCAATCTCCGGTTTAGTTGATCTTGTAATTGGTTTATCTTCTGTTCCAAAGCTTCTATCCGTGCTAAAGCGGCTTGTAACGATGCTGCGTTTGCACCGCTGCTTGTTCTCAGTTGTCGAACAACACGAATAAGCCGCAGTACAAGCATTTGCAGATTACCAAACATTGCTTGCAACGAAGCTGGTAACTGTATCTGTATACGTGCCTGTATATTCCGAAGCTGGGAATCAATCTGTTGTCGAATGTGCCGCGCTTGCGCTATTGCATCAGCGGCGTTGATTGTTATATTTACAACCGAAGCTGTAAACATTCCGCGAATACGGTCACGAATAACTGTAATTTCGCGCAGAATATCAGCAGAGTTCACCACAATGTTGACAACAGACCCTGAGCCCATCTGCCTTATATGGTTACGCACAACTTCTAGCTCTCGAATTGCATTGGCTGCATCAATATTGATTCGTACATTTCCATCAGATAAAGATTGCAGTCTTCGTTGTACAGCATTCAACTCACTAACTGCATTAGCCGCGTTTACGTTTATTTGAATATTAGCACGGGCGGCTGTTTGCAACCGTTCCATTTGCCGTGTTGTATTTTGAAGAGCCTGATTGACTGCATTTAGTTTGCTTGAAAAGTTATCATATAGTTGGAGCGTCGATTGAACAGTAGCCATTTTCCCTCCTTTCCAAAAAAGAGGCACAAAAAAAGCACCCTATTTGGATGCTTTACCTGTACTTTGTTTTTTAGGATTTACTATTTTTTCAACTACATTGATTTCCTGTAAACCTGCCTTCACTCCTACTAAATACAAAGGAGAATTTTCTCGATATTCAGCTAATTCACTTGTTTTACCATCATCCAAGTATTCAAGTAACGATGCCAGCGCAGAGTCTTTCATAGCTACTCCATCCAAAATCTTTGATTTCCCTTCCGTTAAATGAGCTCCAAGTTTCTCGGGAAATCTTTCGTCAAACTTCATTGCTATTAAATTTGATCTATGTTGATTAATTATATCCCGATACTCTTTAACGTTTTCGTAAGCTTCGACTTGACTAAACGAACCAGATGAATAAGCTTTAACGAATTCATTAAAATTCGCTTCACTCTCAATCATTTGTGTAGTTTCACTGAGAACTTGCTTTTTAAACGAATCAAACTCCTTCTTTATTTGAGCAGATTCTGTCATGGGTTTTACAGATTCTTTGCCGCTCTCTGAACCTTTTGTGATTCCAACAATGATAACCAAAGGAATTCCTATTATCAATATGATTGCAAGAAGAACCAATTGGCTTTTATGACGTTTCTTTCTTTTTTCCATCTTGTATTCTTTTTTCGATTCTTGCCACTCGCCGTAATTAGACATAATGACCCTCCTGAGTGGGTATATTTTACCATTATTCTATCAACCCGCTCAGGAAGAGTAAATCATTTATTTAGTTTTACTACTTGTTTTTCTCATTTTCTATACGTTCTTTAATCATCGCGTATATAACCCCGCGCTCAGTCACGGACATTTTCATGAGGTCCTGCGGCAATATACGTAATTTATGGAGGGCGTAATAGGCGAAACTCGCATCGACGTCCTCCTTTATGAGTTTTTTGTTTCTTCCATAACCTTGTTGATATCTTGATCGTAACCATTAAGCTCCTGCACCTTTTCCAACAAAGTAGCGAACTCACCAGACAAAAGCATTTTGTTGAGCAAGTTATCAGCCCCAACAACACCATAGTTCTCTTGCAGCTCAGCATCTTTCAGGTTAGGATACACTACGCTTTCTAAAACTAGCTTAGTGGTGTAATCGTCTGGGTCAATTTCAGGAATTTTCATCCCCCCTTTGCCCTTCTCTGTTTTCGTGGCAGACTTTCTAATGGCTTTGTTTCGTTCTTCCGAAATACCTTGGATCTTCCAAAGAACGGGCTTGCCATCTTCATCCTTAAATCTTTCAGAAACAGCAACCTCTTCTGTAATATCCACTGAAGAATTTTCTTTAAAGAATGCGCTAAATTGACTCATTATTTATATCCCCTTAATTTAGATTATTTTAGTTACCACCCAAAACAGGTTTTGTGAAGCTGTCTTGCAATCCTACCCCGGAAAAAGTAAAGTCCAAATCTTCGTCCAACAATTGAGATTCAGTATCCAACTTAGCAATAATAATGCTGCTTATATTGACATTCTTGAGCGTCACGGTTTGTTTGCCGATCGAGGAGGTTGGGTCTTCATTGACCGCGACCAGATCAAAATAGGTATCTTTTCCTGTGGTCACATAATCCAGCATCATTTGTCTGAACAACGAGGTCACATAGTAAAAAGTCATTGACCCCGTTCCCTTCCAACCATTGGCTTTATTCTGATCCCCCAGATATCCCAATACTTTTACTTCTGTCATGTTTTTCTCGATCTTTGCCTCGAATTTCTTGCAGTAGGCCATCTCTTCCACACTACCGTTTATGGTGGCGTACAATCGACCCTGCTGACCAGAGATTGTATCTTTTGCGTTTAACCATGCCATATTAGCTTACCCTCACTTTCAAGTAGATTTTTTCTGCTGCATCTACTGGTTTAACTCCCGTATCTACCAACACCGCGTCTTTGTCTTCGCCAGCAGTTACTATAAAATCTGTTTGAGGGTTGAAGTCCTCAATGGCATTGATGCTTTGCAACAATTCCATGTACTTAATACCTTCTTTTTTGAAGATATTGCGTCCATCTGCATTGTTGTCCACCTTGCCGATATAGGACTTTTCAAACACCTTCTTGAGGTCGTTGCCTATGCTGTCCAACACACGAATTACGCGGTTCTTAGAGCGTTCCTTACCCTTAGTAGGAGTGTAACTTCTGAAAGTATTGATATCCTTTTCAACGATGGCTTTATCGTCACTAAAGGTGAATACGAACTCCCCGTTTCGCAACGCTATTATCGTCTCGCTATTGGTCAAACGTACATCAACATCAACTGCATCGTCATAGGCCGTGTAAGTAAGTGACTGGTTCACCTGTGCCGCCGCCTCTGCTGCAGCTACCCAAGCCACCACGTTAATCTTGTCGATCACCGTTCCATCCGACAGTATCACGCCATTCCTCGCGCTGATTACTCCCTCGTAGTCAGCAGTAGGATAGTCAGAGAGGACAACTTGTACATAACGGCCCTCTGACTCTCTCAATCGCTTCACAAAGGATACGTAAATTGACTTGAGCGTGGCATCCGTAGATACCACTCCGATGGTGTTGAAACTCTGTGTTTCTACAGCCACTAAAAAGTCACTATGGTCTGTGTTGGTTACAGCACCGTTTGCGCCGCCTGTAAGTGGAGCGCCAGCTGTAGCAGCCAGCGTCTTATCAGTTGCAGACGCCTTGAATGTTACCCAGTCATTGGCTACCAGTCCGTCGATGTTCGCCACCTTCTGCGTATCTACTTCCCGACCTTCCACAAGCGTTCTTACATTAAAAATAGTAGGAGTATCAATGTCACTTTGGATCACAACGGTAATGTCGTTCCCACGCACGCCTCCATATTTAGCTGTGGTGACTAAATTCCCACTTGTGGCGGTGGCTTTTGTACCTTCGTTGAGTTTGTATATAAGAAGCTTAGAAGCCCGTTTCATCGCTTCTTTAACTAGCAACAAGCTTGCATGAGTAATGTCATATCCCAACACCTTAGATACATCGTCTCCTGCATTAATGGTAATGATCTGCTTTGCCGCCCCCCACGGAAGCATCAGGGGCAAAGCTACCGTACCGCGCTCCCCAAGTGAGCTGAGTGATTTCGGGTCAGAAACAATATTAATGTATACGCCCGGTCTGACTTTATTTTGGGTAACCCATGTACCACCTGGCATTATTTAGCCTCCTTTGCGTTAAAATCCGCCAGAAGGTTCTTAGCCTCACTGACTGTGTATGTTCGTTTATCCTGAAGCAAAGCGCTTAGGAAGTCCTTTTCGATGTTCGTAAATTGCTGTGAATCCTGGAATTGCTCTTTGGCAAAACGGGGTTCTACCGAAGCTGTGGACGTTGCCGCCTCTTTCTTCGTAGGCGCTGCCGCAGGCGTTGTCTCGGTTTCTGTTTCTTGGTTATCAGCCACGTATACCAGCCTCCTGTTTTAAAGTCCTCATTTTTGTTTCTGGTCCCTTTGGACGCATCAAATGTACATTGACGTCAATAAAGAAATGCAACACATCATCAACAATCTGGTGTTTCATCCCTACCGCCCTGTACATGGTGCCTTCCCACTGGATATACTCCAGTTCCTCGTACAGTTGGTCAGCAACCGTTTCGCATTCACGGCGCTTCTCCGGGTTGCTAGGTTCCGGGAAATAGTGAATGTCATAGTTGCCCACTCTCATGTAACGCCGCCCAAATTCGCGGTCTTGTGAGCCGTTTATGAGCAGCACAAAAAAGCACGGTTCCTTGAAACCCTGCTCGATTCGCTCGTCGTACACTGGGACACCCGTTCGAAAGGTACTCAGGTACTTCAATATTCCGTTTTTTACATCTTCCATTGCATCACCTCAGGTGGTCTTCCATAAATCGTTTCAACTTGCGGTCCATTAGTGCAGGCAGTTCTCGTTCAAGCTCTCTTTCGGAAATAGTGAGCATGAACCTACCTTCCACCCAGCCCGTGTGTAGCCGTGTGCGGTGCCCATATTCCACGTAAGGCGCATATTCGATGGGGTTAAACAATTCGATGCTATAGCCCCCGCCCACACGCTCTACAGGACCCAACTGCCAGTTACGCCGGAGCATCCCAGTATCTACAGGAGTACGTGCCACCGTTTTAGCTAGTAGCCTGCTGGCAAGCTCTCTTATGCAGTTCTCCACGAATTGTGGGTAATCAGCTTGCATCTTACGCAGGCTCTTGCCCAGCTGCTCGAACTCGCTAAAATCAAACTCAGCAAAGCCGCTCATGCTTTACCGACCCGCTTCATCTTGATTTCTTGATGCGTTGGGTAAATGAAAGGCTCGCCCGATTGCTGAAATTCATAGCTCATACCGTCCTGCGTGATAAAAATACGACTTCCGGACGGAATAACAATATCAGGCGTAATGAATAGCTTCCCATCATATGCGACATCATTGTTCGTGTCCGTTTGTGCTGCGCTTGGCAAGGATGCTTGGGACAATGCACACGGCTGGTTGTCGAATATAATGCCCTTTGTGGGTCGTTCTACGCCTGTTACGGGGTCTTTGCGGGTTGTCTGTCCTTCTA
Organism: Paenibacillus sp. P2(2022); assembly: GCF_029522175.1. Taxonomy (NCBI): domain Bacteria; kingdom Bacillati; phylum Bacillota; class Bacilli; order Caryophanales; family Paenibacillaceae; genus Paenibacillus; species Paenibacillus sp. P2(2022). The sequence goes on along the minus strand of NZ_JAKWFI010000018.1, from coordinate 28,135 downwards.
CCCGACAAACACCTGTGTAGGTCATTTCAAGCAGTCTGCGTTCTGTTACTGGACTACCCAATTGCATCACTACCACCTCAATCTACGGAATGCGTTGAGCTGCGTGGCATACGACTTAATGAAAGCCGTACCCTCCACGCCCTTCTTGGCATATGCGGAAAAATTAAACTGCACATCGCCGCGCTTGACACTTTGGACGTTCAACTCAGCTTCTCCAGCTGTTGCAGGCTCTGCAAACTGGTTAAGGTAATAGTCCTTAGCAATCAGCAGCATCGTATTTTCTAGTTGCTCCGGTATGTCGGATATATTGCAATAGTTTTTGATACCATCAATCGTAAAGTTGAGGGCAAAAGACAACTGCACATCCTTATCTGTTTCAGTAACTGGCAGACCCAGCAGAACCTTAAGCTTAGTGAGTAAAGCTTCGAGACGTTTCGGGTCCATATCGCTCACCAGCCTATTCGTTTTTATTTGCGGTGTCCGCTTCGGCTTTATTTGTGCTGTCCGTTTTCTTTGTTGATGCTACTTCTTCAAGTACGCCTTTTTCAACCAGTTTGGCTCCATACTTATCGTCAAGATCGATTTCACCAGAATTCACAATAACCCCGGCTTGGATCACCGGGGATAGTACCTTATATTTTTGTTTTGCCATGTTATAAGTTCCTCCTATTAAACCGACAGACGGTAGATTTGGGATGGTTTTTGTACAGCTACGAAAGCAGATTCACCAACGTATACCTCTTCGGATGGCGGTGGGCCTTCTTTGACGATAGGCAGTACATAGATTCCTGGTTCAAAGTTCTTTTCAATTGTTGGACCTTGTACGGTGATGATAGGTTGTTCGCCCAACAGCGCTACCGTACGAGCTTCAAGCAACCGCGCAGGCGCTGCACCTTCCAAGGAAACCACATCGTCATTGACACGGATCGTAATTGGAGCGTCAGCAATTTGTGTGATGATGCCTTGTACTTGTTCCCGTGTAGGAAGCATAGCATTATTGACTCCAAACAATGCCCCACGGGTTTGATTATTAAGAGTCAGGTCCAACATGACATCACCGGAAATATCAATATAACGTGGCGCTTGACCTGCGTTGATATCCTTATAAGCTTTAATTGCTGCTCTCAGGTCATCCAATGGTGTGGAAGCTGCTCGATCAGACCATAAAACGGTCGGTGTCACCTTGGCTGTTAGGCCGAAGTTAACATTGATTTGCACATCGTTTTTGTTATACACGATAACCCCATTGTAAACAGCCTGTGCTCTCAACCATTCCTCAGTATCGTTCACACCTTCGATCAAGCGATCTGTTTGGTCGTAGATACGTTGGATTGCTCTTTGACGTTCATTTTCAACACGCGGATTAGTAAACTTGAGTTGTTCACGCTCGTCCAAGCGGAAGCCGTGTTGAATCTTAGCAACCTCTTGAGTGAGTGTTTTTAACCCTTGTTTGTCCCGTAGCGGAGCACCTGAATTCCACCCAGTAATGGAGGCGCTTGGTGCATAGGTTTGTGTAAATACGTCATAGTCAAATGTCAAATCGTAACTCGTATCGGTAGCACTGATAGCTTTAAGAAGATACTGTTTTGGTATAAGCCGGTTCTCTACATACCCCATGAATTCCGGTTGTTTAAATTGATCTAATGAAAGAATACCCATTTATATATTCCCCTTCCCTTGTCCCTGTTTTAGTAGTAACGGTAACGTCCGCCTGCCGCTGTTTTAAATGCTGCTGTAACGCCTGTGAGTTTGCTTTCCACAACCAAGGCTTCTGCCCATGCACCAACAATGACGTTCTGTGTGGTCGCATCTCCTGTAAACGCATCATGTGATGTGAGATAAACCTTGCCTGTGTCAGCATCCGCAAACGGTTTAGCCAGCCCGTTGGCTTGGATGCTGATTGCTGTACCTGCTGGAACAAGTGTGTTTACAGCAAACTTAGTGCCGTCCAATGTCACCCCACCGATTTTTTCAATGGAGCCCTTTACGACATAAAGGATTTCCTTTTGTGATCCATACTCTTTAACACGTGGATTCAAGTTCATTATTTTTCACTCCCATTTCTTTGCTCGGCAATTGACTTGCCTGCGTCATAACCCTTCAATGGTGCTGGTGGGTTGCCAGCCCCTGCACCTTCCGCTGGTTTAGCACCTTTGAAAGTCGGTTGCGTATTACCTTCCTCTTTTGGAACAAACAAAAAAGACTTGCTATCACGCAGGTCCTTGAGTTGGTCGTCCAAGCCGCCTTTCACAGCGCCGTTGTCGTCCAGTTCAATTTTCGATTTGTCCAGCAGTCCAGCCACAATATCAGGATCGTGCGCCTGACCGCTTAGAGCCATCTTAAGCGCAGTGTTCATTCGCAGTTCCTTCATATCAGCTTCGTACTTGTCGGTAGCGGCTTTATTGTCCGCCTGAAGCTTTGTAATCTGATCCTGTAGCGCTGGCACATCCCCTGCCGCCTTCTGCAAATCGGTCAGTTGCTTATCGCGTTCCTTCAAATCACCTTCAAGTTGCTTCTTAGCATCATTTATTTCATCAAATCGATGCTTAGGCACATATCCGGTGTACTTTTCCTCAACCTCCTTTGTGATAGCATCAATTTTGTCAGCTGGCACGCCTTGACCCTCCAGCAATACTCTTAACCATTCCATATATACCGCTCCTTCATCTTCGTTTTTTAACCTGGTCTCGACCAGTGATGTCTTGTGTTTTACGCCCACAATACCAAACGGCGATAGGCAAAATAAAAAGCCTGCTGCATCTAAATGTGCAATCAGGCTTTAATCCTTACTATTTTGTTTTTCAAATGGCTCTTTGACTTGCCTTAGCATGTCAGCAGCTATTTCTTTAGGTGTTTTGGTAAAATCCAGCTTCAGCGGCGTATCATCGATTAAACCGATAGTCCGCTTTGGCTGCTTGGAAGTCTTCGACATACGTCCACCCCAGTTCTTTTATGATTAATCGCAACCATAGGTAATCCATATATTCATTCTTGGCTGTTTCTGACATTGTAGCATAGTTCTCGCTGCTTTGTAACTGCTCAAGAGCAGTCATAGCAGTAGCTTCCAGCACATTATTAAACACAAGCAGATCGGATGATTTACCATTGGATGATACTCCACTTACTCCGCCATCATGCCCAACTGCAAGTAGGCTAGATATAGCGGGATAAATAGCCATGTTACGTATATCCTTAACGTTAACCCTTGTCCCTCTCGGGTGGTTGTGAGTCAGGATTACGCTATTCGGCGGTGCTTTAATAAGCGAATCGTGTATCTCAGGAGTGAATGTAACTTTGTTTATGACGCCATCGACCCGACCGATTTTCTTGCCTGCTGTCTGATCCATAATAACCATGATTTCTTTGCCTGCTTTGTGGCCTTCCCGGGCAAGACTGCGGTTAACCTCAGCCAATTTTTCCAATACCGGTTCAGACACATTAGGTAGATCAACATGGTAAGAAGCTTTTGGATTGTACTTCCTGTTAAAACTTCCCCCAGGCTCTTCAACCTCAGGATCAGGCACATTGCTTTCTGTGGGTTCATTCGGTGCGTTTGGCTTAACATATTCCTTTTCCCATTGCTCATAGGTAATGTCGCCAGGTACCGCTTGGTTCTTGCCATCTTCTTCCCGAGCTATTCGCTCCTGAACATTATCCTCGTAATAAGGAATCGTAGTAGAGCGGCAATGAGCATGCAGCGGCGGGTAAGTAACTCCTACCTCTGCCTCGGACACCGCAAATACCTCTCCATCCATGTGCCGGCAGATACTTGATGTGTGTTTATCCAGGGTAGCTGTAAACTTGTACTGCTCTACACCTAACTCCTTATAGGCATCCATGCGAGACTGGCCGGCAAAGTAGGCGGATTCAGTTTGGATGATTCGTGCTGCAGCTGATCGAGATACTCCCATACGGTCAGATAAGGCGTTAATCATCTTGTCCGGCGTATCGCCGCGTATCATGCCTTGTGTAAGCACGGTTTGAAGCTCATGGACCAACTTATCACGGTCTTTCCATATCCGCGCTGAGAAGTTTGAACCATCTGCCGCCCACGGCTTACTTAAGACCGCCTCAATCTGCCGCTTGTCCAACTTCGAAAATGTAGCACCTAGTCCTGTGCCTTTATGAAGCTCAAATACCGAATGATAGTACCCATCCTTGTATATATCGCCCATAAGCTCTTTAGCGCCTGCCTGACGCTTTCCAGTCAGCACCTCGACATGTTGCCGCATCTGCATTTGTAGAGCCTCTAAGCGAGTCATACGCACTCTTATGGATGCATTCTCAAGTTCCTTCATCCAACGCTGATCCACAGCATTTTCGCGGCCTGCCTTGATATAGTCATCTACCGTCCATTTGAACTCTTTGAGCTCCCCAGCTTTGAGCACTTGCCTTGCTTCAGCTAGGCTGATCTCGTTATTTTTCGCAAACCGCTGGTAGAACACGTCAATATCTTTTTGGATGGATGCGTTAGCCTTGGCATACTCAATCTCCATTTTGCGGACGTAAGCATCTCCTTTGCCTAGCTGCGCCTCATTAAGGGCATCCATACGCTTAGACCAGTATTCCTCGGACCTCATGATTGTTCATCCTGTTTTGGTACTGGTTCAGGAGGGACGCCACCCGTGCCGCCGTAAGGTTGATCTTCTGCCACAGTCATAGCATCGTTCTTTTCCTTTTTGAGCCTATCGAGTTCGTCCTGCACGTTGGTTACCCATGGATGATTAGCCACAATGGTTTCGTCGGAAATAACGCCTACACTATCCTTAGCATTTGTCACAGCTTCCGTTTCGTTGATCAGGATATCCCGGTTAAAGATGAACTCTACATCAAACTCAGAGTAATCTTTGTTCGTTGTATTCGCCAAATGCTGATTAACGAACCAGAGCAGTTGCTCCAGAGAAGCTTGAAACTCAGTCTCGATGATGTTCGCATCCATATCCAGGTCACCATATAGGAAACGTAAAGCTATACCGGAAGGACTGTTACCAAATTTATCGGATTGCGTATCTACCCCGCGTCCAAACTCATAAATACTTTTCCGCAACTCAGTTATATGGCTAGTTAGCGCCGTAGTATCAATGTTAACGCTAATTGTATCAATGCCACCGTCACCAGAAACCTTTGTCATACGGTATTGTGCCAAGTTACGCCGTGCTTCCCCCAAATCCGTACCATCGTAGTTTTTGAGCACGATGATATCATTCGGTAAGTCCTCAAGATTGTTAGAGTTGAAGGAGACGTGTTTGTCGTAATCATCGACCAATGTCTTTAGGATCTCAACCAACGGCATTTCTTCGTCGTTGTATTTAAACGGGATGAACGGGATACGCTCCCAGTTGAGCTGTTGAACATTTCCGTTAACATCCTCAGCAGAAAAATGCCCCTGCAATTCCTCGTACGGCACATAGTCGGACGTGGAGTTTTGCACCCACTTCATAACACCGTTTGAATCCCAAAACTCAATGATTTGAATGGTCTTTTTTGTCTTGGCCTCGTATACTTCGACTGGGTAGAAGCGAATCATTGCATCCAATTCAGTATGAGCTCCATCTTTCCAAAGCGGCACACACTCCTTAGTCGGAATGACTTTGAAACTCAACTCTCCCGTTTCAGAATAGTATACTTGCAACCATCCGATACCATTGTTGACAGCATTTTTTCCAAGGTTCTTGAGTTGGCGTAAGAAAGACTTACCATAGTATTTATCCAGTTCATCCTTATACTCTTTGGGCCCATCAGTTGTAATACTTATCGGTTTAGACAGCAAATAGCCGGTCTTTTGATCAACCAGCTTGCGTACAAACCCGAATACCAGTTTGTTATTGGCGAGATTTTGCGCCTCAATCTTAGCGCCGCCTTCACCGATAACATACCGCTTATGCTCGAGGATATCTGTCTTGTTTCGATAGTACAGTTCACCCGTAATCATCCACTCTAGTTTCTTGGATCGTTTGAAGTCATTAACCTCTTGTTGTGCTATCTCCCTATTGGTCATAGGAGCATTTTTTTCAAGGTTGTAGATTACTTCTTCTGTTGTGGTCATGTTTACCTCCTCCCTTAAAATTCAAATGTAGCTGGCTTTCTAATTTGCTCCATGGCATACCTTAAAGCATCCAACGTATGGTTGAAGTCATCTATAGGTTTGTTCATGAACTTGCCTGCTTTGTTTTGCTCCCATACGTAGCTTGAAAGCTCAATAGCAACATTGGGGCAATTGAATTTGTGGACTATAATCTCGTATTGTTGAATGAATTGGATGCCATTCTTAACACTGTCTGGGCCCTTATCAGCAGCCCGTATCCTTCCGATACCGTAGCCTCTTATCTCATCAATGGATTTGGGCTCCGATGAGTCAGCAATGATCCGCTCTTTCGCATAGCCCTTGCCTTTAATCATCTGGGCAATATCGTCATTCTGCATGCCGTGTTCATAATGCTCATCGAATATATAAAGCTTCTTCGCCTCTTTGTTTACGAGAGCACAAACTAGTGCGCTCGGGTCATTCGTGTAACCAAAGTCGAGGCCGAAAACGGCTTTATATCCGCTTTGCTTAGAGATGGCTTTCCAGTCAAAGTCTTCTTCTCTCCAATCCTCATATATAGCGCCCTCAGCAATCCCCCAATCCCCATCACCTTCAACCCGGTGACGTTTGGGTTTATGCTCTTTCATCCATTTAAACAATGCACGATCATCTTCCCCCAGGAACTCATTGCATCGATAATTCGTGGTGATTGCCAGGACATTTGGATTGGAGACATCAAAAAAACGCTTCTTCAGCCAGTGTTTTTCATTCCACGGGTTAAAGGAAAGCGTCAATTGTTTAAAGTATCCTTCGGGCAGTTCTCCCCGGATAGACATATCAACTTTGTCAAAATCATCTTCGTTTAAAATTTGGTATGCTTCTTCAAACCAAGCCCAACACAAAAAACCGTTATCCACCGTTATAGATGTGATGGACATCGGATCATCAAGGCCGCGGAACAATATTTTCTGTCCTGTCGGCTTATATACAGCTTCAAGGGGGCTTTTCTTAAACTGCCATAAATGTGATACTTTCAACCGATGAGCGGCCCATTTCAGCTGCGCCCATGTTGAATCCTTATGAGTATTAAACGTCTTTCTCAGAACCAGCGTGTTGGCTAACGGCATCTTCATCATGTTGTAGATGATCCAGTAAGCAGAGGTCACGCTTTTCTTAGAACCCCGGCCGCCCTTGACTACACGGTAACGTCCTCGAAAACGCCAAAATTCGGCATACCCTTTGCCTATTGCCTCTTGTAAGCTTATTTCGTTACTCATGCAAATCATCCTTAAACACTACCGATTCTGACATTTTTCCTTTATCCATAGAATCCACTTCCGCTTTCAGTTTGCTAATCCGTAGTTGCTGCTCTTCATCGGCATAACCAAGCCTACACATTTCCTCATACCGCTTAATGAGTCCTTGCAGCGTGGTCATAGCGCGACTCTGAGCATTAAGGAATGTTGCCTGTCTATCCCAAGCAAACTGAAATTCAAATTCCTGTTCTGTAACAACTGGTTGAAAGGAAGTCTCTTCTTTAGTTGAAGTGTCCATAACCTCGAACTTCTCTTTTTTCAGTTCCTTAATCATTTCATCCTTATCAGTAACGTACATGACTTGTTGCGCTCTGAGGATTGCCGCGTATTGGAGAGTGATTTGATCCCATATCATATCCAAGGGGGATCGTTCTTCAATCATTTCCATTATTTCTGCGGTATCAGCTGGTAGGAACTTGCGAAAGAATCCATGCGTCACAGCTTTGTCGTTCCCATAAGGACCACCTGGGCCACCTTTATTGCCCACTGCATTCTTGTTACCTTTGGGAGCACCATGCCCCGCTGCGTTTCGACTGCCCTTGGGTGGGCCGCGTCTTTTTTGGGATGCATCTTTAACGTTGGACGCATCTTTTATGGATTCGGATGCATCTTTATCCCAACCTTGCCGCTGTTTCCGACTCTTAATGGTCGGGTACTTGATACCATGCTTATCAGCTAGGTCGGTTAAGGAAATATCCGTTGTTTCGTACTCTTCTCTGATTGCTGACCAATCCATGACTACATTTCACCACCCCCGGCTGGTTATTTGTGTTGGTTTTGTTATAAGGAAATTTGAAAATAAACCGATAATTTCTAATGTAACGCACTTTTATACATAGGAGTTGGATACATGCTTGAAATTGTCCTGTTTTTTAGCTTTTTAGCCTTCTTTATCATTATGCTTGTAATACTAATCGTTGCTGAGCTTCCTCATTTTTTGTGGGTGAGAAGGCATCTAAAAAAACCACTGAAAAGATTTAAGTCCACAATGCAAAACGATTTGCAATTTAGTTACCGGTTAGAAAAAAATACAAACACTTTTGTAGAGTACTACAAAAAGTATGACACCCAGTCATTAGAGAATTTAAAATTAGAGATCGCCATCAAGCAACAAAGGTTTACTATCAAAAATCAGTTGACGAAATACTTTACTTCTGGTGTTTTACCTATAATTTCAGTTGGTATAGCAATATCTTCGCTTTACTATAAAAATAACAGTGATAACCTAAATCTTTTAATTTCAGCAGGTTTCCTTGTGATTCTGGCGTTCGTCATCTGCTTAATTATTTTTCTTTTCTTTACTTTTGAAACTTTTATCCTCAACCCACTTGTTGATCACCTATTGATAATTGATGATGTGTTAGCCAAGAGGGAAAAAGAATCTAGTTAATACTCCCCATGACAAATAGACCCGTGTATCCTACTTAGCTGTCACCTCTCAGCTATTTTCAGATGTATATTACGGGTCTATTCCTCCTCATTAAACATTCGATCATATGCCTGCTCGTACTTGGTCACAACAGTTTCCAAGCCTTCTATAGCCTTCTTCCTGCGCCGTTCATTATTCCATTGCCATATGCTTAGCGATATGCCTGTGATAACCAAGACGATCAATAGTATTTGAATGATTGTTTCTGGTAGAACTACAATGACATAGTTATGACCCAAGTTTAGTCCTCCTTAAAGCAGCGACATCTGCCTTTACATCGAACAACGGCTGATTACCAATATAAACCGTTCCTACTCGTACTTCCCTTGTCAGCTTATCATCACTCAACCCTTTATACTCCGCTATCTCCTGTGGTGTTCCTTCTATGGTTCCGTCTGTATAAAGTTTCATGGATTTACCTCCTTATCTTTCTTCTTAACAAAATGATAGGCAAAATCACTCTAGCCATGGTCCAATAAAACAAACAAGATATCGTTAAGTAAGCGAGTAGGAATCCATACGCCCATACTTTGTAATACCATGGCAACCTGTCTATAGATTCCTGCGTTATCATCGCATTCACCCTTTCAGCAAATAAAAAAGCCGCCTATTGGCGACTATTCGAGCAGTTTTTCAATTCTACTCCGCATTTTTTCTATATCATCTTCAAGCTCTTTTCTATCTTCATCAAGTTTGCCTGAGTATTCAGTTATTACAGTCCATTCAGCTTCTTCATACTTTTTAATCAGTTCGTTGAATAACTCCCTGATCCCTTCTTTCTTTTGATGGTTTTCATATGCCTCTAAAAACTGGCTCCAATGTTTATCATCACCTTGATATTCGGTATTACCAGACCACACAATTTTAGATTCATAGTCAATGCTTGTTATATCAGACAAGTTAACCGCCAAGTTCTCACTCACTCTGCAAAACCAAGGCATGTCTTCGAGTGCTTTTTTCATCACTTTCTCATTTTCCTTCTTCTCACGTCCGAACATTCAACCACCACCGTTTTTTCGTCCAATATACCATATATAAGACACACAGCGGAATCGAACCGCTATAATCCTGTATGTGTCAAATAAGGTGAGGTGCGTTATGCACCCGACCTTTAGAGTTACTTAAGTTGATCAGCCAACTGCTTAATTACAGCTGGTGTACTGATACGTTGTCCATCCTTACGGTTGCCCTTGATGTATGCTGCATCCTCGTTGCTGTAGTAGACTACACCGCTGCCCTCTACAATCGGATAACCGCTTTCGTCTGCTTGCAGCTCAGTAGCAACATGTTTGCCGTGCTGTTTGGCATGTTCCTCATCGTGTAGATGCAGGATGCCGTATTGATCGAGATACGCGTAATTCTGTGCCATTGTTTGTTTCCTCCTTTACATAGCAAAAAGGACACCGTATACCGATGCCCTTATGCTTGCTTATTTAGTTGCGCCCTAACCCTCCGTCATGCGCTTGCCACTTCCGCTCCCTTATACTTGCGGTATGGTTCCCAACGGTATTTGTTTCACTTAGTCCGCATTACGTGCGGAACAATCTGCTGCCCTTATTGATGGGGTATTATGACCCTCTTTACAGCTGTTTCAAGTTAGTTGGTTGTTACTGCTTTGGAACGTGCGAGTTTTAACGAGTTCCCTTTCTCAGAGCTGGGCTTTGGTATTAAGCCATACGACAGCAGCCTCCTACACCCAACCATTCACATCCCCTATCTTGATTGCTCAGTTTGGTATCACTTAATATCTAAGAATCCAAATCAAAAAAGACGCCATTAGGCGCCTCTATTCCGACATCATATCAAGGCAATGTTTACGCATTTTTTCCAATGCTTCCTCCAAGTCGGAAGTTTCGGTTGGTATCCAAGGATAGTTGTTATACATCCGATAAGAACAACTTGCAATTCCATAATAATTCCCATCATCGCCTATTGCTAATTTTATTTCCCAATCCCATCTTTGATTGTATCCATAATATACCACTTTAATTGATTGAAACAAGAAGCTCTTAATCTCATTCATAAATCAATTCACCTCAAAGTATGATTTCGACATCAGAGTGACATTCCCATTGTTGCCGAGCTATCAGCCATTGAGTATACAGGTTTCATCCTATGAAGTGAGCGAGGCGTGTACCGCGGCCCTTCGTCTATTCCGCCACCACATCACACTAACATAATAACATGGATAAACCCTAATACCCTGCCATTCTCCTGCCAAATTCCTGCCACTATTTATTTTATGGAATCATCATGACTAAACCTACTCTTAAGCCACAAAGGCCGCCCCTCAAACAGAGCGTCTGGCCGGATCATGGTACCTCTATAACCAGGCTCTAATGCTCTAAGACCAGACTTTGTAATGTTTTGCTGCGTGGTGCCTTTTCTTTTGGCTATCCAAGCAGCTCCTACGTATTCGAGAGGCTGCGTTACTTTTTTTCAACCATGTTATTTTATCCTTTCATCCGCATTCGGTATCCCCGACTTGTTGGTCGTTGTATGTACGTCCTTGTTGTGGTTTAAATATATCACAATAGGTTGTGTAACACAACCTATAATATGAAAGTATAATGTAAAGAATGCCCAACCAACCAATTTAGGCTAGTAGGGCATGCATTGTTATACTTCTTTTTTAACCTCTAGTCCTAGAGCGTAAGCCAACTCGGACATTGCTTCCCGTTTAAGCCTGTAATATGTCCGCTCCGCAAGGTTTAGTTCTAACCATACATTCACATCCAAAACATCATCTGATTCAAGGTAACGGGTTGTTATGATCCGCTGATGAGCATTCCTAAGCCTGTCTATTGCCTTCATGACTTGATCATGCGTCTTTTTAAGCCTATCCGAACCATCAACATTTGCAATTGCTGCTGTTTCTGCTGGCTTACTGATTACATTTGTTCTTTGTGATGGCTGGTATTCATAGGTTGCAGTATTTTTTATTTCCTTACGAACAAATCCCAATCTTTTATAAATCGCTGCTTTTTCTAATGCGCCTTCGACTCGTAAAAATGTTGCGTCCTCGTCAATTTCCATGCCTGGGAATGCGATTTGAAACACTTCATTTTTCGCCTTATCTTTCGTTTCCATATAACCACCTCCTAGATGAAATCAAATATAGTCGTCTGCCCTTCCTGCGGCGCGTCTTCTGCATCCTGAATGAGTCCTTCCTCTATCATCCATTGTGGTGCTTCGTATAAATGCTCCATCCATATTTGGTCGCCTGCTTTGGTGCGAGCTGGGTTCTTTGCTTCAGCCTTTTGTGTCCACACCCAGTAGGTTTTTGCTGTCACTTTTTCGTTGTTACCAGACATTAACAATCCTTCCTTCGCTCATTATGTTCGGTTCAATCGACGTGATGATCATATACCTATCTATACTGACTACACCCACATATAACAGTAATGCGCATAATATAGAGGTATAGGCTCTTATCATGGGGTGTCTCCTGTTACCTTTTGGAGTTTGGAAACAAGGTAATATGCTGGTGTGGGTTGACCGAATAACAACTTTTTACGGTCATAATCAGGCCACTCTACATACGCACGCTTACCGCTGGCTGCTATTTCTTTTACTCTGCCTATGCCGTAATACTTAAAGCTACTATGCTTATGCCGTACTCGATCACCCGGTTGTATATCTGGCTGACGTGGTGGGTCTGGATCAATCCTTCCACTTTCAATTTCACCTACCAACTTCGTATACAATTTAGCACTACCAAGCTCTACCTTTGCCCATTCCAGCAGCTTATTCGCATCTACATAGTGTTTATCTGTCATTGTTGTTCCTCCCCATCCTCTTCGCCTTCATATTCGTCATCCAAGGATTCTACGTACCGTGTATGATCATCTTCCGATCCGCCTACATACTCGTCGTTAATGTAATAGCTATACGATGTGTATGGATGTGCAGTGACGCAATCCGTGCAGTATACTTCATCATTAATTTCATAATGTGCCGTTTCTGGCGGCAGGTCTGTTTTGCAGTTGTAGCAAACTCTTGACATATCTATATATCCTCCCTTAGTGGGTGTAGGTCCTACACCTTGTATTGGTTTAATCCTCAAGCGCATTTTGTTGAGCCTTAAAATAAGCTCTGTCTTTTCCTGTATCTCTTTCTAAATCCCGAATACAAGCAATAATGTGGCTTCTTTCGTGAGGTTGTTCAGTCATTTCGTCCAGAATCCTATATAAGTTTTCTAACGTTATTTCAGCTTCAACCATTCGACCTTGGTCATAGGCTTTTTTCTCTTTTGCATTCATATCTATCATCCTTCCAACGCTCCGTCAGAGTGCAGGAGCGTATTGTATTGGTGGTTACTCCCCTAACTCGTTAGTAAGCCACTCTATTTTGCGTTCCCTCTCTCCCAGTTGCTCCTGAAGCCTGACAACCTCATTTGTTGCACTGGCCCACTCGCGATCAGACCTGCGTAGCTGGCGCTTTAACTCTGCTACCTGCTGCTGGAGTGAGTCTACCAGGGCAAGCAGATTCATATATTCAGCATTTGGGTCTGTCGTAATCTCTGGGAAGTCCGGTTCCAAACGGTGACTCAGAATTCCTTCTTCCGAACAAATTAACTCTGACCCATCCAACAATTTATATGTCCGTTCACTCATGACTGTTCTTCCTCCCCTTTGATCGTGAAAGGCAACTTCATCTCGGCTGGTATCACCCAAAGATGGTACATGTTTGCCTCATCAACTAATTCTCTGGAGTCTGGAAACACCTCAATAGCCGTCCGCCATTCGCCCAATAGTTCATCCTTGATACGTTGCTTTTCAGCCCATGTAATGTCAGTCCCGTTCAAATTGCGGATACAAGCGTGAATGACTTGCCCCCACTCTGTTTCCACTGGACGCGTCATGACAGCGTATTGCCCGTCTTTGCTGGTGTAAGCTCTATCCAACTCCGCAAACCACCCTGTACCCACACGCTGGCTTTTGGGTGATGGTCTTCCGATCCAATTGCTGCTCATACCTACTCACTCTCCTTATATATAGGAGTGTATGGTAATAGGGTGGATATCTCATACCTACCTTGGTTGTCGATACCGTAGACAGGATTACAGATTTCAAATTTTTCAAATCCCCTGTCCCGAAGTGCATTCACATACCCTTCAACGTCTTGTTCATACATCAAATAACCCGATGCCTTACCGTCTTTTTTACAAATCAACCAAACTTTTTGCATACGTTCATTCGCTCCTTTGATATTTGTATTGGGTAGGGTAAGAGGCTGTTATGCCTCATACTTGCGCTCTTTCTCCCGCTTCTCCCAAGCGGTTATACATGCAGATTCTATTTGTTCGGAATCGCTAAAATCATCGCTTTTTACATCAATGACAACATAATGAGGCACAATTAAAAATTCCTTTCCGCATTCACTGCATGTAGGGTGTCCGAATGCGTACACGCCTCGTTTTTCATCCGTAGGAATATCCTTAAAATCAAAATCAGCATTTTCAAAAAGGACGAACCCTTTGCATCCAGCAGCATTACAACGATGTGCTTCGATGGACATTGTATATCTCTCCTTTGGTATAGGTAGTAGGGGGTGTATCCCCCTTAAAATAGTGACGGCTGTATAATAGCTGTATACCGTTTTGCTATATCCACATTTGCTGCTGACATCTCTATTACAGTACATTGACGATTGTTTTCATAGGTAACTTTCATGGTCGTTGCCCTACCTCCGAATGGATCCAGCACCCACCCTTCTGGCGGGGAACTAGCAAGTATACAAGGCTCAATTAGTTCCTCAGGAAATACAGCGTAGTGAGCTTCTGAGAAGTTAGCAGTTGCAACAGTCCATACAGACCGTTTGTTCCTGGTTTCACCGTTCCCGACTGCCTTCATCGCTCCGTTTGTCTTCGCGCCACCGTTCGCCCTGGATGATCCGGTCTGACCCTCGAGGTCCTGAGCCAGCCTTGAAATGCTCGATTCCGCCAACGGCTCTTTAATAACTTCATGGTCAAAATAATATTGTTCTGATTTGTTCAGTTGAAAAACATATTCATGTGCTTTGGCTGTACGATCCGTGACACTCTCTGGCATCGGGTTGGGTTTATGCCAGATGTTATCCATGCGTAAGTACCAGCCTTCCGACTGCAAAGCAAAAGCAGCACGCCAAGGAATCCCGACTAAATCCTTGTTTTTCAATCCAGTTGGAATCTTTGGGATTTTCGTAAGTGCAGAGCCGGGCTCAATTACATAAACCTCTTTTTGAGCCGTTTTATTTTTCCACGCTCCTTTACCACTACCTGCGTAGGTATCCCCCAAGTTTAGCCAGAGCGTGCCGTCTGACCGAAGTAAGCGCCATACTTCCCGAAAGGTAAGCACTATGTGAGCGATGTACATTTCCGGCGTAGGCTCCATCCCAAGGCATCCGGTCCACTCTGGCACAGTTACAGGTGGTAAGCCCGGCATAGGTGTGTAAGTTACTTCCGGCCAATAGGATGGTTCCAGACCATAATCCCTCAATCCCCAATACGGCGGGGACGTGACACATGTATGAAATGATCCGGCTGGCAGCGTAGGCATAACCTCTATATTGTTGCCGTGTAGTATCATCCTGTCTCTCCCCCTTATGGAGGGCTGTTCCCTCCTTCTTATCCCCTATGGGGCTAATATGGTCTTACTGAAAATATTGCCGCTACCTCGCCGCTTGGTGAAATACGCCCCCTAATATGATTTTTTGAGAGTGGTGATTCCTTGTAATTTTTATAGAGACCGGGGTAGCGTTCTTTATTCTCTTTCAGTACATAGGCCCAAAGTTTGAATGATTCCGCATGCTTGTCAGGATCAGAACTTTCATATCCCCAATCGTAAAAGCTTTTTCCCATTTCTTCCTCAAGCTCTGAATTCTCGTCTGTAACCCAAAAATTTTCACAATCTTCGTTACACATCAAGTACAGTTCTTCATGATCATCAATAGAATCCAACTTATCCTTTATGTGCCTAACCGCATCAAAAACGGATTCAAAATGTTCCATACGTTCGTCCTCTCTGCCCTTGGGGGCTATGCTTTTTTCTTTCTTACCGTCCCTATTGGCAACGTAGATGCGTCTTTTTTACTCCATCCGTATTGCTCTATTCGTTGGATAAAATATTCTTTCTTTATTCCGTTTTTCTCAGCTGCACGAATCCATGCTTTGTTTTGTTCATACTTGGTTTTTCTTTTCATATAGTCACCTAAATTCATTGTTATATGAATTAACTACTTTTCCCACCGTCGAATTTGTACACCTTGTCGGCCGTGTACGTGTTTATACCGTCCCATAATGTCCGTATCTCTTCAGCCTTCGCAAGTACCCGGTTTATCGTCGGCTTGCTTATCTTTGGATCACAGCTCATAGCTTCCGTCATATGCTTGATAGCCATGTCGTAAGCATCTGAATTTGTGGCATCCATGAAGCGATAAAAGTTTTTGGTTGATAGGGATTTTATCTTTTGGAAAGCACGCCGTTTCTCTGCCTCGTTCATCCGACTTTCACCTTCTTTTTCTTCTTCGGAACCGGGCTTAAAATGGCTTGTATGACTTCATCTTGGAATTTGGCTGTATTGGTATTACCTCGCAATGAACGGGCTATCTGAGCTAAAACAAATGCGTCTCTGACGTTGTCTGATCCGTGTTGAAAGCCCCATCGTTTAAAAATCTCTACTGCCAAGTCATCTTTCTTTGTAGTGCCTTTGCCGGAAGCAAATTTTTTGAGTGCAGCAGGAGCAGCTTCCTGATATTTAATGTTACGTTCATATAAATTCAGCCTGATTCCCCAGCCAATCCCGCCAAGGAGGAAACCTGATTGTGAAGCAAAGCCAAAACCCTCTATCACTACCACATCGCCGTATTCTACGTTTTCGCAAACATCGGTGATGATATCATACATCCGCTCGGGATCTTTTCCGTCTGCTGTTATTTCCATCGCATCAAGTACATTGCCATCTGCATCCAAGATGCATACCCCCGTTTTGGTGCTCGGGTCTATTCCTACGTATCTGGTCATATTTATTCCCATTCCTCTATCCTATTTTTTTCTTTGCTTTTCTCCGGCTGCCTTGAGAATGTGCTTCACGTTTTTCCGCAATTTGATCTATCATATCTACCAACTTTTTATTTATATATTCTGTTCTGGCGTCATAAGGAATACCAAACAGTGCTGCTTCACTTTGGATACTGGCAACTATCCGATCAACTCCGCCTAGCTTTTCAAACAGATGAAATTCCCAAGTCTCAAAAATTGCGTCCATCCGGTTTGTGTAGTCCGTTGCCATCCGTTACACCTGCCCTCCGGTAGATTTCTTTAGCAAGTTCTTGACGGTAATCCGTACAAAGTGTGTTGTCATAAAAGTTTATGATTAAATCCGCATCGTCCAATTGTTTGGGGTCTATTGGATTCATGGGGTATCCTCTCCCAACCCATTCGTAATTGAGTTGAACTTATCTCTATCAATAAGAACCATCATCGCAACTGGACTATCTCCGCCAAGCATCAACCGATCTGCCGTTTCATCGGGTACCGCAAACTTAATGAATCCCGGTCTTCGTCTATTCTTTTTGCTCAACTCCATCAGAGCATTGTTCATTACCTGTACTTCCAAACTGTCAGATTCTAAGCATTTTTGAATCAACTCCGAAAATTTCATTCTGTATCCTCTCCTTTCAAAGCTGCACGGGCTATAATGCCGTAATCATTGAGAATTGCAGAATCTATATCCAGTGACCCATAATATTGCTCCCAATTTTTTAAATCAGCATAGAACCCAAGTGCCTTATCCTTAATCTCTATCTGTTGTAGGAGGTAGGATACCTCAGCAACTGGAAACTGAATATATTTCTTTGCTTCGCTTTTAGCCTGCTGCACATCTTCTCTTATCACTTGTATCTTCTTATCCATGGTTTAGACCTCCTTGAGTCCAAATGGTAGTTTAATGCCCTGTGGGAGCACCCAAAAGTGATACATGTTCGCCTCGTCTACAAGATCGGTTTGAGCCGGGAACACTTCAATGGCTGTAGATTCCACTCCAAACAAATCATTTTTTATCCGCTGTTTCTCAGCCCAAGGAATATCCGTGTTGTCGGTATTCCGCATACAAGCATGGATCACATCGCCCCAATCCGTTTTTACAACACGTGACATAACTGCATATTCTCCATCTGTCCAAGCTTTGTTCAACTCCCGAACCCAGCCTGTCCCTGTGTGCATGCTTTTCGGTGATGGTCTACCTATCCATTTGTTCATCCCTTATTCCTCTCCTTGCCCTTTAGGGGCTGTATTAGGTTGCTTATTGCCGTGCTCATCGCAGTGCCAACCAGTCTTACCTGTGCCTTCACAATTCCAACATTCAAAAATTCCGCTATCATCATCAAAAATGCCTGTACCTTCGCATCTTTCACATTCGGGTAGGTTGTAAAGCCTGCCTGGTTCCGATTGCTCCCATTCCAAACGCATTTCGTCGAATTCTTTTTTAATCGCTTTTTTTGTCTTTCTGGAGCATGAATTTATTTCACCTTCATGTTTTGAGTAATAATTCCATTGCTTGTGTGTCGCCATTATTCCTCTATCCCCTCTCCTTGAGCTATTAGAGCTGCTAAACAGATGGCTTCCTGTACAGTTGTAGCCGCCATCCTATACCCTTTCACCCAATAAGGTTCACCTTCTGCCAAAATAAACCTGGTCATCCATCCCCATGACCCGTCGTCCAATTGAGTCATAGCTACCTCTGTAAAATGCGTCTTGCTCAATTTGTCTATTACTTCCCATGCTGCGGAAATGTCAGTGGAATAATTGGGCACATCTCTGAAATAGTCAGGATAATCTGGAAGTCTGTATTTTGGGTATGCTGCAAGCATGTTATCACTCAATTCAAGCCCCATAACTTTCTCTGCCACCCAAGCATCCCGTTCCCTCGGTTGCATACTATTCCATTTAGCTATTACTTCATCTCTGGTCAATGTTTGTCAGCTCCTGTTCTGAAACCTTTGGTCATTTCTAAATTGCATGGCTCACCTACAGCTTTTGATGTTGCCATTAGACCTTTTGCCATGAATTCAACCATTTGGATAAACAGATGTTCTCTCTCATCTTGAGGAAATTCGACCACCAAACTGCCAAGTGTGTAGCTCATGGCACCTAATGTTTCTGAGAAGTCTCCCATTGTCTTGCACCATGCTGTTGCTTCCAACACCTTATTAGCTACAAATTGTTCCCGCTCACCTTGATTCATGCTTCTTCTTCCCTTCTTATTGGAGTCTCACTGCGGCCTGCGGTCCGGTCCAAGCAGTTCTATCATTTTCGAGTTACCATTTATCCGACTGGCTATTTTTCCGCCGTTCTCTGGAAGTCTGTGGCGTATGCGACCCGGAGCAAAGTTGCTGGTCATTATCGTTACTTTGCTTTGTCTCTCCCGTTCCTCAAGGATGCTGAACAACTTGCCTTCCGCCCAATCTTTGTATCCAGCAGTGAAAATATCGTCAATCATAAGAATCGGAACTTTATAATAACGTTGAAGCACTTCTTCTTCGGTTTCATCACTTTCACGGTTATAGGTAGATTTGATATCACCGAACAGCTTTTCTTCTTTGACAAACAATCCAGGGATCTTTCGCCGGGTCAGGGCATTCGCGATACACTGCATCATGTATGTTTTTCCGGTACCAAAAGCAGACACCTCATAATCTGCCTCTTTTTGGGCTTCCTGAGCCCGTTTGTCGTCTCCGAATATATAGAGCCATGTTCCGTCCTTCATGTGGCTCTGGATGTCTCTGACGAACTCTACGGCTGTCGCAAATTGTTCTCGGTTGTAATCATCCATGACGGCATTTTTGAAAGTGTAGCCTAACTCCTTTTCTGAAAATGATTCAGAAGGGTTATAACTCTGGAATTGTCGTTCGTAATAGCAACTGCACAGTTCCACCGTAGCCACTTCCCTAGGCATGGGCTTTCCGTTCTTGTCCGTGTAGCTTTCATCTGTTATCCAACGGAATGTATTAATGGTCCCGGTATAATTGCATTTGGCGCAGCCTTCATTATTCAAACTCGCGGACCATCCGGTCGAGCTCTGCTGCGTCTCTGTCGCTGGCTTGTCCATGCTTGCCGATGAATCTTTCTTCGTGTTTGCCCGCATCCTTTCGATCCGCTTCTGCATCTCTTGCATGACCTTGCCCATACTTTCCACCGTTACCACCTCCCCGTTGCTTTTTAAATGTTTCAAATGGATTGTTTTCGCTTAAAAACTGGTCAATGTTTTTAGGACTCATGAATTTTTCCAAAGTGAATTTGTAGGTGTACCAATATAAATCGCTTTTTATAATGGCGTTGTAATTGCTTATGGCTTCTTTCATTTCCTCGAAGCTCATATTTTTCAATCTGGCATTTATACTAGATTTCATTTTTTGAGTCAGTTCTCGGTGTTTTATAATTTCGAGAGAATTCCAAAAATCATATATATCTTTTTCTTGTTGTTCATTATTGTTGTTATTATCATTATTGTTTATATTGTTGGGTTGCCGTTGCTTTCGTGGCGGTTTCGTAGCTTTTTCGCCGTTGCTTTCGCCGTTGCCTTCGCGTTCGTCCGAAGTCTGATAAACCCCGTAGTTACTTATGTTTATCAGCATCCCTTGCGTTGCTTTCGTCGTCGTGATCATCGTTGCTTTCGCGTTGCTTTCGCGACCCCCTTCGTTGGGTTTTCGTAGCCACTCAATTACTTGGTAAATTTGGTCCTTGGTAGGACGCTCAATCCGAGCTCCAACACGCCATTTACAAGCCTCTATGATTTCCGGAATAGACGTCCTTACCTGACCTGGCTTAAGCCCTTTATAATCCGTATGCTGAGCAGATATAAGGAGGAAAACCCACACTTTGATGTAAAGAGGCGGCTTCTCCCATATCTCGCTTTCAATCAACTTCCGATGGAGGCTGATCCATCCGTCCATGTCACCACCTACTTAGTTGCTTGGTGTTCCAACACCGTATTAATTGCTCTTGCGATAAAATTCCGCGACCTGATCCCTTCGGGCGTCTCATCTAACCAATCATGACAAGGAGTACATAAATGTATTAGGTCAGTTACCTTCGTTTTCTCATCCAAATGAGGGCGACCAGTCAAATGCGACCTTTCTGTTGCTCTGGCGGCGTTACACAGCTCGCACAAGCCATGTGACCGCGCTTTAAGCTGCTTATCTACCTGCTGGCTTATATCTCCCTTTTGACGCTGAGTGAGCTTCACGCGCTTTCCCTTGACGGGTTTAGGAGCTGGATGAAATCCGTACTGTATCACGTATTAGCCTCCTATATCCGAGTGGTATTTTAAGATAGTCTGGAGCGCTGAAACCTGTACCTTAATTGCGTCCGCTGCTTTGATGCCTGCCTGAAATTTAGCCTCGGCAAAATCCCGTTCGAACAGCTTTTCCGAAACATTTCCTTTGGCGATATCAGGAATGAGTGTGACAGACATTCCCTCATGTTTAAGCTTGAGCATTTCTTGGGCCAGCAAAGAACGGTAATCCCGTTCCGTTTCAGCTTTGTTCCGCCCAAGAGCGAATAAGGCATCTGCCGAGTTGCCAAGGCGATTGGATGCGGCATATAATTCCTTGCTTACGTCTATAAGTTCCATAAATCCCCCTTAAAATGGTAGCTCTAAATCCGCTGGATCAATCGGCTTTCCATCATCATGGAACGGGTCTTTGTCATAAGGACGGCGATGGTCCGGCTCGTTCGGGTCTCGTTGGCTATCCCGGTTACCCTCCAGAAACCGCACATTATCCGCTACAATCTCAGTTACATAGATACGCTTGCCTTCACTGTTCTCGTAGTTACGCACCTGTACACGGCCCTCTACGGCGGTTAAGCGGCCCTTTTTAAGATAGTTGGCGCACGTTTCCGCAAGCTGCCGCCAGGTCACAATAGATAGGAAGTCCGTCTCACGTTCACCGCTTTGACTGGTAAATGGACGATCTACAGCCAGTGTGAAAGTAGTTGTAGCAATTCCGTTCGGGGTATATCTGAGTTCAGGATCTTTGGTTAAGCGACCCACAAGTACCAAACGATTAATTGACATTTTTATTCCTCCGTTCTTCGTGCCGTTTTTTCATATGGAACCTTTGGTGATCTTCTTTCGTAGAGAATAAGTGTAAGTTTTCAATTCGATTATCATTTCTTTTATGATTGATGTGATGTACCTCTTCCTTTCGAGTAAGGTACCGCTCTAATTTTTGCTCCATGATAAAACGATGTTCCATGACATAACCTTCTTTAGATGCATTCGGATGATCTGGCTTGTAGAGTTGAATGTACCCGTCAGTTCTACCTAATCGCTTTCCTGTGAAATGTGGTGATTTACCGATATATGAAATACCTCGTCTGGCCTTACTCAACTTTTCTCTAGTTGCTTTTGTAACGTTTTTGCCAGTATGAGTTTTTTTGATGGCTTCAATATGTTCCGGTGACAGCTTTCGTCCTCTTTGAAAGGTGCCATTAGGGTGTGTCTGGATGTTGAATTTAGAGAACCAAAGACATATAGCTCCAGCTGTGCATTCTAAAATTTCAGCTATCCTATATTGATCAAGACCTTGCTCGAAATAGGCCTGCCGAAGAAAAGTTTCTAAATCAACTCCATACTTTTCAGAAACTAATTTATGAAGCATTTTCTTCCTAGCCATTCGCCGCTTCCTCCTCTGCTTTCTTTTCGTCCAGTCTAGTCAAAAGAGCCCGCTCCATGTCCGAATAACTCCAGCCTTTTTTTGTTTGCTTAACAACCCAATCGTCAAAGCCGTAAATTCTCCCGCCATTAAGCATCTTCCATTTAGCCCGTAGAGCAACTGGCGGCTTTTTAGCCTCTTCTTCACGTTTTTGCTGCTTGTCGTCTAGTTCCGCGCTACTCACCTTATCCGGGTCCTCACCTGTAGGGATAGCGAACGTACGTAAGAACAAATATTTATATGAATAGGTCATAGCCTTGCCCACGCCTTTATCTTGCGTGTCAGCTCCCGTACCAGAAGAAACGATAATTTCAAAATCTCCTGTATCAATGTCGATGATTTTGTATTTAACATCGACGGTTGACAGATTACCTGCCTTTGTGTGGATTTGTTCAACTGGAATAACTATAAGACCGTGTTTAATGAGACTAGCGCGTACCGTGGCGGTTACTTTTTCTTCGCTAATTGCTTTATATTTGGTGTTGTTAAACTCTACCTTGTCGTCTTTGGAAAGGTACTCTACATCCCGCATGACGGCACTTATTTTTTGGAATATACTAAGTTTGACTTCATCGGACATCTTTACAGCCTCCTAAAATTTTGATATAGTGACCACAAATGTTTATTTAAAAGTTTTTGATTCGACTCCGGTTGCAGCCAGGGTCGTTTCACTTTCTATGGCATTACGCACGTCATACAACGCTTCGAGGACATTTTGTAATTTACCATCCCGAAAGATTAGCAAAGGCTCTACAATGTTATTCAGCGACTTACCACGAATTTCAGTTTCGGCCTGCAACTCTTCAAGCGTTTGGATAGCTTGTTCTAACGGCGTTTTCACGTTTCATTCCCTCCTTCTGTTCCCGCCGAATACGGCGATATTCCCGATAAGCAATGTCACTGCTGAACCTGAATTGAATGCTCCCGTTTTCTTGCTCAATGGCTTGTCCACCAACTTGTAACAAGGCCTGTAGATCGGAGTAGCTACTGCTTCCCTTGCAACGAGTTTGCATATGCAAGTTCATCTAACCTCCTACACTCTTTTGGGCTGCTTCTTCGTGGGACCAACCTCTTTCAACTCTTTTTATAAAGGTGGTAATCCCTATGTTGTATTCCCGTGAAACTTGAGCCGCAGATAAAAGTCGATTGTCAATCAAGTACTTTTTTGTTTTCCTGCGATTTGAACATTGTGATGACATTGTTTCCCACCGACAATTATCTTTATGGTAATCTCCGTTAACGTCTATTCTGTCAATGCTAGTGTTTTTCTCTCCGTGTAACTTCGCATGATTTAAATATTCGGGGTGCATGTCATTCATAAAATTTTCGAACACATGCCATTTTTCACAAACTTTAATTCCTCTACCTCCATAATTTTTATATCCGTTTGTTTTTGGCTTTTCACAACGAGCGATCATGCTTCTCCAGATGTGGTAGAATCTTGTGCCTGACATTTTATGAGTGACCCTGTGATTTTTTCGCATCCTATTAGCTGCAAGTTCTCGATTCAAGCATCCGCAACTTTTACTCTTCCCACTAGTAAGTTGATAGGTTGATGTAATGTGTTCTTCTCCACAATCACACTGGCAAATCCATAATGCAGCATTATGTTTGTTAGTTCCCGCATAACCAACAACCATTAACCTCCCATACTTTTTTCCTGTTTGATCTTTAATTCGTTTATTTTTCTTACAAGGATTGGCACCTCGCACTCTATCGCCTCCCTAAAACAAAATTCGCAATGCGGTTCCTCATGTTCGTATACCAGATACTTTGCCTCTGCTCCGCATCCGCAAGTAATCATGAGACACCCAATACAACACGTAAGTCCAAAATCTCTTTAAGCATCCAGCCAAAAGATGCCTGAGATACTTCGGGATGTACCCAACTTGGGTTATTTGCTAATGTATCGTACATATTTTCAAGCGCGTTTAAACGTTGTTGTGCGTCAAACATGATCAATCTCCTTTCTTAATAGGGAATTAAAATAACTTCTGCCCATTCGTTTCTTCAATCTCGATCATTAAATTGTTAGGTGGTGTCCAACTGGCTACATACTTTAAGCCCCTTTCACAGTCTTTCTTCAACGTGTTGTTATAAGAGTTAATACCAAAGTATTCTTGGTAATCATTCCACAATGCTGAGTATGTGCTAGAGCGAATGCTGCTGTGCTTGTAAGCTGCTGACTTCCTACCTCCAAGAAAACCGACTACCCTCGAACTACCAGCCTTTTTAAGAGCCCTTTGTTGTGCATAGTCGATTGTAGTGGTGTTTTCGATCCTATCCATACGGCTTTCAATCTGTGGGAGCTTGTCCATTACATCAGCAGTCTGCCGAAGTGCTATAGCAATGGCTGCGTTGGAGTCAAGCAAGGGAATTTGTTCCTGTTTTACACTGTAGTAATCGTCCACCAGACTTTCGTAAGCATCCCATGCCTCATCTGTATTAAGTGACTTGGCATGCATCCATGCTCCTTTTTCTGTCCAAAGATAAAGTACAGCAGCAGTTTTTGAACCTAAATCATTTTGATGTTGGTTCAAAAACTCACGTTTCTCTTGTCCTTCAAGAGCATTGAAATGCTTGCCTACACTATAACGATGTTTGTTTCGATTAAAATTATTGGTAAGAATCTGAGCCTCTGTACCGAATGATTCAGCCAGTTGCGCCGTTGTAAGTACACGTTTGTTTTTGTAATTGATAATTTGTAATTGAGTCATACTGTTTCTCCCCTCAAACGAAATTTTTAAGGCGCTTTTGTTTTAATTTATCTTTCCATGCCCTTACATCTTCTTTGTCTGCACGACGGGAATTGCCTATGGAATAATTCGGGATGCCACCATGTGAAGGACTAAGGTCGAATATGTCATAAACAGTGCGGCGGGTTAGTCCAAAAAAATCAGCAATGTCTTGAGCAGTCAAACTATCAGGAAGGTCATCCCAATGTTTTTTTTGCGTTTTCGTCATCACATACACCTCATTTCTGTTAGGTTAGTGCTGGTACACTCTTCTTTTTCTTCTTCACATCTTCAACTTCTTCAATATAGAAAAAATCATCAAAATTACCTTCAAATACTTCTATGACCCCAGCAATGAATTGGTTCCCCGGAGAAGAGTGTCGCTCGTCAGTAATCGGAAGCTTTACTCTCCAAACCTGTGAGACATTAATGTTCATCATATCTGCAAGGTCCTTATCAGTCGCAATGTCTTTATCAATCTGTGCTTTCATTAATTCTTTTACTTTTAACCGCACGACAAATTTTTTCATGTGGTTCTCACCTCCCATATTGCATGCTTGCAATTTATTTTTCGTTTTATTCCGTGCTTGCAATTTAAGTATATTACACGAATTACAGGCGCGCAATATGATTCCATTAAATAATTGCATGCATGCAATTATTATGTTATAGTTATTTCAGCCATTAGATGAAGGGAGATTTTCGAAAATAAATGAGTGAAATTACAATTGGCGAGTTAATTAAAAAAGCACGTATCGCAAATGGGTACAAAACTAAGAAAGACTTTGCGGATAAAACAGGGGTATCGCCAGCTAGTCTTACTAGAATCGAGAAAAACACTCAAAGACCTGCGCCTGATATGTTAATGCAAATTTCTAAACATTTGAATGGAATTACATACGGAGAATTAATGAAATTTGCAGGGTATTTAGATGGACTGGATGAAAATCACGAACAATTCCTTGCGGATTTCATGAATGAAAATCAAGACCTTGATAATGAAATATTTAATTTAATAGATAAACTATACTTATATATTGGAATTGATGATGGGTTACAAAAGGAATTAGTCGAATTATTTATTGAAGCCGATCTTTTGGATATTCATCATACAATTGACGCTGAGACGCTTAAAAAAGAATATGTAAGAAATGATATAGATACTGATTCCAAGAGGAAAATAATCAACACGCTTGAAGATATGCTAAATAGGTACTCCCCCAAACTTGGAGAATACTTAAAACTCAAAAAGAATAACAAACCAATACCTTTGATCGGAACTATATGTGCAGGTGATGGGATAATTGCTGATCAAAATGTTGAAGAATACATAAATTATCCTTTCATGAAGCACAAGCAACCCGATTACGCCCTGAGAGTCAAGGGAGATTCAATGGTCAATGCTGGAATTCAGGATGGAGACATTGTTTTTATGAGAAGAGAAGCTTGGGCGGAATTCAATGGTCAAATCGTTGCTGTTATCGTTAACGGCGAGGAAGGCGTTTTAAAGAGAATGAAATGGTCAGAAGGTTCTGCAAAATTCAATCTTGTACCAGAAAACGATTCTTATCAGTCCATGGAGGTGACACCAAATGAGTTTATAGTTTGCGGAGTTTATGTGGGGCATTTCAGACAATAAAAGGAGTGTTCAAAATTGGAAGGAAGTTTCTATAAAAGAGGATCAACCTGGTCATTTATGATTACCATAGGTACTGATCCGAAAACAGGAAAAAGAAAACAAAAGGGAAAGGGCGGGTTTAAGACCAAAAAGGAAGCACAAGCTGCAGCCGCAGATTTGCTTTCTGAAATAAATCGAGGCGTATTCAAAGAAGAAAACAAAATGACCTTCGAAGAATTAGCGGAAAAATGGCTGAAATATTATAGTTCTCATGGAAAACCAAAAAAAGATGGTACGATCCGAATCAGAACTAATGAAAAAGAAAACTTGTCGCCGTTCCTTGCAAAGCTCAATGCAGCTTCAATCACTGAACAGATGTATCAGGATGCACTCATAAGCCTGCAAAGTAAACTAGCTGACAATACGTTATCAGGTGTACATTCAACCGGCAGAATGATATTTTCATATGGTTTAAAAATCGGTGCTTTGAAAACAGATCCTACAACAACTGCTTTTGTGCCTAAGCGTCAGAAAACAGTCCAAGAGCTTGAGCAAAATAACGAGCTACCTAAGTATTTAGAAAGAGATGAACTCGTACATTTTTTGCAGATTGCTCAAGAACACGGACTGGATAATGACTTCGAAACCTTTAATACCTTAGCTTATACTGGCATGAGAGTCGGTGAATTATGCGCATTAAAAGAACTAGATGTCAACTTTGAGGACGACAAGATAAGAATAACGAAAACTTTGTACAACCCAAATAATAATTACGCTCTTTACAAACTCAACACACCAAAAACTGTATCATCGGTTCGTGAAATAGATGTTGATCATGAAGTTATTGTAGGTTTTCAAAACCTCTTGACCATTCAACAAATAGAGAAATCAAAAAGGCCAAAAACTTATCACGACCAAGGTTTCATATTCGCGAGAATCGGTAAATTCGCTGGGTATCCTCAGGTAATAAAAATGGTTGAACTTCGAATGAAGCGACTACTAAAACTAGCTGGGCTTAATCCTGATCTTACCCCGCACTCACTTCGCCACACTCATACATCACTATTAGCCGAAGCTGAGGCTACTCTCGAACAAATCATGCAGCGGCTTGGACATGCAAACGACGAGATAACACGCAGAATATACCTTCATATAACTAAGCCAAAAAGAAAAGAGGCTGCTCAAAAGTTCAGCGAACTAATGAGAGCCTCAAAAAAATCTGATCAGAGTTAACAAATTGTTAACAAATCAATATAGCAATCACCTAAACCCTTGCTGTAACAAGGGTTTTTGGCTTTATTACATCATGCCGCCCAT
>NZ_JAKWFI010000017.1:0-60515 GCF_029522175.1 Paenibacillus sp. P2(2022) | reverse complement strand
TGCATGTATTAGGCACGCCGCCAGCGTTCGTCCTGAGCCAGGATCAAACTCTCCATTAAAGACCAACCGAAGTTGGTTATAGAAAGAGCGATTAGCTCATTTTGAAACTGACGAGATAAAATATCTC
Source organism: Paenibacillus sp. P2(2022) (assembly GCF_029522175.1). Classification (NCBI taxonomy): domain Bacteria; kingdom Bacillati; phylum Bacillota; class Bacilli; order Caryophanales; family Paenibacillaceae; genus Paenibacillus; species Paenibacillus sp. P2(2022). The sequence continues at coordinate 60,388 of NZ_JAKWFI010000017.1, read as the reverse complement.
TTTTGAATTTTGTAAACAAAATCCATACTCACTCGTTGTTCAGTTTTCAAAGATCAAACGTTCATAATATCTTACTTTGCTTCATCACCGCATCTCAGCGGCGACTTAATTAATATAACATACGGTCGGGATTTAAGTCAACACTTTTTTAAAATTATTTTTCAATTTCATTTAAGCATTGCTCACACAAAAAATTCCCGGGCTTTAAAGGCCGAGAATTAATGTATCACATTTCAGAATTCGTCGTCAACTATAATTTATAAAATAAAACAATACCGCATTAGACTAACCAAACCCCATCTTTTTTTGCACACTCCCCTTCCCTAACAGCTGCTACAATAATGTTTTTCAGACAGCCTGTCCGAACAATATTATTTTCAATCCCAGTAAAAGCGCAATTCCTGGCAAGCCTAATATCGTTACTGCTCCCATCGTCACTGGGTTAATCGGAATGTACACCTGTGTAATCCACCCTGAATAATTGATAACATACAGTGCAATAGCTGCCAGAGCCATATGCGCTCCGAATACTACAAACCAACCGATCCTCAGACGTTTTTTGAGGATTAGGTACATCAGTAATCCGGCACAGGCAATCAAGACAAGCCAGACTACCCCTCTCATTCCGCTCTCCGTTTGTGAACCCGGTCAGCATCATTGGCATACCCCGGTTCATCTGCTGGCAGGTGAAAACGATGTAGCCCTTGCTGCTTTGCGCTTTTTAAATGTATTTGATATTTACGCTCCGCAGCTTCCAGAACAAAAATGGCGTAGTCGATTTCATCCTTACCCGTAGCTTCATGAAATAAACGATGTGCTCTTAACCATTCCGCATGCGAAGCTCGAATCTGAGCAAACAATTCCTGGCGATACTCCGCTTCTGTCTTCCCATTCTCCTGACGACGGAAATTTTGCTTCATCCGTTCCCACATTCATTCATCCTCCTCACAAGCTGAATTATGTGTACAGTCTGCAAGACCACCTTATTCATACTTATTGAACAAAGGACAAACTTAGAACCAGAAACGACTATAAAGCCATCTATTCATGCAAATAAAAAAGGAGCCGTAACGGCTCCCTAAGCAAGTCAAGGATGTCCCAAGGACATTTCAGACTCAGAACTTATAACGTATAACTACACCTACTAATTGAGCTCTCTGCGGCCTTCTAGTGCTTTGGACAGGGTGACCTCGTCAGCATACTCCAAATCCCCGCCCACAGGCAAACCGTGAGCAATACGAGTAACCTTGATTTCAAAAGGACGCACTAGCCGTGAAATGTACATAGCCGTGGCCTCTCCTTCAATGTTCGGATTCGTAGCCAGAATCAACTCCTTGACGCGTTCATCACTGAGCCTGGTCAGCAACTCCTTGAGTTTGATATCCTCAGGACCAATCCCCTCCATCGGAGAGATTGCCCCGTGAAGCACATGGTACAAACCATCAAACTCCTTGGTACGCTCCATAGCCACCAAATCCTTGGCATCCTGAACAACACAAATGACGGAAGCATCCCTCGTCTTATCCTGACAGATCCGACAAGGGTCCGTGTCCGTAATATTGCCGCAGACTGAACAAAAGTGAAGATTTCGTTTTACATTGACCAGCGCTTTGGCGAAATCAATCACATCATCTTCCTTCATTTTCAGTACGTGAAAAGCCAACCGGGCAGCTGTTTTTGGGCCTACTCCCGGCAGGCGCGTAAAAGCATCAATCAGCTTTGCAATCGGCTCGGGATAATGCAATAGCGTGTTTCTCCTTTATGAGTAGACTAGAACAAGCCCGGAATTTTCATACCACCTGTAAATTTACCCATATCATCATTAGCCAGTTCATCCGCTTTGGACAAAGCATCATTGACTGCAGTGAGTACGAGGTCTTGCAGCATTTCTACATCATCAGGATCTACAGCTTCCGGTTTGATTGTGATGGACAACACTTTTTTATGTCCACTTACCTCTACAGTTACCACACCGCCACCAGAAGAACCTTCGATTACTTTCCCACCAAGCTCCTCTTGGGCTTTCAGCATTTGTTCCTGCATCTTTTTCACTTGCTTCATCATTTGGTTCATATTGTTCATTTCAATCATCTCCTTTAATGAAGTATACATCTACATTTCATTATTCTTTAATGACTACCAGGTCTTCCCCGAACAGCTGAATCGCTTCATCAATCCAGGGCTCCTTGGACTTTCCCGGCGCATCATGCTCCGGCTCCAGTTGCAATTCTTCGGCAGGCTGGTCAGAAACTCCTTCAATCGCAGCATTCCAATCCTTTTGCATCATCGTTACCAAACGATAAGGATGACCCAACTGCTCATGCAAAACCTTCTCGATGACCTGCTTATTGGCAGGCTTTTCGGTAGTTTCACGATGAATGTTGTTTTTAAACGCGACCAGCACACTGTCCTCTAACACAGAAACCGGCTCACCATCCATAAACCAAGCATGAACCGTAACTTTCGCCTCTTTTACCCCTTGCAAAATCTGGCTCCACTTGCGCCCCACCGCTGCGAACGCTTCGCTTGACTTCTCAGCGATATAGCGATCCAACTGAGAAGGAAGTTTAGCTGGCGCTGAAAGACGTGGAGCAGGGGCACGACCACCAGAAGCCTGACGACCGCCTGAAGATGCCTCCTGACCCGCTCCAGCGGCCAAGCCACCTTGCATTGCACGTTCCAGCTTCTTTTCCAGCTCAGCAAGCTGGCGCTTTAACATGGCCACTTCTTCCTGACCAGCAGCACCAGAGCGCTGTACAGTCGGCTGTGCAGCAATTCCCGCTTCCCCCGGAATGCTGCATAACTTCAATAGAGCTACCTCAAATAAAGTTTGGGGCTGAACGGCATATTTCATCTCACCTTGATAACGATTAAGGGTGTCGATCATTGCAAAGAGCTGCTCCTTGGTAAAAGCATCTGCCACTTCCTTAAACTGCTCCGGATTCAGCACTCGCTCTGTCATTTTGGTCGCCTGCGGCACCATCTTGATCATTAGCAGATCTCGGAAATAGTACAGAAGATTCTCCATACACTTATCCGCACTTTTACCTTCCTGCATAAAGTTCTCGATCAATTGGAGCACTGTGCCCACATCTTCTTTCAGTAATGCCAAGGCCAATTTACCGAATTGCTCGGATGCGATCCCGCCCGTCATATCCAGCACCTGCTGATACGTAACCCGGCCATCAGTAAACGAGGATATCTGATCCAAAACGCTAACCGCATCTCGCATCCCGCCATCTGAAAGACGTGCAATATACTGCAGTGCATCCAAATCAGCCTGGATGTTCTCCTGTTGGCATATCAGGTCAAGCCGCTCTGTCTGCTCTTCCAGCGATACTCGCCGAAAGTCAAAACGCTGGCAACGTGATATAATTGTCGCGGGAATCCGATGCGGCTCTGTCGTAGCCAATATAAACATTACGTGTGGCGGCGGCTCTTCCAGCGTCTTGAGCAGCGCATTGAACGCTTCCGTCGTCAGCATGTGCACTTCATCAATGATATAAACCTTGTGCCGCACTTCTGTGGGCGCATATTTGACTTTATCGCGCAAATCACGAATCTCTTCAACACCCCGGTTAGAGGCTGCGTCAATCTCCTGCACATCCATGACCGCTCCGGCCGTGATCCGTTTACAGGCTTCGCATTCGTTGCAAGGTTCCGGCGCAGGTCCATGCTCACAGTTGATTGCCTTGGCCAAAATTTTGGCCGCACTGGTCTTACCCGTTCCTCGCGGACCACTGAACAGGTAGGCATGGGACGTGCGATTTTCGCGGATGGCATTCTGCAATGTCTGGATAATATGCTGTTGTCCTACCATGTCCTTGAAAGCCTGCGGCCGCCAAGCACGGTACAACGCTATATGTTCCAATGCGCGTTCCCTCTTTCCCATTCACTTTCATGACCATTTATGGTCACTTCATTATACTATACTCCCGTCCGAATCTAAACCAGACACATTTCAAATTATAAGCACAAAAAAACACCTTCGCATAATCGCCAAGATGTTTCAATCCCTAAGTATATACCGTGCACCTGTTATTGATCGTTGTGATCCGAGCGGCAACCCTGAGCAACAACTCGGGCTAGGCAACCCTCCGGCACAAGAGTGGACTTGCTTATGGCTGCTTCCTTCCGGACCTGACCAGGTTCACAAGTACTCATTGCGGAGGACCCAACCGTCAACATTGTGCGCAGGGACCAGCCTCACATCAACAACACCTCTAACAGGAATTCAACCTCGCTATAGCGGATTGCGAGTTACAGGGCACCGCTACCTCCCCATCTAGCACGGTGAAAATAAGTATATCTCATGGTTGCACAAAATGCAAATAGCAAATAACGACAAAAAGAGCCTCCTGCAATTGCAGAAGGCTCTAATAACTTTATCTCTTGCGGCAACTTATTACATACCGTATTTCTTTTTGAAACGATCCACACGTCCACCAGCATCAATAAACTTCTGCTTACCTGTGAAGAACGGATGGCAAGCGGAGCAAATCTCCACACGCAGAGATTCTTTTACAGAACCAGTTTCAAACGTATTCCCGCAAGCGCAAGTAACATTAGTTACGTTATACTTCGGTTGAATAGCCTGTTGCATTAACTTTCACCTCTTTCCGCCCTGAACGTCCTATCAGCCCAGAGTTGTATGAACACATGTTCAAATTATAGCACTTGAATATAAGTGTTTCAACATCTTTTTAGCACACAAAACAGTGTAAGATCAGTGTGTTTCAAATAACTCCCGACCGTTTAGGTTCTGGCAAATTTGGGACGTGCTAGCCCTTGCGGCGGCACATGAGTGTAAGAACCGATAACCACATCCGGCAGTTCCTCACGATAAATCTCAAGCATTTGCTTCATACCAAGTATCTCCCCTTGAGCCGGTGGAATCAACTCCAGATAGCTTTCAGGATCAATATTCAGATTACGCATTTGAATCAGCTTGAGCTTAGTGCGTTTGGCAAATTCAATCATTGCCTCAATTTCTTCCTCCCGGTCTGTTACACCCGGGAAAATCAAATAGTTGATGGACGTATACACTCCCTGATCGGACGCATAACGGAGTGACTTTTCCACATTAGCCAGCGTGTATCCGCGCGGCTTGTAATACGCATTGTAATGGTCGTCCAATGCACTAATTGTGCTTACTCGCATGAGATCAAGACCCGCATCCACAATTCCCCGGATATGATCATTCAATCCCGCATTGGTGTTGATATTAATATATCCCATATCTGTAACGGAACGTACTTCTTTGATCGCATCAATAATCAGTTTGGCTTGAGTGGAGGGCTCACCTTCACAACCTTGCCCAAAACTGATGATAGACTCAGGTGTCTTCAAATGTTCCAACATAACTTCTACAATCTCTTCCACGCGGGGACGGAAGTTCATTCTTGTCTGAGGAGATACAAAACCACTGTCATCCGGCTGTTCAGATATACAACCAAAGCAGCCCGCATTACAAGAATAAGATACCGGAACTCCCCCCTCCCAGCGATTCAGGAACGTATTCGAGGAAGTAAGGCATTCGTACCCCAGCGCACAGTTAGACAAATGCTGGTACAGCCTATTTTCGGGATACTGCTCTGTCATCCGCTGAACTCCCAATTTAACTTGATTGCGGTCACAGTTTTCGGGATTCCATTTGGAAGGACTGTCACTCTGCTCTGCTGTTACATAAAACGCCCCATCTTTCCAGACAACGGCTGAATAACCGAACAAGGGGAGTTTATACTCCTTATCCGTCTTCACATATCCCGGCAGACACAGGCGTGTAAAGCCTTGCGGTAACAAAGCCCCTACTGCCTGCATATTTCCCGGAAGAGAGACCATTTCCCCTGTTTCAGGGTTCATACCGACCGGGCGGGTGCTGGGCAGGCTTACCAGTGTGGCTCCTTCCGGCAACGGAATAAGCTCATCCTCCATGATTTCAACAATCATGTCTGCACTACGGGCAAGCCCATACAAAGAAGCATGATCATATACATTGCCTTTTTCGTCGGCATACACCAAATACATTATGGAGCTCCTTTCGTTCCATTAAACGCGCCATTAACCAAATAAATAGTAATGGCTGTCTACTTACGGAACAGATAAAATACATGGGTTGGGTTTAATTGGTTGTGGCGGGAACCGACGCTGTGGTAGAACGCGTAGTTCTTCGTTGTTGGCCACCAGAGCTACCTTGCGAGCCGCTGGAAGAAGGTGCTGTCAAATCAAACGAGGCTAAAAACTCAGCGTTAGTTTTGCTGTTACGCAGTTTTTTGAGGAAGCCTTCCACAAAGTCATGGCTTTCCGTCATATTTTTACGAATAGCCCAGATCGTATCTAATTCTTCCTTGTTCAACAGCACTTCCTCACGACGTGTACCGGAACGACGAATATCAATCGCAGGAAAGATACGACGTTCTGCCAGTTTGCGGTCCAAATGCAGCTCCATGTTGCCTGTGCCTTTGAACTCTTCGTAAATAATATCGTCCATACGAGATCCTGTATCAATCAGCGCTGTGGCAAGAATCGTCAAGCTACCGCCTTCCTCCACATTCCGAGCTGCGCCAAAAAAGCGTTTTGGACGGTGAAATGCTGCCGGATCAATACCCCCACTCAAAGTACGACCAGAAGGAGGGATGACGAGATTGTACGCACGAGCCAACCGTGTAATGCTATCCAACAGGATGACAACATCCTTTTTATGTTCTACGAGACGCAGTGCACGCTCCAACACCAGTTCTGCCACTTTGATGTGATTTTCAGGAAGTTCATCAAATGTAGAGGCCACAACTTCACCTTTGACAGAACGCTGCATGTCAGTCACTTCTTCAGGGCGTTCATCAATCAACAAGACAAATAGCTCAATCTCGGGATTGTTGGTAGAAATGCTATTGGCAATTTCTTTGAGGAGAAGCGTCTTCCCAGCTTTGGGAGGTGCCACAATAAGTCCGCGCTGTCCAAGTCCGACAGGGGCCAGTACATCCATAATTCTCGTAGACAAATGGTTGGGGGAAGTTTCAAGGACTAATTTGGTTTGCGGATACAGTGGAGTCAGTGCAGGAAAATGTAGCCGCTCAGCAGCTTGCTCAGGACTTCTTCCATTGACGGCGTTAACTTGAAGCAATCCAAAATACCGTTCATTTTCTTTCGGCGTTCGGCATTTACCGGAAACGAGATCGCCCGTTCTCAGGTCAAACTTGCGGATTTGTGAAGCAGAGATGTAAATATCTTCGGTACTCGGGAGATAGTTGATCGGCCTCAGAAAGCCGTAACCTTCAGGAAGTATTTCCAGAACACCCTGCATAAACATTAATCCACTCTTCTCAGCTTGTGCGCGCAGGATGGCGAAAATTAATTCTTTCTTCTTGAGCGTTCCGTAGTACGGGATCTGGTATTGCTTGGCCAGCTTGTACAGGTCGGTCAGCTTCATTTCTTCCAGATCGGAAATTTGCAGATCCATATAATAACCACCTATTCAATTATTAAGTCCATTCATACAATTAAATGATAGACAATGATATCATAAACACCATCAACATAATTTTAACCAAAACAAATAAAGTTATGCAGCCAGCTGCCAGGATTATACCGAATTATTCCGGTTTTTTGATAAAAGATTGTTAGGTATGAACCAAATCTTATACCAAGCAGCGGCTGCATAGGCGTTACCCGTTATTCCGCTTTGGTTACAGTAAATTCAATTCAAACAAAGTACATGGTTTAATTACTCAGTCTGCCGCCACACATCTGCGCCTAAAAGACGCAGGTTCGAAACGAGATGATCATAACCACGGTCAATATACTCGACACCTGCCACCTCGGTTACCCCTTCGCTTACTGTAAGTCCAGCAATGACAAGGGCCGCTCCGGCGCGCAGATCTGCAGCCTTCACTTTAGCCGCATTCAGTTGACCACCTTCAATAATGGCAGACCGACCCTCTACGCGAATTTTAGCCCCCATTCGCACCAGTTCAGGGACGTGCTTAAAACGATTGCTGTACACAAAATCGCTCAACACACTAACACCCTGAGCTTGGGTTAGCAAGCTGGTCATGGGAGATTGTAAATCTGTGGGGAAGCCGGGGTATACCAAGGCTTTAACGTCGACATGCCCATAGGAAGGTGCACCCAGTACGCGAATACTTTCATCATATTCCTCGATGCCGATGCCCATTTCCTGCATTTTGGCAGTGAGAGCCTCCATATGTTTGGGGATTACATTGTCAATCAATACATTTCCACGGGTTGCCGCAGCAGCAATCATATAAGTGCCTGCTTGTATACGGTCAGGTATGATGGAATGACGGCAACCATGCAGCTCCGACACACCTTCAATACGAATTGTCTCCGTACCAGCGCCTTTAATAATCGCCCCCATGGAGTTTAACAGAGTTGCTACATCTATAATCTCAGGCTCTTTAGCCGCATTTTCGATAGTTGTGGCGCCTTTGGCACGTGCGGCCGCCAGCATAATATTAATGGTTGCTCCTACGCTGCTGACATCCAAATAAATCTTGGTGCCGCGCAGTTCTTTGGCGTGCAAATGAATAGCGCCGTGCTCGTTCGTAACCGTGGCACCCAGCGCTTCAAAACCTTTGATATGCTGATCAATGGGCCGGGGTTCAAAATTACATCCTCCTGGCAAACCGATGATCGCTTCCTTGAATCTGCCAAGCATGGCCCCCATCATATAATAAGAGGCTCGTAATTTCTTAACAGGTCCATTCGGCATGGGAATGGATTTAATGGAGGAAGGGTCTATCTTCATCTGGCTACCTTCCCAGGTAACCTTTGCGCCAAGCTCCTCCAATATTTCGGAATACACCGCCACATCACTGAGCAGCGGCAAATTATCCAAAATGACTTCCGACTCTGCCAGAATGGCTGCGGGAATCAAGGCGATGGCACTGTTTTTGGCACCGCTGATGGAAACTGTACCCTGAAGCGGCCGTCCACCGGTGATCATCAATTTTTCCATAAGCTTGAGGGTCCCCCTACGTGTTTTGCAGTCGGTCAAACAATGAACTGAAACCATAAACTTTCAACTTTTTAAGTGGTTAAAATGGAAAGACACCGGCTAAGCGGTGTGCTTTCCATACCACACTATTCAACTGTACAGATTTAAATATTTTGTGCAGCATAATTACAGCTACAACGAAGAAATGCATCCAGTCTATGCAGAGGCATGACTAGTTGGAACTTATTACGCTTTGTTGTTGGAACCGAACTCACGGATTTTACCGATAACTGTTTGTTTGATTGCTTCACGACCTGGTTGGATGAATGTACGTGGATCGTAAGCATCTGGTTTTGCAGCAAGCACTTCACGAACCACTTTCGCAAATGCGATTTGGTTTTCAGTGTTTACGTTGATTTTGGAAGTACCCAGGGAAATGGATTTTTGGATGTCATGTGTAGGGATACCTGTTCCGCCATGAAGAACGAGTGGCATTTTCACAGCATCGCGAATTTCTTCCATTTCTTTAAAGCCCAGGTTTGGTTCACCTTTGTATGGTCCATGAACAGAACCCAGTGCAGGAGCCAGTGTATCGATGCCTGTTTCTTTAACGATACGTACACAATCGTCCAGCTTAGCGTACATTACGTCACCTACAACATCATCTTCTTGACCGCCAACCATTCCAACTTCAGCTTCAACGGAAACGCCTTTGGAATGTGCATATTCAACAACTTTCTTCGTTGTTTCGATATTTTTCTCGATTGGGCTGTGGGAATCGTCAATCATAACAGATGTGAAACCAGCGTCGATTGCTTCTTTACATTTGTCAAAGCTAGAACCGTGGTCCAAGTGAATTGCAACTGGAACCGTAATTTTCATGTCATGAATAAGACCTTCTACCATTTTAACAACAGTGTAGAATCCGCCCATGTGACGTGCTGCGCCTTCAGAAACACCCAAGATTACTGGGGATTTTTCTTCTTCAGCAGCGCCCAAGATAGCTTGAGTCCACTCCAGGTTATTAATATTGAATTGACCTACTGCATATTTTCCTTCGAGTGCTTTGTTCAACATGTCTTTCATAGATACCAATGGCATGGTTACAGTCCTCCTAAAGGTGTTTGGGTTTGTCTATATTTTTAGCCGACATCACATACGGGCTTATTATACCACAACCCATGTTAAATACTAAACAAGCTTTTGCATATCAACACATACAAAAATCACGCTCAGGACGCCGTTTTTCCATAGAATTGTATAAGGAGAGGATTTACTTTCAGTATTTCCCATAATCACAAACAAAAAACCCTGTTTTGTTAACAGAGTTCTCAACCAAAATGACTTCCCTAGTCACCTCTGAGTTGTTTGTTCACGGCGATCCGCATTTCATCAATATCAAAGGGCTTGGTAAAATGCATAAGTGCACCTAGCTCCGTCGCCTCTTTAATCATGTCCAGTTCTCCATACGCTGTCATCATAATAACCTTGATGTCGGGATTCATGCTTTTTAGGTGCTTCAGAATTTCAAGTCCGTCCATACCTGGAATTTTCATATCGAGCAGAACCAGATCAGGTGGTTCCTTCTCAACAATCTCAAGAGCAATTTTCCCGTTCGCTGCCTGAAAGGTCTCATAACCCTCACTTCCGAACACTTCCATCAGTAAAATCCGTATTCCATTCTGGTCATCGACGATTAATACTTTTTTCTTTTCCAATGTTTTAACCTCCTAAGATCTTAAAACGAGGATCATGCAGCTATTGCCATAACAGCGTCCGATGACGTACAATATCCGTCCCATACCTAAAACTATATTCGCTCCTGCAAAAAGAAAATCCTGCTCTTATACATAATTGTGGAATATTCTTTCATAATCAGGAAGCATGGGATAAAAAAAGACCTCCCAAAGGAGGTCTTTCAAGCTGTAGCATTAACCTTGAAGCTGCAATGCCGCTTTTACAAATTCACGGAACAAAGGCTGTGGACGATTCGGACGGGAAGTAAATTCTGGATGGAATTGTACCGCCAGGAACCATGGATGCTCAGGAAGCTCGACAATTTCCACCAAACGTCCATCCGGTGAAGTACCAGAAATACGAAGACCTGCTTTTTCAATAACTTCACGATATTCGTTATTGAATTCGTACCGATGACGATGTCTCTCGTACACCAGCTCGTCGTTGTAGCAAGCCTCTGCCAGGGAACCTTCCACCAGTTTACATGGATACAGGCCAAGACGCATGGTACCGCCCAAATCTTCGATGTCTTTTTGGTCAGGAAGCAAGTCAATGACAGGATAATCGGTAGCCGGGTTAATTTCCGAGCTGTTGGCTCCTTCGAGACCAGCCAGGGAACGAGCAACCTCAATAACAGATACCTGCATACCCAGGCAAATACCGAAGAACGGAATTTTTTGCTCCCGTGCATAACGAATGGTGCTGATTTTGCCTTCAATTCCGCGATCGCCGAAGCCACCTGGTACGAGAATACCGCCAATGCCGCCCAGCATGTCAGCTACGTTCTCGTCCGTTACTTCTTCAGCGTTCACCCAGCGGATTTTTACGTCCGCATTTGCATCAAATCCAGCGTGAGAAAGTGACTCAACAACACTTAAGTATGCATCATGTAGCGCAACATATTTACCAACAATAGCAATTTCAACCGTTTTGTCCAACTTGCTGATTCGATCAACTAACCCTTCCCATTCGGTCATATCCGGTGCAGGTGTTGTCAGCTTCAGGTGGTTAACTACGATTTCGTCCAAACCTTCTTCACGTAGGTTCAACGGAACCTCGTAGAGAGTCGAAGCATCGCGGCATTCTACCACTGCATTCGCATCAATATCGCAGAACAATGCAATTTTAGCCTTCATATCGGAGGACAATTCATGCTCTGTACGGCAAACAATGACATTCGGTTGAATGCCGATGCTGCGCAGTTCTTTCACACTGTGCTGAGTTGGTTTGGTTTTAACCTCACCAGCAGCTTTAATATAAGGAATGAGCGTTACGTGAATGTACATCACATTTTCGCGCCCAACTTCACTTTTAAGCTGACGAATGGCTTCCAAAAATGGCAAGCTTTCAATATCGCCTACAGTACCGCCGATTTCCGTAATAATGACATCCGAACCCGCTTCACGGCCTGCACGGTACACGCGCTCCTTGATTTCGTTCGTAATATGAGGGATAACCTGTACGGTACCGCCCAAATATTCTCCGCGACGCTCTTTGCTGATCACGCTGGAATATACCTTGCCTGTTGTGACATTGCTGTTCTTGGACAGATTAATATCAATAAAGCGCTCATAGTGTCCCAAGTCGAGATCCGTTTCCGCACCATCATCCGTTACAAACACTTCACCGTGCTGGTAAGGGCTCATGGTACCTGGATCGACATTCAGGTAAGGATCAAATTTTTGAATCGTTACCTTCAGTCCCCTGTTCTTCAAAAGCCTCCCCAGTGAAGCTGCCGTAATCCCTTTGCCCAAGGAAGACACAACCCCGCCTGTCACAAAAATATACTTCGTCACTGTTCAAAACCCTCCTAGATAAGATGCAAAAATTCAGGCGACATTATGATGTTATCGTAACCCGTTTGCACGGATTATCATCCATGAAGAAGGCAGCGGTTATATTTTCCAATCCGCCGCCCTTAGCCCTCTTTCATGAGTGGAAACACCCCTATAAAAAACAAAAAAGCACTCCCGTAGTACGGGGCACTTTTATACAAAAAGCAAACATATAAGTGAATCAATCATAAGCCCAAGCAATAGTTTACCCCGTGTCCAATCCGCTGTCAAGGAAGTTATCTGTGTTAATTTGTCCTTTGAACCTGATTGGAATAAATCTATCTGAAAGCTATAAATCAGCAGGGGTTTCAAGAAAACGGTCATGAAAAAGGGGAGAGCGTATCTCCCCTTGCAACCTGTTCCTAACGAAGTGAATCGTCGTCGTCTTCGATCGACTCATCGTCATTTTCATCATCTGTATCTTCCTCATCACTGAGGTCTTCATCGTCAATAACTACGTCATCGTCACTATCATCGTCATCTTCTCCGTCGAACAGCTCGTCTTCGCCATCCTCGTCTTCGCTATCTGCATCGAAGTCGTCATCGGAGTTGTATGTTTCTTCTTCCTCATGATAGTCATCTTCGTCGTCATCGTCTTCATCGTTAATGATACGAGGACGCTTGGCGCCTGTCAGGGCATCTTCGGATTTATCTACCGGATACCAACGTTTCAAGCCCCACAGATTCGTACCGACACAGGCAAAACGCCCGTCAATGTTGATTTCAGTATATAGCTGAGCAATAACGTCATTAATTTCTTCGTCGGACAAGCCGCGCAATTTGGCGACTTCATTCATCAGGTCACGGTAATAATATGGAGTATTGGCTGCTTTCAATACCATAAATGCCAAATCCACCATTGGAGTCTCGTGGACTTTCTCCGGGTCAATCTTCAAGTTGAGTGGTGTACTCACCTAGGGACACTTCCTCTCACACGTAATTCACAAGAACATGTTTCAGAGCATACACGATACATGCAATACTAACATATCCATTATCAAAACTAAGTAAAACCTATTTGGAAGCAAATTGCAAGTTAAACATGGGTATCGTCATAATTTCCAAGAATATCCCTCTGCACAAGACGGCACACGTAAAAAGACGGGGTTCCCCCCGCCTCCGACTGTACCCGCTCCGGGAGAGGCCTCCCAAAGTTGTTGCACAAGAGCTTATGCCCTCCATGTATCGTATGTGTCCATAGCTACTTTGACACGACAAGCAGGCCTATTTCCATAAAAAAGGGGCAAGTTTCCCATGCCGTAGCTGACGCTTGCTCATACAATACCTCAGCATGGCTCATCGGAGGGGGACCGTCTCAAATGGACTATCCGGATTTTTTGCAGCGTTTGCATGAGGGTATTTCGGAGCCGTCCGGCAGTGGACGGAACAAACAGATTATCACGTTCGATAAGCCTCACCAATACCGGGAATGCCTGTCCTATCTCAGGAAGCTGAAACCTGAGCTTGCGGGATTACGGCAAGTACAACCGGCTAGGCTAATCCGTGCTCTCATCGCTCCGCTTTCAGGGGGAGACAGGCTGGGCAAATATCACCACGGTGTTACCGTTGAAGAAGATACCCGCATAAAGGTTCACGCAGAAACGGCTTATATACCGAAAGTAGAGAAAAGCATTTCTATGCCATGGGGAGTCAAACAGGTACGTGCATACAAGGCTTGGCCTTCCTCGACAGGGAATCGGGTCAGAATCGGTGTGATCGACACAGGAGCGGATTTTCATCATCCTGATCTTCGCCATTCCCTTGCCAGAGGTATCAATTTGTTGAACCGGACCATGCTACCCTATGACGACAACGGCCACGGCACTCATATTGCTGGAACCATCGCGGCATCTAACTATGACGAGGGTATGGTTGGCGTAGCACCACGGGCTTTAATTCATCCTGTAAAAGCATTCGATCATAATGGAGCCGCCTATGTCTCTGACATCATTCTTGGTATCGACTGGTGTGTATTAAATCGTGTCGATATTATTAATATGAGCTTTGGTATGAAGTCGCGCAGCAAGGCACTGCTTGATATGGTGAATAAAGCATATCATAACGGCATTGTAATCGTAGCTTCCTCGGGAAATGAGGGTAAGCGTCGAAGTATTGACTATCCGGCCCGCTATTCCCAGACGATTTCAGTCGGAGCTACCGACAAATACAGACGTATCGCTCCTTTTAGCAATCGGGGGCAATTCGTAGACGTGTATGCACCCGGTGAGAAGATCAGATCCTCCTGGATTCATGGAAAGCATCATGAAATGAGCGGCACCTCTATGGCTACTTCCCATGTGACCGGGAGCATCGCACTTCTCCTTTCACTGAGACCGGAACTGGAGCCCGGAGAAATTAAAGCGCTGCTTAAGCGCACTGCCACACCGCTACGCCTTCGTAAAAGTGCTGGACGCACTTCCATCTCCACCAAGCTTGGAGAAGTGGATGCCTTCCGATTGATGCAAGAGGGCACAAAGTGAACCACGATCTGATGAATACTAAACCTCTATCGTTGCACCTGGCTCCAAAGAGTGAACTTCTCTGGCAGGACCTCCATGTTCATTATTTCCTTCTCTTATTAACTCATCTCGTACAAGGTCGGTCTGCAATTTGGGTGCATGAACGAGTACAACCTGTTTGCTAGGCATCTCCTTCAGCATTTGCCGTACATCCGATAATCCCTGGTGCACCTTGTAAATCAAATGCCGAGCTATACAGATGTCATTGGCGTCTGCACGTTCCAACAGATGTTTACCAAAAGTACCATTGGAAGCATGCCCGGTCAATATCACACTGTTCCTAATATCCTCCCCGCTATCCACATCGATCAGCATACTGCGGTGATCCGAAAGATATTGATAATACCAACGCGCCTGCGGGGAATCCATCATGCCGTCTCTTGTTACGATAATAGTGGCCGTGTTCCGTTCCAGCAGACTTATCCGTCCCGCAGTATCACGAGGCACAAACACCCTGTCACTGTTCAACACATGTTTTATTCGCGTGGAAGCTCCCGGACGTAGCCACTCTTTCCATCGATTTAACTGTTTCAATCCGTGCCACAGGTCAGGCTCTATAATTATTGTTTGTTCAGGAAATTGCTCGCTGGCCCATACGATCAATTCCTGTCCTCTGCCAAAGGCAGGCACTGGCAACAACACATGGCCGCCAGACAATAATACCTGCTCCATCTCGACCCTCAGCCGCTCCAGCTTAACAGGCTGCGGGTCTATATCCATACCATAAGCATTGTCCATGATTGATATGTCCACTAGATTGGACTTTGGCTTGCATCCAGGAAGGTCATCTACCCCCTCTCCCATACACAAGTCCGGTGCATCGGCAGCAAGAAGCTCAGATTCACGGCTATAGTCTCCAGAAAAGAACAGCCGCTTCCCTTCCATTTCTACGATATACCACACTGCACCAGCCAAATGTCCACTGCGTCCCCACATCATTCTCACACCCGGACAAGCTTCATGCCACACTCCTGACGGCGTTTCGTCTTCTAGATAGCGATAGGTAATAGATTGGATATCTTGTTCACTGTAGGGCAATTCGCCGTCTCTCGATTCAACATAAGTTTGCCAGGAGCGAAAATAGGATCCCAGCTGCTCAGCGGTAGCCTTGGTCGTCCAGACCTCTCCCCGATATCCATACTTGTACAGTAAGGGGAGCGCCATGGAATGATCCTCATGTGCATGAGACAGCAAAACAGTAGTTAGCTCCTTCACCTTCTGTGGCGGAAAAACCGGATATTGCCCGGTTCCTTCCTTTTTTACGCCACAATCCAGCATGATACGATGCTGCTTTCCTTCAAAAACATAACAGGAGCGGCCATGTTCGCCCGCTCCACCCCAAATCCTAAGCTTGGTCATCATCATTTCCACTTTCTCCGCGAGTTTAAGCTTTCCATTAAGATCAGTAGCAATGTGGTCAAACCAACCGATATAACAGCCATCGCCATGCCAAGCGACACCTGTCCCTGCTCAAACTGGGCAAATATATAGGTTGCAGACGTCTGGACGGATGGCGGTAAAATCAGCAACGATCCTACCAGCTCCCGTGAAGCAATGGTAAAGGTCATCATCCAACCAGCGAGCATCCCCGGTCCAATCAGCGGCAGTACAATCCGGCGGAATATGTAAGACGGACGCCCGCCGAATACCTGTCCCGCCTGAAAAAGACCAGTGTCCACCTGTGTAAAGGCGCTTTTGACATACTGCACCGTATAAGGAACAAACAAAATAACATACGTCAGAATGCCCATGCCATATGTGTTATACAATGGAATGGGCATCCACGGCGAATTCCACCACAAAATCAGACCCACCACCATAACAATTCCCGGCACTGTATTCGGAAGTAAACTGAATGCATCAACTGTCCGTTGGATTTTCGTGCGTGATCCACCGATAACAAGCGCAAACCAGGTGCCCAGCACCACTGCAAGCGTCGATGCACCCAAAGAGAGAAATACACTGTTCAGTAGCGCTTCCATGCTTTCTGAACCCCACGACAGCAGTTCCTTGTAATAGTCGAGTGTAAGGTTGTTCCATGCCAATCCGATTCCCCGCAGCTTCATGGAGGAGGCCGCAATAATTGAAAAGTAAGGGATGCCAATAGCTGCGATGAGCAGCAATAGGATGAACATGACACTCAGTGCTGTAGTCCAGCTGGATACACGAAGACGGGAAGGACGGGAACCTTTACCCCCTACCAGTCTGTATGTGAACTTTCGGTTGATCACCGATTGCACATACCACATAAGCAGGCAGGCCGTTAACAGCACCGAGGCCATGGACGTCGCTTTGCCAAAATCGATGGGCCAACTGGAAATATATTTGTGAATTTCAGAAGTCATAACCTCATACCCGATACGTCGCCCAAAGGTAGCGGGTGTGCCAAACTCGGCAATCGTTTTAACGAAAATGAGCAGCGCACCCATTCCGTATGCCGATAGTAGCAGCGGTAAAATGATTCGACGGAACCTGTACAGAAAGCCTCCGCCCATGACAGCACCCGCCTCTTCCAGACTGCCGCCAATCCTCACCAGCGCCCCGCGTAGCAGCAGGTACAGGAATGGAAACAGATGCAGGCTCATGATCATCACCATGCCGCCAAGGCTGAAGAAGGAAGCCGTTAAGAAATGCATATCCGGGAGCAACTGCTCCATATACCCGTTTTTTTGCATAAACAGGATCCATCCCATGGAACCGATATAGGGCGGAGTCATAAACGGAATCAGCAGCACGACATCCAACCAGCGCCAGTGTGCGAGTCGGGTGTTGGACATGATCCAGGCTAGCGGAAGTGCAAGGACGGTCGTTCCTGCGATCACACAGATGCCTAGCCAGATCGAGTTGAATAGCACTCCTGCAAATTGAGAAGCAGCTAACGTTCGAAAAGGCGCAGCCCATTGAAATGTCCCATCAACATACACACTTTGGATGAAGATTTGCAGCAACGGCAGTACAATTAGGATAAAAAGCGCGATCAGAGCAAGTGTCAGGGACCATCCCCTGATGTGTTTAACAGACAAACCTCCCATCGGCTTATTTGAACATTTGCGTGAACTTTTCCGTCACGTCTGATCCGTGTTCACCCATCCATTCCCAGTTGGTTTTCAGCAATGGGATTTCGTCGAGGTTTGCACGCTTGTCAGCTTTGATATCCGTGCGTCCAGGGAGTAGGGAAGCATCTGCTACTAGTTTCTGTGCTTCGTCCGACAACAGATAATCAATGAACGCTTTGGCATTTTGCTCATGCTGTGTGGACTTGAGGATTGCGGCAGGACGCGGGCTAATGACCGTTCCCTCTGTCGGATAAACGATGTCTATCGGCTCGCCTTTGGCTTTAGCCTTGTAGGTCATGTAATCAACCGCAGCGACGACTACACCTTTAGCCCCCGTAATCACTGGATCCAGCGCTTCCTGATTCGCACCGGCCATGGCCACACCGTTAGCCTTGTACCGCTCAAACAACGTCCAGCCTCCATCGCCCTTGGCGCTCAGATAGCCTGTCATAAAATCCAACGCTGAGCCAGACAGCGATGGATCAGGAATGTTAACCTGATCCTTGTACTCAGGCTTCGCCAAATCGGCCCATGAAGTAGGTGGCGTTTTCACTAACTTCGTGTTAAATGCAATACCCAAAGCAGAAGCACTTGTGCTGAAATAGTGACCCTCCTTATCAGACCAATCCGGGTTTAGCTTGTCCGCATTTTTAGCGTCCGGATAGGGGAGTGTGAGTCCTTCCTTTTTCAAGCCTTGTACAGACGGAAGCGATGCCAGCACAACCACGTCTGCTACCGGATTCGTTTTCTCCGCTTCCATGCGGGCTAAAATCTTACCTGTCGTTCCCTGAAATAACTCTACCTTAACCCCGCTCTGCGCCTCATACCCCGCTATCAGCTTTTTCGCAAGTCCATCCGGGCCTGCGCTGTAAACAACCAACTTCTGATCGGTGGACGCCGCCCCTGCTTGCCCTGCTGATCCATCGGCTTGTGCCCCATCCTTCGATGTCGTAGCCGTTCCGCAGCCTGCCACAGCCAGTCCAAAAGTCAATGTTAAAGCAAGCATAGCCCCTTTTTTCCATCCTGTACGAAAAACACGCCTATTCATCATCTTATATAACCCCTTTTCCCTATGTTTCAAGTTGGTGGATGTATTGCGGGGATACCCAAATATGCATTTGTTCGCCTATGGGCAAGCGGGTGGAGTGATACGCAGTCCATTGCTCGCCGTTTTCGGCTACTAGACGGATTTCATAGCGATCGCCAACATAGCTGACATGCAGGATCTCTACTGTAAAAGTGTGCTGATCCGCTTGTTCCTGTTCCCAACGGACATGTTCAGGTCGAAATAGTGTCCGTTCCAACTCGATCCAGTTGGATTTGCCGATAAAGCTTGCCACCTCTGGATGAGACGGACAACCATAGATCACCTCTGGTGTTCCGGTCTGCAAAATATGTCCACTTTTCATAACCACTACTTCATCAGACATGGACATGGCCTCGATCTGATCATGAGTGACATATAAGGCGGTCAGCCCCAGATCGCGCACAAGTGATATCATCTCAATGCGCATCTCCTCCCGAAGTACGGCATCCAGTGCACTGAGTGGCTCGTCGAACAAAACCAGTCGAGGCCGGATAGCAACTGCTCTTGCAAAAGCAACCCGCTGCTGCTGACCACCGGACAGCTGATGGGGATAGCGATCCTCCATCCCTGACAACCTCACCTTATCGAGCGCCTCCAGCACCACTGCCCGCAGTTCCTTGCCTTGAGCGCTAACAGCCCCTTTTCCCCGCTTGCTCGCTCGCAAGCCGAAGGCCACATTTTCAAACACCGTCATATGCGGCCACAGCGCAAAATCCTGAAAGACCATACCAAAGTGGCGGAGATGTGCGGGAACATCCTTTTTGCGTTCAGCTGAAAAGAGAATTTCCTCTCCCATCGTGATTGTGCCGGTATCTGGTGTCTCCAGACCAGCAATCAAGCGCAAGAGCGTCGTCTTCCCACAACCGGACGGTCCAAGCAGTGTGGTGAACTTGCCCTGTCGTACGACCAGATTCGTCTCATGCAACGCGGTGGTATGGCCGAAGGTTTTACTTAATCCGCGAATATATAGATCCTGATTCATCGCATTACCTGCCTGTTCTTGTGACTGACCCCAGTGTAAAACTTGAATTCGCAACCTGTGTTATTGGGAAGTTAAAACAAAATTAATTATTTCAATGAATTGTGTTAACACTCATAGATTTAATCTATATAGAGGCGGTTGATGCTGTTGCCCAGAGAATAAGCATGATTGTTTGACTTAACTGAAAGCGAGGCATTCTAAGTGAACTTAAGTCTTCTAAAGTTACATATTGTAGAGCTGCTGAACAAGCACCATAAAATTACCACCGTAGCCGAGGTTCTCGGCCTAAAGCAACCCACTGTTACTTTTCATATGAAAAATCTGGAGCGTGAGTTTGGAGTAAAGCTATTTGATACACGTATGGGCAAAATCATCCTGACGGATGCCGGAAATGCGCTGCTGCACTATGCTACCAAGATTAATGCACTTGCGGCTGAGGCTGAGCGGGTTGTCCGTGAGTTCGATACGCTCCAACGAGGGAGTATACGGATTGGCGCAAGCTATGTACCTGCCACCTATCTGCTTCCTGCCGTGCTGCATCGGTTTGCCCGCGAGCATCCGGGCATTCACATTGCCTTGTCCGTGAAAACAGCGCCCGTGATCAAGGACATGCTCGCTCGCCACGAAATTGACCTCGGCATTATTTCGGCAGAGCCGTTTCAATCCCCAACGCTGCTCTCAGAATCCTTGGGAGAAGATGAACTGGTGCTCATCTGCTCACCCACTCATCCGCTCGCTAACGAAACCGATTTAACACCCGAGCGCATCGCTTCTTCCTCTTTTGTGTTGCATGGGAAGGATTCCAGCACACGCCACGTGACTGACAAATGGCTGGAGCGCGGAAGGCGCCGACTTCCATCCTATCTGGAATTGGATTCACTGGAAGCTATCAAACAGGCGGTTATGCTGGGAGAACACATCTCCTTTGTCTCTCGCCTTGCTGTTCAATCAGAGGTTGAGCGGGGTTTACTGATCATAAGACCTATTCCGGGACAGCCTGTTGAGCGGCATATTTATATGGTCAGCAACAAAGATCGTCATCGCTCCGCGCTGATTCACAGATTCACTAAATATTTATGATGGAACCAAGATTAAATCTTAGCTGTCATATAAAAATTATGGTATTTTTTAACCAGAATACCATCTTAGCTTGACATACGACTGACAAATCACCCGTAAAGTGAAGCGTGTAACCTATTCGGACGAACAGGAGAGGATGAAATGAAAACAAGCCTGCGTATCACTAAATTCATGTCAGTAGTAACTCTGAGTGCAGTGCTGCTCGCAACAGGATGGAAAGGTGCAGAGCCCGTACAAGCCGCTGCCAATGCCACACCAAGCTATGAGGTAAAGCTGCTGCTGGATACAGCTCAGGTCCTCAATGCGGATGGCTCTTTAAAAAGCGGTATTGTAAATGAGTTCGGAATCAGTGAAGATGCGCAACGATTAAGCGTCGAGTATTTTGATACAGACTCCTTGCAATTGAATGACGAGGGCTGGAACGTTAGATTTCGCAAAAAAGAGGACAAAAAAAATTATGAGTTAACCTACAAAAAGCGATATACGATCACAAACGGGAATATCGACGCAGCACTTACCCAAGCGAATAAAGAAGGCTTCAGTGCCTCTGATGATAATTATGAGGCTGAGGTGGATTGGGGATACAGCAAGCAGACATTAAGCTTTTCCAATGACAAGAAAACGAACGCCTCCAAAGGATTAGCTCTGCCTTCCCCGGATCAGGCATTAAAACAATTGCAGGACAATCTTCCGGGCAAGCTGCAAAACTGGAAAAGCAGCAACTGGGGCAAACATACCTTGGCAAACTCCAGAGTACGCGGTCCTGTACAGGTCAACAAATATAAGGGCAGCTTTCAGGGCTTGGATACTGACGTTGAAGTATGGCCTATTCGCAGCGCCAACGGATCGGGTACCGACAATATCATCGAAATCTCCTTCAAAACTTCGGATTACAATACTGCCGCAAGCAACCGCACCAAGCTGATGAATCTGCTACAATCCAAAGGATGGCTGATTCCTGCCGATTCCCTGAAAACGAATCTGGTACTGGAACGCTATTAAGCTACTCAAACTTATTGTATTCAAACCAAAAAAAGGAACCGAACGAGCCTCCCTAGAGGGCAGCACGAACGGTTCCTTTAACCATTATACATATGACTACAAAATCATTATGTTGCAGTTGTTTACTTTACATACGTTCCGGTGCAGACACGCCCACCAGCTTCAGTACGTTGGCAATGGTCGTGCGGACCGCGCCAAACAACGCCAAGCGAGCTTGCGTTTGAGCGGCATCCTCCGTGATGACACGCTCTGCTTTATAGTAGCTGTGGAACATGGATGCCAGCTCGTAGACATAGCGAATCATACGATGCGGCGCAAAGTTTGCAGCTGCCACCGATACTTCCTCTGGCAACTCGCCAATTTTGCGCAACAAATCGTATTCATGCTCAGCCGTCAGCTTCGACAAGTCAACTTCTGCCAATGGCAGTACAGCAATACCCTGCTCTTCGGCTTGACGATATACGCTGCATGCACGTGCATGTGCATATTGCACGTAGAATACCGGATTCTCATTGGAGGTAGAAATCGCCAAATCCATATCAAAATCCAGATGCGAATCCATACTACGCATGGTGAAGAAGTAACGAATCGCGTCTACGCCCACTTCTTCCATCAGATCCTCCATCGTTACGGCCTTGCCAGTACGCTTGGACATTTTTACTTTTTCACCGTTTTGGAACAAGCTGACCATTTGGGCAATCAGTACTTTAAGCTTATCTGGGTCATTGCCCAGTGCTTCCATTGCGGCCTTCATCCGTGGAATATAGCCGTGGTGATCCGCTCCCCAGATGTTGATGATCGTGTCATACCCACGAGCATATTTGTCGCGGTGATAGGCGATATCCGGAGTCAGGTACGTATAAGTGCCGTCATTTTTGATCAATACGCGGTCTTTATCGTCACCATACTTAGTCGTGTTCAGCCAAGTAGCTCCGTCCTTATCATAAATTTCCTCACGGTCACGCAGCTCATTCAGTGCTTTAAGCACTTCACCGTTATCATACAGTGATGTTTCACTAAACCAGGAATCAAAAGGTACACGGAACCGCTCCAGATCACGCTTGATCTTATTCAGTTCCTTTTCCAGACCGTATTCACGGAAATAAGCGGCACGATCTCCTGGTTCCATAGACAACAAAGAATCGCCCTTCTCAGCCACCAGTTCCTTCGCAAACCCGATGATATCCTCACCATGGTATCCGTCCTCCGGCATCTCCGCAGGCTGTCCTAGCTCCTGCAAATAACGCGCTTCGATGGAACGGCTCATATTGTAAATCTGGTTCCCCGCATCATTAATGTAATATTCACGAGTGACTTGATATCCGGCAAAATCAAGCACATTACAGAGCGCATCCCCTACGGCTGCACCACGTGCATGGCCCAAGTGAAGACTCCCAGTCGGATTGGCGCTGACAAATTCGATCTGTACCTTTTTGCCCTCACCTACCTGTACACGACCGTAATCTGCTCCTTGCTCCTGTACTTGTCCGATCACTGCATAGAGGTAGCTCTTGTTCAGGCGAAAGTTAATAAAGCCTGGTCCCGCGATTTCCGCACTTTCAATAGAAGCGGAAGCTAAGTCCATATTCGCAATCAGATCTTCAGCGATTTGACGCGGATTCTTCTTCGCAATGCGAGTGAGCTGCATGGCTACGTTGGTAGCTAAGTCACCGTGTGACTTGTCCTTAGGTACCTCCAGCGTAATGGTCGGCAGCTCTTCGCGACCCACGATTCCAGCAGCCAGCACCGCTGCCTCGATTGCTGAGGTCACCTTTTGATTAATAAGTTCCAGTGGATTGCTTGTCATGATTGTTGCTCCTCCTGTATATGCAAACTGATGGCAAAATGCCCCGAGAAATCCTCAAATACGTATAGATCATAAGTCCAGCTCACTTGTCCGGTGAATCCATCCATCCGAATATCGAGCTTCTGCGTATGCGCAGACATGTTCAGGTTTAAATAAGGCGAGCGGTAAAATCCAGGCAACCTGCGTCCCAGCGCGAACGACTGCTCTGATTGTACCTCACCGTGACGAATCAGCTTTAGCTCATCCGGTCCGATCTTGACTGTGTTCCGTGTCGTACCGCCCTCAGGACTCTCTTGCGGCTCCTCGTACCTTATATATAGATGCTTCCCGCGAACGATTGCTTCTCCAGGAAGCTCCTGTACCACATCTTCTCCGTCATGATGACTATGAAGACGGATTCGAACCTTTGCATTGTGTGGCATGTGTTCAAACTCCATTCTATCGCTATCCTACTGTACTACTATATCCAGTTCCCGATTGCAATTCAAATGAGTTTTTACAAAAAGATGCTTTCGCCCTTAAAAAATTCAACTACTGTAGGTCAGCTACACTGGATGCCTGACTAAAACTTTCAATGAACCGGGAAGCCAAAGAAGACATGTATTTATCCTTCAACCAGACGGCAGCCACACGAGTGTGCAAATCTTCACACATAATTTCCTTAACAATTAAATGATTATTGCTGCCCAAAGACAATGCGGAGCTCGAAATCATGCCAATACCCAGCCCTTCGTTGGCCCAAAGAAGCGTGGTGCGGGCATCGTCATTTTTGCAAAAGTAGTTTGGCTCAAAGCCATGCTTCATACAGGTGTCGTGGATCAATTGCTCAAAACGACGATATACGATGAGTGGTCTGTTCTTCAGCTCAGCCAATGATATGCTCTTCTGTTCGGGACTCCAATCATGTTCTTCCGTCATCACTGCTACCATCGGCTCAGTGGACGCATATCTACACCCTAAATCAGTGGTATTAAAAGGAGTTCTGACGATACCGACCTCTACAATTCCTTTGTTCAGAAGATCGAGAATCCGGAAGGTATTTCCCTCATGTATTTCAAATTTTACACCCGCATAGGTTTTATGAAATTCGGAAAGCCTGTCTTTCATCAGGGTTGCCCCAGAGGAAGAAACCGTTCCAATGGTGAGCGTCCCCTTCATCCCCATGGCGAAATCGTTTATTTCCCTTGTCGTAGCATCCGTCAGCTCCAAAATCTGCTTGGCCCTGTTCCGTAAAATGATTCCCGCCTCTGTCAATTGAATGCTTCGTGAGCCTCGATGCACAAGCTTTACACCCAGCTCTTCCTCCAGCTGCATAAGCTGTTGACTTAAGGGAGGCTGTGCGATTTGCAGTTTTTTGG
Organism: Paenibacillus sp. P2(2022); assembly: GCF_029522175.1. Taxonomy (NCBI): domain Bacteria; kingdom Bacillati; phylum Bacillota; class Bacilli; order Caryophanales; family Paenibacillaceae; genus Paenibacillus; species Paenibacillus sp. P2(2022). Next base: position 34,969 of record NZ_JAKWFI010000017.1, on the reverse strand, counting down.
CTGCCGCTGTAATCTGTCCAGCGTCTGCAATCGCTAAAAAATACTTGAGATGTCTCAATTCCATCATGAACCTCCGGTCCTGATATATGTAAAACCTATATCTCTAATATATATTAAATATTATTCATATGGTTGGGGATATGCCATAATCATATTCAGATATGCAATTACAATAGAAAACTTTATACAATATTCAGGTTAGGTGATGGTTGATTTGCTGAAATTTGCTGTTTTTTTGAAACCCTATAAAAAGGAAACGATTCTTGGGCCTCTGTTTAAACTAATTGAGGCTATTCTGGAATTGTTGTTGCCTACTATGGTGGCTTTAATGATTAATCATGGCGTTGGTAAGGGAGACACCCATTATGTTTGGCAAATGGGTCTTTTAATGTTGCTCATGACTATACTGGGCTTTGGCAGTTCTCTAGTGTGCCAGTTTTACGCAGCCCGTGCTTCCCAAGGATTCGGAACCACACTGCGCAATACGATGTTTAAGCATATTTCATCGTTTTCTTATGCAGATCTCGATAAATTTGGTACGCCCTCTCTCATCAACCGAATTACGAATGATGTCAATCAGCTGCAAACAGCTGTAGCGATGTTGATTCGTCTGGTTATTCGTGCTCCTTTTATTTGTATCGGGGCGATCATCATGTCCATGATACTGGACTTCCGCCTTGCTTTGGTGCTGTTGGCGGCTACACCCGTTCTGGCTTTGATTCTGTATGTAGTCATTACGAAGGCTTCTCCGCTGTACCAGCTATACCAGAAAAAGCTCGATAAAATCGCTCTGGTGCTAAGCGAAAATCTCACAGGTGTAAGGGTTATCCGTGCATTTGCCAAAAGAGGAGCTGAACGAGTAAAGTTCAATACTGCCTCAGATGACCTGACCCAGACCGCTATTCGTGTCGGCCGTATTTCTGCTCTACTTAGCCCAGCCACCTTACTGGTGGTCAACGGAGCTATTATTGCCATTCTGTGGATCGGCGGTATCCATATCCAATATGGATCTCTTACACAAGGAGAGATTATTGCGTTTATTAATTACATTACGCAGATTTTACTGGCCCTGATTGTGGTGACGAATCTCATTATTCTGTTCACCAAGGCGGCCACTTCAGCCGCGAGAATTCAGGAGGTCCTAGACACGGAAGCTTCGATTTCCGATACTGCCAATTCTGCATCATTCGATCAGGGAAGAACGGGTAAAATCAGCCCAGTACCAGCCATCTCTTTTGATCATGTCTCCTTTGGCTACAATAAGACAGGACAACTGGCACTTAGCGATGTAGTCGTAGACATCTATCCCGGTGAAACGGTTGGAATCATAGGAGGAACAGGCTCGGGAAAATCCACCTTCGTGAATCTGATTCCCCGCTTCTATGATGCAGTAGAAGGTTGTGTACGTGTCGATGGCATCGACGTACGGCATTACAAGCTGGAGCAATTGCGGCAGAAAATCGGGATTGTTCCACAAAAGGCACTGCTGTTCACAGGGTCTATAGCGGATAATATCCGTTGGGGACATGAACATGCCACCGATGAGGAAGTCGCCCGGGCCGCCGCTATCGCGCAAGCGGATGAATTTATTTCTAACTTACCGGAAAAATTCGACGCCCCGATCATGCGAGGTGGACTTAATCTGTCAGGCGGCCAAAAGCAGCGACTTACCATTGCCAGAGCTATTGTAGGCAATCCGGAAATACTGATTTTGGATGATTCCTCAAGCGCACTTGATTTTGCAACTGATGCCGCCCTTCGGAAATCGCTTCGGGAAAATAGCACCCGCATGACTGTCCTGCTGGTCTCACAACGAGTAAGCAGTGTACAGCATGCCGATAAAATCATTGTATTTGATGAAGGCCGGATTGTCGGGATCGGCACACATGATCAGTTGATGAGCAGCTCGGAGGTATATCAGGAAATTAATCGCTCCCAGCTCTCAACGCAGGAGGTAGACCAATGAGTGGCAAGGAAACCTGGAGAAGATTGTTAACCTATGTGGGACAATATAAATCAACAACGTTTTGGGTCATCGTCAGTGCGATTCTCAGCGTGCTCGCCAGTCTGGTCGGACCCTATATGATTGGTCGGGCTATCGACCATATGGTGAATAAGGGAACGGTAGACTTTAGAGGTATTGCACAGATTTTAGCTGGACTAGGCGTTGTATATGTTGTAGGCAGTCTATTTAGTTGGCTGCTCACATATTTGACGAACCGCATTGCTTTTCAGACTGTAAATGATATGCGACGGGAGTTATTCGATCATTTTAATATCCTTCCGTTAAGCTTTCATGACAATCATCCGCAAGGAGATAGTATTAGCCGTTTTGTGAACGATATGGATGCCGTGTCGGATGGCTTGTTGCAGGGCTTTTCCACCTTGATCACCGGATTGATTACTATTGTTGGTTCGATTGTACTCATGCTGTATATCAGTCCAGTGATGACGCTGGTGGTATTAGTGTCTGCCCCCATCACATATGGCGTTGCACGGTTCATTACTACAAGATCGCAACGTATGTTCCGCGAACAGGCCAAAATTTTAGGAAGTCTGAACGGTTATGTGGAAGAAATGATTGGCGGACAGCGGGTAGTTACTGCCTTTCATTATGAAAATCGCTCGCTTGAGGAATTTTCCGCCCGAAACGAGCAATTGTATCAAGCGGGAGTTAAATCACAGTTTTATGGATCATTGTCCAATCCTTCTACCCGTTTGGTCAACAACATGACTTTTTCAGTCACCGCTATGATTGGCTGTATTTCGATCATTTTGGGTGGGATTTCGGTAGGCGGTTTATCGAGCTTTCTCATCTACACCAATTTGTTCGCCAAACCTTTTAATGAAATCACAGGGGTGCTGACTCAGTTTCAGGCTGCTACGGCTTCTGCTCAACGCATATTTGCTATTTTGGATTCGCCGCCGGAGCAACCGGAAAAATCGAACGCCGTACAGCTGGAGCGTAGCAAAGGCACGATTCTGTTTGATCATGTGAAATTTTCCTATAATCCGGAACGGACGCTCATCACGAACTTTAGTTTGGAGGTCAAGCCAGGCACCCGCGTAGCTATTGTTGGGCAGACTGGAGCAGGCAAAACCACACTCGTTAACCTGCTCATGCGCTTTTACGATGTGGACAGCGGTTCGATCTCCATCGATGGGGTGAATATCAACGATATGAGCCGGGACAGCCTGCGGACTAACTTTGGTATGGTGCTTCAGGATACATGGCTGTTCAGCGGAACGATTCGGGACAATATCGCTTACGGGAAGCCAGAGGCCACAGACGAAGAAGTTATCGCGGCTGCGACAGCTGCCAATGCGCATAGCTTTATCAAGCGCCTGCCTCATGGTTACGATACGGTCATCAGCGGGTCAGGCGACAGCCTGTCGCAAGGGCAAAAGCAGCTGCTCACCATCGCGAGAGTGATTCTCGTCGATCCACCTATGCTCATTCTGGATGAAGCAACCAGCAGCATAGACACCCTTACAGAAGCCCGTATCCAAAAGGCTTTTATGAAAATGATCGATGGACGCACCAGCTTCGTCATCGCCCACAGACTATCAACCATCCGCGAAGCGGATCTGATTTTATACATGAAAAACGGTGATGTCGTCGAAAGCGGTACCCATGAAGGACTGCTCGCAAGCGGCGGCCATTATGCCTCGCTTTATAACAGCCAGTTCACTACGGCCTAACATCGCAGTTATGGTAACAGGACGTTACGTTCGTAAAAAACGTTCTCCTTAAAAGTCGGTTGCTCTTATGCAACCGACTTTTTTGTTGTGGCACAGAAAGGAGCTATTGCTTATGTAATTCATATCCCTGCTCCCGTAGCGGTCGGATGATCAATCGGTTCGTCTTCCTGAAAATCACGCCGATACCACCAGCCGATCAGAACAGCAATGGTAGTCATAGCCGCAGCCAGCAAATACACCTGCACCATGCCGAATCGGTCAGCATACCAGCCCATGAATAATAAAGCCAGGCCAAAAGCGAGATTGGTAATTACATCAATCCCTGCCATCACTTTGGGTAGTTGGGCTGCCGGTGCACTGCTTTGTAGCAAGGTGCGGCGAATAATGCCCGCCATTTGAACAGGTAAGCCTGATACAGCAAAAAGAACAAGCGCAGCCACGGGAATGGTATTTAGCGCAAATACAATGGTAATCAGTACATACACCAGCAAAGCTCCGAGCATGTACAAAAAGCTGTTCTTTTGCAACCGTTTAACCAAGCCAACAACAATTAACCCACCCAAAATCGTGCCGGAGAAAAAGGACGCATTCATAAAGCCCCACCAGCTCTCATCACGATGCAACACTTGGCTGACGTACGCCAAAATAAATACACCGAGCCAGGAGACTCCCCCAATACTGTCCACGCTATCGACGATCATCAGAGAACGAATACGGCGGTTGTGCCAAATGATTTTCCAGCCTTCCCCAAGCTCTTTCCAATGGGAGCCTCTTTCCTTTTCCTTTGCGGGTTCTTCCGCATTTGTTGGGGAATTCGAAGCTTCAAGACCTAGGTGCTTCTGATCCAGCGGATCACGAATGAAGGACGTGACAGTTACAGCCACGAGATAACAACAGGAGGCAATTGCAAGCGTATTCAGGGAACCCAGCCAAGCCACAATAATTCCGCTTAATGCCCAGCCTGCACACCTTACCACCTGATCACTGACCGCTACCATGCCGTTGGCACGCATCAGTCCTTCACCCGTAGCCAAACGGGGTACAAGCGCATTACGCGCAGGATTGGTCCAGCCATCTAGGAAAGACATACCGAACACCATTACAAAAATAAACAGAAACGACCTCTGCTCAGGTACGATCCACAAATAAAGCAGCAGCAACGTAAAAATGACGAACTGCCCAAACTGGGAAAATAGAAGAACCTGCGTCAGCCGAAATCGACCGAGCACGATCGGTGCAACAAGCCCACTAAGCACTTGAGCTGACAACCGGAACAACGGGATTAAAATAGTCGTCATTAAGGAATTACTTGAACTGAACACCAACACCACCACACTCAACATATAGATGATATCTGCTGCGTTGGAGATCGTCTGAGACCCCAACAGGTAATAAAAAGAGCGTCTGATCAAAAAAGTTTCCCCCTCTTTGGTACATCGCCAATTTATGTATTTCCATAACCAAACCTCCCCTGTCGATTACAAATCTGTTAAATGTCTGGTTTTTTGTATGTTCTACACGCACCCTTAAATTTCCTTCTTTTATCTTAAAAGGAAATTCAGTGTCCACTATATTCTCATCCCTACTACGTTCTGATTTAACACAAAAAAAGCGTCTATAGCGCTCTTTTCGCTCTATACTGGCGATAAAGATCCCTACGACGCTTCTTAAAATGTTTACTTTGTTAAATCTTCCACAAATTTAGGCAGTACAAACGCTGCTTTGTGCAGACGCGGACTGTAATATCGAGTGTCCATCTCTGGAATTTGGTTCTCGTCCACTTCGAGCGGATCATATTTCTTGCTGCCCAATGTAAATGTCCATAGACCGCTTGGATAGGTTGGAATGTTTGCACCATACACACGCACAATCGGGAAAATCTCTTTTACATCTTTGTTGACCTTCTGAATCAGGTCAGCCTTGAACCAAGGATTATCCGTCTGCGCCACGAAAATGCCGTCTTCCTTCAGCGCCTCAAAAATACCTTGGTAAAACCCACGTTCGAACAGCGGCGCTGCCGGACCCACTGGCTCCGTCGAATCGACCATAATCACATCGTATTCATTTTTGTGTTCGATAATATGCATGTAACCATCATTGACCAGCACTTCCACATTAGGCTCGTCCAACTTCCCGGCAATTTCAGGTAAATATTTTTTAGAATATTCAATGACTTTACCGTCGATCTCAACCAATACAGCCTTTTCCACTTCAGGATGCTTGATGACCTCACGGATAACGCCGCCATCGCCGCCACCCACAACCAAAACCTTTTTCGGATTCGGATGTGTATTTAAGGCCGGATGCGCTACCATTTCGTGATATACAAACTCATCCTTAACCGTTGTCATCACCATGCCGTCCAGAACAAGCATATTGCCGAATTCCTCCGTCTCGATCATTGCCAGATCCTGAAAATCTGTTTTCTCAGAGACGTAGGTTTGTTTGATTTTTGCTGTAATGCCGAAAGAGGGAGTCTGCTTCTCCGTAAACCACAAGTCCATCATTCCAACCTTCTTTCTGATCAAAGTATGTGTCCGGCAATCCGGTAGCATAAACATGGACTTTCCCTTATAACTGCAACACGCAAACGCCGAGTTTGCTATATTTATTGTACCAAACACACTTGAATTTCACACTTTTTGCATTATAAGCGATACCTGAATGGACTGCAAAAGCATTTTTAGGGCTTAATCTTGTTTAAAATAGATACGTATGCGCATCTGATGAATAGACGCTTTCGGATTGACTATACTGAGAACATCAACTATGGAAGGAGGTGGCATGATGACCGATACTACCGGGCGGTCCTCCAAGCGTAAACCGCTTTGGCTTCGATGCTTTCAAGGGCTGATGTCTCTCACGATTCTGACGGTCATCGCCGCCTGCATTCTGCTCGCTTATTTGTACACAACCAGTCTTCCACTCGCCGATACAGATCGGAATTCACGTCTGCTCGATAGTCAGGGGCAAGTCATTGCTACCTTCTCTGCCGGAGGCAAGGAATCTATTCCTGTCCAGCTTGATCATATTTCGCCCGATTTAATAGCAGCTACACTGGCTGTGGAAGACCGGAAGTTTTACGATCATTTTGGCTTTGATTTCAAAGGCCTGGGCCGGGCAGTAATCGTTAATTTGACCCGCTGGGATATGTCACAGGGGGCCAGCACGCTGACTCAGCAGCTTGCGCGCAATCTGTACTTATCTCACGAGAAAACCTGGACGCGCAAGGCCAAAGAGGCCATCTATACTGCACAGCTTGAAATGAAGTATTCCAAGGATGAGCTGCTGCAAATGTATTTGAATGAAATTTACTATGGCCATGGGGCCTATGGCATTGAGGCGGCCTCGCAAATGTATTTCGGTAAATCCGCAAAGGATCTGGATTTGGCCGAAAGCGCCCTATTGGCAGGTATTCCGAAAGGACCGACCTACTATTCACCCTATAATCATATGAAAAACGCAAAGGATCGGCAGAAAATTGTACTGGACTCTATGGCACTCATCGGTAAAATTACACCAGCTGAAGCCAGCAAGGCCTATGAGGAAATACTGCCCTTGCGGCCCGAGAGCCAGCGTCGGACAGTGGAAGCCGCCCCCTGGTTTCGCGATTACGTTCGCCAACTAGCGACTCATCAACTTGGGATTGGCGAAGCGGTGCTTGAGCATGGCGGGCTAAGCATTTATACGACGCTGGACATGCACATGCAACAGGCAGCCGAGGCGGCTGTCAATGAGGGCATGAAGAACAGCAACGGACTGGAAACTGCATTAATCTCTATGGACCCGCGTAACGGACATGTCAAGGCTATGGTCGGCGGAACGAACTATGTAGGGAATCAATATAACCATGCGCTAGCCACAACCCGGCAGCCAGGCTCCTCTTTCAAGCCGATCATGTATCTCAGCGCGCTCGATTCCGGTGAATTGACAAGTACGTCTAAGTTCGAAAGCCGACCAACGTTGTTCCACTACGACAACAACCGTAAAACTTATAAGCCCAAAAATTTTGGAGACAAATATTGGGGCGAAATAGATCTACGGCGCGCCATTGCGGCGTCTGATAATATTTATGCCGTCAGCACCATTTTGCAGGTGGGAGCGGATAAGGTCATGGACCTCGCCAGCAAAATGGGCATTACGAGCGAGCTCAAGCCCGTGCCTTCGCTGGCATTAGGCGTGTCGCCCGTCAGCCCGTTCGAGATGGCCTCGGCCTTCTCGGTCATCAGCAGCGGCGGGCAAAAGGTGGCTCCGGTAGCGGTGCTGCGCATCACCGATGCGGCCGGACGATCGCTGTACGAAGCACCGCAGGCCGCACCTGTGCAGGTCGTGAAGCCCGCCTCCGCCTATGTCCTCACACGCCTCATGGAAGGCGTGTTTGAAGAAGGCGGCACCGGTAACCGGGTCGCGAAGCTGATCAAACGCCCGGTTGCCGGCAAGAGCGGCACGACCAACACGGACGCATGGATGGTCGGCTTCACCCCCGAGCTATCCACCGCTGTTTGGGTTGGATATGACAAAGGCAAGGCCATCAGCACGCAGGATGCCCGGCGGGCGGCACCGATTTTCGCACAATATACAGAAAAAGCGCTGGAGAATGTGCCGCCCAAAATCTTCCCGATCCCTGACGGCGTAGTCAGCGCCTATATTGATCCGGCCAGCGGCAAGCTGGCTGCGCCGGACAGTCCCGACAAGCGGCTGGAGGTATTCGTTAGCGGTACCGAGCCGAAAGAGACCCTATCGGGGCAGAATAACCCACAGGCATCGGCACCTACTGACCAAGCGGAACGGCAGGCCGAAAAAAAATCCTGGTGGGGCAATTTTAAGCGATGGTGGATGGAGTAATAGCAAAGAAAGACTGGGAAACGCCATGATGCGCTCTCCCAGTCTTTTTTTATCTTTACTTCACTTATTTCATTCGCCCATTATAGCTCTCTTGCCAGTGCCATCAGCCATTCCCCAGTTAAGCCCCGCTCTTCCCTAAAGCTGCGCTATTACCAAAAACAACTAAACGACTCAATACGGTTGGTGTCTACACCATAGTAAAACCAAAAACGTCCACTCCACCGAAAACCCGCTACCGATGTTCTGCCTACAAAGACAGGGTACATCCAGAAACGCTCTCCGTTCGTCAGCCATACAAACGTATTGCGGAACAAACAACCGAAAATGGCTCCAGGGTCAACCGCAAATGTTGAAACTAGCGGCTTTGGTGGCGTAAATGGTGGTGGTGGGGAAGTTGGTGCTTGAGCTTGTTGCCCACCTTGCGGACCGAACGGCCCTTGCGGCGGCGGTGAGAAAGGCTGTGGCGAAAAGGGGCCTGGCCCTGGTGGCGGACCTACCGGAGACGGAAACGAATCCTGTATATCAGGAAATTGTGGAATCGAAGGACCTGACGGTGTGAATGGACCCGGAGTACCCGGTTGCGTTCCGAAAGGAACTTGTGGCAGTAAAGACATGTGTTTCACTCCTTGTGTTCTAGGCTGATGTATCCTATGCGGGACATCAGCCCGTGGACTGGGCGAATCCCTATATCGCCGCCAAACTCCGTCATTTCGTCCTTTTATACCAAAATTTCTTATATCTCAACCCGGTTAACTCCCCGTCTAGACATGCTCCAGCTCAATTTCATGCACCATTTTGATCTCGACTCGTTTCCTAATCTCATCATACTGTTCCAGCAACCGGTGCTCATACCCCAAATGTTCGTTCATCCAACCTATCATAGAGTCATCCTTATGCTCCGTCGACCAGCTAAACAAATCGCTATAGATTTGAGCAAATGATTCCTCGTTACAGCGAGCGAACCGGATTGGCCGAGCTCTATAGCTGAGCTTTAGTTCCAACATTTCATATAACACATCCAAGCGGTACTCCAATGCCTGTACACCTGCTTTGAATACATCGTAGCTTTTTATATCCTGAATAAGCTCTCTAAAGGTCAACCCTACATGCTGCATAGCAATATAAGACCACACACAACTTCCCGTAGCCGTTCCATGAGCCTCCCAAAGCGGATTCCACAAAATAGATCGGATCGTATCCTTCTGCTTTTCTCCAAACAATGCAATTCCAGCAATAATTCCCGCATTACAGTCTACGGAAGCATGCCGCTCTCCCCAATGCACCAATCGCGGAACCATATCCTCTGTAGTACATTTAAAGCTCAGTAGAGGTAAGAATTCATTAAACAGATTTTGATTTACTGCTTTTTCCAATTCAGTCGCCAATCGTTCACGAAACGATTCGCATGGAAGATGTACGAGCCCCAAACAAGCATCCACGGATGCTGCCCCATAGGGCCCGTTCAACCATGCGACGAGATCAGCCGCAGCTTCCACATAACCCAAATAACCTAACACATGCAGCACACCATCAGGTATATGTTCCTGGGATGTCTGATTTCGAACGTAACGCTCGTACATATCCTGCGCCAGAGCAACATCTCCGCATCTCATGATCGGCCCAAGTAACAAACCCCTAACATAGTGATCAGGATCTTCTACAAAAAGCCAATATAACTCCCAAGCATCCTCCGCGGTTCCGTATTGGGCAACTACATCCGTATAGGCCGAAATAATGCTGGCGTCCAGTTTCCTGCCTGAACCCACCATCTCAATAAGCTTTGCTGTCGCATCTATCATCTGGTTTCCCCTTCCCAGTTATGCCTATCTTTCTTTATGAAGTACTTCTCTAATCATGAATATTTCTATTACTAAAGAGAAAAAATGTTATCATCTATAATCCACTCAAGGGAGCTGATCTGATGCAGGATTCTAGTCCAAAAATCACAACGTTTTTCATGTTCCCCGGTCAAGCAGAGGAAGCCATGCAATATTATACCTCTGTATTTAAGCCGTCTGGTATCATGAGCATTTTTCATCAGGAAGATGGGACCGTGTTACATGCCGTATTCAACCTCAAAGGGCAAACCTTTATGGCCATAGATTATAACCATCAGGACAAACACTCTTTTACTCCAGCTTTATCGCTATTCGTCACTTGTGATTCGGAAGAAGAAATTCATCGTGTGTTTGGTCAGCTATCTCAGGAAGGCCGAGTTTTGATGCCCCTTGAAGCCTCGCCCGTAAGCCAACAGTTTGGCTGGGTCGAAGATAAATACGGTGTTTCATGGCAATTGAATTTGGCAAAAGGGTAATCGACCTATTTTACTTAGCAATACACCATCCTGCATCTTTTTTTGGTATTATTACATGTAGTAGGTGCTAATAAAAGGATGTGTATTTATTGTATACTGCCGATTGTGAAAAATGTTTTGGTTTATGCTGTGTCGCCTTGCCTTATGCCAAATCTGCTGATTTTGCCTTTAACAAGGATGGAGGAACTCCCTGTCAACATCTAAATGCGGATTATCGCTGTGACATTCATAAGAACCTGAGGAATAAAGGCTTGCGAGGCTGTACAGTATATGATTGCTTTGGGGCAGGTCAAAGAATTTCCCAAGTTACATACAACGGAAAAAGCTGGCGAGACGACCCGGCAATAGCTGATGAAATGTTCAATCTATTTCCCATCATGCAGCAGCTTTATGAAATGCTCTATTACCTAAATGAAGCCCTCAGCTTACAAGAAACTCACTCCATCTATACCGAGTTACAAGAAGCAATGGCGAAAACCGAGCAGCTTACGGATCAAGATCCAAAATCCCTCATAGATCTTCATGTACCCACCCATAGGGCGCTAGTCAATGATTTACTTGTACAAACAAGTGAGTTAGTGCGAGAAAAATGTAAGAAAAACATGGAGAACCATAAACTGAGTAAAAAAATCAAAAGTAGAGACCTGATCGGTGCCAATTTAAGAGGCGCTAATCTGAGAGGTGCCAACCTGAGAGGCGTTCTACTGATTGCTGCTGACCTGCGAGAAGCTGATTTGAGCATGACTGACCTCATCGGGGCAGACTTTAGAGATGCTGATTTAAGTGGGGCTAATCTGGAGGGAAGTATCTTTCTTACACAAGCGCAATTAAATTCGGCTAAAGGCAATTGTAAGACCAGGCTGCCCTCGTCTCTAAGCGTTCCCAGCCATTGGCTGCATTAGTTTTATTCGTAAGCAACAATACTTACCTAAACGAAAAAGAAGTAGACCGCCCTCGACAAGGTACCGATCTACTTCTGATATTTTAATGTTCACCCCGTAACTTCACTCGTCCGGTGCATATGGCTCTGTGGTGCTTTCCTGATAAAACAGACTTGTTCCTTACATCCATAACGAATAGTAGATCCAGTATCCTCATAATAGCCCATATCTTCGAAATTCGCTGGCTTTGTGGCTTCAATAAGATTTAGCAAATCCTGCGCGACTTCTGCTATAGAGTCTTTCTCAGTATCTCCCCCTATAGCTGGACCACCCGGCCCCTCGTATGCAGTTAATATCCAGCTTTGCCCAGTCGAATTTGTTGCTTTAATTATGTACCCATATACGATTCCCCTAGTCTCCGGCTTAAAGCTGCATACTGCTCTGCGTTGGTGTCTGAAAATGCTTCTTCCCGGTTGGATTGTACATGCTGATACTGTGGAAGGCTTGAAAATTGTGACTCCGTAAAATCTATAATATCCTCACCGATTCGGTTGTAATAATGCCAGCCGCTGTCCAGCCATGTCTTCAAAATATCACCACCAAGCCTGTCCTGAACGACAAGCGCTGTGACACCACATTGTCCGGCGGCAGGATTCTTGGCTGTCCATTTAGAGCTAGACTCCAAAGACCAAGCCTGAAACAACGCCTTTTCTAATTTTAAAATACGGTTTGCATTCAATATACATTTCCCCTTTCACAACCATTCTACATTATCCTAAACTGGACTTACTTATTAAAAGAAAAGACCAACCAAGATCTCCTGGTTAGTCTTCTTCTACATATTTTACCTTTACATTCAAAGAATTTTTTCTATGAGCATGATAGTAGAAAACAAAAATGCTAACTATGCTTTCAAGTGAACTCTTAATACAGGTACATCTGGAGAAGCAGATGGATTATCCAGTATTTCGACATGGCTGATCATATCTTGCCCGTCTGGAACGATTACTGGAGTAATTACAGGTAATCCACCCTGTTGAATTGCATCTAGATCAAATTCCATCAATAATTGCCCTGCTTTAATGCTATCTCCTACTTGAACTTTAGGATTAAATCCCTGTCCTTTGAGGGAAACGGTATTAATGCCGACATGTATCAAAACTTGTACGCCAGATTCATGTTCAATAATGAGAGCGTGTTTGCTTTTCTCCATAACATGAGCAACTTTTCCCGCGAAAGGAGCGGTGACCCTACCCTCAGACGGATGAATAGCGATGCCATCCCCCATAGCTTTTGTCGAGAATGCAGGATCTGGAACCTCTTCCAGAGAAACCACTTTTCCTTTAACCGGCGCTACCATGTCGAATTGTTCAATACGGGGAGCCGCCTTCTTTTTCAACCATTTAAACATAACGATGCCACCTTATTTAGAGATTACATTCATAAACAGCGATAGGAAAAAACTTCATCTTTTTAGGAACCGGTTCCACGAATTAAATAAAAACCGGATTGAAACCGATTTCTATTTGAATTATAGTGAATGCCTTTCCATGATGTCAAGGCGATGATGTTCATAACTTACATGAAAAGGAAGTAGACTACTATTTTATTGTCCGGTACATATTTTATGAGGTCAGAAAACTAACAATTGAAGGCATCATAGAGCTTAAATAGAGATTCCAATTCGGTTCTTCTTACAGGAAAAAGCAGCCTACAGTGGCTGCTTTTCTACAATACTGTTACTTCGTTAACGCTAGGCTTACCCTTCCAGCGCCTGCTTCAATTCCTCAGGCGAAGCGTCCCACCATTCCTGATTATGTGAAATCAGCAGGCTTCTGAGCGCTGCTTTATCTTCGCTGCCGAGATCATCCAGCATGAAACGGCGCTTGAGTGCATAATCCATACGATTAACATGATCGGCAAGAATTTTCCAGCCGCGTTTGGCTTCGTCGTCAATCAGCATCTCGCAGGCCGTCGCGCCACCATACATACGTCCTTCGGGCGTACGGTCCACAGCTACCCATACCAGCCATACCTGGCGTCCGTTCGGTACGTCCTCTTTATTCGTAGAGAACTTGATTCCACGTTCTACTTTACTTTTGGCATGCATGGCACCGACATCAATTTTCGCCTCTCCGCGGTCAATGATGACCGGGGACATGCTGTTCAGGTCGATTGAGCCTGCGCCGAAGCCCTTATGTTTACTCTTGCCACTGACAATATTCAGTGCAATCTGCTTTTTGCCGTCCGGTTGATTTTCACTCATGCGTCACTAGACCTCCAATTTCCGTCTTCACACTCATTCTACACTATAAATATTTTAACTAATAATCTCCCGAAAGCAAACATATACATGCTGTAGATGCTTGTCAACGGGAGGTATCCATTGTATGACCCCAGCACGCACCAAAATCGTTTTATTGTCCACACTAGCCCTCGGACTCCTCGCAGGGACGTTATGGTTTGCCTGGCAACCCCAATCGCAATCCGTCTCTCAGTCCGCAGGCAAACCACTATACGGCTCCGAGTCTGAGTCTGCGCTTGCGCCAAATATGGGCAAGCCTCTAGGGGCCAACATCATGCCCGATCTGCCCAAGAACCCTCCACAGCCCGCTTCGGAAATTCTCAGCAAACGGGTGGTGGAATATCACATTGATGTATCTCTGGAAAAAGGACGGGTTTTGCGAGGCACTGAGACACTGACCTGGAGGCATCCGGGTAAGAAAACTGTGAATGATCTGTATCTTCATCTATACCCGAATGCCTTCTCTTCCATGGAAACCACCTTTATGAAAGAATCCGGCGGAAAGCTGCGCGGAGACACCATGCCTAAGGATGGCTTTGGCTCCATGACGCTGACCGAACTAAAAACAGAAGACGGTTTATCTCTCATGCACCGCACTCAATATGTACAACCAGATGACGGTAACGCAAGCGACCGTTCGCTCATAAAGGTGCGTCTACCCAAGCCGGTACGAGGTGGCGAAGAAATCACACTATATATGAAGTTTGAAGTCAAACTGCCTGGCATTTTTGCTCGTATGGGTGCGACAGATGATTTTGTAATGGCTGGACAGTGGTTTCCAAAGCTCAGCGTCTATGAGACTGCAGGACAACGTGGACGCGCCGAAGAGGGCTGGAACCTCCATCAGTACCATGGCAACTCCGAGTTCTATGCCGACTTTGGAATTTACAGTATACGGATTCGGGTGCCTGAAACACACATCGTAGCAGCGACCGGTTTTCCCACCCGTGGTGCAGTACGACAGAACGGCCAGAAAATATATCAATTTTATGCCGATGATGTACACGATTTTGCCTGGTCTGCTTCACCCAACTTTGTAGCCGTAGAAGAACCCTTCTCTTCTACTGAGGTTCCTGGTGTCAAAATCAAGCTCTATCTGGACCCGTCCCATAAGGAACTCAAAGGACGTTACATGAGCGCAGCCAAGGCTGCCCTTTCGTACTACAGCAAATGGTACGGGCCTTATCCATATTCCACTCTATCCATCGTCGTTCCACCCAAAACAGGCAGTGGAGCCGGCGGCATGGAATATCCGACACTCATCACGGCCGCAGCTGCGGACCAACTGAATCCTGGCTATAATCTGGAACGGACGCTGGTTCATGAAATTGGGCATCAATATTTCTACGGAATGGTAGCCAACAATGAATTTGAGGAGCCTTGGCTGGATGAAGGCTTCACCTCCTATGCAGAGGAACGGCTCATGGAACAAGAATATGGGCTTACCCCCAACTTGCCATTACAATCGGGACAGGTAGCTTCCCCACAGCCGCTAAACCGCGAATCCTGGAAGTACGGATCGGCGGCTGAGTATGCGCAAAATGCCTATTCACGAGGTAAATTAGTACTACGAGGTATTGAGCGTCAGGTGGGTATGAAAAAAATGGACCGGATTATGCGGACCTACGTCCAGACTTATCGATTCAAGCATCCGACCTCACAGGATTTTCAACATGTCGTGGAGAGAGTGACCGGACGATCATGGAGCCACTATTTTGAACAATATGTATATGACGGCCAGATGGCGGATTTTTCAGTCGATCGCATCATGAACCACAAGCTGGAGAATGGATACGAAGCAGTCGTGACGCTCAGCAAAAAAGGAGCAGATTATCCCAAAATCCCTGTTCAATTTACCTTCAAGGATGGCACAACGATATTCAAGGCATGGGATGGTGCGGGCAAAAGTACAACTTTCCGACTCAAAAGCGCTTCCCCCGTGTCCTATGTGACTGTAGATCCTCTATACACTATTGCACTGGAGAACAAGCATATTAATAATAGCCTGAAGGCTGAATTGGATGAAAAACAACAAACCCGTTGGAGTGTAAGTGTAACCAAGCTGTTGGAGACACTGCTTGGAAGTCTGTCATGGTGAGGTGTCTATAGATGCGGACTGTTATAAAAGAAGGCTGGGCGCTGGTACGCATACGCTTTTATATCGTTATCATTTTATTTCTGTATCGTCTGCTGTGGGGAGTATTTCTCTATAGGCTGGTACAGTCTGCCGTTATCCCGCTGCTGCTACGTTATCCTGATCAGAGCCAAAACGAACTGGGAAAGACCTTGTTTTGGATGGAGGGCCAGATCGCCTTGATGGACAGCCGGGAAGTACATATGTACTTGTGGATATTACTAGGGGCGACCGTATTGCGCATACTAATCACTCCCTTCATTAGAGCTGGCATATATCAAAGCCTGCATACCGATGCGTCTGAACCGCAAAGCCTGTCCTTCTTCAAGGGGATGAAACGCCACGGTATGTCATCGCTATTGTATTACATCATCGAGTTGGGTTTGCTGCTGCTTCCCGCCTTTTGGGTGGTACCGAGACTCTATCCTATTGTAGTAGGAACGTTGCAATCTTCCTCTTACCTGCTACATTTGTTGCCCTATGCCATGGGGTGGATAGCTTACGGTTGGGTCATTCGGCAGTGCATCCTGTATATGCAGTTGGGCACTGTCAGTGGTCACACCATACTATCCTCCCTGCTCGCCTTCTTTCGCCAGCTTCTTCCGGCTGTTGGTGTATCCCTGTTGCTCGGTACTTGTGTGTTGCTAGTTTTCGGTCTATTTGGCACCGTGGCGATGATTTGGACGGGTATGTTGGCACTGATTCTCCAGCAATCGTATCATTTTGTTACCAGTCTGGTCAGGCTGTGGCATATCAGTTCACAGTATCGGCTATGGCACATCGATATCTCCAGCAGAGGCTAACCCCTCACAATATCCTCTCTCCTGCATTTTCAGCTGTCGAAAAAACTTTTTTCTTTCCCGTGCAAACGGCACATAACTGAATACTGTTAACAGAATCTGTTCCTAGAGCGTTAGGGACAGATTTTTTTTGTAACTTTTTGCGATGAAACATTTGCCAAAGCCTGCTGTCTTTGTTACAATAATCGCAGTGAACTGATAGTAACAACTTTGTAATCTTTATTGTAACCTTTATCTTAAAAACATCGTTGTCGTGAATACTGCTCTCCAAGGTGCACATCTTAAGTTAAGCCTAATTCCTGGCACCTAGGAAGCGGGGGAACCAGTTTGGGTGAATTGATCTCGCAACAGAGTGGTCATAGGGGAACCTTCTACCGAATCCTTAAGCTAACCTCGCAGGCATTGGAAGGGGTATATTTTTTTTGAAGAAGAAGCTAACGATCGCAGCCATGGGTCTCGCCATTGCCTTTACATCTTTTACATTCGGTGGCAGCAGTGCATTTGCAGACTCTAAGATGGACCAGGTCATCCAAGATGCCAAAGGAACGAACTACAGAAGCGGAGGCACTACACTCGAGGGATTCGATTGCTCCGGCTTCACAATGTATGTATTCAACAAACTGGGAATTAAACTGCCGCATCAATCTGGATCACAATTCAAAATGGGTTCTTCTGTATCCCGCGATGAAATGAGACCAGGCGACCTGGTGTTCTTCAACACCACAGGAAGAGGCGTTTCCCATGTAGGTATCTTCGTAGGTGAAGGGAAATTCGCCCACTCCTCGACTTCACGTGGTGTAGTAGTTAGCTCACTGAACGAAAATTATTACGCTAACCGTTATGTCGGTGCAAAAAGAATTATGAGCACAGACGCTTACCATTCTGTAGCTTCAGATATTCCTGATGACGACAACGTAGAATAACTACCGCACAGCAAGCTAACCCTAGCCGCAATTTGATTCTGGCCGGAATCGAATTGCGGTTTTTTATGTCCACTACATCGCAATGATTATCATTACTGACGAACTGACACCTCAAAAGGTTTCAATTTTAGCGAACATCGTCGGTTTTACCGTCACCGCTGGGGGAGCATATGAGCAGTAAATCCTTCTTATTGAATGTATACCCGACTTAGGTACGAAATAAACACGCTTGCCATTCTCCTACAACTTGTCTACAATCTGTGGTTAATGATTGAAGTACCTGCATAAGGAGGAATGGAAAAGTGCCGGCCTCAATATCCAACTACCGGATCGTACCGATGGACGAGCATCAAGCGGCTGAAATCTGTGAGTGGCGCTATGATCCCCCCTACAACATATACGGCTGGCTTCCCTGGGAACAAATGAAGGCACTTGAAGTCGAATTTGGAAGTCCCACGCTTCGCCAAGAGCAATATGTTGCGGTCCTGGACGAAGAGAATGAGCTGACGGGATTTGCTCAATATTTCCCTATGGTCGGTGTGACCCGGCTGGGTCTTGGAATGCATCCCGAAAGATGCGGACATGGCACAGGCTCCGATTTTGTCCGGGCCATTGCCGAGGAAGCCAGACGGCGGCATCCGCAGAATGAAATTGACCTAGAGGTTCTCACTTGGAATCAGCGGGCTATCCGAGCCTACAAGGCAGCTGGATTTGAGCTGACGGATACCTATGAACGCCAGACTCCAGATGGCAGAAAACCGTTCCATTGTATGGTATATCGTCCTGAACAACAGAATCGGGTTCTATAAATAAGAGCGCCTTCACTATACAACCGCGATGTTGTATAGCGAAGGCGCTCTTCATATATACGACAGATCATTACAAACTCAATGACTGCTGCGCATTTTTTCGAAAGCTTCATTATATTGTTGGGCTTCCTTAATATCTACGGCCATAATACCGCCATCGTCCCAGGAGGTCAAACGCAGAGTCACGGTCTTGTAATCAATCGTAATAAATGGATGGTGATTAAATGCCTCAGATATAGCGGCAACTTCATCCACGAAGGCAATTCCTTTCATAAAACTGGAAAAATTATATTTCCGAACGATCCAACGTCCTTCCTCCAGTTCCCAGCCCTCCAGCTTCTCCAGATGTGCTTCAATCTCTTCTTGTGTAAAAGGCATGTTACGAACTCCTCCCCGTTTATACGGAAGCCTTTCAGCCGCTTAGATGCGGCCAAAACTACGATATATTGGTGTACATATTACCACGGCCCCGTTGATAAATCCATAAGACGGCCATCAAATCAATGGGACCGACGTCAGCTCCTCATCCCCGATGAGTACATAGATCCGGTGCTGCTCCGGCTCATAAATCACAACACCGCTGCCTACAGTGATTATAGGTTCTGTGCCCAGTGCATAAAATAAGTCTTCTGCCAAAGCCTCATTGACTTCCTGGCGCCCCGCTGGGTCCAGCCTGTCCCAATCTTCTGCTTCCATTTCAAAAAATTCATAGCTATCTGGAATGCGTCCCACAGCCTCTGTCAAATCGTTCAAAATTTGTTCATACTCGCGCCCATGCTTTACTCCCATGCTATTTCCTCCAGTGGTTCAGCGATTCAATACATAATCACTTTATTATACCGGAAATTCGCCCTTAACAAAAAAGAGAGTTTTGTCGATAAATACTATAATCCGTCTCATAATGACGCGCTTGGGGCAAGGACGACCCATGCGGCATGAAAGGATTCAAAATCTATTCTCATGGATGAGGTGTATCATGCAAATTACAACCATTATTGGACTTGTGCTCGGGCTTTTGTCACTGGTCGTCGGGATGATCCTGAAGGGCGCGCCAGTCGTCAATCTGGTCAATAATCCCGCTGCTTACATGATTATTTTCGTCGGAACAGCAGCAAGTATATTCATGGCGTTTCCGATGGATGACATGAAACGGGTGCCAAAGCTGTTTAAAATTATTTTCACCCAGCAGAAATTGCTGGATCGCAAGGAGCTTATCGGTACATTTACTGAATGGGCATCCATTACCCGTCGTGAAGGTCTGCTCGCGCTGGAATCCAAGGTCGAAGAGATCGACGATCCCTTTATGCGCGGCGGTATGCGTATGATTATCGATGGTAATGATCAGGAGTTCGTACGCGATGTTCTGATGGAAGACATTAACGCTACCGAAGATAGACACCGCGCAGGCGCACTAATTTTCTCCCAAGCCGGTATGTATGCTCCAACACTCGGGGTACTCGGTGCGGTTGTAGGTCTGATTGCCGCTCTAGCCGACCTTAGTGACATGGAAAAACTGTCCCATGCCATTGCGGCCGCCTTTATTGCAACGTTGCTCGGTATTTTTACAGGTTATGTCCTATGGCATCCAATGTCCAACAAGCTGAAACGGCTATCCAAAAAAGAAGTGGAACTTAAGTTAATGATGGTCGAAGGTCTGCTTTCGATTCAATCCGGTATCTCGACGATTGCCATCAGCCAAAAGCTAGCAATCTTCCTAACTCCAACCGAACGGGCTTCGATGACCCAGAAGGATGGCGATTCCAGTGAGTAAAAAGAGACATGAACCGCATGAAGAGCATGCTGACGAAAGCTGGCTGTTGCCATATTCCGACTTAATGACCCTTCTGTTGGCTCTTTTCATTGTCTTATTCGGTATGAGCTCGCTCGATGCCAAAAAATTTGAAACTATGGCTCAATCCTTGAGTTCAGCTTTTAGTGGCGGTACTGGCGTGCTGGATCACTCGGCCGCGAATCCGTCGTCACAATCCATGGATATGGGCAAAAATAAAGAAGAGGTATCGCAACCTTTAAAATCAAAAGCCACTTCTACCTCTGATCTGCAGAAGCAACTCGCCCAGCGGGAAGAAGAAGATTTAAAGAAGCTTAAAAAACAAATGGATCAGTATATTCAAAATAACGGCCTGTCCACTCTACTGAACACCAAGCTGAACCAATCTCAGCTGATGATCACCATTAGTGATAATGCCCTGTTTTCATCCGGGCAGGCCGAAGTAAAGCCGGAAGCGAGAAAGCTAGCCAAATCCATTTCCAGCATGCTCCAGCAGTTTCCTGGTTATGATGTTATCGTATCCGGTCATACCGACAATGTACCTATTTCCAATAGTCAGTTCCCGTCCAACTTTGATTTGAGTGCCAAGCGCTCGCTCAATTTCTTGCGTATTTTGCTGCTCAATCCGCAGCTCGATCCTACCAAGTTTGTATCCATCGGATATGGCGAGTATCGACCATTGGCAAGCAATCAGACTGGAGAAGGACGCGCCAAAAACCGTCGTGTCGAAATTTCCGTTCTTCGCAAATATCAGAACGGTACACAAGTTATTAGTCCTACCTCAAGCTCGAATGAAGGTTGATCATGAATATGTTATATGAACAAAGGCACCGCCGCATTTCTTATGCAGCTGGTGCCTTTTGATTTAGTGATTCCTGTTGTCTAGCCCTGCCATATAGGAGAACCCAGCGCTGAAGGCTATAAGAAGGCCTCTGGCCTTAGCTAAGCGTATAATCAAGCATCTGGCCCAGTTCCAGCTTTTCAGCCTCTGTTAAATCGCGCCAGGCGCCTTTCTGAAGGGACCCCAATCGAATATTCATGATTCGCAGGCGCTGCAGTTTTTTAACTTCATAACCGAAGGCAGCACACATACGTCGGATCTGACGATTTTTCCCTTCTGTCAGAATAATACGGAATACATACTCAGATACACGTGTTATCTCACAGGGCAGCGTCCGATGACCGAGTATCTTCACACCGCTGGACATCCCCTGCACAAAGGATGGTGTGACTGGACGATCCACTGTTACCATATATTCTTTCTCATGCTTGCCTTCTGCCCGTAAAATCTTATTCACAATGTCCCCATCATTGGTCAATAAAATGAGACCTTCCGAATCCTTATCCAAGCGTCCAATTGGGAATATCCGTTGCGGGTGCCCCACAAAATCGACAATATTGCCTCTAATGTGACTCTCTGTCGTGCTAGTAATGCCGACTGGCTTGTTCAATGCAATATAGACGTGATCGGACTTATCGCGCAGTGGCTTGCCGTTCACACGAACATCATCGCCTTCTTCCGCTTGACTGCCCAGCACGGCCACTTCGCCGTTAATCGTCACGCGGCCGCTCTCTACCAGCTTGTCCGCCTCCCGGCGCGAGCAAAAGCCAGTTTCGCTGATAAATTTGTTAATGCGCAACCTGTGTACCCTCCATTTCTACGAACACACTTCCTCCTGCCCCCAGCCCGTTACTCGGGCTTGGCAATCGGAAGCTGCACGAGGGCGGTTGTTCCCTCTCCCTCTATGCTTTCAATATCCAGTGTGCCTTTATGGCTCTGTATAATACGCTGGCTGACCATAAGCCCTAGTCCTGTACCTGTTTCTTTATTTGTGAAAAAAGGTTCTCCCAGCTTGGATAGCATTTCTGCGGGAATACCCGTTCCCTGGTCCCGTATGAAGATTTTAACGCTTTCTCCCTCTAAGAACAAATGAATTGTGATGATGCCGCCTTTACTCATAGCCTCCATGCTATTTTTAAGTAAATTAATGAATACCTGTTTTAACTGATTTTCTTCAGCATATACCAAGGCAGGCTCGTCCGTAACCTGAAGGTTGAATACAATACCCAACAGATGCGCCTGGCTATCTAGCAAAGAAATAACATCACTCACAATATAACGAACATCTTTTTTCTGAAAATGTACTGCCTGTGGCTTTGCCAATATTAAAAACTCGCTAACGATCAAATTGATGCGATCCAGCTCAGACATCATAATATCGTTGTGTTTCATATTCAACACTTGATTTTGCTGCTGTAGTTGTAGGAAGCCACGTAGCGTGGTTAATGGATTACGAATCTCATGCGCTACGCCTGCCGCCAGTTGTCCTACGGTTGTCAGCTTCTCTGATCTACGTAGCAGTTCCTCCATCCGGTTACGCCCTGTGATATCACGCGAGACACAGATAAAGCCTAAGATTTCGCCTTGTTCATCCAGAATAGGTGAAGTACTCATACTAATCTCTACTGTACTTCCATCCTTACGCATTCGTAGGGTCTCGCTTGATACGATGCTTTCTCCCTGAAGCAGGCTCTCCTTCTGAAATTCATACTCCTCCTGTTGCTGCGGAGGCACAAACTCCAGCTTACGGCCAACCAATTCTTTCTTGGTCCATCCGTACAAAGCTTCGAAGGCATGGTTGACCCGAACAACACGATCCTCCTGATCGGTTACATGAATCGCATCTGCCGTCTGATTAATAACCGATTCTAGATGCTCCTTTACAGAACGGTTTTCTTCATACATTTGTTCAAGTCTTCTCGTATACATCCCCAAGTTGTAGGCCATCGCATTGATGCGCTCACCCAGCTGTGCAAGCTCATGGCCGCCCTTAATTTCTAGCCGTGTATCAAAATGGCCGTCAGCCATCTCGTTCACTTTTCCCAATATCGACTGAATCGGACGGACAAATAGGCTGGCGAGCACATAGCTTCCAATGATCACAACCTCCAATAGAACAATGGAAATAGCAACTAAACTGATTAATTGCTTGGATATAACAGAAGCGATTGTATCATAATTCATGACAATACGAATGACATAGGAATCACGGTTTGTCGGATAAAAAGGTATGTAACTGACAAGCACCCGTTCGCCTTTAATATAACAATCTTGTACGATACTCTCTCCCGAAAGGATCGCCCTGGACACAGCCAAACGATCCTCAGGCACTCTCGTTAGTTGATACGTGCCGAATTGGATCGGTTCGTTGTACATGTAGTAGTGCTTTCGATCGTTACCGTTCTTGTCCATCGTAGCGCCACCAAAGGTTGCAGGGTTGATTCCTGTTATCTCCAAAATGCGATAATCCACTTGCTGAGTCTGCTTCACAATCTCAGCTGGGCTCAGGATAGGTATAAAATCCTGGACTGAAGTATCCTGGAAGGATATTCGAATTAAGTAGTTACGTTTTTGGTCATAATAAAATCCCCATTTATTAATATGTGAGGAACCTGAATCTGTGTAATCAAAAGAACTGGTCCAAAAATGATCCAGGTTCTGACCATGCGCCATGGCCACCTGTCCATGTTTATATAATTGGTCAACTGCATTTTTCCAATACCCCATTAATGGATCGGATGACGTTAGCTCTTTAGGATTCGAAGATTTGACAACCTTATATCCCTGTCCATCTCGGATCATCAACGAGATATTAATATCCCTGTGGAGTGTAGCTATCTGTTGTAGCTGTTCCTGCTGGATATTACGAATATCGGGATCGAGCTGATTGGCAGCCAACGTAGCAGAAAGCCACAGATTATATCCGAGCTGCTTGTCAACGGCCTCCCAGCTATGTCGGGTTTGTTCGATAGCTCCTCCGATGATTTTAGCCGTCAGAACCATTTTGGTTTCACTGTCACTTCTTAGATTTTCGTGGGTCGTGTAGTAATTGAGTGCGATGTTTAACAATAGGATAAACAGGACCGACCCCGACAAAATGATCGTTATTCTGATTTTTATCGACACACTGATTTCTCACCTCTTGCCGTATGCTGGCGATTACTGGCAATTGCTAACTCAATGATACCGTAATAGCGCCTGGGATACCAGCATTTACATTTACCGGATATACATAAATACACATCCTGTGAACAATGTTGTCAATAGGCGAGCATTTACCTACAATGTATTAAGATAATCATCCACATATAGTCCACAAATACACAGATGTTATTATAAACTGTGGATAAATCTGTGGACAAGTATGGTGTTATCCACAATTTTATTCACATCATGTTAACAACGGAATACTTGTTCGTTGGATAATTCCGCGTTTGAAAGGAGCATTTTCCCAGTGACCATTATGGATCACGCCTATTGGATGAGAGAAGCCATTCAGGAAGCGTACAAGGCAGAAGCATTGGGTGAAGTCCCCATCGGAGCTGTCATTGTAAAAGATAATGAAATCATCGGTCGCGGCTACAATTTGCGCGAGACCGACACTGACCCAACTGCACATGCAGAGATGGTAGCCATCCGGCAGGCCAGTGAGCATTTGGGCGCTTGGCGCCTGCTGGATTGCAGGCTGTATGTCACTTTGGAGCCGTGTCCGATGTGCGCTGGAGCCATTGTGCAATCACGCGTCCCCCATCTAATATACGGCACCACAGATCCCAAGGCGGGTTGTGCAGGCACGCTAATGAATTTATTGCAGGAGCCTCGGTTCAATCATTGTACAGAAGTAACCCGCGGTGTACTTCAGGAGGAATGTGCCTCCATGCTAACAAACTTTTTTCGTCAGCTCCGGCAAAAAAGAGCGGCTGCCAAATTGTCTCCTCCTTCATCTCCATCCTGAGGAGGAAAAGTCCAAAGCTCTTCATCTCACTGCTAATTCCGCGTGAAAGGAGATCACCTTATGCCTATGAGCTTGTATAATACGCCTCAAGGTATCTTTTTACGTCCCCTAAGCTTGGAGGATGGCGAAGCCCTTCTCGCCCTTAGACTTCGAAATAGGGACTCTCATGCGCCCTATGAGCCACTGTATGAGGATTCATTTTTCACTTTAAAGAAACAACAGGATTACATCCGTGAGAGATTGCGTCAAGCGGAAGAAGATCGAGGGTACTTGTTTGGTATCTTTCTCTTAAAACAAGAACGGCTGATAGGTTACATCTCCATTTCCAATCTGGTGCGCGGAGTTGGACAATTCGCCGACGTCGGCTATATGATGGATCAACATGAGCAGGGTAAGGGACATATGACGGCCGCTTTAAAGTTGATCATACAGTATGCCTTCCGTGCCTTATCTCTACATCGTCTCCAAGCAGGTACCCTTCTGCATAATGATCGCTCACAACGTGTATTACAGAAGTGTGGCTTTCAACCGGAAGGTATTGCTCGCAAGCTGGTACAGATTCAGGGCGAATGGCAGGATCATCAGATGTTCGGGATTCTAGCTGAAGATGACGTGTGACGAATCTGAACAACTGCACAGAGGACAACTTAATCATGAACAAAAAAACCGCCCGGACTATGCCGAGCGGTTTTCTTACATCACATTCGAAGAAATGATGTTTGTAATCCTGTCATCCTCTGTTTAAGGAGATACAGTTTGCATTTTTTGTTGTAGTTGTTCGATAGTGAGGACTTGGTCCGCTGTTGGAATCCCCACTTTAAATGATGCTTTTTCATTGATTTTGCTGTATTGCGAATAGCCTGTTACAGACAACTTCACATTATCTTTCGTAGAAGGATCATTCACTTCCACGTTCGCATTCAGATCTTGATACACAGGAACGTTATCCTTGTTCAAAGCAGTGTTAATGTCAAACTGTTTCACTGTCAAATAGTTCTTCAACTCATCCAGCTTTTTGCTAACTTCGCTGGTGTTGGATTGCAGTTCTTTTTTCGCTTCAGCCAGTTCTTCCTTCTTCACTTGAAGCATGCCAGCATATTCGTCTTTAGACATTATATCCAGGACCTTAGGAAGCGCCTTAGTGATAAATGTATTGGTCGCTTGCTTCACGTTATCGTTCGTGATTTTAAACTGAACCACTTGTTTAGCTTCAACGCCTTGTGGCAATTTAGCATCTTTAGGATCAATATCAAAGAAATACGTAGCTTGATCATACTCGCCCATGATCGCAGCAATCACTTCGTTCGCAAATTTCTGCGATTTTTCCTGATCCATGGTTGCAGGGTTAAATTCTTGTCCCGTTTGTTTAGCCAGTTCTTGTGGATCAATGAGCAGGAATTTACCTACAACATCCTGTGGAAGCGGGTAAAATGGAATATTAGGAATTTTAACGTACAATTTACCTTTAGTCATTACCATTGGAATC
The DNA here is from genome assembly GCF_029522175.1 of Paenibacillus sp. P2(2022). Classification (NCBI taxonomy): domain Bacteria; kingdom Bacillati; phylum Bacillota; class Bacilli; order Caryophanales; family Paenibacillaceae; genus Paenibacillus; species Paenibacillus sp. P2(2022). The sequence goes on along the minus strand of NZ_JAKWFI010000017.1, from coordinate 8,185 downwards.
GTAAAGCTAGTAGAAAGATCACCCTTCAAATGAATGCCAAGCGTCATTTCAGATTGGAAAGGCTCCTTTTGGTATACGCCATCCAGTGTAATATCAGCATTTTTCAGCATGCTAGTTACCATTGCACTTTGCTCAGCTGGCACAGAAGCGGAGGTAATTGTCAGTTCCTTAACGGTAAATTGACTTTTGGATTCATAGGAATTCAACTTCATCGCATTTGCTGTACCAGTCGTAACAGCTTCCTTCGGTTCTAACTTCTTGCTACAACCTACCAGCGCTACCGTCATTAGCAACACCATAGTGAGGACCAAGACGGATAATTTTTTACTCATTGTGTAGATTCTCTCCTCTCATAATTAACCCCTTTTTTTATGCTAACAAAAAAATACACACCCTCTATTTTAACTCATATTCATAAACGGCGAAACACTTATTGGAAAATTTTCTTGCAATAAGCACAAAGACACCCTGGCTCTCTAACCAGGGTGTACTATACTTCTTAATATTTTTAGGAGAAAAGTCTGACTGCTTATGAACCTTGTCTGTTATGGTGATCCACGTGATTGCGCTGTTTCACCTTCTTGGAACCGGATAACGGCTCTTGTTGATGACTACGCTCACGCTTTTCGTTACTTCCACCAGAATCCTGAGCCTCGGGAACAGGAACAGCTCTAGGTTTGCCCATTTACGCATCCTCCATTCTCAGTCTAAATTATTGGCACATCAACGAATCCGTTTATTACCATTTAAAATAGGACTATAGATGGTTCAGATCTTCCGTTTTATCGTGATTCAGTGAATCCTGATGACGACGATCATTACGATCCTGCTGCACTTGCTGTGCCTGATGACTATTGACTGGACGTTGTTCCAAATCATCGACAATGTTGGACAGGTTTTTATCCAATCCGTTTTTGGCCTTGGTCATGTAACCTTCCTCCTCATTCCTTCATGACTACGAGTGCGTTAATGACTGTAATGTTTGGGCGCATTGGTGAATGTGCCGCGTATAATCGGACACCAGCTGTTGAATGATATCTGTTCGTTCATCCACAGACCGTCCGTCACGCTCTACATCGACTAAGCTAACCTGTACCTCGCGAGAATCTACATACGTACATGCAAAGTTAAAGGAGTACATTTGTCGGCCTTCTACCTCGATATGGATTCGTATAGCCCGGTTATCAGCTTCATCTGCCTGTACCTGTGATTTATCCCCTGAATTCAAAAGAATCGGCAGTTGTTCCTGCCAGGCCTCTACCAGCTTTTGCTGATCTACTGTCATTTCTCGATTCATGCCAGCACCTCCACATCTGATAACGTGTGAAAAAAACAGGTTTTTTATACAACAAAAAAAGCCATTCTTCACGATTCCTGATCATTAGCATATAGAGCCTAATGTACCAGCTATCAGATTCGAATGGCTTGGTTTTATTTAGAATATGGCGGAGAGGATGGGATTCGAACCCATGTGAGCTTGCACTCTAACGGTTTTCAAGACCGCCCCGTTATGACCGCTTCGGTACCTCTCCAGGTGGTAAATGGATAAAGCTGCTTCCCTCTATTAAACAACTCAGGCGCAACAAAATTATTTTACCACAGAATTTTTAAGAATGCAAGGCTTACTGTTTAGGAGTTATAACCTCAATGCCTCGCATGTATGAACGTAGCACTTCGGGAATCACAATGCTTCCGTCCTCTTGCTGATAGTTCTCCAAAATAGCAGCTACAGTCCGTCCTACAGCCAATCCTGAACCGTTCAGTGTATGTACAAATTCAGGCTTTGCCTTCGCATCTGGACGAAACCGGATGTTTGCACGACGCGCTTGGAAGTCTTCAGTGTTGGAACAGGAAGAAATCTCACGGTACATGCCGCTCTCCGGCAACCATACTTCCAGATCGTACGTTTTGGCAGACGTAAAACCCATATCTCCTGTGCAAAGTGCCAGCACCCGATATGGAAGTCCAAGCAGCTGCAAAACACGCTCAGCGTTATTCGTCATTTTCTCTAATTCTTCATAAGAGGTATCTGGGTGAACCAGCTTGAGCATTTCCACCTTATTGAATTGATGCTGACGAATCAAGCCACGTGTATCACGCCCTGCTGATCCTGCCTCTGAGCGAAAGCAAGAGCTGTATGCCACATAATATTTAGGAAGCTGATCTGCATTCATAATCTCTTCACGGTGGTAGTTCGTTACCGGAACTTCGGCCGTAGGAATAAGATAATACTCGGTATCACGCAGTTTAAACAGATCCTCTTCAAACTTCGGAAGCTGACCCGTTCCGTACAGACTGTCCCGATTTACAATGTATGGAGGTAGCATTTCTTCATAACCATGCTCACTGCTGTGCAGATCCATCATAAAGTTAATTAGCGCACGTTCCAATCGCGCTCCCAGTCCCTTATAGAACGTAAAACGAGAACCCGTCACCTTAGCTGCAGCCTCAAAATCAAGAATATCTAGATCCTGAGCCAACTCCCAATGCGCTTTGGGTGTAAAAGAAAACTCGCGCGGCTCCGACCAGCGACGAATTTCCACATTATCCTCTTCTGAAGCGCCTACAGGCACAGTCTCATTAGGGATATTAGGAATCGACATCACCAGTTCGTCGATCTGAACTTCCAGTTCCCGCACTTGCTCATCCAATTCTTTAATACGATCGGAGACCTGGCGCATTTCAGCAATAAGATCATCCGCATTTTCCTTATTCTTCTTCAACTTGGCTACTTCACCAGATACGACATTCCGACGATTTTTGAGTCCTTCACTTTCCTGAAGCAACTCACGACGGCTTACATCCAGATCTGTAAAACCATTAATCAGATCCAGAGATTTACCTCTGTTCTGTAAAGCTTTCTCAACCCGACCAAGCTCATTACGCAAAATCTTTATATCTAACACAGGTGATCCCTCCTACACTACAAACCTGACTTTCCGCTATCCGCGGACCATATCCACAAAATACTGATGTAACCGGTAATCGTCTGTTAATTCCGGATGGAAGGATGAAGCCAGCAGATGACCCTGACGGGCTGCTACAATCTCGCCGTTATACTCAGATAGCACATCTACTCCCATTCCGACAGATTGTATTAAAGGCGCGCGTATAAACACCGCACGAACCGGCTCCTCAATCCCTTTAATGTTCAAGTCTGTTTCAAAGCTTTCTCGTTGGCGACCAAAGGCATTACGCGATACTGTAATATCCATTAGTCCCAAATGTGCTTCTTCCTGACCTTGAATCGTCTTGGCCAGTACAATCAATCCCGCGCAAGTGCCAAATACAGGCTTCCCTTGATTGGAAAATTGGCGTATAGCCTCTATAAAATCATACTTGCGCATTAGCTTACCGATAGTGGTGCTTTCACCACCGGGAATGATAAGACCGGACAGCTCATCGAGCTGTTCGATCTTCTTCACTGCTATACCCCCAGCACCCGCACGTTCAACACTTCGTATATGCTCAGCTACAGCGCCTTGCAGCGACAATACACCTATTTTCATGCCGGTCCCTTCTTTCTTACCAACCACGATCTTGCATGCGCTCATGCGATGCCAGTTTGGAAATTTCAATACCTTTCATAGGAGTCCCCAAATTCTTGGACACTTCTGCAATCAGCTTGTAATCCGTATAATGAGTGGTCGCTTCCACAATGGCCCGCGCAAATTTCTCAGGACTATCCGACTTGAAGATACCAGAACCTACAAATACACCATCAGCGCCTAAATGCATCATCAACGCAGCATCTGCAGGTGTCGCTACACCGCCCGCTGCGAAGTTAACCACTGGAAGCTTACCAAGCTCATGCACTTCCAACAGCAGCTCATAAGCAACTCCGAGATTTTTCGCTTCTGCATACAGCTCGTCCTTCGACAGGTTTTGCACCTTGCGAATTTGACCATTGATAAAACGCATATGACGAACAGCCTCAACAATATTTCCAGTTCCCGGCTCACCCTTTGTACGGATCATAGATGCGCCTTCACCGATACGACGCAATGCTTCCCCTAGATCCTTGGCTCCACAAACAAATGGAACGGTGAACTCCCGCTTATCGATATGAAATACCTCATCCGCAGGTGTCAATACTTCGCTCTCATCGAGGTAGTCAACACCTAGAGATTCCAGTACCTTTGCCTCAACAAAGTGACCAATACGAGCCTTAGCCATAACAGGAATAGAAACAACCTTCATTACCTCTTCCACAATCGTAGGGTCAGCCATGCGAGCAACCCCACCCGCTGCACGGATATCCGAAGGCACTCGTTCAAGAGCCATTACGGCCGTAGCGCCTGCTGCCTCAGCAATTTTAGCCTGTTCAGCGTTCATGACATCCATGATTACGCCGCCTTTTTGCATCTCTGCCATACCTCTTTTTACACGCGAAGTTCCCGTTTCCATGTCGTTGCCTCCTGTAAGGGTTACGTTTAGATTTCTAACTTAAGATTTTACCGTACGAACGCCAAATACACAATCATTTCAAGTTGCAAAATAAGTAATGCAGAACAGGTTAGACCGGTTAGCGTTTCATCTTTAGAAGAGATTTTTAATTCCCTGGAACAAATCGCCGAAGAAATCACCAATTGCCCGGAAAAGCATTCGGAACCAACCGCCCTCTTCTACTGCTGTAGTTGTAACCAAATCAACAGTTTTCGTCTGGCCTTTATCCACGCCATCCGTTTTGTATGTGTACGTAATCGTTCCGACTTTTGCCCCTTGCTTCAAAGGTGCCACGAGAGAGCTTGCTGGTGTTATATTCGTTGTAAAGGTTACCTTAGGATTGCTCGCACCCTTAGGCACGATAAAACTTACTGCATCTTTTGTGACGATCGGCACTTCTGTTTCCGTACCTTTGGTCACAGGCACATTCTCAACACCTTTAACCACCGTCTTTGGAGCCACAACCTGCTTCACTTCAAAGTTATCAAAGCCATAGTTCAGCACTTTAGCCGTCTCTGTAAAACGGTGTGCATCAGAGTCAGCGCCCATAACTACACTGATGAGACGCATTCCATTACGTTCAGCCGTACCTGTAAAACAGTTTCCAGCATTAGCCGTATGACCTGTTTTCATTCCGTCTAAACCTGGATAAGCGAATTTTCTAAAGTTAGTAATATTTTTGTTCGCTTCCAGCATCCAGTTATAGTTAATAATCGGTGCTTTATCGGTTGGACGGAATTTGTACGATTGAATTGTGGTAAACCGTGTATAATCTGGATGGTCCTTAATGATGTAACCTGCTAGAGTAGCTGCGTCTCTCGCAGTCATCACAGTTTCCCGGTCTGTGTCCGGTTGAAACCCTGCAGGCATATCCTTGCGATCCAAACCAGTCGAGTTGATAAAATACGTATTTTTCATACCCATTTTCTGAGCTGTTTCATTCATTAGTTTCACAAAATCCTGCTCGGTTCCAGATACGCGTTCAGCAAGAGCTACTGTTGCATCATTGGCAGAACCTACTGCCATGGCAATATAAAGCTCTTCTACCGTATGTTGATCCCCTTGAGCCAAAAAAATACGTGATCCGATACTCTTAGAAGCATTCTCGTTCACTGTAACCTTATCCGTCCACTTAAGTTTGCCTTGCTTAACCTGCTCCGCTACGATGTACTCTGTCATCATTTTGGTCATACTGGCTGGCGGGAGCGGCTCATCTGGATTCATAGAGAGCAAAACCTGCCCAGTGGAAGGCTCAATCAAAATAGCTGAACGAAGTGCCAGACTAGGGGGGTTAATAGAACCTGTTCCCGTGATATTCGTTGCCTCTGTTGCCGCTCCAGCAGCAAAAGTAGCCACGCTTGAATCGAAATTTCCTACAACAGGTAAGGCTGACATATACATCATATTAAGCACCATGACTGCAGTCACACTCTTTTTAATCATGCTGCGTTTATTATTTTTCTTAAAATTGTTCGCTTTCAAATGAATACAAACTCCTCTCGTACCTCAACCCGAACCGCTATGCTATGTATAACGAGACGGTGGTTACAGCCTTTACTTGGCCAAAGAATTAATGTTTTAGTATTATACAGTTTAGTGTCATTTCGTTTCCTAAGATATAGCTTGTCATGAGCATTCTGTGCCCGAATCTTCTTAACTGGTAGGAATCGTCCAAAATACCTAAGCGTCCTAATTCATCAATAACCTCATGAGAAGGCGGACACTTGTCTATTCTATCACAGGGGTATCTCTAAAAAAAGACAGGCAGAGCGAAATGCGCTCTGCCTGTCGTCAAGTCTATTACAGCCGAACTTTATAGAGAGTAGTTTGGTGCTTCTTTCGTAATCTGCACATCATGCGGATGGCTTTCGCGCAGACCTGCACCTGTAATACGGATAAAGCTTGTATCGTTTCGAAGCTCCTCAATATTAGCAGTACCACAATATCCCATACCGGAGCGAAGACCGCCCAACAGCTGGTGAACAGTGTCGGAAAGTGGCCCTTTATAAGCAACGCGTCCCTCAATACCTTCCGGCACCAATTTCTTGTCGTCATCTTGGAAATAACGATCTTTACTACCTTGCTTCATCGCAGCCATAGAGCCCATACCACGATATACTTTGAAGCGACGTCCTTGATAAATTTCCGACTCGCCTGGGCTCTCTTCCGTACCTGCAAAAAGACTTCCCAGCATTACTGCAGAGGCCCCTGCCGCAATGGCCTTTGTAATTTCACCAGAGTATTTAATACCGCCATCTGCAATAATCGGAATATTATATTCACGTGCTACTGTTGCACAATCATAAATAGCTGTTATTTGTGGAACACCAATCCCTGCAATTACGCGTGTTGTACAGATAGAGCCTGGACCAATACCGACCTTAACGACCGATGCTCCTGCTTCAATCAATTCGCGCGTTCCGTCACCTGTAGCTACATTACCTGCTACAATCGTCAGATCAGGATATGTTTTACGCAACTCGCGGACTGCTTCAATAATGTTAATATGATGTCCATGAGCGGAATCCACAACAATCAAATCCACACCAGCTTTTACAAGTGCATCAGTCCGTTCAAACGTATCCTTGGAAATGCCGACAGCCGCACCGACCAGAAGACGCCCTTGTGCATCCTTCGCTGCGTTCGGAAATTGAATAGCTTTCTCAATATCTTTGATGGTGATCAAACCTTTGAGGTAGTTCCCTTCATCGACCAGTGGAAGCTTTTCAATTTTATGCTTTTGCAAAATGACTTCCGCTTCCTGTAAAGTCGTGCCTACTGGTGCAGTTACCAGTTCTTCCTTCGTCATGACTTCACTAATTTTAAGATCAAAGTCGTGAATAAAGCGAAGATCACGGTTAGTAATAATACCCACCAATTTGTTCTCTTCGTTTACAACAGGCACACCGGAAATACGATATTTACCCATAACGGCCTCAGCATCGGATACCAAGTGATCCGGAGTCAATGAGAATGGATTGGTGATAACACCGCTCTCTGAGCGCTTAACCCGATCTACCTCTACCGCTTGCTGCTCAATCGACATATTTTTATGAATAACACCAATACCGCCCTCACGAGCCATCGCAATTGCTAGCACTGCCTCAGTAACAGTATCCATACCAGCACTCATTAAAGGAATGTTCAGCTTCACGTTATCACTCAAACGAGTTGCTACGCTTACTTCTTTGGGCAGTACCACCGACTTACGAGGTACCAGCAAAACATCGTCAAAGGTAAGGCCTTCCTTACCGAATTTATCTTCCCACACCAAGATGATCCTCCTTCAAAATGTTTAGTCTGTATTGGTCTTGTTGTCTGTCCGACATGGACAAATCAAGGCTCTCTGAAAATATATTATTGCAATCTTAGCAAAGCGGTATAGGGGTGTCAAGCCTTCATCAACAGCCCTAACCCGTAGTATTTCCCTGTACAAACAACTGTACTCCTACGAAGGACAACTATTATAAACAAACGGCTTTAAAGATACCTCTCTACTTACAAAAGCATATTTCACTTTGAGTAAGCAACAGAGGAATAAGAATATAAATAAATTCACTTATATACAAAAAAGGATCATGATCTTCTTGAGATCATGATCCTTTTTACTTGTTGCTTGGCGGCGTCCTACTCTCCCAGGACCCTGCGGTCCAAGTACCATCGGCGCTGGAGGGCTTAACGGTCGTGTTCGGGATGGGTACGTGTGGAACCCCTCCGCTATCGCCACCAAACATGAATT
>NZ_JAKWFI010000016.1:0-61137 GCF_029522175.1 Paenibacillus sp. P2(2022) | reverse complement strand
GTCCATACAGACGTTCAATACCTGCTTGATCAAAGCTGAGCGTGTTATACATAAAACGAATCTTGATGCCTTCACCTGGCATCACGACAACGTTCAGATCGTAGTTGGTTTCCTCTGTAGACACCACGTTTGAAATTGTGAAGGGTTCCTGTCCTTCACTGCCCAGTTGCTCTACCTGCTGCTCCACCGGGTAATTTTCAAATATCATAATATGGTTGATTAAATCCTGCTTCTGCTCGGTCAGTGCTTGAATTTCATACAGCGGGAACGCATCGTAGGCATTGGAAGCCAGCGCTTGCCGCTGTGTTCGTTTCATCAGCTCGACAAAGCTTTTACCTGGTTCAGACTGCACACGCACTGGAATTGTATTGATAAATAGCCCGATCATGTGCTCCACACCTGGAATATCCCCTGGACGACCGGACACAACGCTGCCGAACACGACATCCGTACTGTTGTTATACTTCTGCAACAGAACGCCCCATACCGTCTGAATCAACGTATTGATCGTGACCTGATTTTGCTTCGCCACCCGTTCGATCTGGGCAACCAGCTCTGGCTGGAATTCGCAATCCAGATCTTCAGCGATATATTCCCCGGTGTGCATTGATTTCGGCTGTGTTTTTTGCTGTGGAAGCGTAATTTGCTGCTCGTAGTCCGCCAGATACCCACGCCAGTATTGCAGGGCTGCCTCACGATCCTGACGTTCCAGCCATTCGATAAATCGGCTGAACGGCGTGACAGGCTCCAGCACTGGCTCATCACCCGCACGCAGTGCCAGATAGCTACCGAATACTTCCTGTGTCATAAAGGACAAGCACCAGCCATCCATCAAAATGTGATGGAAGCTCCAGATAAAGTGATACGTTTCATCCCCAGTTTGCAGGATCGAGATACGAAGGAGTGCATCCTCTGCGAGATTAAATCCCTTCGCTTTATCGGCAAGGGTAAAAGCCTCCACACGCGCTTTTCGTTCCTCTTTTTCTAGTCCTCGCAGGTCTTCATAATATAATTGTCCGCTGCGATTGCGGAAGACGACCTGTACAGGCTCATCCTTCCATGAGTTGATAAAGTTCGTCCGCAGGGCCTCATGACGCTGTACGAGCAGATCCAAGCTCTTACCGAAAGTAACCACATCGAAGCGCCCATTCAACTCAAAGGATGCCTGCTCAAAATAAGCCGCCGAATTCTCATCCATCAGGCTGAAAAAGAGCATACCCTTTTGCATCGGTGTCAAAGCATATACATTTTCCAGCTCGCCCAGATCCCGCGTATCTTCCACCAATTGCTCCAACTCGTCCAGCGTTACATGGTTTAACAGAACATCACTTGGAGTCAGCACTGTTCTTTCTTGGGTGACACAATGATGAATGACTTCACGCAAGCCGGATGCCAGCAGTTCTCCCAGCCGTGCAATCGTTTCATGACGGAACTGCGTTGTACCGTAGCGAATCGTGAACACCAACTCGCCATCCTCGATTAATCCGTTGATATCCAGCGCAAAATCCATAATCGCGTTCGTGCTGACAGGCACACCAATGGAATAAGCGGAAGGCTGTAAATCGTTGCCTTTATAATCCTGATCGAATTGGCCTAAATAGTTAAAACTGATCTCAGGCTGAGTCTCTAACTGCACGCCTGCTTTCTCCAGCACATTTAGATCCGACAGGTAGCGTAAAATACCATAGCCGATGCCTTTTTGCGGAATATGACGCAACCCTTCCTTGGTCCGCTTGATCAGGCGAGCAGTATGTCCCCCTTCTCCCAGACTTCCATCCAGGACAACCGGGAACTGGCTCGTAAACCAGCCGACCGTGCGCGTAATATCCACATCCGGTACAATGGCTTCCCGTCCATGACCCTCCAGGTTGACCAATATCCGCTCGGAACCCGACCAGTCATACACCGCTTTTCCGAGCGCGGCTAGCAACAGGTCATTCATTTCCGTGTTGTATGCGCGATGAGCTTGTTTGAGCAGCTGCTCCGTCTCCTGCTTCGTCCAGCGGACCGTCACCACCTCACTGTCTCCGAGCCGTGCATTATCATTCGCAAAATCCTTCGGCAAAGGCTTCGCGAGGCTTGCTTCGGCTTGTTCGATATGCTGCCAGTAGGCCAGCTCCCGCTCCATCGTCGCACTGTTGGCATAGGCTGACAGTTGTTTGGCCCATACCTGGAACGAATCTGTTTTATGCGGCAGCCGAATAGCTGTGCCGGTCTGACCTGCAACTGCCTGCTCATAACCAGATGCCAAATCCTCCAGCAAAATACGCCACGATACACCGTCTACCACCAAATGATGAATGACGATTAATACATGGTCGCCCTCAGCGCAATGGAACAGACCGAGCTTCACCAGCGGACCCGCGCTCAAGTGAATGCCAGCTTGAATTTCACTCGCCTTAGCTTCAACAGCGGCAGATTCGTCTTCCACTCCGCTGAAATCTACAATATCCAGCGTGTATAGCTCGCCTTCCTCTACACTGCGGTTCCAAGCGACATAGCCTTGCTCCGTCTCACGGAATACCGTGCGCAATGCGTCATGATGCTGGACCATACGGTCCATCGTACGGCGCAGCGCGTCGACATCAAAGCCCCCAGCTCGGTACAGCATCATCGCCTGGTTGCTGTGGTGCAGATCAGCCGGCTGCTGCTCGAAGAACCAGCGCTGAATAGGTGTCAGTTCCACCTGGCCTACTGCCTCTTCCTGACTGGCCACCTTGCCATCGGTACGAAGTAATGGACTGAGTGCCGCTACCGTCGGGTAGCTGAAGAGATCCTTCATGTTCAGTCGATAACCTGCTTGCAGCAAGCGGGAAGATACTTGCAAGGCCTTGATCGAATCGCCGCCCAGCTCAAAGAAGTTATCCTGCGTGCCTACGGCCTCCACGCCAAGCACTGCGGCCCATACCGCAGCCAGTACTTGCTCCACCGTAGTACGCGGTGCCACATAGGCTGCTCCGGTATGAATGCTGCCTTCCGGTTCCGGCAGGGCCTTGCGGTCGATTTTGCCGTTGCTGGTCAGCGGGATCGTCTCCAGTCGCATCAGGCGTGCAGGCACCATGTGCGCTGGCAGTCCGGCTTCCAGCTCTGCTTGTACTTCCTCGATCCGCAGCTCGGTTTCTCCCGTGATGTATCCGCACAAATACTTGTGTCCACGCTCGTCCGTCCGGTCGATGACTACAGCTTGACGCACACCCGGTACCCGCTGGATCGCCGTTTCAATCTCGCCCAGCTCGATCCGATAGCCCCGGATTTTGACCTGATAGTCCATCCGGCCGATAAAGTCTACATTGCCGTCTGGCATCCACCGCGCCAAATCGCCGGTGCGATACAAACGTTCACCTGGTACGTACGGGTTCGCTACGAATTTCTCGGCTGTCAGGTCCGCACGGTTCAGGTACCCCCGTGCCACGCCAGCACCGCCGATGCACAGCTCGCCCAGTACGCCAATCGGCACCGGATTCAGCTGGCTGTCCACGATGTAGAAGCGTGCGTTCAGCCATGCCTGACCAATCGGCACATTCCCGCTGCTTGGCAGCTTCGACAGCTCTTCGTCGTAGAAGCTGGAGTCAATTGCCGCTTCCGTGACGCCGTAGCTGTTAATAATGCGGATGTCCGCACCAAACCGTTCTTGCAGCACTCGGTAGTCCGTCACGCTACAGGTGTCTGAGCTCGTGATCAGCAGCTCCAGACTGCTCATGTCCAGCCCGTGTTCATGCACATGCTGCATAAACGGTACGATCAAGGCTGGAGTCGATTCGAACACGGTAATCTGATAATCGCGAATCCATCCGTATAGACGGCTTGGGTCAATCCGGTCGTCTTTCGGACAGATGACCATCGTGCCGCAGTTATAGAGCGTCCGTGCAATATCGCCGACGAACACGTCGAAGGAGAAGCTGGCCAGTTGCAGCAATCGGACTGGGAACTGGTTCAGACGGTAATCCCGGCGATACGCGGCAGCCGTGTTCACCAAGCTGCGATGCTCGATCATGACGCCTTTTGGACGCCCCGTTGTCCCCGACGTATAGATCACATACGCCAAGTCTTGCGGCTCGTTGATACGTTCAATATCCGTGGTATCCCCGGTATACAGCAACTCATCGTCCAGTGCCAATACAGTACGCAGACGCAGCCCTGTTGCCGGTTCGGATGCTGCTTCGCTGTCAGACTTCGAATCTGCTTTCAAGCTTACGCCTTCATTCAGGCGGTCTCTTTCCATCATTTCAGCAGCAGCCGCTGTTTCCAGTTCAACCTCAGTCTGCCCTCCGACCAAGGCCAGCCGGCTTTCCGCGAGCCATGCTTGAGCTCGCTCCTGCAAACCGGTTTGCGTGAGCAGCACCGTCGCACCGCTGTCCTCGAGCATGAAACGAATGCGCTCGGACGGATAGTCTGCATCCAGCGGTACATAGGCGCCTCCAGCCTTCCATACCGCTAGTACGCCGACCAGCATGTCTACCGAACGCTCGCTCAAGATGCCTACAATCGATTCGCGTCCAATGCCCTCATTCCGCAATCTACGGGCCAGTTGGTTCCCACGCTCGTTCAAGTCGCGGTACGTCAGTTGCCGCTCCTCGTATACAACGGCCACATGATCCGGCACAAGCTGCGCTTGTTCTTCCACATAGGCGTGGAACAACAATTCCGATTCCTTTTCATCACTCCATGCAGCTACGCCTACTGATCCAAAACCATCGATGATGTTCGCTTTTTCCGCAGCAGTCACCAGCTCAAGCTCGTCCACCAGCGCATCTGGTCTGTGAATCGCTTCTTCAATTATATGCAGCAAATGCTCACGGATTTGCTCTACAGCTGTACGTTCCAACACCTGCGCGTTGTACTCCAAATGGACATGGATTTCATCGCCTGGCACCACCGTAATGTTGAAATCATAGTTTGTTTGCTCTGACATGGAAGCATTGGCAATCGTAAAACCATTGTTCCCACGACTACCCATCTGCTCCATGCGCTGTTCCACGGGGTAGTTTTCAAACACGATAATATGGTTCACCAGGTCCTGCTTCTGCTCGGTCAGGGCCTGAATTTCATACAACGGATAGGTTTCATAGGCACGGGAAGCCAGTGCCTGCTCCTGAATCTGCTTCATTAGCCCAGCAAACGTCATCTCTTTCTCACTGTGAATCCGTACAGGAACGGTGTTAATGAACAACCCAATCATTTTGTCGATGCCCGGAATATCCGCTGATCTGCCGGATACGACACTGCCAAATACCACATCCCGACTATTGTTATACCGCTGTAACACAACGCCCCACGCTGCTTGCAGGAATGTATTGACTGTCACTTGCTTCTGCTTAACCAGCTTGTTCATCCGCTCCGTCACTTCACGGCCCAGTGTAAATGAAAGCTTGTCCGCTTCATATGCTTTAGCGTGACCGTCCAGCTGTTTGACCTGCGGCAATACGGTCTGCTGCTCAAAGCCCGCAAAATAATCACGCCAGAACCGTTCTGCCTCCGCGTTGTCCTGTCGATCCAGCCATTCAATATATTCACTGTATGGCGTTACCGGGGCAAGCTCCGGCTTGCGGTCTTCAAGGATGGCAAAGTACGTATGAAACGCTTCCCCGACAACCAGGAACAAGCACCAGCCGTCCATCAAAATATGATGGAAGCTCCACACAAAACGGTACGACTCCTCACCTGTACGTAAAATGGACACCCGCATCAGCTCGCCGGAGCTGAAATGAAAGCCTTCGGCTTTGTCGCGCTCGGCAAAATCAGCAAGGTATGCGTCCTGCTCTTCTTGTCCCATTGAACGTATATCTTCAAACCGGAATCCAGCCGCTTTATGGCGGTACACTACCTGTAAAGGCTGCTCATTCCAGCCACTATAAAAATTCGTTCTGAATATTTGATGGCGACCCACCAGCTGGTTGAGGCTTTCGGCAAAAGCCTCCACTTGGAAGCTGCCTTGCAGATCAAATGTCGCCTGCTCAAAGTACGCCCCGGATTGCGGCTCCATGAAGCCGTGGAACAGGATGCCTTTTTGCATAGGGGTTAACGAATAAATGTTTTCCAGTTCTCCAGCAGCAGCCGTCTGCTCTACAATATGATCCAGTTCTACAGCCGTCAGTCCTTGGAAGGACAAGTCGCTTGGGGTCAGCTCCGGCAACTCTTTAGCCACACAGTGAGCCAACACCTCACGCAAGCTCTCCTGCAGCAGATCAGCCAGTTTTTTAACCGATTTTTTCATGAACATTTTGTTGCTATAGCTGATCGTCAGTTCCAGGGCACCGTCCGTGATCATGCCGTTGATATCCAGAGCATACCGCTTGGTCAACGTGTCACTCATGGAAGCTCCGACGGAATAAGGAGACATGCGGAATGCATTCTGCTTCAAATCCTGATCGAATTGGCCGAGATAGTTAAAGCTGATTTCCGGCTCGGCCACAAAAGTGGCTTCTTCTGCCCTGTCAGCAAGATATCTCAAAATTCCGTATCCAATCCCTTTATGCGGCAAACGGCGTAGCCCTTCCTTGACGTTCTTGACACGCTGTCCCACATTCCGGTCCTCGCCCATATCCAGGACAACTGGGAATTGGCTGGTAAACCAACCGACGGTGCGCGTAATATCCATATCCGGCAAAATGGCTTCCCGTCCATGCCCCTCCAGATTCACAAGCACCTGACCGATGCCTACCCACTCCTGAACGGCCGTACCCAAAGCTGTCAGCAGCAGGTCGTTTGCTTCTGTATTGTAGGCCCGATGGGCTTGTTTCAAAAATTGTTCCGTTTCTTCGACCGTCCACGCTACGGTCAGTGTCCGATCATCGCGAAGCTGTGGCTTGGCCTGAGACTTACGAGTGTAATCCTTAGGCAATGCCTGTTGAACAGCACCAGCTCGCTCCACCTGCTCCCAATATGGCCGTTCCTTCTCCAACGCAGTGCTGTTCGCATAAGCTGACAGCTGATCCGCCCAAAGGCGGAAGGAATCCGTCTTATTCGGTAAACGGACAGACTCGCCCCGTAAAGCCTGTTCATAGCCGGATGCCAGATCCTCCAGCAAAATACGCCAAGACACGCCGTCGACCACCAAATGGTGGATCGCTACCAACAAATGGTCTCCATCGGTGCAACGGAACAGACCCAGCTTCACCAGCGGTCCTTCATGTAGATGGATGCTACTTTGAATTTCGCTAGTTTTGCTCTCCAGCAAATGGGCAAAGTCAGACTCCTGGGTATAATCCACCACTTCGAGGTTATACAGCTCTCCTTCTTGCACGCCACGGTTCCATGCTTCATAACCACCCTCTGCATTTTGGCGGAATACGATGCGCAAAGCATCATGATGCTCGACAATGCGTTGCAAGGTTTGATGAAGCGCCGTTTCGTCCAAACGATCCTCACGGTGCAGCATCAGAGCCTGGTTATAGTGCTCAGGATTAGATGGCTGCTGTTCAATAAACCAGTGCTGAATCGGTGTCAAGGCCACGTTTCCTCTGACTTCTCCTTGATCGGACACGCGGGTCACCCGCTGCACCCGTCCGTTCAGCTCAGCAATCGTTGGATACTGGAACAGTTCTCTCATTTCCAGCTTGTAACCATTTTGCAGCAATCTCGAAGACACCTGGATGGCCTTAATCGAGTCGCCTCCCAAATGGAAGAAGTTATCCAGTACACCAATCTGTTCGATACCCAGTACAGATTGCCATACCGATACCAATATCCGCTCTACCTCATTACGGGCGGCTACATAATCCTCGCCGGAATCCACGCTTCCCTCCGGCTGTGGCAACGCCCGCCGATCCACCTTGCCATTCGGTGTCAACGGCAATTGCTCCATCTGTACAAAATACGACGGCACCATGTAACCTGGCAATTCCTGGCTCAAGGCGCTTCGTAGCTCACTTGCCGTAATATCCGCAAGGGTGACCACATATGCGCAAAGCTGTTTTTGTCCCTGCTCATCCTCACGTGCAATGACGACGGCTTCTTGCACCGCCTCCAGCTTCAACAGCTGCGCTTCCACCTCGCCCAATTCAATCCGGTAGCCACGGATTTTCACTTGCGCGTCGATCCGTCCTTTGTATTCCAGCGTCCCGTCCTCATTCCAGCGAACCAAATCGCCTGTACGGTAGCAACGCTCTCCACTGCGGAACGGACTATCTATGAACTTTTCAGCTGTTAAATCAGGACGATTCCGGTAGCCACGTGCCACCCCGTCGCCGCCGACGATCAGTTCACCCCATGCCCCCACAGGCTGAAGTTGCATGGAACGGTCTACGACATACGCTGTGGAGTTGTGGATCGGACGCCCGATCGGCACTGCTTCCGATTGCACGCCAGCAATCGCATGAGTTGTAGAAAAAGTTGTATTTTCCGTCGGGCCATAGCCATTGATAATCCGTAGGGACGGATGAGCCTCAAGCACCCGGTTAATGTGCGGTACGGACAGCACATCACCGCCGACCAACAGTTCTTGTACCCCCTCAAACAACTCCAGATCCTGCTGGGATAGCTGGTTAAAGAGTGGCGCAGTCAGCCACATTGTTGTAATACCATGGCTGCGGACAGCTTCCTTGAGCTTCGGAGCGTCCAAAATAACATCCTGACTTACCAGTACAAGCTGTCCTCCATTCAGCAACGCACCCCAAATTTCGAAGGTGGACGCGTCAAAGACAACAGCGCCGGTTTGCAAAATGCGCGTGTCAGCACCCAATTGCGCATAGTTTGTATTTTTTACCAAGCGCACGACATTGCGATGCTCTACCATAACTCCTTTAGGTTGTCCGGTCGTACCCGAAGTGTACATAAGATAGGCAAGTCGATTACCAAATGGATGTGCTCCAGTAGTACTGTCTACGACAGACGAAGAAGATTCCTTTAAAAACTCATTTTTCTGATTTGAATAATGTGTAAAATCCGCATGACTAGCTTCGTTTTGTTCCCCATGCATATTATTTGCATCTTGACTATTCTCTGCCCCGTACACAGCGGCATCGCTCAGATCCAGCACAATTCCGGTGTAATCCTCCGGTTGCTGTTTCGCATGCTGCACCAGCAGCAACTCCGCTCCCGAATCTTCCAATAGGTAGCGCACACGTTCAGCCGGATAATCAGGGTCAATCGGCACATATGCGCCGCCCGCTTTGAGAATCGCCAGCATGCCGACGATCATATCTACGGAACGCTCAGCAACGATACCTACAGTTCGCTCAGCGGTAACACCGTTCCCGCGCAGCGTGTGAGCCAGCCGATTGGCTTTTACATTCAATTCTCCATAAGTTAAATGGACGTTGTCAGACACAACTGCTGTCTGATTCGGTGTACGTGCCACCTGTTCCTCAAATAACTCATGAATGCCTGCTTCGCGTGGATATTCCACTATTGTGGCATTGAATACGTCAACGATTTGCGCCCGTTCTTCCTCACTGATCAGCGACAATTCCTCTATCCGCTTGTGTGGGCCCTGTACCATATGCTCCGCCACACTCAAAAATTGTTGAATAATTCGAGCAATTTCCTGCTCACTAAACAGCTCGGTACGATAATCCAGGTATAATACGAGTCTATCGTCATCCAGCATTTCAACCATGTGAATATCGAAGTCATTCACTGTATCTCCGCAGAAATCGTTATCCACCTGCTGAATCGCTTCATCAAAACGGGAGAAGCTCAAGGTACGGTACTGAATAGATGCCCCAAATAGACGCTGGATGTCCAGACTACTTTGCTGTTCGCGTAAATCTTGAATAATTTTGTTGTACGGGTAACGCTGATGCCGCAAAATGGACGCCTGCTCCTTCCCTACACCCTGCAAGAAGGCCAGCAGTTCGGATTCCGGTTCGACCAACAGACGAGTAGCCACGGTGCTGACGAACATGCCGATGGTATCCTTTTCTTTCTTAGACGTACGGTTGGCATAGAGAGTCCCTACGGTTAAGTCCTGCTCACCCGTCACTTTATGCAAATAAATATACAGAGCCGCCAGAAAGAACGTGAAAATACTGATTTTATGTTCCTCGCAAAAAGCCGTAACACCACGATACAATTCATGCTTCAGTATAAAACTCTCCCGGCGTGCAGCTGTGCTCAGTGTCAGCGGGTTATATGATTTTAAGCCTGTCGTCTCTGGCAAATCAGCAAACTTTTCCGTCCAATACGTCTTGTCCTTTTGATAGCGATCAGATTGCTCATAGCTTTGCTCTACCTGAATAAACTCTAGATAAGGATTGCCTTTGGTCGGTGCATCCTGACCTGTACCATGCACAATATCCATATAATGTCCAGTGATTTCATTAATGGCCTGATTCATGGACACGCCGTCCGAAATAATATGATGCATTTTAAAATTGAACCAGGTTTCTTCTACCCCTAGCTGTAAAATAACAAATCGGTACAGCTGCGAATCCAACAATGAGAACGGTTGTGGATTATGGCGCTTTAACCATTCATTCGCTTCTTCCGGGGTTACTTGAAGCGTTTCAATATTTTCCGCTGTAAACGGCTCTACATATTGATATGGGATTCCATCCTGAGCAGTGATTTTGATACGGAAAGAATCGTTTTGGGCAATCACTCGGTTCATTGCTTGCTGCAATGCATCTATACGAACAGTTCCTCTGATTTTTACAGTACCGATAATGGTTGAAGTGTTCCGATGAGGATACAAAAGCTCCGTATACCAAATACGTTGCTGTGGCTGGCTTAAGGAAAACAATTGAACATCTTGCTGTGTCATCCGTCTCTCTCCTCGCAAAATAGATATTTGGTAAAAAGAAAATTCGCATATTTATGCGGTTTGTTCCTCTGGATGCTTTTGAAACTGAAGCTCATACAGCTCCGCATAATGACCACCCTCAGCAAGGAGCTGGTCATGAGTTCCCTGTTCTTTGAGCTCGCCATCGGCAAGAACACAGATCGTATCCGCCCTCTCAATCGTAGACAATCGATGGGCAATAACTAATGTCGTACGATCCTTCATCAGCTCATCTAAGCCCTGCTGAACTTCATATTCCGACTCTGCATCCAGGGCCGAGGTGGCTTCATCCAGCAGCAAAATCGGCGCATTTTTGAGCAGAGCACGGGCAATCGCGATTCGCTGTCTTTGACCCCCGGACAAATTGGCTCCGCGTTCACCGACAATCGTGTCATAACCCTCCGGAAGCTCAGCTATGAAGCCGCTGGCATAGGCTGTTTTGGCCGCAACCTCTACTTCCTCATCCGTGGCATCCGGTGAGCCGAAGCGGATATTGTCTGCTACTGTACCGTGGAACAGTGTAGCCTCCTGTGGTACATAGGCCATTAAATCCCTGACCTCATCCAACCGAAATTCTTCTGCCAAGCGGCCGCGAACCCGCAGCACACCTTCATCCGGTGGGTAAAATCCCAGCAACAACTTCATCACAGTGCTTTTCCCACCACCACTCGGACCGACAATCGCGGTTACCTGCCCTTCTGGCACGACCAAGTTCAATCTTCGCAGCGTTGGACGGTCTGGCTGATAGCCAAAGGTGATATTGTGTAGCTCCAGCGCAGCAGCAGTCTGTTCAATAGAGAGGTCTGAATCCACAGTCTCGACACCGTCATAGGATTCCTTAGGTTCACGGGCTGATGAAGCTGACACCTCTGGATCGATAAGCCCGGTTACTGATCCCTTCTGTTTCGCCGCGGGAAACTGTTCCTCTTCCTTCGACTCATTCAAGATTTCGCGGATACGCGCCAAGCCTGCCAAAGAGTTTTGTAACAGGGATACAGCTGCCCCCAGCTCCAAAAATACCGTTGAAATACCCGTTTGCAGCTGCACAATCTGTCCCAAAACTCCGAGCTCCATTTGCTTCTGCGAAACCAAGATCAATCCAGCAACAAGCACACCGCCCAGCGTAATAAATTCAATAACAAAATTACACATATCCTGCAGTCCCATATGACGTCCCTGTCGGATACTGATGCGATTTATGTCCTCGCTTGCATCGTTGCAAAGTCCACCCACTTTTGTCCTTAACCCAAATAACTTCACCGTCTGTAAACCAGAAAGCAAATCACTCAATCGTTCCGTGAACCTGCTCATCCGTCCCTGTAATTCTTCACTCGTCTGTCGCATTTTCTTCGCAAAATGAGCATTTATCCAGGCTGAAGCTAGTCCTAGTAGAACCGCCATAATCCCAAATCGCCAATCCAGCACCATCAGAATGACTAGTGAGCCTAAGAAAAGCGAAGTTTCCAGTATAATCGAGCGAATATGAACGGTGTAAGCCTGCTCCAGCGTTTGGACATCGTTTGTCATGCGGGAAACAAGATTACCCGAATGGTGTTTTTCGGCTTTTTCATACGATAGCTTGACAACATGACCGAATAGTTTCATTCGTACATCGGCAATTGCGAGCTTGACACATCGTTTATACATATAGCTGCACACGGGGGAAATAAGACTTAACGCCAAAAATGTGCCGCTGACCAAATAGACCGCTCGGTACAGCTCCTGTACATCGCCATTAACCGCAAAATTCAGCAAATAATGCACCACAAAAGAAAGCAAAATTGTGATGCTGGCATTGGTCAGACTGTTGCCAACCAACCCCGTAAAATACCATTTTCGATGCGGCTTCATCAGGGACATCAATTGCTTAGATTCATAAAACCCCTGCTTGAAGGTCACGACGCTCACTCCTTTCCTCAGGCAGTGAATACCCGTTTTCCTCCGTTTGCTGTCCTTCAAAATTTTGCAAATACAGCTTTCGGTACACACCATCACGGCCTAGTAATTCCTCATGTGTACCCGATTCCACAATGCTCCCCTGATCAAGTACGATAATGCGGTTCGCCTGGCGTACAGTTGACAGTCGATGAGCTATGACCAGTACCGTCCGGTTTTGCATTGCTGCATTCATTGCAATCTGTACCTGAGCCTCCGACTGGCTATCGAGTGCTGAAGTCGGCTCGTCCAGTAGAAGCAGCGGAGCATTTTTCAGCAATGCTCTTGCTATAGAAATACGCTGCTTTTGTCCTCCAGACAATCCGCCTCCCCGTTCGCTCAACAGAGTTTCATAGCCCTCGGGTAGCTGAACAATAAAGTCATGCGCATGTGCCGCTTTCGCCGCCTCGACAATTTCTTTCCGGGTCGCCTCCAGACGTCCATATCCGATATTTTCTGCAATAGTGGCCGGAAAAAGCGACGGTTCCTGAGATACCATCGAAATATGGCTACGCAGGCTTGTTAGGTTCCAATCTGTCAAATTCTTACCAAACAATTGAACGGTTCCGGCATGCTCTCCAGGTTCATTAAATCCGCAAAGCAGCTTGAAGATTGTGCTTTTACCGCCACCGCTGGCCCCAACAATCGCTACCGTTTCTCCTTGTCCTACCTGGAAGCTAATCTCCTTCAGCACCGTGTTCTCTTCGTTGTAGCCAAAGGTTAAATGCTCAAAGCTGACTACAGGAATGTCGTCCTTGCTTTCTGCATCGTCTTCCTCGAGATCTTGGCTTATTGAAGTGATTTTCCCGTCTTGCCGCTCATCTGGCCAATCCAGCACCTCAAACAAATGCTTCGCTGCTCCCCCCGCTTCCTTCATTTGCGAAATGATCGTCGGCAGCATGGCAACAGGCTGCAATATGAACGAAATAAGATATAAAAAAAGGACAATGCCACCAGCATTCAACTCACCTTGTTGAATCAAATATCCACCGTACACAATGACCAAAATAATCGGTGTTGCCAGCATCATCACACCTACTGGAGTTATGAACGCATAGCGTTTTTCTAGCCGCAATCCGCGCTTGATGACCTCCTCCGTAATCACCATATACTTCTTCAACAGCACAGCCTGCATATTAAATGCCTTGACGATAGGAATTCCTCCGATCGCATCCTGTCCCACCGCGTTCAAATGAGCAATTTTCTCCTGAAGCTCCTTGGAGTATTTCTCAATTGGCTTGCTCATCAGTGAGGTTATGATCATTCCTACAGGCATAAGCGCAAGACTTGCCAAAACCAGTTTCCAGCTTGTCAGTAAAAGCAACGTTAAGGATGCCGTAAACACAAGTGGCAAATAAAACAGATTAGCAAACTGCTGGATAAAAAAGTTCTGCAACAGCGCTGTATTGTTTGTTAGACGGGATACCAAATCTCCGGTGAACTTGCTCTCCACGCTGGAAACAGGTAAATCATAAAACTTATGTACGAGATCGCCTCTCAAGTCGCGCAGGGCACTAACACTAAAACGTGCCGAAGCGTACCTCATCACAAACTTACAAGGCATTCCAATTACCGTCATACCAACAACTAGATAGATCATGTTCTGGGTGGAGGAGAATGTTCCCTGTGCCATTTGCTCTATGGCCTTACCCAAAATAATGTCAATAGTTGCCAAACACAAGGAGGAAATCACGGCTATAAAAACCCAAAGATTATAAGGCTTTATATAGCGTGTGAGTCTCCGAAAAGCAGAATTTGATCGAAACAAAGGCATCCCTCTTTTTCATTGCCACACTTTAGCAGTGCGAACTTTTTAGATTGGCGATGGACGTCATTGAAGTAAACTCTGTGTCTGAAATGATGAGGGCCTGTACAGAAAAATTGGATTTTAATCTACGCTGGAAAATGCATCATGGTGGGTGGTTTTATCGGTTATTGCTGAGATGGTGATAACGAAGTGTATCGTGATGTGTGGGACATTCAACTCTGCCTGAATCGTGGTTGTGGAGTGCTTGTGTTGTAAGTTGTATGAGCTGCCGCAGCGTGGGCCATCGGCGAGGATGCGGAGAGAATGTCCTCGACTGCGCTCATAACCTCTTGCTCTTGTTCATGGATGAAAAAGTGATTGCCTTCGAACATCCGGACATCCATAGGTGACATCGTATGCTGCTGCCAGGCACGAAGTGAATCTGTGCTAACCTCAAAATCCCTCGTTCCCCCTAAAACCGTCATTGGGCATGCCAGTGGATCTCCCGGCTGATAAACATAAGTTTCACATACCTTAAAATCTGCACGCAGACGAGGCATAATAATTTGCATCAATTCTGCATTTTGCAGCACCTCTTCGGGGGTGCCCTGCATCAAACGAAGCTCTTCGGTGAAAGAATCGTCTGCTAAATTATGGAGCCGTTTCTTGGAGTATGGAAGATGAGGAGCGGATTTACCAGATACGATGATATGCACAGGTAGTTTTCCAGTTTTACTGTACAACTGCCGCGCTGTTTCAAATGCGATCAGTGCCCCCATACTGTGCCCAAAAAAAGCAAATGGCTTATGTATGTATGGAGCCATAGCGGGAACCAACGATTGGACGATGTCTTGAAGGGTTTCCATTGGAGCTTCAATGGAGCGGCTCTCACGTCCAGGGAGTTGTATTGGCAACACAGTAATATCAGGCGCGAGTCTGGACTTCCAAGAGTTAAATATGTAAGCACCACCACCGGCGTAGGGGAAGCAGAATAGTTGGAGCTTCGCAGTCGGTTGGGCCTCTGTTTTAGCGAACCAAGATTGTGATCGAGTCGTCATATGAATTCCTCCATCCTCTATGCAGTTCATAATTTTACAGTAAATCCTTATATCTCTTTTTTTCTTCCAACACTTTCTAGCTTTTTTAAATATACAAACTTTAAAACGGCTTGACACGGGACAAAAGGGCTAAATTACTAGACTTCATAAAAATAAAACAAAATCCATATTATGCTATTTGTTTCCAAACTATAAAAACAACAATTTGACTTTTTCGCTCATTATCTGCCCATCATGATCTGTAAATCTAGCCTAAAACATAATTTCACATTTTCACGAACATTGTAAAACTAAAATCATTATGATTTACAATTACGCCCAAACCCCTTATCCTATAACAATTTTATCTTTACATGCCATTAACATAAATGTAACAAATTCAACCTGATATCATCCGACAAATTCCGCCTTTTTCCGCGCCCACCTTCAACCTCCTATATAATGGAACTAATTTAAAACAAGCACACACAAACCAAAATTAATAACTCTTTAAATTTTTAATAAACCGGGTTTTTAAGTAGTTCTAAAGAACTATATTATACATAATTTTTTTTGACTCTTCGTCTAAAAAAATTAGTTCGAATTGATTTTTTCGCTTCCAAAGCTATGTTTTTTTCTTTTCAAGCCTAATAGAAACTTTTCAATTTTACTTCATAAGTACCTGTTTTTTAGAAATTTATATCCTTGATTTTACTCTTTCATCCCCCAAAAACAGTAACAGCAAACAGCAAGTCTCCCTTTAGTCAGAGACTTGCTGTTTTATAAGTTTATTATGATTGAATTCACCAGCGAGGGAAGTCTTGACTTCAAATTTCAAGAGGATGCCGCTGCCGCGAGCGTACCGGAAGAATCAGCAGTATGATGAATACTTCGCACGAAACGAATCGTTTTTGTATCTGAATGCATTACAACTGAATGGGTTTCAGCTCTGTGACCAGGCAGAGAACGAACCCCCTGCAACCACTCACCAGCCGTCACGCCTGTAGCGACAAACATCACGCCTTGGCGTCCGACCATGTCCTCCATCGACAGCAACGCCCCTGGATCAGTAATACCCATGCGTTTGCAACGTGCAATCTCTTCTTCTCCATGAGGCAGCAAGCGGCCCTGTATTTCTCCGCCCATGCATTTCAGCGCGGCCGCGGCCAATACACCCTCAGGAGCGCCGCCAGAGCCGATATGCAAATCTACACCGCTGTCCAGGCAGGTTTCAATTGCACCCATCACATCCCCATGACCAAGCAGCTTGATCCGAACGCCGCTTTCCCGCAGTAGCTGAATGATCCCGGCATGCCGTGCACGATCCAGAATGGACACCGTAAGATCGGACAAGGATTTCCCCAGTATGCGCGCTGCTTTTGACAATGTAGTCGGGATCGTGTCCTCTAGTGACAGCTTTCCAGCCAATGCCGGACCAACAGCTAATTTTTGCATGTACATATCCGGAGCGTGTAGTAGACTACCACGAGGTGCAGCAGCAATGACCGACAGTGCGTTATTCAAACCGTTCGCCACCGTTTCCGTCCCTTCGAGAGGATCAACAGCAATGTCCATGGCTGGCCCTCTGCGATTGCCTACTCTCTCCCCGATATACAGCATGGGGGCCTCATCCATTTCGCCTTCGCCAATCACGACCGTGCCGTCCATGGATACCGCATTAAAATGAGTACGAATGGCTACTGTTGCCGCCTCGTCCGCGCTATTCTTATCTCCACGCCCTGTCCATTGTGCCGATTGCAGTGCCGCTGCCTCTGTTACCCGAACGAATTCCAATGCCATTTGACTCTCCATACCTATCCCTCCACCTCTCCTAAAAATGATATTACCTACAGGCAAATAAATATTTTCAGGGCAGCTTTGCTGCCATTTTATTTATATCTTTATATAATCTCCTATATCCTACGGCCGATCCTTATCTTTAGAGCAGCTTTGCTGCCTTTTATATTTACACTCCTGTATCCCGTAATTATATTTTCTTTATAAGCGCTGCTTCTAAGTTGTTTCGCTTCTATAACATTCTGATAATCAAGCCTGCTGTCTCTTCAATGGCTTTATCTGTAACATCAATGACCGGACAATTCAGCTCTTTAAACAAAGACTGCGCATACGCGATTTCCTCTTCCACCCTTGTCGCTGTGGCGTATTGCACATTATTAGGAAGCCCCATAACCTTTAGTCGTTCACTGCGTATTTTCAACAGCAGCTCCGGCTGGATCGTCAATCCGAATACTCGGCCATGCTGAACATCCTTCAACTGAACAGGCGGTGTCAGCTCCGGTACAACCGGAATGTTGACTGTTTTATAACCTTTATGTGCGAGAAACATGGATAAAGGAGTTTTGGAAATACGTGACACTCCAAGCAATACTATATCTGCTTTGAGAATGGCGCTCACATCTTTGCCATCATCGTATTGAACTGCAAAATCCAGTGCCTCTACACGCCGAAAATAGTTGTCGTCCAGTCGGTGCAGTAGACCAGGCTTCTCTTTGGGATCGTTATGAAACGTATCGGCAAACGCCTGCATCATCGGTCCCATAATATCGACAGCCCGCACATTCAGCCGGACAGCCTCTTCTTTCATCGCCTCTCTCAATTCCGGCTGTACCAGCGTATAAGCTACAAAGCCTTTACGCTCGGCAACTTCCTCCATTACCCGACTCAGCTCGTCTTCATCCCTCACGTTCATAAATCTTTTGATCTCTGTGTCTGGTAACTCAAATTGGCGCATGGTCGCCTGTACGACAGCTTCTGCCGTCTCACCAATCGAGTCTGAACAGATCGCTATAAAATGACTGCTCGCCTGAACCATTCGATTCCTCCCATTAATCCTCTGCTACCATATCGAGCAACATTTTAATAATATTTGTTTTTGTAATACGTCCCACGACTTTCCAGTGCTCTCCTGGTTTGTCAGAATCCGAAGGGACGACGACAGGCAGGCTGTCGATTTGACGAGCAATAATTTTGCGTGCTGCCTCTAGTACGGTATCCTCTGGGGAAACAGTGACCACATTCGCCTGCCGGGTCATCACAAGACTGACAGGAATGGTTGCTGCATTGGGATTGCCTAACGTTACCTTGAGTAAATCCTTGCGGGAAGCCACCCCTGCCAAATCTCCGTCTTCATCGGTGACAATCAAATTGCTCACATTTTCCAAAAATAGAGCTACGACAGCTTCCTGAATTGTGGTTGTTTCACGTACGATGACTGGAACCCCGTGAAGATCACCGACTTTCATTTGCAAAAGCCGGAATTTTTCCTCCCGGTTCGGCGTGCCCCGCTTTCCAACAAAATAACCGACCTTGGGCTTAGCATCTATGTAATTCAGAATGCCCAATTTGGATAGGTCGGTCCGAATGGTCGCCTTACTGAGATTAAGCATTTCCGCAATCTGGTCACCCGTTATCGGGGCATGCTTTTGTACGATGTTTAAAATTTCTACTTGTCTTGCCGTAAGGTCGATGATGAACGCCCCTCCTTTTTTTGCTTGCGATCTGATATAGAATATAATACGTCATATATAATAATAAATCAACCTAAAAAAGCATATAAAACATCACATATATAAAATTAAAGTGGTTATTCATGTTTTTTTATCATTTAAAACACTTATTCCATACAAAAAACGGGTGCTTTATCCCCCCTCTTTCGAGTAAGGCAAAGCACCCTCTTTCCTATTCGTATCTTAAAGCATCAATCGGACGCAGCTTCGAAGCCTTGCGCGCCGGATATACTCCAAACAGTACGCCGACTCCCATGCAGCACAGAAAAGAGTACAACACTGGCTCTATCGAATACACAATCGGCATTTGGACGAATTTCTCAAGCAGCTTTGCACCCCCAAGACCCACCATTACACCGACTAGTCCACCCATTAGACTAAGAAAAACAGCCTCAGCCACAAACTGCAGCATAATATCACTGCGTTGCGCACCAATCGCTTTGCGAATTCCGATCTCCCTCGTACGCTCCGTGACGGACACCAGCATAATATTCATAATACCAACACCGCCAACACCGAGCGCAATTGCAGCTACACCGATCAGCAGCATATTCATAACCCGGTCAACCCCAGACACTGTTTTTAAGATTTCCGTCTGGGTCATGATTTGAAAATCATCGCCCTCTGATGGCTTTAGCTCATGTCTGGCACGCAGCACCTGCCGGATTTCAGCACTTGCCTGATCAATCCTGTCCTCCGTTGTTGCAGAGGCATTCACCTGCTGAATGCTCATATTGCCCAGCCGTTCCATTCCAGTTGTAATCGGTACATATACCTGCTGCCCGCTGTTGCTCATATTGGAATTGGAATTGGTCAGCACACCAACCACCTTAAAAGGCAACTGCTTGATCATGATGGTCTCACCGACTGCCCTGGAGGCATCCGGGCCAAAAATATTACGGGCTGCATCACTCCCCAGCACAGCCACATTCATCCGTTTATCCACTTCATAGTGAGTAAACGACCTGCCCTGAGCTAGCGACAGCTTTCTCACATGGACAAATGCCAGCGAAGTCCCCTCAATTTGCCCGCTGACCTTATTGCGACTCCACGTAATATCTGCACTGGTCATCGCACTTGGTGCTACCTCTGCGACTGCTTTTTGCTGCTCTAGCGCCTCGATATCCTCCAGAGATATCCCTTTCGTCTGATTGAACGACATGGAGCTGGACCCATCATATGGAGCATAAGGATAGATCATCAGCAGATTATTTCCCATACTATTGATCTGCGATGTAATTGTAGCGGTTGATCCTTTACCGATGGCTACAATCGCAATCACGGCGGCCACTCCGATAATAATGCCCACCATGGTCAGCAAGGATCGCAGCATATTGGTTCGCAAACTATTGAGCGATACACGAATAATTTCCTGAAATTTCATGCCTTCACTTCCTCTGCCGCCATTCTTCGTTTCTCAACAGGCTGATCCTTTTCAATCCGCCCATCTCGAAAATGAATCAGACGCTTGGCGTATTCCGCAACCTCCTGATCATGAGTAACCAGTACAACCGTTTTCCCCTGATCGTTCAGACGCTGAAAAATCCCCATGATTTCCACACTTGTTTTGGAGTCCAAAGCTCCTGTCGGTTCATCCGCCAAGAGAATAACCGGATTGTTCACAAGTGCCCGTGCAATGGATACCCGTTGCTGTTGACCGCCTGACAATTCGTTTGGCCTGTTGTTCATCCGGTCGCCTAGACCTACACTTGTGAGGGCATCCATGGCCCGCAAACGGCGCTCCTTGGCAGAAACTCCCGCATAGATCATAGGCAGTTCCACATTCTCCAAAGCTGTTGATCGCGGGAGCAAATGGAATTTTTGAAATACAAATCCGATTTTCTGATTACGTATAATAGCCAGTTCATCCTCGCGGGCATCTAAGATCGAATATCCATCCAAATAAAATTGTCCTGACGTAGGTAAATCCAGACAGCCGATAACATTCATCATCGTGGACTTGCCTGAACCAGACGGTCCCATAATCGCAACAAAATCACCGTCAGCAATATCAAGCTGGACCTCACGCAGAGCATGAATTTCCTGATCTCCGACATGGTACACTTTTTTCAAACCCTCAATCTGAATAACATATCTCATGCCCGTTTAAAAGCCCCCCTGCATGCCGCCCATTGCGGAAGGATCTGGCGGAGGTTCAGGAGCAGGCACAACAATCGTGTCCCCCTCCTTTACACCGGATTTAAGCTCTACTCGGTCTGGCGTGTAAAATCCGAGTTCTACGGGCTTAAATGTGCGTGCCCCGGGATTCGCAGCGTTAGCAGAAACATACACGCCATCCTGGCCTCCTTCGGATCTCAGTGCAGTCGCAGGAACGAACAGTACATTTTTGTGTACTCCCAAAATAACGGCCACATTCATAATCATGCCTGTTTTTAGCTTACCTTTCGGGTCATGTACAGACATCTCCATTAAATACGTCGTCATCCCTTCATCCGTAGAGGCTTCCGGTGAGACAAATTGCACCTTGCCTGGAAACGATTCACCCGGATATGCATTGGTCGTCAACACAGCCGTAAGCCCCTTTTTGACCTTCACAATGTCGGTCTGACTTACCTTCACAACGACCTTAAGGTCGTTGGAATCCGAGTTATTCATTACAATAAATGGAGCCGTCGGACTGGTTCCCACATCCCCGTTCACCTTTAAAATCACTCCGTCCCACGGCGCCGTGACCTGAAGTTTGTTCAACTCATTTTTTTTCTGCTCCAGCTCAGTCGCCAGTCTTCGAACCTCTATCCGGGAGGATTGAATACTCGATGCATCAGCCGGAACCTGAGTCTTGTGAAGCTCAGCCATTGCTGCACGGTAGCCAATTTCAGCCTCTGAAATGGTGCGACGTTTTTGCGACATAATTTTGCGGAACTGTAAATCTAGATTATCATAGTCCGTTTGTGCTTTATCCAATGCTTGCTCAGCCTGCTCCAATTCACTGTTGGATACTGCCCCGGCATCGTGTAAAAACTTTTGGTCTTCATATGCCTTCCGTGCCTGCTCCAACTGCTTTTTGGAAGCTTTCTTCTGACTTTCGGCTTCTTCCAGCTCAAATGATTCTTGCGCTGTATCGACAGCCATTTTGGCCCGAAGTACATTTGTTTTCTGAATTTCAATATCCTCCGCCTTCGGACCCTTCTCCAATTCAGCCAGTTTGGATTTGGATATTTCCAAAGAATCAGACGCACTTTGTATTTGCATTTTAATTTCTGAACTGTCCAGAAGCGCCAGCACTTGCCCTTTTTTGACCTTGTCCCCGGCTTTCACGTTCACCGCAGCCAGCTTGTTATCGCCTGCACTCGTAAAGTTCAGCTTCACTTCCTTGGATGCTTGCACGGTGCCGGACGTGTCCAGCTTCTCGCTCACATCGCCGCGCTCTACTTTAAACGTCTCGTCCTGAACTATAGGTGCTGCCTGCTCTTTGGGCATATTCAGATATACTGCTGCTCCGCCTCCGCCTACAATCAGCAAAACAATCGCAGTCCAGATCCACTTTTTTCTCCGTTTTCTCCGTAGCTTGATTAAAGCATCATTTAAAACCGTTTCTGCCAACGCCTTTTCCTCCCTATGTGCTCCATGGCTTGTTCAACGTATACTCATTTTGATCCAACTCGATCGCCAGCTCTTCCATTTGCCGTTCAATCTGGTTTACTTTCAACTGGTTGTTTTTCAATTCCATCTCAATAATTAGACCTCTGGCCCACTTTTTGTGTGATAACTCCGAGGCTTCTTTTGCTGTACGCAAGCTTTCTTCCAGTTGCACGTATTTCTTTTGGTTTTCCTTAACCGTGGCATACAAATTGCGGAGTGATTCAGCAAAATCCTTTTGCCCTTTGGCGAGCTCCTCCTTAGCTGTATCAACATCCATTTTAGCTAGATCGTAAGCACCTGCACCGTTATTAAAATCAAAATATCTCACATTGAGTTCCGAAGTTTTGATACTATCCTCCAGCTTCCATAAATTCGGATTCATGTCTGTCAGCTGTTGTATATGTAATTCAATATCCAGCTTCTTCGGTTCCTTGTACACGGGTCGATCCACCATTTCATAGGCTGTTCCGTTAGGCTGTCCCATAAGGAAGTTCAGAGCATCCCTAGATTTTTGCAACGCAATTTTTCCCTGCTCGACCGCTTGCTCCGCCTGGACTCTGGCCTGTGTACTCTCGTTTTTCGCATATTCAGACAGCTTGCCTCGCGCAAATTTGGCAAGTGCAATCTTTTCCTCCGCTTGGGCGATTTCAAGCGCCTCCAGATCATTTTTCACCTGATTCTCTGCTACAAACACATTTTGGTAGCTTTTCATTACATTAAAATAAATCTGGTCTTTGGCATATTGCGCCTGCTTTTTGCTGGCTAGATAGGATAGTGTCGAAGAGTTATAATTTCTCCAAGAAGTGTTATCACCGACATATTCACCGTCTATAAAATCAACAAATGCATTTCCCAAATCCTTTTCTGCATTTTTTAGTTCAAGTCTACGACGCTCTACATCCCGCTCGGCGGTACGCGTATTGTAGCTGTTCGTCTGTGCCCATTCCACTGCCTGCTTGAGCGTTAATGGAGGT
This sequence comes from Paenibacillus sp. P2(2022), assembly GCF_029522175.1. Classification (NCBI taxonomy): domain Bacteria; kingdom Bacillati; phylum Bacillota; class Bacilli; order Caryophanales; family Paenibacillaceae; genus Paenibacillus; species Paenibacillus sp. P2(2022). The sequence continues at coordinate 37,594 of NZ_JAKWFI010000016.1, read as the reverse complement.
AGAGCCTGTCCCGTTACGGATGATGTCTTCGACGTAGCCGCAGCAGATGAATTAACTGACATATTTGCTGACAGGCTTCCTGATGAACTGTCAGCCTGCGCAGTTGTAACCAAGCCTGTAGAAAAGGACAATACAAGCAGCACGGCAGCCGCTTTTTGCTTCATAAATGAATTTCTCCCCTTTCGGTGCATCTTCGAATCTTTTCCATTCTTTTCGACATAAATTTCCACGAATTCTCCGCATTCTAATTGTACTTTCAGGTTTATGTTGGTACAAGGTGTCAAAACAATACATTTTTGTAACCTTTACTGCCAGATTACTCATTGTATCTACTTTACATCCCATCAGACATAGATTTAATCTGTTTTCACCTGAACTTTACCTAAATTTCAGCTAATTTTAAGGAAACTAACAGCATCTATTAAGGTTTGGAACATATACTAGAGAAAGAATAACAGCCGCTCACTAGGAGGGTTAATAGATGATAAAAGAATCTCGCATGACAACTACTAACGAACCGTCTGATTTATGGATGACTCGCTTTCTACGCGAATCAGAACAAAAAAAGAAACAACTCATTCGGGAAGCCCGAAAAAATAATGATATACCGCTAATGAACAGTATTTCTTTTCACCTTGCCCAGCGTGACCAGCAGCATCTGATTGGATAAGCTTAACTGGGAAATCTAGTGCTATATATGAATACCACCCTTCGTTAATCTACATGATACGCCAGTTTAAAAAGAGACGGGACAAATCAAAACTATGATTTGTCCCGTCTCTTTTTGGCGAGGATTCAGACTAGTGTTGTATTGTGTCTCAAAAACAATGCCACCTTTGCTCGTTCCTCGCCTATTCTTCCATCTCCGTCTGCGGATCATATAGATATTGATCCAGCGGGATACGTCCGTTTGCATTAAACTGTATGCCCTCCTCTTCTAAGTACAGGCGCTGCAGGGATGCGGACTCATCCTCTTGCAAAGCAATCTCTCCCAAGCGGTTGACTACTCTATGCCATGGAAGTCGATGTTTTTGGCTCAGTGTATGCAAAATACGCACCACCTGTCTAGCACCTCTTGGGCTTCCGGCCTCTGCCGCAATTTGACCATAAGTCATTACTTTTCCCTCAGGGATCAGCAATATAATTTGAAGCACTCGGGCAGTGAAAGGCTGCATGTTCTAATTCCTCCGCGTTACTATTGCTTTTTTCCATTATTATAGCACCCTGAACAGAGGCCAAAAACCCCTGCTCCTACAATTGTAAGAAGCAGGGGTAAAACCATCGTTGAAATTTAGAATCCACTCACACCCTGCTTCTTCAAATCCTGTGCTACTAATCGCGCCAGTTCCCTTGCACCCGCAAAGTTTGGATGTAGTGTATCACCGTTCATATACAAAGCCAGCGTAGCTTCTTTGCCAATAGAGGTGAAATAAGCTGAACTGAGAACATTTAGATCGACTAAAGGCGTTTGTTCCTCTTGAGCCAGTGCCAAAATAGCGCTTCTATACCATCTGTTTTCAGCGTTGTGTACATTGTTAGCATTAAAGTCAGTGGCTCGGCCTTGCGGTGTTGACAGAATTACCGTCGCCCCCTTAGCCTTCACCTGCCGAATCATATCCCGCATCCAATCCTTAAACTCCGCTTCGCTTTCGTTATGCTTTGGATTGGTGTCATTAATGCCTAATTGGAGAATAAAATAATCCCCTGGCTTGATATATTGAACGATCGCCTCTAACTGACCATCGTGATGGAAGCCTCTAGCAATCTGGCCCCCTGACGCCATATTGCGAATTTGAAAAGTATTCGTGTTTACAAACTCTGGCAGCAGTTGACCCCATCCTGCCTGCACACTGCTATCTAGCGGATAATAGTTACATACCGTAGAATCCCCGCCGATATAAATCGTGCGATTCGTAACTGGATTGCTAGACAATTGCCTGATTTCCAGTGCACTGAGTGTGAAGACTGCGCCCTCTTTGCCTTCAGTAACTAGCAGATTTAATTGTCCGTCTGTCACTGGAATTTGAAAACGATCCTTAGCCCCATTTCCCGTCATATTTATGACCTGATACACCCCTTCGGCCGCAACACTCGAACGAGAAGTATTTCCTAAAGTAACCGACACCTCATACAAACCTGGAGGAAGATCGACGTCGAAAGTATTCTCGCTTTTCGTACCTGTAGCCAAGAATTGTACCGCATCACTTGCCACCCCAGTTCCCGATGCACTGACATTACGCATATTCTCAGGGGTACGAAAGCCATAGCCACGTGCTGAGTCATAGGACACCGAAGCGCTCACTCCGGTATACCCCGTTTCGACCGTACCCCCGCCAAAATCAAACTTGTACTCGCCAGTTGATGCATGTGCCGGGGTAGCTATACCCAGCCCCGGCGCACCACATAAAAAGGCTGCTAAAAGCATACCAGTCAATCCTTTTTTCCACTTCATTCTTCATTCCTCCTCCAGATTTTTAATTGCATGAAACAAAGATTTTTTTGTAAGCGCATACATAAAATTCTACCCATGGTTGCAGGGTTGTACCTATGTTATTCTTATGCAATTGAAAAGTAGCTTATTCGTTAAGCTGAACTTGTACTTGTCAGCCTGCATAGTGAGTATGATCCAGTATATTATATGCCTGTACACAAAAAAGCTTCGCAGATCCAACTGCGAAGCTCCCTGAAGCAAAATTCCGTTAGTTCAAAACTACTGCATTAATCCGAAACCAAAATCCCGTCGAAGCTCTCTGGACCTACTCGTATTGTACCCAGCAGGTTAGCTGATACAAAGGCTGTATACACCAATTGTGGCGTAATCGGTGGGTTAAAATCATCTGCTGAGAACGCAATAACCTGTGGAGCTAATAAACTTAAATTAAAAGTTGACGTAGCCGAATAAACAACAGGGTCTGTTATCTGCGTACCTCTGACAATAGTAATTGTAATTCCTACTAAAGCAAGTGGAATTTGAAGAGATATAGTTCCTTTAAGCAGAACCCGTGGTGTACCTGTAGCTCCTTGGGTGTTTAATCCGATCTGTCCGAACAATTGCGGCGTATTTAAAAGAGTGATTGGGATGGCAATAGAGTTGGCTGTCGAAGCATTTTGGGATGTTCTTCCATCAATAAATGTTCCCATAGTTTCTCCTCCTCTCTCTATCAGATACTCATAGTCTATGAAAAAATCAGTTTTGTGCTTGGACTGAATAACTTGTAAAACACACAACTTCTGATGAATAGGCGAATGTACAGCCCCTTCTCTGATCCTGTGAATACACTAAACCAACACTGGGAAAGGAGGGACGTAATGTCCAATAAGTTTAGAGCCACGTTGAGGGGGGCTAATGAAGTGCCTCCTGTCAGAACGAATGCGACAGGAACTGCGGAATTTCGTTACCGTCCAGCGAGCCAGCAATTAAGCTTTGAGCTGACGGTTCGCAATATTTCACGGGTAACTGAAGCGCACATTCATTTGGGACGAAGAGGTGAAAATGGTCCTGTTGTTGCTACACTGTTTGGCCCTTCGAAGTTTGGGATTACCGTAAGAAGAGGTGTCGTTACCGGCGTGCTGCGTGCAATTGATCTTACCGGTCCACTCAGAGGCAGAACCATTAATGATTTGGTATGCCAAATTAGAGAGGGCAATGCCTACGTCAACGTCCACACGATCCGTCATCCGAACGGTGCCATTCGTGGGCAAATCAGACGCGCACCTATCAAACGTTGCAAATAACGAATGAACATGAGTACTAAAAAGAACTTCCATACTGCTCATTTTGAGCCTATGGAAGTTCTTTTTTTTTAATTCTTAACAAAAGTTAAGAAGTTCATAAGCGATTCTTAAGCCGCTCCCTTTCAGGTTGTTAAGAACTTTATCTTTTAATAGAAAGAGTTCAACAAGATACAGTTCACTACTGAAAGGAAATGAAGCTTATGAAGCCTACGACCAAAGAAAAAATTCCTGAATTACAGTTGGTCAGAGCCATGGCGATTTTAGCCGTCTTAATGGTACATGCCACTTCCTATGCAACGGTCCAACTTACAAATTCCGGCCTTTATGTTGTATATAATGCGCTCAATGTGTTGATGAAGTACGGTACCCCTGTATTTATCGCGCTTAGCAGTATGGTGCTGTTCTATAACTATAAGGATCGTCCGCTGGGACGACAGCTCTTGAGGCGCTTTTATAAGCAGAGATTGCTGTACATCCTCTTACCTTATGTCATGTTTTCTCTGTTTTATTTCATCCTGTCCCTTATGGCTGGCAGTACCGAACCATGGAGTATAACTACACTTTCGGAAAACTTTGCTCTGAAACTGGTTACGGGCAAAGCGTACACCCATTTATATTATATTTTTATCATGATGCAATTTTATCTTGCATTTCCATGCATACTATGGCTGTTCCAGCGTTATCGGCAATTTCCGCAATGGTCTATTGTCATTGGGCTGCTGCTACAGTGGTCATTTATAATTAGCAACAAATTTCTCTTTCAGGTTCAAAATAAAGGCAGCTGGGCGCTGTCCTATGTGGCCTGCTACATGCTGGGCGCAGCTCTCGGCTATTACTATCCCCAGCTTCGAACTTGGTTTCTGATACGTAAGGAGGAACGAAGTTTTACAAGCGTGCTGACATGGATCGCAATTTGGGCTTTATGGCTGATTTCAGCCACCATTCATGTCTATATGTGGTACGAAAATAGATTGTACGGAGCCTCGTACAATTCGCTAGTTTTTGAACTTATGTATAACATGTACAGCCTGTCTAGTCCGCTGGTATTACTACAGATTTCCTTCTTAATGTATAGAAGACAACATTCCTTTGTCATTCGCAAGCTGGAACGTCTGGGCACACTGTCCTTTGGTGTGTATCTCATACATCCATTTTTCCTACTCTTGTATCGGCAGTTTTCACCACACATTGGCTCACCGCAGCTTATTCATGTGTGGTACGCTGGAGGTTTTTTCTGTGCACTTCTTTGTTCTTGGCTCGTCGTGTCGGTCATCGCCCGCTTCCTGCCATGTGCTTGGATTTTGTTTGGTCAGCTACCGGGTACAGGAAAAAGGAACTTCAAGCAAGAAGAGGGCATGTCTTCGCCCGAAACGCTACTATTCAAAGGCCGATGATATCCAACAAACGACCTGAGAAGAGTGTCCATAGCCTCCATCGCCAAAAAGGTATATAATACGCCCATATTGTATACTGCTGGAAAGAACAGAAAGGGTGCACAACCATGCATAACATGCATAACGGAACCATTTTATTAGTAGACGATGAACCTGAAATTATTAAGCTCATGCAAATATATTTAGAAAATGAAGGATATCGCTTGCTCATGGCACGGGACGGACTGGAAGCGCTGGAGCAGGTTAATCGGGAACAGATAGATGTAATGGTGCTGGATGTGATGATGCCCAACATGGACGGGATTGAAGCCTGCATGAAAATCAGGGAAACCGAGCATTTTCCGATCATTATGTTGTCTGCGAAGGGACAAGATATGGACAAAATTACAGGGCTTAGCGTTGGGGCCGATGATTATGTCACCAAGCCGTTCAGCCCGCTGGAGCTAGTGGCACGCATCAAATCCCAGCTACGTAGAGTACGGAAATATACCCACTCCTCTCCTATATTGGAGCATGAAATGGTACTGGATGAACTCTCCATTAACACTGTTACACATGAGATCACTCTCGCTGGAGAATCCGTTAAGCTGACTCCGCGTGAATTCGCTATTGTTGAGCTTTTGGCTCGACACCGGGGTCAAGTGCTGAGCATGGAGCAGATTTATGAGAAGGTCTGGAAGGAACAATATCTGGAATCCAACAACACGCTAATGGTTCATGTGCGTAAAATTCGCGAGAAAATTGAGACTGATCCAAGAAAGCCCAAATACCTGAAAACGGTGTGGGGCATCGGCTATAAAATGGAAAAATTCGATTAATGGAGGACTTGCGTCTTGAAGGCAAAACGATACGATACGCTGGGATGGAAGCTGGCAGCCCTTAGCCTTGCCGCCTTCACTTTAACTGGACTAATTTTAATGGTGTTTTATTATGGAGCGTCTTTGCTGTTATGGCTGAATCCCTCGCGTTCTTTTTTTGGCACTCGGCTGATCCGCTGGACCGTCAATCACATTGGTTCCTCACTGATCTTGCTGGTGTGTGGGCTGCCTTTATATATTTATTTCTTTTTCCTTTTTACCAAAAATACGATTGGCTATCTACGCGAGATTACGACAGGGATGCAGAATTTCGCGGACGGAAATTTATCCTATTCGATTCCGGTATCTTCCGCAGATGAACTGGCAACCTTGGCAAAAAATATGAACACCATGGCAGACAAGCTCCGTCTTTCAATAGAAGAAGAACGGGCTTCCGCCAAAGCGAAAAACGACCTGATCACTGGTGTATCCCACGATCTTCGCACCCCGCTAACATCGGTGATTGGCTTTTTGGAGTATATTGAAACCGACCGTTACCGGGATGAAATTGAGCTACGCTATTATGTAAACATTGCTTATGAAAAATCGCTGACGCTTAAAAAGCTGATCGACGAGTTATTTGAATACACGCGTGTGAGTGGTGGTAGCCTGCCACTGGAGCTGGAGCCTGTAGACCTCGGCAAATTGCTCACTCAACTTGCTGAGGAATTTGTACCCTCACTGGAACAGGCGGACATGTCCTATCGTGTCCGAATCGTTGAGCCTGTTCGGATTTTGGCCGACACGGACGAACTGGTGCGCCTGTATGAAAATTTATTTTCCAATGCGATTCGATACGGAAAGGATGGCAAGCGTCTCGATATCACGATAGGACGTGAAGGCGATGAAGCGATAGTGATCTGCACCAACTACGGCACCCCGATTCCACCGGAAGATGTCCCACATCTCTTTGAACGGTTTTACAGAGTGGACAAATCACGCTCCAAGGAAACCGGAGGTACCGGGCTGGGCCTTGCTATTACCAAGAGCATTACCGAGCTACACAATGGCCGCATTTCGGTTAGGAGTAATCGCAAACAAACAGATTTTGAAACCCGTTTTCCGATCTATCGCGCCCGTTAGACGGGCAGTATAACGCTAACCAACCAACAACGTATAAACGATACCTGGTCCGTGTACACCGATCGTCAAATCATTTTCGATATCCGACGAGCGGCTCGGTCCAGTAATAAAATGAATGCCTGCGGGTAATTGCTCACGCCCTGCTACGTCAAAACGGTTTAAAATCTCGCCCAGTCGTGTTCGCAGACGTTCCACGGGCAGGAGAATGATCAGCACAGTCGGCAGCAGACTGACCGAGCGCCCCTTCTGCGGCGAGGATAGCACTGCTACCGAGCCGGTGTAGGCGGCGGCCTCATCGGCCATGACGATGCCGATATCGGCCTCCGCGGCGCGTGCCTTCCAGTCTTCGGCTGGATCGGTGTTCCACACCGACAATCGGACTTCCGGTAGCGCTGCTTCCAACTGAAGCGCATCCAGGTCCGGCTCATTCTGCCGGACGATATAGGCTGCTCCCAGCTCGCGCGCCTTGTGCGCGATCCAGTCTGCCGCCTTCTTCAGATCTGGCAGACGCACCACGTGTCCGCCAACACTTGTAAAGTTGGCGGTGAACTCCTCAATGCGCTGCTCCGCACTCCATTCGAATTTGTGCCAAAACGCAGGTGCGCCGCGAAACGGCTGCATCGGTGGCTCCGTCTGTCGTGGACGCTTGAGCCGCGTCGCAATGCCTTCCATAAAGCGTGCCTGCTTGACACGGGATTCTGCTTGCATTTGATGAAGCCATGCTTCATGCTCCGCTTTTGCTTGCATAGAAGGATTACGCTGTTCACTCATGCTGCGTCCCTCCTTTTCTTCTATCCGCCAAGATCGTCTCCATTCGGCTGAGAATGTCCGGATGCATGACCTTGCGTTCCTGCTCCAGCTCATGCGCTAGTGTGTTCCAGTGCTGACGGAAGGACTTATTCGCCAGACTTGGAGCCACACGATACGTATTCCAGCCTTTTAAGGGGCCAAGCTTAAGGGTAATCTCTCCCTTACGGACTACCGCTTTCTGTGCGATCTGTCCGAGTCTGATCGCCGCAGCGAATCGCTTCGAGCTGGAAACTACCGCTGCAAAACCTTTCATCCCGATCGTCTCCAGTTTATCCCCTTGTCCTGCCTCCACCTTGCGTCTACGCAAATAAACCAGCATATCATGCAGTGGTATTTTGACCGGACAGGCTTCATAACACGCCCCGCACAGACTGGACGCACTCGCAATATCGTTCCACTCTTCGATGTTGCCATGAAGGGCAGGCGTAAGCACTGCACCAATAGGGCCGCTATATGTCCCGCCATACGCATGTCCCCCAATGTGTCGGTACACCGGACAAGCGTTCAAACAAGCGCCGCAGCGGATGCAATTTAACAACTCTTGAAACTCAGGATTGCCTAGCTGAAGCGAACGCCCGTTATCTACGATGATAATGTGCATTTCCTCCGGTCCATCGGCATCCTGGCTGCGCCGGGGTCCTGAAATCCCCGACATATACATCGTCAACTTCTGTCCGGTAGCGGAGCGTGGCAGCAATGTAGCCATCACCTCCAAATCTGTCCAGGATGGAATAATTCGCTCCATACCCATCAGTGTGATTTGCGTTTTGGGCAGAGTAGAAACCATGCGAGCGTTGCCTTCATTTTCAAACAAAACCATGGAACCCGTCTCGGCAATGGCAAAATTGCAGCCTGTCATGCCAATATCCGCTTCTAGAAACTTTTCACGCAGCTTTTTGCGGACAAAGCCCGCCAAAATCGTCGTATCTGCGGACAGCTCCTCCCCTGCTTCTTTAGACAGCAGCTCGGCAATCTGATAGCGGTTTTTGTGAATCGCAGGGATCACGATATGAGATGGTGCCTCTCCCGCCAGTTGAATAATATACTCACCGAGGTCACTTTCAATCGTCTCGATATCCGCACCTTCCAGCGCCTGATTCAAATGCAGTTCCTCCGACACCATCGACTTGGATTTGACGACAGAACGGGCTTGATTATGCGCGGCAATGTCCAATGTAATGCGCACGGCATCCACTGCGGTGTCGGCAAAATGGATATGCACCCCGTTGGCACGGGCATTTTCTACAAATAGATTTAAGTAATAGTCCAGATGGGCAATCGTATGAAGCCGAATTTGACGCCCCCGCTCACGCCATTCCTCCCAATTTCCATGCTGCTCTGAAGCTACACGCTTACCGTTGCGCAGCCGCTCGGTAGTGAAACGAACTGCATTCCGCAAAAAATCATCATTCAGAGCCAGCTCTGCACGTTTTTTGACCTTTTGGTTCATAGAGTGCGTATGTACAGCGGTCATGCGTGCTTCACCCCTTCGTATAACAGCTCTGCCAGATGCATCACCCGAACTGGCTCTTTCCGATATCTGAGATTACCGGCGATATTCATCAAACAGGCCATGTCCAGTCCGACCAGTACCTCGGCTTCCGTCTCCCTGATATGGTCCACTTTTTCAGTCACCATCGCTCCCGAAATATCGGGCATTTTCACCGCAAAAGTACCACCAAACCCACAGCAGTCCTCTGCAAAAGGAAGCGGCACTAATTGCAAACCCTTTACGCTGCCAAGCAGCTTCATCGGTTCCTCCTTTACGCCGAGCAAACGTGTTCCATGACAAGACGGATGATAGGTTACCGTATGCGGAAAAGACGCACCCACATCGGTCACGCCAAGCACCTGCACCATAAATTGTGTAAACTCATACGTCTTTTGCTCCAGCCTCCGTGCCGACTCCAGCCACTCAGGCTCATCCTTGAACAACTCCGGGTAATGATGAATCATATATGTGCAGGAACCGGAAGGAGCTACGACAAAATCACTGTTATTAAACGCTTTCAAAATCGTTTTTGCCGCTGCCCTTGTTTCATCCCAATAGCCGCTGTTATAGGACGGCTGCCCGCAGCATGTCTGCACCTTGGGAAATTCTAGCTCGACACCATATCTGGCAAGCAAGCGGACCATCGCTTCCCCTACCTTGGGATACATCGCATCACTTAGACAGGTAATAAATAAAGATACCTTCAAACGGCACACCCCTTCCGTCCATTTTCCAAAGGAAAACTTTCATCATAAGCATAAGCTTGCAGTGGGATTCTCACCTATGTTGATCTTACTCATCAGAGAATCCCGCTGCAACAGCGATCGTAAATCAAATGAACCGCAGAGCGACCTCACGCCGGAAACTACCTGCTTACACAATCGTAACCGGAATGGACAACTCTGCGAGCTGACTGCGAATCGGGTCCGACAGCCGCGAATCTGTAATAATTTCGGACACTTGCGTCAAGTTCACGACATGGGTAAACGCCTGCTGCCCGAATTTGCTCGCATCTGCCAGTAAAATTACCCGATCCGCAATGCTGACCATTTTCTGCTTCAAACGAGCTTGCAGCTCATTTGATTCACTAATGCCGCGATCCAGATGAACTCCCTGACTGGAAAAAAACAGCTTATCCACATAATAGGTTTCTAATGAACGCTCTGCAAGCGGGCCCACGAATGACAGTGAACGTTGAAGCAGCTGTCCTCCCGTCGAAATGACCTCGATTTTTTCCTTACCTGCCAGCTCTGTAGCTACCCGAATCGAATTCGTTAGTATCGTTAAAGGAATATCCGGCAGACTGGACGCCATATACCAGGCAGTCGTACTGGCATCCAGCAAAATGCGATCGTGCGGCTGAATCTGCTTGACCGCTTCCTCAGCAATCCGACGCTTTTCCTCCGCGTTCATAATTTCCCGTACCGCATAGGGCGTTTCAGGCTGCTCGTTTTTGACACTAACCGCTCCCCCATGAGAACGGCGCAGTCGTCCCGCCTGCTCCAGACGATCGAGATCGCGGCGAATCGTTTCTTCCGTTACTTTACACAGCTCACTCAATTCGGACACCCGTATGCTTCCTCTTTCATTTACGAGCTGCACTATCATCTCATATCTTTCTGCGACCAGCATGGCAATCTCACTCCACATCTTTAATGTACAAAAAGTCCTGTCACCCGCCGGAACCGCCCGTAGGCATCCTCCCACGCTTCTGACTCGGCAGGTTCATATTCCTCTACGGTAATAGAATCCGCAATGACCCGGCGTGCTTCCCATATATCGGCGAACTTTCCCTGTGTCATCCATTGTACCGCAAGATTGCCGATTGCGCTCGCTTCTGCGGGTCCTGCCCATACGGGTTTTTGAATCGAATTGGCCGTCCATTGGCACAGAAAGCGATTTTGAATCCCTCCGCCGACCATATGCAAACCATTAAAACGCTGTCCTGACACCCGTTCTGTAAGCTCCAAAATGTAGCGATACTTTAACGCCAGACTTTCCAGAATGCAGCGCGTAATCTCTCCCGGCGTCTCCGGCATTAGCTGCCCGGTATTGCGGCAGTATTGGCGTATGCGTGTTTTCATATCCCCGGCATGCAGAAACAGTTCATCATCCGGGTCAATCAAACAAGTGAACGCTGGAGCCTGTTCCGCCATATGAACCAATTCAGGAAAAGAATAGGAGTTTCCCTGCCGTTCCCACTCTCTGCGCGCCTCCTGTAGAATCCACAGTCCCATGATATTTTTTAGCAGCCTGTAGGTTCGGCCTACGCCGCCTTCATTTGTAAAATTAAATCGAAGCGTATCATCATTAATTACTGGCTGTGCGGTCTCCGTTCCCATCAGGGACCATGTTCCGCAGCTCAAGTACGCAAAGGACTGCTCCAGCGCTGGTACGGCAGCCACTGCTGATCCTGTGTCATGCTCTGCTACTGCAATCACAGGAATCGCTCCAATACCCAGATCCGTCATGACCGATGAACGGATTGTACCTGCAACACTTCCCGGCTCCAGTACCTCTCCAAACCAAGAGCGGGGAATGTTGATTCCAGTCAAAAGCTCATCATCCCATTTTTGCTGTAACGGATGATATAACTGCGTGCTGGTTGCATTAGAAAACTCATGATACATTTCACCTGTCAGAAAATACCGCAGCAAATCAGGGATCATCAGGAAACGTTCTGCCTGCTCCAGCAAGGGTGATCTTGCATTTTGCATAGCAGCTAGCTGATAAATCGTATTAAACGTCAAAAACTGAATGCCTGTGCGCTGAAAAATAAAATCTTTTCCCAGCCGTTCCTGTACTTCTTCCATTACTCCATGGGTGTGCCAATCCCGATAATGATAAGGGTTGCCCAGCAATTCGCCGGTTTCTCCAATCAGTCCAAAATCGACCGCCCAGGAGTCAATCGCCAGGCTGGATGGGTTCACTCTCATATGCTTGGCTTTGAGCAATCCTTGCTGAACCTCGTGATAGAGACGCAATATATCCCAGTGCAGGCGCTCCCCAACCTTGACCGGATCATTGGAAAAGCGATGGATTTCCTCCACCACGATACGTGAATCGGTTAATTTTCCGAGTAGAACCCTGCCGCTGCTTGCCCCCAAATCATAAGCGAGGATGCTCACCAGCTCGCACCACCCTTGCCTCTTTTCAAAATCTGCGTACCATACTCAGACGCCAAATAGGCTTTCATTGGATCTGCAGGTAATCCTTGCTCTTCACGGATTGCTTTGAGCAACGGGGCCACATCAAACTCAAATGCTTGGCGTACGGCATCCTCCGCACCCAGCACATCCTGACGGCTCACCGCTTCCTCCACCTCTGCATGATTGATCAAAAGTGCCTTCGCATATTGAGTCTGCACATTTAGGACCGAGCGAATCATGGCCGGAATTTTGGGTTCGATATTGTGCGACTGATCGATTAAATAAGCAATTTTATCGACAGTATGACGGATATCTGCATCGACATCCTGAGCTGCGTTCAAAATCTGATAAAAGATTAAAAACAGCTCATACGGATTGGCGGAACCCACGATCAGATCATCATCCGCATATTTATAACTGTTAAAATGAAAGCCACCCAGTCGCTTCTCATCCATTAAAAACGCAACAATATGCTCCACGTTGGCTCCCGGCAGATGATGCCCTGTATCCACCAGCACCTGTGCCTGCGGCCCCAACTTGGTCGCGTAATGGTACGCCATGCCCCAATCGGCAATATCCGTATGGTAAAAAGCCGGCTCAAACGCCTTGTATTCAATCAGCATGCGCATATCCGGCGTAAGCGCCTTATACATTTCATGGAGCGCCTCCAGCATCCAATTTTTGCGTTTGCGAATGTCCCCCTGACCGGGATAATTCGTTCCGTCCGCAAACCATAGGCTAAAGTCGTTGGAGCCTGTTTCCTTTGCAATATCTACGCATTCCAGCAAATGGTTGATAGCCTTGCGACGGATTGCCGGGTCTACATTAGTAACGCTACCGAGCATGTAGTCCTCGTCTTGAAAGAGATTGGGATTTACCGCCCCAATTTGCAGGCCAAGACTTTCGGCATGACTGCGAAGCTTGCCGTAATTGTCAACTTTATCCCACGGGATGTGAATGGCAACGGACGGACATAAGCCTGTCAAGGCATGAACCTGTGCTGCATCCTCCAGCTTTTCGAACGGATCACGCGGCACACCCGTTTTCTGAAAGACTTTAAAACGTGTACCTGAGTCGCCATATCCCCAGGAAGGTGTTTCTATGCTAAGCGCTCTCAGTTTGGTCTTTACTTGCTCTAGGTCAATGCCTCGTTGTTGCTGCTGATCCTCGAATAAGGCGTACGCTTTGTCACTCATCGTGGTTCCTCCTTGGAAAATGAAGTGAGTTATAGGAGACCGCTTCGCTGCTGACCACCCATAAAGTCACTTCTAATTTAAAGTGTTGGTGTATAAATAAAAGGATGAAAACACGCAAATAAATGTTGTCGCTTATTTACGTGTTTCCTAGAGTATTTTTACATCCCTTCGGAACTATGGGCTTGTGCCCTCGATTAATGAAATGGATTAGTGAAATAGAAATGAGTCTATCGCTTACAGAGGTTCATTTGAATTTGGCTAGCGTGTAAAGGCTGCTGGGACGCCGCCGTCGATGGTCAGCATACATCCTGTTGTTTTCTCTGCCTTGGATGAGGCGAAAAAGGCAATACCTTCTGCGATATCCTGCGGGTAAATGTTGACCAGCAGCGTCGTTCGCTTGCGGTAATGCTCCTCCAGCTGGTCTGGCTCGATGCCGTAGGCAGCGGCGCGTTCATTGCGCCAATTGGAGTTCCAGATTGCCGAGCCTTGCAAAATCGCATCCGGCAAAATAGTGTTTACGCGGATACCGTATTCCCCGCCTTCTGCGGCAATACAGCGAGCCAGATGCGCTTCCAGCGCCTTGACCGAGCTGTAGGCCGTTACATTTTTGCCTGCGTAGATCGAGTTTTTGGAACCGACGAACACCATGCTGCCGCCAAGTGTCTGTTCCTTCATCAGCTTGAACGCTTCACGCGCGACTAAAAAATAGCCTGTTCCCAGCACGTTTACATTTAAATTCCATTCCTTTAATGATGTTTCATCGAACGGACTGGATGTAGCAAGCCCTGCGTTGTTAACGATGACATCTACACCACCATAGATCAGCGCCGTCTCGGCATAGGCCACCTGGATTTGCTCCTCCTGCGTCACATCCATTTTCACGGCAATTGCACGGTTTTCACCGTAACTGCTATTGATGTCTGCAGCTACCTTTTGCGCACCTTCCAGATTGAGATCTGCCAATACAACATGCGCACCTTCATCTACTAAACGCCGTGCGGTTGCACTGCCGATTCCGCCTGCACCACCCGTAATGAATGCAATTTTGCGTGAAAATTCTGCTTCTGCCGGCGCAAGTGACAGCTTATAAAGCTCCAGCGGCCAGTATTCCACGTTGTAAGATTCATTTTCACTAAGCGAAACAAATTCTCCTAACGCCGTTGCTCCTCGCATGACAGCAATGGCACGATGATATAAGGCGCCGCTCACCTGCGCATTGCTCCAGCTTTTGCCTGTGTTGATCATACCGATACCCGGAATTAAAATGACACGCGGTGCTGCTTCAAATCTCACGTCTCCTTCATGTCGATTGCGCTCAAAATAAGCTTGGTACTGCTCCTTATAGGTTGCTATACCCTCGGCAAGCTTAACTTTCAACCCCTCTACATCCTCCATATCCGGTGTCCAATCTACATAGAGCGGCTTCATTTTGGTATGAACCAGATGATCCGGGCACGCTGCCCCGATCTGAGATAAAGCAGCAGAATCCTGGCCGTTCACAAACTCCAGCACATCCTCCGCGTCATCAAAGGTGAGGATCATCTTTTTCTCATCACTGACTGCACCTCGAACGGATGGCATGATCTGGGACACCATGCTGCGCCGTCCCTCTACAGTAAGCGCTTTATATTTTACGCCTCCAAACGCATGCTTTTCCTCTTGGCAAGCTTTAATATAGCTTTCTGCTTCTTGGATGATTTCAATCGTTTTGGCATAAGCTGCTTCGGAAGTGTCTCCCCACGTAACCAAGCCATGCTTTTCCATCAGTACCAACTCAGCTTGTGGGTGATCGAGCACCCCTTGGGCAATCATTTTCGACAGCTTAAAGCCAGGACGGATATAAGGTACCCATACAAAACGTTCACCGAAAATTTCCTTAGCGATTTTCTTGCCGTTATGCGCACAGCACAAGCTGATGATCGCATCCGGATGTGTATGATCGACATGCTTAAATGGCAAAAATGCGTGTAGCAGTGTCTCAATGGAAGCCCGCGGATGCTTGGCATCTATCATACAGTTCGCCAAATATGCGACCATATCCTCGTCAGACATCTCTTCCCGTTCAAACAGTGGACGAATATCCTCCATACGAAGCCCTGTGAAGTTATGCGCTTTCATTGTTGCGAGATCGGAACCGCTACCCTTAACATACATCACCTCTACTTCACGCCCGCGAAAATCTTGTATCGTCGTTTTGGCCGAAGTGTTGCCGCCTCCCCAGTTGCACACGCTCCGATCTGTGCCAATCAGGTTAGAACGATATACGAGCTGTTCCAGCGTGCTTTTCTGCTCAGATGCTTGCGAAGAATTCCATAGACTTTGTACCATAGGAAAAAGACCTCCAAGTTCTGTTTTGGTTTTGAATGGCTTTATTAAGGTGGATATTTTTATTTACGGAGACTATAACACTTTTGTTTAAATTTGAAAATATAAAATACAAAAATAATCAAAAATAATTTTTAATTTTATCCATATGTAAACACGAATATATACATCTATAAAACAATCATGACCACACAGACACACACAGACAATAAAGGCCGTGCCAGGAATGGTTATAAGAACCTCTCTGGCACAGCCTCGTTTGTTTAACTCATTTATTTACTCATCTATTTACTCATCTATGCGCATCACTTGGGCTAGTAGCTCGTACGAACGCAAACGTGCCTGGTGATCATATACCTGAGCGGTGGTAATCAACTCATCGGCTCTCGTCTGGTTGATTATAAAATCCAGCCTTTGCTTGACTGTGTCAGGACTACCGATTGCTGAATACCCCAGCATATTACCACGAACCATCTCCTTCTCCTGCTCACTCCAAAGCTTATCCATGTCATCGACTGGTGGTTTTAGTCCTCCGCTATGTCCGCGCAGCACATTTAAAAATTGTTGTTCTTGTGAAGTAAAAAGCCGTTGTGCTTCTTCATCAGAATCTGCAGCAACCACATTCACACCAACCATCACATACGGTTGATCCAGTGCCTTGGACGGCCGGAAATTACGGTGATACAATTCCAGCGCCTGTAGCAAATGAGCCGGGGCAAAGTGGCTAGCGAACGCAAACGGCAGCCCAAGCTGACCTGCCAGCTGAGCACTGAATCCGCTTGAGCCCAACAACCAGATAGGTATATCCATCCCTTCTCCTGGAATCGCTCTCACCCCCGGCACGGCTCCGTTTAACGCTGGATTCAGGTAAGAGCGCAGCTCATTCAGTTGCTCGGGGAAATCTTCCCCTGTGGCGTGCAGCCCTCGCCGCAATGCTCTCATTGCAGGTTGATCCGTGCCGGGAGCCCGACCAAGTCCCAGATCAATTCGCCCCGGATAAAGCGACTCTAAGGTTCCAAACTGCTCCGCAATTATGAGTGGAGCATGGTTAGCCAGCATAATACCACCTGAACCGACCCGAATCTTGTGGGTATGTGCAGCCACATGTCCGATGATCACAGAAGTAGCAGCGCTGGCAACCGCCTGCATATTATGATGCTCCGTTAGCCAATAGCGTCGGTATCCCCATTGCTCAGCATGCTGGGCAAGATCCACCGTATCACGAAAAGAATCGGCAGGAGTACCGCCTTCAATGACAGGTGCAAGATCTAATATAGACAGTGCAACATTCCGCGTGGTCATTTTATATAAACCTCCTGTCAAACTATTATTTTACGTATTTCTTTCAACGCCTTAATTCTTTGACCTATCAATTGATGCATCAACTATAATAATGCGTCCCCTTATGAATTGCAAATAATTTTAATTTTTAGTATTTATCAAAAAATAGTTTACTTTTACGATCAGCTCGTCTATCATGCTCATATGTGGATAATAATTATCCATGTTAGCCTGGTTATAACATATTGAGGTGATTGCTAGTGCATATGAAAACAGGTGTCGAACAATCTGTCTACGCTCTCCTTCTGCTCACGATGCTACCGGACAAAGCCGTTTTACCTGGAGAGGCCATTAGCCAGCAGTTAGGCGCTTCACCTACTTATTTTCATAAGCTGTTACGAAAATTGGTTAGCTCTGATTTGATTACTTCTGTACCTGGTGTCAAGGGCGGATTCAAATTAAAGAAAAAACCTGAGGATATACGAGTATTTGATATTTATCTGGCGATTGAGGGACAGCAAACCCTCTATTCTTCCAGCGGTATATACAACGATATGCTTGAATTAAAGAAAGACGATCAGTGCTGTTTACTGGCAAATTTGATGGAAGAAGCGGAAGCCTCCTGGAAAGCCGTTCTGAAAAGAGAAACCATCGCGTCACTCTCTGCTGACTTTTTTAAAGAAGGATATGATGCGAAAATTACTTCTTTGAAGAACTGGATTCAAGAAAAAATGGTCTTGTAAAGAACTTCAAAAACAGAAAGGGATATGAACATGAATGATTATTTAGTAAAAGCTCTTGCCTACAATAACCAGGTGCGGGCTTATGCTGTGAGAACAACGGAAACGGTAAGTGAAGCCCAGCAGCGTCATTATACCTGGCCAACAGCATCGGCTGCATTGGGACGTTCCATGACGGTGGGCGTGATGCTGGGAGCTATGCTTAAACATGAGGATAAACTGACGATTCGGATTAACGGTGGAGGGCCCATCGGCACTATTCTTGTCGATACCAATGCCAAAGGAGAAGTTAGAGGTTATGTAAAAAATCCGCAAACCCATTTTGAGCTTAATCAGATCGGGAAATTAGATGTCGCCAGAGCCGTAGGAACAGATGGAGCGCTGATTGTATCCAAAGATATCGGCCTAAAACAACCATTTGTTGGACAAGTCCCTCTCATATCGGGTGAACTGGGCGAGGATTTCACCTCTTATCTCGTTCAATCCGAACAAATTCCTTCTTCTGTGGGAGCAGGGGTTATTGTTAACCCGGATAACTCCATTCAGGCGGCTGGAGGTTTTATTATTCAGCTGATGCCGGGTACATCGGAAGAGGTTATCAGTTTTATCGAGAGACGGATTGAGAGCATTCCGAGCATCTCCGCAATGGTCATGGAAGGTCTTACGCCAGAGCAGATTCTGGTCCAGATTTTGGGAGAAGGCAACATGAACATACTGGAAACCATGCCTGTACAATTTCATTGTCCCTGCTCAGAAGAACGAGTTACCAATGCCATTATCAGCTTAGGGAATCAGGAAATAGAAGACATGATTCGTACCGATGGACAAGCTGAAGCCCATTGCCATTTTTGTAACGCACATTACCACCTTACCAAAGAAGATCTCGAAAACATGCTGGAAACAAACATCATTTAAATACGGGCTGTTCCCAAAAGTAGTTTTAGCTACTGGGGAACAGCTCTTTTCTTTCTCAATGCTTTCGATGGATGGTTTCCTTGGCCAAAAACGGTAGACTTGTTTATGACGCAAGTGTTAATGTTATATTATTCCAATTACATGAGGTGAGATGCACTATGTTCGAAAAAGATACGCATGAAATTCTGGCTTATTATGATGGCGGTGCAGAAATAGGCAGATTAGAGCGAGGCATCGGAAAAATAGAGCTGGAAAGATCAAAAGAAATCATTTCCCGTTATCTCAGCAAGTCCACTCATATTATTTATGATATCGGCGGCGGTGTAGGGGGCTACTCTTCGTGGCTGGCAGAACTGGGATATGAAGTTCATCTATTCGATCTCTCTTCGCAAGCCATTGAATTCGCTCGTCAGCAGCAACTGAATAAACCCATCATCAGCAAGCTGGAAATCGCAGATGCCAGAAATCTTGATCGTAAAGATGAAAGCGCAGACATCGTGCTATTGATGGGACCTTTATATCATTTAACAGAACAGAAGGAAAGAGTAAAAGCACTGCAAGAAGCAGCGCGTGTCTTAAAGAAGGGGGGAACGCTGATTACTTCGGCTATTTCCAGGTTTGGCTCGTTACTGTGGGGGCTATCGGTGTACGGCGAGTGCAATACCATTGTGGAGGAAGATGCGTTCATGGATATGGTCAGACAGGAGTTAACAGATGGTCAGCATGTACGACCGGCGGCTTATCCCTCTTTTATCACACGCTCCTACTTTCATACACCGGATGCCTTGCGTGCAGACTGGCAGGCGGCTGGATTGCAGGAGCCTCGTGTACTGGGTGTCGAAGGCCCCGTCTGGATTGCACCCGGATTTGAAGAGAAATGGGCCATTCCTTCTCATCGCAGACGTTTGCTGGATATAGCACAGCAGGTTGAAGAGCAGGATTCTGTCATCGGCATGAGCCCGCATATGCTTGCGGTAGGTATCAAGTAAAAAGACGAGCCAAACAGGCTCGCCTCTGTATCATTCTAGATTACTGCTCCAAACTTTCCAATACGGTTTTAATTTCGCTGTTCAAACTAAGTGCATTATAAATCGCAGTCAAGGCTTCAGCACGTGACGCATGATACTTAGGTCCAAATTGACTCGTACTTATACCCGAAAGCACACCGGCTTGTGCTAATTGTTTAATCGTATCAGCCGCAAAAGAAGCGGACAAGTCGGTGAAGCTTTTTTCATTCGAGGTGTCCTTTTTCAATCGGTCTAAATCCAAGATCCGCGCCAAAATGACAGCCATTTCTTGACGGACAATTGTTTGATCCGGTTTAAAAGTACCATCCTCATAACCGTTTAATACTCCAGCTGCGGTCAATTTTGTTATGGCATCCTGCGCCCAGTGATCCCCAATATCGTTCAAAGCCACAGGCTGATTTCCACCACTAATATCGAAGATTCTAGAAATGATAGCAGAAAACTCCGCACGGGTAATTTCACCATCAGGTCTGAAACTGCCATCCTTATATCCATTTACGATACCCAGCTTAGAAAACGTGTCGACCGTCTTTTCTGCCCAATGTCCTTGTAGGTCTGAAGGTTTAACACTAGTAGAAGAATTTAAAGCAGATTCTGCTTTGGACTTTATATTCTGCAGTACTTTGTTGTCTGCAACCACTACGTTACTGTTGAATATGTCTTGCACAGGAGCAGTTGGCTCAGTCACCAATTCTTCAGATACAGGTACAGTTACTGGTTCTTTAGATACAGTCACCGATGGAGATGATACAGCTGATGTTGCCGTATTGCTGCTGGAATCATCGCTAGAACGGTCCCTGTTTCGATGCCCAGACCCGCCGCCACTGGAACTACTGGAATCACTGCCAGCATTATTGGGTGCGGGAGCAGCAACAGCTGTTACGGTAACTGGAACATTAAAGCTATATCCGCTGTATGTGGCGGAAATTACCGTGTTCCCTTCTGAAAGTGCTCTAATCTCTCCCTGAGTAACCGTAGCGACATTCGCATTGCTGGAAGTCCAAGTTGCTTCTTCACTGACATCAATCTCTGATGAGTCCGATTTTACAACTTTTGCTATAGCCCGTTCTGTACCCCCTACCAGCATTTGACCATTATTGATAGAAACACGCAATTCCGTGTGACTATCATCTGTTGGTATCGGATCTGGTGTTGGCACCGGATCTGGTGTTGGTACCGGATCCGGCGTTGGTACTGGATCCGGCGTTGGTACCGGATCTGGCGTTGGTACCGGATCTGGTGTTGGTACTGGATCTGGCGTTGGCACCGGATCTGGTGTTGGTACCGGATCTGGTGTTGGTACTGGATCTGGCGTTGGCACCGGATCTGGTGTTGGTACTGGATCTGGCGTTGGTACCGGATCTGGCGTTGGTACCGGATCTGGTGTTGGTACCGGATCTGGTGTTGGTACCGGATCTGGTGTCGGTGCTGGGTTGATAGTGAATGAAACGGTAGCTGTTGAACTCTTCGCATCTAATGCTCCGTTCGTTGTACCGTCATCAATCACAGTATAATCAAAACTTGCCGGGCCCTGGTAGCCTGAATTCGGAGTGAATAGTACAACCGCTCCGTCTAGAACTACCGTCCCACCTTGTGCATTTTCTACCGATGCGATGCTCAGATGTTGTAAGTTCTCGTTGACAGGGCCTGCCGTGTCGTTTGCTAAGAGTTCATCAATAGCGATAGATTGTGCCCCTGCACTTGCCGATAACGATGGTAGTGTATCATTCACAGCTATCGGACTGTTGTTTACCTCACTCACAGTGATTTTGGCTTGGTTCGGCTCGCTGATCCCTGTTCCACTCATATCTAGTGATGATTGTACGTCGAAACTGAAATGATCACCTGACGGAGAGTTAGCATAAAGATTTGGCGTAAATTTAAGCCCTGCTTCGCCATCCGCTACAGAAATAAATTGACCATCTCGGATTTCCATTACCCCATCATTTTTATAGAGGGTTCCACCAATAATGTTTGAGATTCTAAAGTACGACACGTCAGATCCATCCACTTGATTACGAGTAATGATCAAACCGTCAAAGCTTTGCTTGTCTTCCTCTGTCAAAGCATCAGTCACGTTAGGGACATCAGTGACGGAATTTACTGTAAAAGAGGCTTGCTTGACCACCGACTGCGGGACTGAGACGCCGTTCGATGTTCCATCATCGGTGACGGTAAAAGAGAAGCTAGCGGTTCCATTAAAATTCGGCTGAGGTGTAAAAATTACATTTGTTCCATCTAAACGTACAGCCCCTCCTGCGATGCTGCTGACTGAGGATACCGTTAGGTGTTGACCATTCTCATTCGGACCGGCAGACGCATGCGCAAGCAGTTCTGCAAAAGGAATTGTCCGCTCTCCTGAGTCTTCTGTAATGGAGGATAGCGTTTCGTCTTGCGCTGCCGGGGGATCGTTTACTTCCGTAACATGGACAACAGCCTTAGTGGCATCGCTCAGTCCATTACCCGTTGCACTCTGAGCCGCCTGCACATCAAAAGAGAAGGTATCTCCCGCTGCGTTGTTGGCGTTTGCCATAGGCACAAACCTCACGCCATCCCTAGCTTCTGCTGCTGTGATAAACGTTCCGTTGGAAATCTCGGTGATACCATCGCTATGATACAGCCTGCCTCCGATAATGTTCGTAATTTGATAATGTGTCACTACCGTTGAATCTTGCGGGTTTGGTGTAATGGTTATATTAGATGTTGGGATATCTTCCTCAGTAGTCACAGCGGCTACCTCAGGCATTTTAGACGAAACAGCCGAGGCTGATGTTTCCAATATCAACTGGGGAATATCTACGCCGTTGTCGTCGGCTGAATATGTAATTTCCGAATAGTCTCCAGGGTTCCCTGCTTCGTTGGCAAGCAATGCAAATGAGACCATACCATCCGTCTGTTGTTGTACAAAATGGGTAACATCAAAATCAACCCATCCTACTTGAAGGTCTGAGCCTGTTTTCGTATCCGAAGGCTGATCCAGCGGGTTTAGCGGAAAAGCTCCGCTGCTCCAAACATCAGCAGTCGATCCATACACGATCAAAAAAGGATTCTGGTTAGAGCTGTAGCTGATAGAAGAGATATGAATACGCAAGGTTGCCTTCGTTACAACCTTCCCAGTCAGCTCGGGCATTTTAAACTGAATCGCTGATCTGTAATATCCTAACACTGCATCCGAAGATCTGCCAACATAGTTTTCTGGTGCATCCATCCAAACGTCGGCAGACTTGCTCCATGTTCCATCTTGGATTAATTTGGGCTGTTCGGTTGGTGCCGCACCAGCATCCGCCACTAAAATTGCCGATGAAAAGATTAGTGATACTGCTGTTAATGCACATGTGAATCGTTTAGTAGACTTGCAAAAATGCATACCTTTCCTCCTGTTGAAATAAATCTATGATTGCTGCTTGATATTATACAATTTCGTCACTGAACAAATTCTGAACAATTGCATTTTATCCTTCTATTCAACCAGCTCAGCAAGAATACGAGCAATTTGCCCGCTGTTTATTCAGTTGAATGGCTTCCGTGAATGAGCTATTGTAAGGATAGGATACTTTTGCCAGATAAAACAACTTACAGGAGGTCGTTTTTCTTGATAATCCTTGAACTGGTGGGCTTTATTTCTACTGCTGTCTTATCTACGTTTTTTTCCTTTCGATACCGCTTGTGGAGACAACTATAGTGAGAAGTGAACAAGAGATGCTGCATACCATTCTCCAATTTGCTCAAGAGGATGAACGGGTACGTGCCGTGATTATGAATGGTTCACGCGCCAATCCACATGCTCCACGAGATATTTTTCAGGATTATGACATCGTCTTTCTCGTATCTTCCATGGACAGCTTTATTCAGGAACGTCACTGGATTCGCCGCTTTGGAGAATTGATCATTATGCAGACACCCGATGAGCATGTGGAGCCTACTGTGACGTTCCGTGATCGCTTTGCTTTTCTCATGTTATTTACGGATGGCAATCGCATTGATCTTACCCTCTGCCCTGTGACTAACATCGCCAATTGGCCCCGAGACAGCTTAAGTGTACTGCTGCTGGATAAAGACGACCTGGTGGAGCCTTTCCCACCGCCAAGTCTTCAGGCTTATAAGACGGTCCCTCCAACCGCCCAAACCTATGCGGATTCCTGCAACGAATTCTGGTGGGTCAGTACTTATGTGGCTAAAGGATTATGGCGACATGAGCTTCCCTATGCCAAATTCATGTTGGATCGACCTGTAAGAGATGCGCTTCACTTCATGCTGGAATGGCATATGGGTATACAAACTAACTTCACGGCAGATCCAGGTAAGCAGGGAAAATATTTCGAGAAGCACCTTGAGCCTGAACATTGGACGGCCTACATCCAAACGTTTGCGGATGCAGATTATGAACATATGTGGCAGTCTCTTTTTATCATGGGTAATTTATTTAGAGAAGTTGCCCAGAAGGTGGCGAACCATTATGGTTATAGATACCCGATTGAGGACGATCAACGTGTAACAAACTATCTCCATCACGTAAAAGCTCTCCCTGCAGATGCAACGGGCATCTATTAAAGAAAAAAACCAGTCGGGCACTTGATTTACATGTGCTAGCCTGGTTTTTTTATACTCTAACATTATTTGACCTATATACGTTTGGAATCTGCTGTCTCCTAATATTAGTTTTCGGTCAGCACACGGTCGCCTCTGCTCGCAGGCTGAGAGATAACCAAAAATTCAACATCCTCACTCGTTTCATTAAACATTTGATGAGGCACCATAGGAGGAACCTCACACCCTTCCTGAGATCCTAATTGGATGCGTTCACCATCCACTTCAAGTACCGCTGCACCTGATAAAATAAAGAAAAATTGGCGCGCATGATGATGATAATGTCTGACTTCATGTGTATTTCCCGGCATGCGCTCATGAATAATACTCAAATCATCATTTTTCACCAAGCGCCAACCATCACATTGTTCTCCCCATATATAATGTTCAGCATTATGTTTACTTATTTTCAAATTGACTCCCCCTTTGTAGTTACAGTTTTATTGTAAATCTGGATTCACTGAGCTACAATCTTAATTATAAAAAACGATAGAACCCATGTAAAAAAACTCTGAGTCCGACCATTTTTAGATATCCGCCTCGATAATTTCCTCCAACTTAATCCAGCTAAAATCCTCTTCCCCACGAGATAGCTTCACTTCTCGCCGACTTGTGTTAATCACTGTAACCAGTCCGCGCAGCTCCTCATCATCAAACGGATTAAACACTCTTAGTGTAATAGGCTTCCGTTCGTTATAGGATACGATAATGGCCTGTTCAATCTGCTGTATCTCCTGATCGTCCAGTGTCGGCTTGCCGCGTCTTCCCTGCTCCTTCATCAGTCTTACATATGCCTCCCGATGCTCAGGCAAAATCATACGCGAGCTTTCCCATATGCCATTTCCTTCAAGCTTTTTTCCCATCGTAAGCCCCTCCTATGCTGTTCTGGTTACCGGATGCCATGCCAATACATGATCTAATCGAAAAACACGTGGCTGACCAGTTTGCAAACAGGTGGCCCGGATCAAACCATTCTGCACACGATGCACCTCTATCTGCCGATGAGACAGTTTTCCCTTTCGGTCCATATACACGATTTCCACGATCTGTCCCACATATTTCTCCAGCATCATCCTTCACTCCTCATCAGAACGTTTGTTTGTATTATATGCGAACATGCGTTTGATTATCAATGTAAAAAAATCCCCTGAGGGAGTTGCCTCTCTCAAGGGATTTAAAACTCATAGGTGGACAGCTTAATATCCTCTTTATTCAAATCTTTCAGCGGATACACAGGGCCATTCCAATAAGTCAAAATATTAAGTGGCTCATTAGTACCATGCTCCTTTAAAGTGTGAGATAATTCGAGCAATACATGTGGAAGTTGATAAGAGCTTGTTAAAAATTGATATTCTTCTGGACTTTCGCAGTCTTCTGCTCGATAAAATACAAAGTAACCCTCGGTATAATCCCCAATGAGTACAATATAACGAGCAAGAAACATAATTTCACCATTGGCAAACGGAATGGAAAATGTCGAAGCAGAGATTAAATCTGTCTCTAATGCCTCTATACGAACGGTGAGTTCATTGTTTAGAGCATCCATTTTTCCCCTTTGTTCACTGATGAGGTGTTCATAATTTACAGGAACAAGCCCCCCACTCTTGATCGTAGCGATCAGTTCATCTATAAATACTTTTTGAGACAATACTCGATTGCTCATCCTATTCATCTCCATATTCGTGAAAAATAAGCATGAAACTCCCGCTTCAATATGTTCAATATTATGTATTAAAAGCTTGATTCATTAATTATCCAGCATTTTTGTGACGGCATTCACGACCCTTTCCATCTCAAATGGCTTCACAATAAAATCTTTTGCCCCTGCCTTAAATGCTTGTATAATTGCTTCCTGCTGACCCAAAGCGGAACACATTAAGATGTTGGCTTTAGGATCAAGCTCTACAATCTTTTTAACAGCCTCAAGCCCATCCATTTTAGGCATATTAATATCCATGGTAATTAAATCTGGTCGAAAGTGTGCATATTTCAAAACTGCATCATATCCATTTTCCGCTTCTGCAATAACAGAGTGACCTAAATCCAACAGAATATCCTTAAGCACAGAACGCATAAATAAAGAATCATCCACTATTATAACTGTTGCCAAGTTAACCTCTCCAATCCGTTGTCATATGATATGCACGCCCAAACTTCAATATCGGTGAAAAAACTAGTTATATTAATAGAAAGAATCTGTAAAAAGAAAAACGCTACCATTGAATTATAAAAGGAATTTGAAACTAGCTACTACAGCATTAATTTCAATAAAAACGTTTCGCAATGACGTAAATCATTCCTGTAGTATGAAGATTACAAAGTACTAGGTATTCAATGAACCCTTAGCACTATGCAGGAGAATTTAAAGTGAGAAGAATCATTGGGTCAACTCCTTAAACAGACATAAAAAAAGACATCGGTATCATACCGACATCTTTTTTTAAACTATTCGTTTAAAGTTTGCTTATTCATTCAGAGCTTTTTTCAAAGCCTCCAGATTGTTTTTCATCACACCAAGGTAATCCAGGTTTTTCTGCTTGTCTTCATCCGTCAGTCCTTCAAGAGGATTCAGCACATCCGTTTTCGAACCAATTTCAGTAGCTACGGTTTCAGCAACCTTCGGATCAACCAATGTTTCAAAGAAAATCGTCTTCACATTATTTTCTTTAGCAAACTTGATAATACCTGCCAACTTGTCCGGCGTAGGCTCCTGCTCTGGAGATAATCCGGCAATTGGCACTTGGGTCAGACCATATTGCTTAGCCAAATAGCTAAAAGCAGCATGCTGCGTAATAAAGTCTTTACGTTTTACATTCTTCAGACCCGTTTTGAATTCAGTATCCAGCTCTTTCAGCTTAGCAATATAAGCATCAGCGTTTTTCTCATAGTCCGCTTTGTTTGTAGGATCGGCTTTTACAAGCCCTGCTTCTATAGCTTCTACTTCTTTCTGAGCTAAGACTGGATCAAGCCATACATGAGGGTCCAGCACATGATCGTGATCATGGCCTTCCTCTGCGTGTGCTTCTTCTCCTTCTTCCTCCTCGGCAGATCCTTCCATCAGGTTCAACCCTTTGCTTGCTTCAACTACTACACGCTTATCATTCGATGCGCTGCTCAAAGCCTGTTCTGCCCAACCTTCGACGATCCCGTTATATACAAATACGTCAGCATCCTTAACCTGTGCCATATCCTTGGCGCTTGGCTCCCAATCATGCGGCTCAGCACCAGCAGGAATCAACGCGGTTACGTTAGCATGATCTCCGGCAACTTGCTTGGTGAATTCATACATCGGATAAAAAGTGGTGACTACATTCAGCTTTTTACCACTGTCCGCTGTTTGTGCCGGATTAGGTTCAGTTTGAGATGCATTCGTGGCTGCATGATCAGATTTAGCTCCGCAACCGGCCAAAATAAGTGCTAGCCCCGCGGATAATACAAATGATTTTTTGAACCATGTATTCATATTCATAACTCCTTATGTGTTAGTTTTTTATAAACTCACTGACCTGCCGCATTCTTACGTCGGGAAGCCTGTTGCTTGCCAAGCTTACGGACCAGCTTTTGAATACTAGCTCCTACGATCAGGAATAATAAGAGCACCATAGCAATCGTCCCACCTGGGGGTGTACTGAGTTCATATGATGCGGTTAATCCCATAAATACGCCGATCAATGCGGTGATCATGGATATCCAGATAGCTGCCGCGAAGCTCGGTGCAATTCGAATCGCCAGCGCAGCAGGCAACACGATTAGTGAGGAGACAAGCAGTACACCGACAATCGGCATGGCTGCGGCTACAATCATCCCAGTCAAAATACTAAACGCAAACGAGATAGACTTGACAGGAAGACCATTGGTCTTTGCCGTTTCTTCATCAAAGGTAATCTGGTACAAAGGCCGTCGGAACACGAAAAAGAAAATACCTCCGATGACAGCCACAACGATCATCAACATCAGCTCGGTCTGATTGACGGCTACTACCGAACCAAACAAATAAGCGGAAAAGCCTTTGTTAATGCTCTGATTCAGATTCATTAAAATAACAGCCGTTGAGAGGCCACCTACCATAATAATAGCCACAGAAATCTCACTATACGTTTTATAAGATCTGCGGACGTATTCAACAATAATCGCACCGATCACCGCAACAATAAATCCAGTTATCGTCGGGTTAATCCCTAAATAGGCACCTGCTGCCACCCCTGCCAGCGATACATGCGATAGCATGTCCGCCATGAGAGCCTGACGCCGTAGCATCAGGTATACTCCAAGCACCGAGGCCAGCAGTGCAATTACCCCACCGGCACAAAATGCCCGCTGCATGAAGTCGTAGTGCAGCATTTCCATCCGCCATCTTCCTTCCTTTCAAGCTCAATAATACGATCCAGATAATGTTGTACTTCCGATAGTCCATGGGTAACCATGACTACAGTTCTTCCATATTCCTTAACCTGCTGATTCATCAGATCGTAGAAGTGATGTCGGCTTTCCTGATCCATTCCGGTCGTGGGCTCATCCAAAATGAGCAAATCCGATTCCTGAGCAAGTGCCCTTGCCACACAAATACGCTGCTTCTGTCCACCAGACAATTCGCCGATTTTGCGGTGCCGTAAATCCCACATCCCTACTTGACGAAGCGCCTGCTCTGTCAGATCATGATCCTCAGCCCGCATCCGGCGCAGCCAAGAGCCATGAGTATATCTACCCGAACGGACAAATTCCAGGATGGTACTTGGAAATCCTCCATTGAAGGCAGCAATTTGTTGTGATACAAATCCGACAACGAGCTTTTTACCTTCACCTGTACGGTCGGACATAAACACTTTGCCCTTCCAAGGCTGAAGTAAACCGAGCAGCAACTTGAGCATCGTCGATTTGGAAGCACCGTTGGGTCCAGTGATCGCCACAAATTCTCCGGAAAAAATTTCAACATTGGCATCCACCAAGTTAGGAACATCTCCGTAGCCAAATGTGACCTGTTCCAATGAGGCCAATAACATGACGCAAATCTCCTTTTCCTTTAAAAAGCCTGGAGCCATCTGAGCGGTCATCATAGCGCAGATTCTCCAGGTCGTTTATGATCATTAAACCATCTACCGTAATTATTACGATTTGGTAATAAAAAAATAAGCGCTTGATAAACGTAACCTTTACGCATTAGCAAGTTTAACAGTTTAGGCAAGGTTCGTCAATGTTTTGGCAACTCTTTTGTTTGTTTATTTCACTTTGTCCGGGTACAAGCCTGCTGCCAAGGTTTTCAGTGCAATCGGTGCTCGCACACCTTCAGCCGCTGCGGATAGAGGCAGCACCACAAATCGTTTGTTTTTGATCGCTTCGACACCAGCCAGCGCGGGCTTGCTCAACAGCAGCTTTTCTTTATCCGCCAGTGAAGTATCTCCGTAGTCGAGAATAATAATAACATCAGGGTTGCGGTTCACGACCTCTTCCCAGCTTACTTCCGTAAAACTTTTATCGATATCATCAAAAATATTTTTCGCCTTCACACTTTTAATCAAAGACGTCAGATAATTGTTGGCAGCCGTAAATGGCTTGTCTTCGCCGCTGTCATAAACAAAAACCTTGGGTGCCCGTTCAACCGTGCCAATTTGAGTCTGAATGGACTGCACTTGTGCACGAATGTCATGTCATTTACCAGTTTTTCTGCACGCTCCTCAACCCGGAAAATACGTCCAATATTTAGTATATCCCGATATACATCTTCTAATATAGGACCCGGCTTATTGGAGGATTCCTGTACATAGGTTTGCACGCCCTGTTGGGCAAGCTCCTCACGGGAACCCAGATTTTTATCATTAAAGGCACTCTTCCAGCCCGCATAGGCAAAATCCGGTGCAGCTGCCATAAACACCTCTTTGGACGGATATTGTTTGGCTAGAACCGGGATTTTATCATATTGAGTCTTATATTTCGGTAAAATCTGATCATCCAAATAGGCGGTTCCTACCATGGAAGATTCCAGTCCAAGGGCCAGCATAACTTCTGTCGCATGCTGGTTCAATGTAACCGCACGTTTGGGCGCTTCGGGAAATACCATTTTTACACCCATGTTCTCAATCTCTACTGCCTTCTCTTGGGTTGTTGATTGCGATGCATCAGATTGCTGCCCGTTTGCAGATGAATTTGTGGTTTGAGCCGTGTTTCCTGCTGCGCAGGCCGATAATAACAGCATCGCCAAAGCTAGCATAACCAGCGGTAATGCGGGTTTGCTACATTTATTCATATGTAACGTCTCCTCTTTCATTCACAGTTTTATCTTACCTTATCGAATCACCATTCTGCCTGTTAATGTCATAGATGGTCTCCACCTCTAAGAGAATCCGGTAAAAAGGTAATACTCGGTTTCCCGGTTTTCGGATGAATGCGAATTTCTGTTTCCACCCCGAATACACTGCGTAGCAGGTCAGGCTGAAGCACATTCTCTGTTATGCCGGAGGCTACCACCTTGCCTTCTTTTAATACATACAATCGGTCACAATAACATGCCGCCAAATTTAAATCATGCAGTGCAGCTAAAGCAGTGATCTGAAGTGTTTTGACCAAATCGAGAATTTGCAGCTGATACCGGATATCGAGATGATTCGTTGGCTCATCCAAAATGAGAAACTTTGCCTGTCCGGCCAAAGCTCTGGCGATCAATACCCGTTGCTTTTCACCGCCCGACAGGGTGCCAAACCCCTGATCCGCTTGAGCATTCATGCCTACCCGCTCCAGCGCCTGCTCAACCAGCTCATGATCGAAGACAGTATCTGCTTCCAACAGTTTCTTATGAGGATGGCGGCCCATCAGGACGATGTCCCGTACTAAAAAATCAAACGTTTGGGGCGCATCCTGACTTACCACTGCCATTTGTCGTGCTGTCTCTTTGTACTTCATCCGTAGTAAATCCCGGCCATCCAGCGTCACCAAACCACTATCAGGTCTTAGCACACGATACATATTCTTAAGCAACGTCGATTTGCCACTGCCATTTGGACCGATCAGCCCGACCAGCTCTCCCATTTTTACCTGGAGACTGATACCGTCGATCAATCGTTTATCGTGAATACTGAAGGTCACGCCTTCGACTTCTATATTCATTTTTCGCCTCCAAACGAGTAGGTACTGCGCCGCAGCAGCCACACAAAAAAAGGTCCGCCACACACAGCCGTTACAATACCAATCGGCAGCTCCTGTGGAGCTAGCACGAGCCGGGCACATACGTCTGCCCACACGACGAAGATAGCTCCCGAAAGCAGGCTGACAGGCAGGACACGCCGATGATCCGATCCCACTATTAGCCTAACGATGTGTGGAATCATAAGCCCGACAAAACCAATCGAGCCACTCACTGATACGACTGCCCCGGTTAAAAGGGAAGCGACAACAACCAATAATACACGGAACGCCTGCACGTTCACACCGAGAGTTACGGCGGCTTCTTCTCCTGTCAGCAAAGCATTCAATGAACGGTATCGGGTCAAAAGGACAGCCGTTCCCACCGCTATAATAAGGCTTGGAATGAAAAGCGTATCCCATTGAGCGCCTGCCAGACTTCCCATCATCCAATACATCGCGTCACGGATGCCTTTTTCATTCGGGGCCATCGTAACGATAAAGCTAGTCACAGCCGACAGCATCATAGATACCGCCACCCCTGCCAACAGCAAGCGGGTCGTCGATATCCGTCCGGCCACACGAGCCAACGCAAACACCATAAGCATCGCAGCTAGAGAGCCTATAAAAGCAGATATGGGCAGTGTAAGTCGTCCCAAAAATCCAAAAGCTCCAAACACAATAACTAACGTCGCTGTCACTGAAGCACCCGACGAGACTCCTAGAATATAGGG
This sequence comes from Paenibacillus sp. P2(2022), assembly GCF_029522175.1. Lineage (NCBI taxonomy): Bacteria > Bacillati > Bacillota > Bacilli > Caryophanales > Paenibacillaceae > Paenibacillus > Paenibacillus sp. P2(2022). The sequence continues at coordinate 5,155 of NZ_JAKWFI010000016.1, read as the reverse complement.
GTCTGCTAACGAATTGCGAATTAATGCCTGTATAGCCGCTCCGGTAACAGCAAGTCCTGCTCCCACGACAACACCTAGCAGCACACGCGGAAAGCGAATTTCCCAGACGATATATTGCTCCGGTTTGGTCCATGTCACGGGTATCCACTGATCCAGCCAGGGCAGATGGGACAGCGCAATTCGCCATACTGTCCCTGGAGCGACAGCCACAGGACCCAGCATGACCGCAAGTGTAACTGACAGCACCAGTCCCGCAGTTAATAGCAGCAGAATTGTTGTAAATCTCCATGGAGGCTTCCCTGCTAGATCAGCTCGAGAATGAGGCTTGGATGAATAAACGCTATTTGTTCTCGAAATCATGAACTAGCCAGTGGCTTTGCAGCCGCTTCAAGCTTTTTCAATCGTTCCCCGATCTCAGAAGCAGAGAAATTCTCGCCCATGATCACTGCTACATCGTTCACTGGCTTTTGCGGTCGGATCGGGATGATTTCCAGCTCACGATAGGCAAATTGAAACATCATTTGACCCTCCGATTCCAAAAATCGCACGATTCCTTTGGCCCGGTAAATTTCAGCAGGCAAACTGCGGAACAACTGTTCAAACTCGGAGCGTGACACAGGTTGTCCAAAAAAATGCGTATGAACAACTACATGGTCGTAGGAATGATAATGCTCTCCGTGTTCATGTTTATGGTCGTGATGCTCGGGCTCATGATAGTCATGAGGATGATGGCCTGTATGATCATCATGACCATACGTGTGAAAATGAGCTTCCGCATGCTGATGATCATTCGCGATATCGACTGTGGACTCCTTTTGCCGTGAAACATCCATCCGTTTCTCTCCTTGAATGGAGAAAAAGGCACCCAAATCTACGTCACTACGCTCCGTGCTTACAGTCAAAGCATAAGGATTTAATTCTTTTACAAGGGCCTGTACTTTTTGCAATTCTCCCGCAGCCAATAAATCAGTCTTGTTAATAATCAGTTTGGAAGCACATCGCAGCTGATCCTGCATCAAACGAAACGACTTGCTTCTCTCACTACCCAAGGAGAAATCCAGAAATTGACGCGCATCCACGACCGTGATAACAGATTGTAAAACCATAGAAGAATATATGGAGGCATCTGTCACTGCATCTACAATCTCCATTGGATTAGCCACTCCGGTACATTCTACAATAATCACATCTGGCTTATATTCCTCGGCAAGATTCATGAGCTCGACGCCCAAATCTCCGCGAATGGTACAGCATATACAGCCACTGAGCATTTCCTTCATGGGGGCTTGGTCGTTCACCAAACTGCCGTCCAGATTAACATCACCCAACTCATTCATCAGAATAGCTGGCTTGAGCCCCTGCTCCTTGTAGTAAGCCAGCGCATGCTGAAGAAGAGTTGTTTTCCCGCTGCCCAAAAATCCGGATAAAACAACAATCGGTATCATATAATCCTCCTTGTCTTTACAGCACTAATATGGATCGTACCGTAAAAGTTTTCTTCTTGCAATCATTTATCGGATTTTAATCGTAATAATTACTATTACCGAACATAAATATATATGACCACGCTTTGAATTGTCAATATAGGAGGTGATTCAAGCATAATCCTGCGGCATGATTGTCCCAACACAGGCATAGGATGTAGATAAGAACCCTTATTCCCAAGGAGATGTGGAATGAAAAACCGTACGCTGTTGAAGATGCTGCCTTTTATGATTCCGTTTGCCTTTCTCATCCCTGTGCTTATTACGCTATCTCCTCAGTGGCTTCGTTTGTTAGATATAGGGCAGCTGCAGTCATTAAAGACGGTATTTATGGGTATTTTTCTGGAGGCTGTTCCGTTTCTCCTGATCGGTGTGCTTGTTTCATCCCTTTTACAGTGGCTTGTACCGGAGACATGGATTCGTAAAATAGCGCCTGCCCATCCTGTGCCGGGTGTCCTGCTCGCCTCCTTGCTAGGTATGCTGTTTCCCATCTGTGAGTGTGGCATGATCCCTGTCGTTCGCCAATTAATGCTCAAGGGAATGCCTGCCTATATGGGTATCACTTTTATCTTAAGCGGACCTATTATCAATCCCGTAGTACTGGCTGCGACAATGATGGCTTTCCCTTCCCATCCTGAGGTCATTGTCGTTCGAATGGGTTTGGCCTTTGTCGTTTCCGCGACCCTCGGATTGATCATATATGCCTTTGTGCGTGTGCATCCGCTCAAACGGTCTTTGCTCTCTTTTAACCAACAAAAGCAGAACAATCAGACTCATCGGCATAACCGCACATGGCGGGGATTTTTTGTACATGCTGGCGACGAGTTTTTAGACATGAGTAAATATCTCATTATCGGTGCATTATTGACAGCTTGCATCCAAACCTTTATCCCACGTGATGAAATGCTTTCGTTAAGCAATGGAACAGCTGGCTCGTACGCCTTTATGATGGGCTTTGCCTACGTGCTATCGCTATGTTCCACCTCTGATGCCTTTGTAGCTACTGCTTTTTCACATACTTTTACACTGGGTCCGCTGGCAACCTTTCTTGTACTCGGCCCGATGCTTGATTTCAAAGGTACACTCATGCTGCTCAGCACCTTTCGCACCAAATTTGTCGTGATCTTGGGCTTACTCATTATTTTACTCGTCCTGATGGGATCTATAGCTGCTGAATGGTTATTGGGGAGGTAAATACAAACGTGAATTCAACCTTTAGCATCCGCTGTCAATATGGCATGCGCTCCTTGCTCATGATCGGATTAGCTGTATACATCATCACATTACATCGCACAAGTGCACTTCATTACTACTTGGCTCCGCAGATGCAAAAGCTGCTTTTACTCTGTCCTGTGCCACTCATATTCATCGCTTTGGCAATGGCATGGCACGTAATCGTGGGAAGCCGGGATGGTGAAGATGTATGCGATTGCGAACATCCTTTACCGCAAAGCTGGTTCAAAAAAACTCTCGTATATGGAATGCTGCTCATTCCGTTGCTGTTCGGATCACTGCTGCCCAATCAGGCGCTTGGCAGTGATATGGCAGCCAAAAAAGGTATGTCCTTCACCTATCCCAACCCGGATATCCGACGAAAAACAGACATACAAACCACGAACACACCCGCAGCCTCCCTTTTATCCACTCCATCTTTCACACCAACTTCGCTCCCTCTAAAGGGAAAATGGAGTCAGGAAGCGCTGGATAAGCTGTTCGTTCCACCCGATGAGTACAATGTAGAATTCGCCGAGCTGGCGAAACGTCTGTATCAGCAACCCATTATACAGATCCATCCGGAGATTTTTTCCGAAACTATAGGAGCGATCGAACTGTATAAGCACGCTTTTCAAGGAAAAAAAGTACAGGTGACTGGCTTTGTCTATAAAGACGACAACCTACCGGGTAAAGGTCTATTTGCAGTAGGAAGGTTCCTCGTTATGTGCTGTACTGCCGATGCCATGCCATTCGGGGTTATCGTCCAATCCCAGAACCCTCCGTCCTTTGACAAGGATACCTGGGTGACTATTGAAGGAACACTGCATGCAACGCAAAAGGATAATGCACCCGTACTTGAAATTCGATCCGATAAAATAACGACTGTCAAGCAGCCAGAATCCCCTTATGTCTATACCCAAGCAGACTCGGTAGCAACCTATGATCGCTTGAATACGGCACACTAAACCCGCCAAGGAGGAAAAATGATGAACAAAGTTCCTGTTATATTAATCAGTGGTTTTCTTGGAAGCGGCAAAACGACACTACTTTTGCGGCTGTTAGCCTATACTCGTCAGATTCCTCTTCGTGCTGCTGTTTTAATGAACGAAATGGGCGAATATGATGTAGACAGCGCTATTATTTCAGAGGAAATGCCTGACGTAACAGTGGAAGGACTGCTAGAGGGGTGCATTTGTTGCAGCAAAAGAAATGAGCTGGCTGGCGCACTGCACACCCTGCTCAGCCAAGAGCCAGATGTGATCTTCATGGAGACCACCGGAGTAGCCAACCCCGAGCAGGTGTTGGAGGAACTTCGCTCTCCACTGCTGGCAGATCGGCTGTATCTGGTTCACGGCATCAGTGTGGTGGATGCTGAGCTGTTCCATGAATACAACAGCCGCTTCACTGCAGACAAAGAGCTGGTTCGGACTCTGCACGGACAGCTTCGCTCCGCCGACTTTATTGTTGTGAACAAAACGGATGTCGCAAATAGCCGTGAAGTGGCTAAGGTCGTCAAGAACATCCGCAAGCTCAACGATACGGCCAAGTTGCAAACTACTGAGTATAGCCGCATTGACCTTGAACCACTGCTGGAACCTGTCCTGAACTCCGTATGGGTTGACCCGAAACCTGTACAAGTATTTCAACATACATCGGCACAGATGCAGCCCAACGATGCAGAAGCATCGCCTATCCCAATTCCCGCTAAAGATAACGAAAGACCTAGCAGTGCCTCCAGAAGTACCGCATTCAAAGTGATTTCTGCACACCGTCAAAACCACAGTCACGATCACGACCGCCCCCATTCCTTTTCCCGTCTGGAGAGCTTAACACTGCATCAATATTCTCCTCAGCCATTGGAAAAGCAACGATTAGAAGACTTCCTGACTGGGCTAGGTTCCTCGCTGCTTCGTGCGAAAGGTTATTGTGTGCTTCCGCATGAGGGTACAATGCTTTTGCAATTCTCAGGAAGTCACTTGGAATGGCAGCCCACCGCACTTCCGGTGAGCCAGGGATATGTCACACTCATTGGAGAGCAGCTTGACAAAGCGTCCATTACCGAGCAATGGGAACAGTGCTTCGTTTCGCTGTAGTCGACAGATTCGGCTCGAAATGAAATTCCCCTCCAAAATGTCTACGAAATTAAATTATAAAAGGCTGTTCCTTTGACCTTTAAAAGTCATGGAACAGCCTTTTTTTGTAACTATCATAAATTTGCATATACGCAGTATATACCTTATAGGATGTTATGTTGAATGATGGGAAAATAAAAAAAGCCGTCGAGGCATTCTCGACGACCTGAGTACGACTTGCAGAGTCATACTATTATTTGCTTGGCAACGTCCTACTCTCCCAGGACCCTGCGGTCCAAGTACCATCGGCGCTGGAGGGCTTAACGGTCGTGTTCGGGATGGGTACGTGTGGAACCCCTCCGCTATCGCCACCAAACATGAATT
>NZ_JAKWFI010000015.1:0-62288 GCF_029522175.1 Paenibacillus sp. P2(2022) | reverse complement strand
AATTCATGTTTGGTGGCGATAGCGGAGGGGTTCCACACGTACCCATCCCGAACACGACCGTTAAGCCCTCCAGCGCCGATGGTACTTGGACCGCAGGGTCCTGGGAGAGTAGGACGCCGCCAAGCAAAAGTGAAAAAGGATGATACCCTCAGTGAGGTTATCATCCTTTTTTTATGCATTTTGTGGAAGGATATGTGCTTCTAAGGTTGACAGAGGGAAGAGGCTTTGCGACACTCTAAGTGCGTATTTTTTTAAAGGTCCAAGTATACGAGCGAGGTGACGAAGTTATGGAGATCAGACAATTACAACGTGAGGAATTTGAAGCAGCTATAGGATTATCCCAGTATGCTTTTCAGTTTACAATGACCCCGGAGGATCTGGAGAAAGCCAAGAAGAAATTCAAACCAGAACAAACATGGGGGATATTCGACGGACCTGACTTGAACGCTAAACTGACTTTGCTACCACTACAGGTATACATACATGGTCAGGTTTTTGATATGGGAGGCATTGCTGGTGTGGCAACGTGGCCGGAAAAGCGTCGCGGAGGTATGGTTTCACGTTTGTTGACGCATGCGCTTGAAGAAATGAAGACTGCAGGACAAAGCCTTTCTTTTCTGCATCCATTTTCTTTTGCCTTCTATCGTAAATTTGGATGGGAAACGTATACTGAGTACAAAAAATACGTCATTCCAATTGATAAATTCCCTGCTAAACTTAAAACAGAAGGTATAGTCAAACGGGATATCAAAAATATTTCAGAACTAGACCAAGTGTATCAATCGTATGCTTCACGTTACAATGGTACGCTGGTACGAGATAAGGCATGGTGGCAGGAACGGATTTTAAATGAGAATTATCGAACTGTAGTATATTACACAGATGCAGGCGATTCTCAGGGATATGCACTATACAAAATAGAAGATAAACAGTTAAATTGTGATGAGTTGGTATATGAAAATGAGACGGCACGTCGGGCTTTGTGGACTTATTTTGCAAACCATGACTCAATGATAACCCAAGGTAAATTTATTTACGTTCCAGCAGATGACAATCTGCCTTTTTTACTCGATGATCCGCGAATTCAACAGGAAACGGTGCCTTATTTTATGGGGCGTATTGTGGATGCTGTTGCTTTTGTAGAGAGATACCCTTTTGAGCAGATTGGAGAGGAAACAAGTTTAACCTTACATCTGACAGATCGGTATGCTCCTTGGAATGAAGGAGTATGGAGATTAACGATTACTACGGAGGGGCAAGGACATCTGGCAAGAGTGGATACAAGTAATTTGCCTGAGAACGATACAGTAGCTGACTTGGAACTGGGAATTCAGTCATTAACAACTTTAATGCTCGGCTACCAGCAAGCTGATAACCTGTTTAATTGGGGGCGCATTGAAGGAAGCAGTGAGTCTGTGGCTGCACTTAAACGTGTAATACCAACAAAACAAACGTTCCTATTGGATTTTTTCTGATAAAGGCCCAATTAGATTTTCTTAATGCCCAACTCTTTTTAACCAAATTGGATGTGGGATATCATAATTATTCAAAGCTCTTCCATAATGGGAGAGTTTTTTTATTCTATAGTATAAAACATAATTAGATTGCGAAAAATGGTATTGACCCCTTGGCAAAAATGAAATTTGTGCTATAATACGAATATAGTCAAAGAAAGTCAAAGTCAATCAGAACCAGTGTGAATCTACAGAAGTATAGCAATAATGACATGCTTTGCGTATAGTTAGGAGCTGCTTCTTATGGACAGAAGAGAAGTGTATGATTTATCGCAAATAAAGGTCACACTAGAAACGAAACGGTACAATTCCAATGGATGTAGAACAGGCAATAGCCTGAATACAGCTTAGATTCGTGACTATACCGTTTGGTTAAGTTCAATATACGGCGGACTCTGTGGAGCGTGAAATGTATTTGAATACTTGCGTTTCCGTTAGTGGAGGATGATGAAATGCGCAATGTTTCCGACATTATTGAACAATATTTGAAGAGCATGCTGCTGGAAAGTCCCCAAGGCTTAGTGGAGATTCAGCGCAATGATCTGGCTGACCGCTTTTCCTGCGTACCGTCGCAAATTAATTATGTAATTAGTACCCGGTTTACGCTGGAAAAAGGTTATGTGGTGGAAAGTAAACGCGGTGGTGGAGGTTATATTCGGATTCAGCGAATTCAATTACCTGCACAGCATGCGATCCATACACACCTTCATCAGAGCATCGGGGAGGAAATTAGCCAATCGGCAGCAGAAGGATTGATTTATCAGTTAGAGGAAGCTCATTTTTTAAGCAAAAGGGAAGCTGGTCTAATAAAGGCTGCTTTATCAAGAGATACGTTATTGCTGAAGCTTCCCTATCGTGACCAACTGCGAGCAAGATTGCTTAAGGCTATGCTGATCTCGTTGCTGGCGGCCAAATAGCTAGTATCCATTAACCAGTGAATAGAGATTTGCAATTCAGATGTAGGGATTTGTAAAAATCCTGACGTTGAAGGAGGTGCTTTTATGCTGTGCCAAGAATGTAATATGCGGCCGGCAACTTTGCATTTCACCAAAATTGTGAATGGCGAAAAGACAGAGTTTCATATTTGTGAGACATGTGCGAAGGAAAAAGGGGAGATGATCCCTGGAACACCTAATGGCTTTTCGATTCATAGCTTGTTGTCGGGGATGTTGGATTTTGACTCCAGCACTAAAAGCCAGTCTTCAGGTCACAGTGTTCCCCAAAATCTACAATGCAAGGATTGCGGTATGACTTATACACAGTTTAGTAAGCTAGGACGCTTTGGATGTCCATCATGCTATCAATATTTTGATAGTCGTCTGGACCCTCTGTTCAAGCGTGTGCATGGTAGTACGAGTCATGTTGGGAAGGTTCCGGTCCGTACTGGAGGCCGATTAAAGGTTAAACGGCAAATTGATGATTTGAAAAAAGAGATGCAACAACACATTGTACAGGAAGAATTCGAATCAGCTGCTGAGCTTAGGGATCAAATCAGAAAGCTTGAAAAAGAAATGACTGAAGAGTAAAGTTTGTGAAGAGTAGGAGGGAATGCGTGATGCCCAATATCCGATTTACGGAAAAGCCGCTAAGTGATTGGATGCGTGGTGATGCTGCGGATTCGGAGATTGTCATTAGCAGCCGGGTAAGAATTGCGCGTAACTTGCAGCATCTGCCTTTTCCCATGCTTGCTACCAATCAGCAGTCGGAAGAAGTGCTTCAACGCTTAACGGATATCCTTCAGTATGATGATTTGGGTCGTTTTGGTACTTTTCATACCTTGAAAATATCCGAGTTGGATGAGATCGACAAGCAGGTACTGGTTGAGAAGCACTTGATTAGTCCTAATTTGGCGAACGAATCTCGCAACGGTGCTGTGTTGATTAGTGATGATGAATCAGTTAGTGTTATGATAAATGAAGAGGATCATTTGCGTATTCAGTGCTTATATCCCGGATGTCAGGTTAGAGAAGCTTGGGAACGCGCTATGGTCATTGATGATGCATTTGAAGCGCATGTTGATTATGCATTTGATGATCGGAGAGGTTTTCTGACCAGTTGTCCGACGAATGTCGGCACAGGTATGAGAGCTTCGGTGATGATGCATTTGCCCGCATTGGTCATGACTCATCAAATCAATCGTATATTGTCCGCTGTTTCACAGGTGGGTCTTACAGTTCGCGGTATTTATGGTGAAGGCAGCGAAGCAGTTGGGAATTTGTTTCAGGTATCCAATCAGATTACCTTGGGACAAACCGAAGCGGAAATTATCGAGAATCTACATGGCGTGGTGCTGCAAATTATAGAGCACGAACGTTCTGCCAGAGAACGATTGATGAATGAATCCATGCTGCGGATTACAGATCGGGTGATGCGTTCATTCGGTATTTTGTCATATGCAGCAGTTTTGGATTCCAAGGAGGCTGCACAGCGGCTGTCCGATGTACGTCTCGGTGTAGATTTAGGAATTTTGGAGCGTCCTTCCATTGCAGCGATGAATGAGCTTAATGTGATGACGCAACCCGGCTTTTTACAAAAAAGCTTTGGGGATAAAATGAATACCGGTGAGCGCGATATGTACCGGGCGAAGCTGATCCGGCAAAAATTAGGCACAACCCTTTAATATATAGAATGAACTGAAATACACACTGTGGAGGTGCAGGATATATGATGTTTGGAAGATTTACGGAACGTGCACAGAAAGTGCTTGCCTTGGCCCAGGAAGAAGCTGTTCGATTGGGACACAACAACATTGGCACAGAGCACATTTTGCTAGGACTCATTCGTGAAGGTGAAGGAATAGCAGCGAAAGCCTTAATCGGTTTAGGGCTGGGACTGGAAAAAATTCAGGATGAAGTGGAAACACTGATTGGACGCGGTCAAGAACAACCGACGAACATTGCCTATACTCCACGTGCCAAGAAAGTCATTGAGCTGTCTATGGACGAAGCACGTAAATTGGGTCATACCTATGTAGGTACCGAGCATATTTTGCTAGGTCTTATTCGTGAAGGTGAAGGCGTAGCAGCACGTGTACTGAACAACCTGGGTATCAGTCTGAACAAAGCGCGTCAGCAAGTGCTTCAATTGCTCGGCAGCAGCGAGGCGGTTTCCAGCCATCACGGTGCTCCAGCTAATGTCAGCACACCAACTCTGGACAGTCTGGCACGCGATCTGACGGCTTCTGCGAAGGAAAATAACCTGGACCCCGTTATTGGGCGCAGCAAGGAAATTGAGCGCGTTATTCAAGTGCTCAGCCGTCGTACAAAGAACAATCCTGTTTTGATCGGTGAACCTGGGGTAGGTAAAACGGCGATTGCCGAAGGATTGGCACAAAAAATCATAGCGAATGAGATTCCCGAAACGTTGCGCGACAAACGCGTAATGACACTCGATATGGGTTCTGTAGTAGCAGGTACTAAGTATCGTGGTGAATTTGAGGATCGCTTGAAGAAGATTATGGACGAGATTCGTCAAGCTGGAAATATCGTATTGTTCATTGATGAGCTGCATACGCTGATTGGTGCTGGTGGAGCGGAAGGCGCAATTGATGCGTCCAACATCCTGAAACCTGCTCTGGCACGTGGCGAGCTGCAATGTATCGGTGCCACAACGCTGGATGAATATCGCAAATATATTGAGAAAGATGCTGCTTTGGAGCGTCGTTTTCAACCTATTACAGTGGATCAACCTTCTCCGGAAGAAGCGATTCAAATCTTGTATGGTCTGCGCGACCGTTACGAAGCGCATCACCGTGTGAAAATCACTGATGAGGCTATTGAAGCTGCAGTAAGATTGTCAGATCGTTATATTACGGATCGCTTCCTACCGGATAAGGCTATTGACCTTATTGATGAAGCGGGCTCCAAGGTAAGGCTGAATTCCTATACAGTACCGCCAAACCTGAAACAGCTGGAAAACCGTCTGGAAGATATCCGTAAGGAAAAAGATTCAGCGGTACAAAGCCAGGAGTTTGAAAAGGCAGCTGCGCTGCGCGATACAGAGCAAAAAATTCGTGAAGAGCTGGATGTCACTAAAAACCAATGGAAAGAACAACAGGGGCGTACAGATTCCGAAGTTACACCAGAGGATATTGCTCAGGTTGTTGCCATCTGGACTGGTGTCCCAGTCAGCAAGCTGAAGGAAGAAGAAACACATCGTTTGCTGAATATGGAGCAACTGTTGCATGAACGGGTGATTGGGCAGGACGAAGCTGTTAAGGCAGTAAGTCGGGCGATTCGCCGGGCACGCGCCGGTCTGAAAGATCCGAAACGTCCAATCGGCTCCTTTATTTTCCTCGGTCCAACTGGGGTTGGTAAAACAGAGCTGGCACGCGCCTTGGCTGAATCTATGTTTGGTGATGAAAATGCGGTTATCCGTATTGATATGTCCGAATATATGGAGAAACACTCCACATCCCGTTTGGTAGGAGCGCCTCCAGGGTACGTAGGATATGAAGAAGGTGGCCAACTGACTGAGAAGGTACGTCGTAAGCCTTACTCTGTGGTATTGTTGGATGAAATTGAAAAAGCACACCCGGAAGTATTCAATATTCTGCTGCAAGTGTTGGAGGATGGACGTCTGACGGATTCCAAAGGACGTGTTGTTGACTTCCGTAACACACTCATCATCCTAACATCCAACGTTGGTGCACAGGCGATCAAGCGAAACTCCACGCTTGGCTTTACAGCTGTTGTGGACGCTGGGGCGGATTACGATAACATGAAGGGCAAAGTGATGGATGAACTGAAGAAGAGCTTCCGTCCTGAGTTCTTGAACCGGATAGATGAAATCATCGTGTTCCATTCTCTCGAAGAAAAACATATTGCCGAAATTGTTTCACTCATGTCTGAGGAGCTGCGTAAGCGTCTGAATGAGTATGAGGTTGACTTTGAGTTGACAGACAAGGCTAAGAATTTCCTTGCCAAGGAAGGCTTCGATCCAGCGTATGGTGCGCGTCCATTGCGTCGTGCAATCCAGAAGCATATTGAAGATCGCCTGTCCGAGGAACTGTTGACTGGAAACATTTCTAAAGGCGACTCTCTCTATATTGATGAAGAGAACGGTGCATTGACAGTAACGAAAAAGGATAATGTATCCGCGAAGTCCTAAAGCAGTTTAGTAAATAAAACATTAGAAAAGGGTGTCTCGCAGGCTGGAAAGCTATTGCGAAGGCACCCTTTTTGTGTATTGAACACCTTGAAAGGGTAGGGTAAAAGCTTTGGGAAAGTTTGTGATATTGCTTTACGTCCGCCAAGCTTCAATGGTAAACTTTTATTGTTACAGCTCTTTCAGGTGCTGTGTGAAGATAAAATTGACATCATCGTTGTCAAGAAGGAGCCAGGGAATAAAGTATGGCTAAAGTGAAAACTAAATTTTCCTGTACAGAATGTGGCTATGAATCGCCTAAATGGTACGGAAAATGTCCTGGATGCCAGGCATGGAATTCCATGGTCGAAGAAACGGAAAGCGTTGTAAAAACTCAAGGAATGGGATCTTCCCTTCTTACTCATAGCACAAAAGACAAACCGCTTCCTATTATTGAAGTGGAGAGTGGCAAAGAAACACGAATTTTGACGGGAATTGGTGAATTAAATCGTGTACTCGGTGGAGGTGTGGTGCCAGGTTCACTTGTTCTGGTGGGTGGTGACCCGGGGATCGGTAAGTCTACGCTTATGCTGCAAACCTCTAATGAGCTGGCTTTAACTGGTTTAAAGGTACTCTACGTGTCTGGTGAGGAATCCGTCCGCCAAACGAAGCTACGTGCAGATCGCCTCGGTGCTTTGTCTCCCAGTCTGTACGTATTATGTGAGACGAATTTGGAGACGATTGAAGAAGCAGTGGACAGCTTGAAGCCGGAGTTTCTGGTCATCGACTCGATACAGACTGTATATTTGCCTGAGGTGACAAGTGCGCCTGGTAGTGTAGCTCAGGTGCGCGAGTGTACTTCACGATTTATGCGGATTGCCAAGGGATTAGGTATTGCTACAGTACTGGTAGGGCATGTGACCAAAGAAGGCGCTATTGCAGGTCCGCGTTTGTTGGAGCATATGGTCGATTGTGTACTTTATTTTGAAGGAGAGCGCCATCATACGTATCGGCTGTTGCGTGCGGTTAAGAATCGTTTCGGTTCTACGAATGAAATTGGTATTTTTGAAATGGCCGAAAGTGGTTTGCGTGAGGTGGCGAATCCTTCTGAGCTCTTCCTGTCCGAACGGCCACTGGGGGTGGCTGGTTCCACAGTCGTTGCCAGTATGGAGGGAACCCGGCCTGTGTTGGTTGAATTGCAAGCACTCATTGCGGCTACGCATTTTCCATCTCCACGCCGAATGGGTACGGGGATTGACCATCATCGGATGGGATTAATCATTGCCGTATTAGAAAAGCGGATGGGCATGTTTTTGCAAAACCAGGACGCTTATCTCAATGTTGCTGGAGGCGTAAAGCTGGATGAACCAGCGGTGGATTTAGCCATAGCGGTGAGCATTGCTTCCAGCTTTAGGGATGCTCCTACCAAGCCGTACGATGTGATTTTTGGTGAAGTAGGACTGACAGGCGAGGTGCGGGCTGTATCCCGAGCAGAACAGCGAGTGCGAGAAGCAGAGAAATTAGGTTTCAAACGGGTGATCATGCCCGAGAAAAGCTTGAAGGGCTGGACACATCCAAAAGGGATACAAATTATCGGAGTTGGAACGGTGGCAGATGCACTGGCAGCCGCATTAGATTAGGGGGCATTGAGGATGAAGGAAGCGAGCCAACTGGATAAAATGAACGATTTGCTACGGCTTGTGGCACCGGGAACTCCCTTTCGCGACGGATTGGAAAACGTTTTGCGTGCCAAAACGGGTGCTCTTCTGGTCGTTGGCTATAGCCCGGAAGTAATGGAAGTCGTGGATGGCGGTTTCTCTATTAATTGTGACTTTTCGCCGAACTATTTGTATGAGCTGGCTAAAATGGACGGCGCAATCATATTAAGTGAGGATTTAAAACGAATTTTATATGCCAATACGCAATTGATTCCCGATTCCTCCATTTCGTCCATAGAAACAGGGATTCGGCATCGGACGGCGGAACGAGTTGCAAAGCAGACTGGTAAACTGGTTGTGTCTATTTCCCAGCGTCGTAATATTATTACGTTGTATCAGGGGACTTTACGATATGCGCTCAAGGAAATCGGGGTTATTTTAACGAAAGCTAATCAGGCTATTCAGACGTTAGAAAAATATAGATCCGTATTGGGGCAAGCCTCAACGAATCTAACTGCATCTGAATTCGAAGAACTGGTTACCATGCCGGAGGTCGTTAATGTCATTCAACGGATCGAAATGGTGCTGCGCATCAAAATGGAGATCAAACGATTTATTAACGAGCTCGGGAATGAGGGCAGGCTGATTAGCATGCAGATGGAGGAGCTTGTCAGTAATATCGAGGAAGAAGCTTGGTTGCTGTATAAGGATTATGCCAAAGACGACAGCGACGAGAAGATCCGTGAAATTATATTGGGACTCAAACGTTCTACGGACGACGAATTACTGGATGTGAATCATATAGTACGTTTATTAGGCTACCCTTCTTCAGCAGCGACATCAGAAGAATATATTGCTGCACGCGGATATCGGGTGCTGAACAAAATACCTCGTTTGCCAAATGTAATTATTCATAATCTGGTGGAGCGATTTGGACGTTTTCCACATGTCATGACAGCAACGATAGAAGAACTGGATGAAGTGGATGGTATAGGAGAGGTTCGTGCACGTACGATTAAAGAAGGGCTTAAACGTTTACAGGAACAAGTTTTCATTGACAGACAAATGTAAATGTAATACAGTGAAAGGATTATAATGGAACAATTCATACATTGAGGTGAAGAGATGATTACCAAATCAATTCCGAACATGTGTACCTTGGGTAACTTGTTTCTCGGAATGATCGCCATTTTATTGGCCGTAGACGGAAAATACAGTCTTGCCGCTATTATGGTTATTGTCGCCATGTTGTTGGACGGACTGGATGGAAGGATGGCCCGGGCTTTGAATGCCCAGAGCGAATTCGGTAAAGAACTGGACTCCTTATCAGATATGATATCTTTTGGTGTTGCTCCCGCAGTTATTATGTACATGGTTGCTTTTCATGATGCGAATTCGGCTTTGGCTTGGACGGTTACAGCCATTTTTCCGATGTGCGGAGCATTGCGTTTGGCTCGATTTAACGTACGTCCCGGTGTACCAGGTTATTTCACAGGTTTACCCATTCCGGCAGCAGGTGGCGTATTAGCCACGTTGTCCTTATTCCATAACGAGATTTCATTGTTATACATGTCGATTGCCATGTTGCTAGTCTCTTATTTGATGGTTAGCTCCATGAGATATCCAAATTTCAAAAAGGTCGGCCTTCCGAAAAAAGCCATCTGGGTTGCTCCGTGGGTCGTAATTGCAGCGGTGGTTCTAGCTGTTAAATTTCCTGATCAGCTGTCGAAGCTGATTTTTGTACCACTGGTGCTTTATGCGTTGTACGGTATGAAGCTGAACATTCGGAAGTTATCACGCAGACGTGGACGTGAGCGGGATCGTTCTAAACAGGAAGAACAGGACGATCAATATCGTCATTCGCAACGTTAGTGTCAGACAAGAACTACAAGAAGCATTTATTTCCTTGATTCATTCAAGGGGATAAATGCTTTTTTTATGCATAAAAAGTGAAAACACAGGGTTAGTTATGTGGGAAATGGACCATACTGGTAAGGGAAGTGCTATGTATCCAATAAATAGCAGACTATTGAAAAGAAAATAAAGGAGGTATAGAGACTCAATGTGGAGAAAGGCTATTTTAACTTTTACAGGATTGTGCGGCGCGTGGTTTGGCTATACGTTATACCAGCGGATAGGAGGCTTAGTAACGTGGATGCCACAATGGTTGAGTGATGGTTCTTTACCAGGAATGGCTGTTTGGATGTTAGCGGGAGCGGTGGTATTTATGGTTGGCTGCTCATTCGCAGGGGCGTCCGTGGCGAATCGATTGCAGCAGGGTATTGAAGGTTTGGTACGAATTCCGATGAATGAGATGATGGCAGGTGTCATGGGCTTAGCGGTGGGGCTGATCCTTTCCTTGGCAGTTTATCCACTCTTTTCAGGGTTAGGGGCACCTGGTTTACTTATCCAGACCGCGGTTACCTTGGTATGTGGATATGTGGGGTTGATGGTTGGGCTAGAAAAACGGGACGAGTTGTCATCCTTTTGGAGTTCAGGCTTTTTTGGTCGGGGAACGGATGTAGAAGAACGCAAGCTGGAGGAACATAAAATTTTGGACACCAGCGTCATTATAGATGGGCGTATTGCGGATATCTGCAAGACAGGTTTTATTGAAGGGACCATTGTAATTCCTGAATTTGTGTTGGAGGAGCTTCAGCATATCGCAGATTCTTCAGATTTACTTAAGCGTAATCGTGGGCGGCGGGGTCTGGATATTTTGAATAAAATTCAAAAAGAGCTAGATGTGAATGTGCTCATCTATGAGGGGGATTTTGAGGAAATTTCAGAGGTCGACAGTAAGCTGGTTAAGCTTGCAAAGGTGTTGCAGGGTAAAGTTGTAACTAATGATTTTAACCTGAATAAAGTATGCGAACTTCAAGGTGTGTCTGTGCTGAACATTAATGATTTGGCGAATGCAGTGAAGCCTGTCGTACTGCCCGGTGAGGAGATTATGGTGCAGATTATCAAAGATGGCAAGGAGCATGGGCAAGGTGTAGCTTATCTGGATGATGGTACGATGATTGTTGTGGAGGGTGGACGTGACTATATTGGATCTCTCATGGAAGTACTGGTCACGAGCGTACTTCAGACCTCTGCGGGTCGCATGATCTTTGCTAAACCGAAATTATTGGAAAAAGCTCAATAAACGAGGTATGATGAAGTAGATGTGTTATCATACGGATCGTCCAAGTGCGATCAGGGCAGGAGTTATTTGAATGAACAATCAGGTAGGAGTCGTGATTGTGGCGGCCGGGCGCGGCTCCCGTATGGGAACGCAGGAGAGCAAGCAATTTCTGCTTTTGCGAGACAAGCCCATCTTCATACATACACTTGAAATATTCGCAGCAATGCCTGAAGTGGATGAAATGGTGATGGTTACTGGAACTGGAGATGTGGAACGCTGCAGAGACTGGATTCATCAATACAAGATTGGTAAAAATGTACGGGTGGTGGCTGGTGGCAGTGAACGCCAGCATTCGGTTTATCGCGGTTTGCGCCACTTGCGAACAGATTGGGTGATGGTGCATGATGGTGTGCGGCCATTGATTCAACCTGAGCTTGTACGTTCATGCCTGGAGGCTGCTCAGCGTACTGGTGCTTCTGTAGCGGCAGTACCTGTAAAGGATACGATCAAGCAAGTGAACGGGGATGGTATCATTACAGCAACGCCGGATCGCCGAAGTCTGTGGAGTATTCAAACGCCACAGACTTTTCGTCTTTCCGACCTGCTGCGGGCCTATGAGGAAGCGGAGCAGACAGGATTTTTGGGGACAGATGATTCCATGCTGGTGGAGCGGCTAGGCATTCCGGTTACTGTCGTTCAAGGCAGCTACAAAAACATCAAAATTACTACGCCTGAGGATTTGGAGATGGCGGCGTTATGGGTAAAGACAGAGGGAGAGGATATCAAATGATTAGAGTGGGGCAAGGATTTGACGTCCACCAGCTGGTGGAAGGAAGGCCATGCATCATCGGAGGAGTAAATATTCCGTATGAAAAAGGTTTACTGGGTCATTCCGATGCAGACGTGCTGCTGCATGCCATTAGCGATGCTATCCTGGGTGCGCTTGGCTTGGGAGACATCGGAAAGCATTTTCCAGATAATGACCCTGAATTTAAGGACGCGGATAGTCTTAAGCTACTGGAGCATGTGTGGGGGCTGGCTAAAGAGCGGGGATACCGATTGGGGAACATCGATTCTACAATTATTGCGCAGAAGCCCAAGATGGCATCGTACATCCCGCAGATGAATGAAATCATCGCCCGGGTGCTGGAAGCAGAGGAGTCATCCCAGGTAAATGTCAAGGCGACGACGACGGAGCAACTCGGGTTTACCGGGCGAAGCGAGGGAATCGCGGCTCAGTCGGTTGTCTGTCTAATCAAGTAAATGCTATCATCTTGAGTAATTCTATTTGGAGGAGATTATATGAGCACGGAAGTTCGTGTACGCTATGCACCAAGTCCAACAGGACATCTGCATATTGGAAATGCTAGAACGGCATTATTTAATTATTTGTTTGCCCGCAATCAAGGCGGGAAATTTATTATTCGCATTGAAGATACAGATGTGAAGCGCAATATTGAGGGCGGAGAAGAAAGCCAGCTTAAATATTTGAAATGGTTGGGTATGGACTGGGATGAAAGTATAGACGTGGGCGGCGAGTTCGGACCTTATCGCCAGACCGAGCGCTTGGACATCTACAAAACATACTGGCAGGACTTGCTGGATCGCGGTTTGGCATACCGCTGTTATTGCACGGAAGAAGAACTTGAACGCGAGCGTGAAGAACAGATGGAACGTGGGGAGACACCACGTTACTCAGGAAAACACCGTGATTTAACAGAAGAACAGTGTCAGGCGTTTGAAGCAGAGGGCCGTGTACCAAGTATTCGTTTTCGCGTACCAGAAGATCGTGAATATACGTTTGATGATATTGTTAAAGGTCAAATTACGTTCAATTCCAAAGAAAGCGGCGATTTTGTTATCGTCAAAAAAGACGGTATTCCGACATATAACTTCGCTGTAGCGGTTGACGACTATTTGATGAAAATATCGCATGTACTACGGGGTGAGGATCATGTATCCAATACACCGCGGCAGTTGATGATTTTTGAAGCTCTCGGCTGGGAGCCTCCACGCTTTGGTCATATGACGCTGATCGTAGGCGAGGATCACAAAAAGCTCAGCAAACGAAATGAATCCATTATTCAGTTCATGGAGCAGTACGATAAGCTGGGCTATCTGCCGGAAGCTATATTCAACTTTATTGCATTGTTGGGCTGGTCTCCGGAAGGCGAGGAAGAGATCTATGATCGGGAACAATTAATCTCGATTTTCGATCCTAATCGTTTGTCCAAAAGCCCAGCTGTATTTGATACAAACAAGCTTGCTTATTTGAATAATCATTATATTAAAAAAGCTGATCCTGAACGGATTGCCAGTATGGCAATTCCACATTTGCAGGCAGCAGGACTGTTGCCGAATGATTTATCGGCTGAACAACAGGATTGGGCTAAAGCTCTTGTCCGCTTATACCAAGAACAAATGACTTCAGCGTCTGATATTGTGGCGTTGTCTGAGTTGTTTTTCCGTTCACATCTGGAGTTGGATGCTGATGCGGCGGCTGTTCTGGCTGAAGAACAGGTTCCTGATGTACTTAAAGCCTTTGCAGCTAAGGTTGAAACGAGCGAGGAATTTACAGCTCCACAAATGGCCAAGCTGATCAAAGAAGTCCAAAAGGAAACTGGTTTTAAGGGGAAACAGCTGTTCATGCCGATTCGTGTGGCCCTTACAGGTCAAACTCATGGACGGGATCTGAACGAGACCATCTATCTACTTGGACGTGACAAGGTATTGGACCGTCTTAAGGCACAAATTAAAGGCTGATATTTCTTGTCAATTTGTTGTCTTTTCGCTATAATGACTCCATTGATATGGATTGATACTTACGTGTAAAGGCTGCGAACAGGAGAAGTACACTGCATAAGGGCATCTGCCAGAGAGGACGGTCGAGGGGAAACCCCAGGCTGAGAACCGTCTAGATAACCTGCGGAGGAAATGCGCCTGGGAGCCGTGCGCCCGAACCCTCGTTAGCCTACGATGCTAATGTGGCAAGGGCTTGCCGATTCGTTCCCGTTACAGGACGCCAAAGACGGACTTTTCTGCTTTTTTTGTAGCAGATATGTTCGAAGCAGAGTGGGACCACGTATATGCGTCTCTGCAGCCTAGGCTGCGGAGACGCTTTTTCATTTTTATCAGATTCAGACTCGCTGTAGACTGAAAATTGTCGAAGAATGCTGGTGACTACGAAAATTGGCGAAATGTGAAGTGTGATGCGGCAAGGATATGGAGGGAATAGGAGGGCGACATGTTCAGGCATTTCAAATCCGATATTCAAACTGTTTTGGATAATGATCCGGCCGCCCGGAGTAAGCTGGAAGTCATTTTTACGTATTCTGGCGTTCATGCCCTTTGGGCACACCGAATCGCACATTGGTTTTATTTGCGAAAGTGGTGTACTCTAGCCCGTGTTATATCCCAGGTATCGAGGTTTATGACAGGAATTGAAATTCATCCTGGCGCTCGTATCGGAGATCGGCTGTTCATTGACCACGGCATGGGTGTTGTCATTGGCGAAACCTGTGAAATTGGCGATGATGTCGTATTGTATCAGGGGGTTACTCTTGGAGGAACTGGAAAAGAGAAAGGGAAGCGCCACCCCACCATTGGGAATAATGTCGTTATAGGCTCCGGTGCAAAAATATTGGGTTCATTTACGATTGGGGCGCAATCCAATATTGGCTCCAACTCGGTTGTGCTAAAAGAAGTTCCGCCAAACAGTACGGTAGTGGGTATCCCCGGGCGAGTGGTCAGACAGGATGGCAGACGTCCAGATCGACTTAGTCACCAGTTGCCTGACCCAGTCGTCGATTCCATACGGTCTCTTCAAATGGAAATAGAACGATTACGAGCAGAATTGTCTGATTTGAAGGAGGAGCAATCTGCTCAGAAACATCAGGTGACCCAAGAGAATAAATTACAAGGATAATTTTCATGAGGGAGGAACATAACGATGTCGCTTCAAATTTATAATACAATGACGAGGAGCCGGGAGCCTTTTGTGCCACTGGAGCCTGGAAAGGTTAAAATGTATGTATGTGGTCCTACAGTGTATGATTACATTCATATTGGTAATGCACGACCTGTAATTGTGTTCGACGTGGTACGCAGCTACTTGGAGTATTTGGGCTATGATGTAAACTATGTGGTGAATTTTACGGACGTTGATGATAAGTTGATCCGCAAAGCTCGGGAACTTAATATGGAGGTTCCGGCAGTTGCCGAGAAGTTTATTGCTGCCTATCATGAGGATCTGACAGGATTGAATGTTCCTGCTGCCAGCATAAATCCTCGTGTAACCGAAAGCATGGATCTGATTATTGATTTTATCAAGGACCTGGTAGACAAAGGCTATGCCTACGAGAATGATGGTGATGTCTTCTACCGGACCAAAATGTTTAAAGACTACGGACAGCTGTCAGGCCAAAATTTGGAGGAACTCCAGTTTGGGATTCGCATCAATGTGGATGAACGCAAGGAGAATGCCGAGGATTTTGTACTCTGGAAAGCAGCGAAACCGGGAGAAATTTACTGGTCAAGTCCTTGGGGGGATGGACGCCCAGGCTGGCATATCGAATGCTCTGCTATGGCTCGTCACTATTTGGGGGATACACTGGATATTCACGGAGGCGGACAGGATCTGCAATTTCCGCATCATGAATGTGAATGCGCACAATCCGAAGTGATTACGGGTAAACCATTATCTCGCTACTGGATGCATAACGGATATATTCGCATAGATAATGAAAAAATGTCGAAATCACTCGGTAACGGTATTTTGGTTAAAGATCTGCGTGCTCGTCACAAGCCCGAAGCTTTACGTTATTTTATGCTGTCGACACATTACCGCAACCCTTTGAACTACAACCAAGAGACGATGAGTCAGGCGGAGAATAGTGTCGAACGGATTGCCAATGCAGTCGCCAATGTAAAGCATCGTTTATCCATGGCTTTGAAAGGTAATGAAGAAGTATCGGCTGAGCTGCAAATGAAGCTTGACGGGATATTACGGCAATTCGAGGAAAAAATGAATGATGATTTCAATACACCTGATGCCATTACTGCGGTATTCGAGTGGGTCAGCGAAGCCAATCTTTTGTTGCAGCGTGATGTTGTCAATCAGGCGGAACTACAGGCTGTGCTGCAAACCTTCCACTCGATGAATAGTGTACTTCGCATTTATTCAAAACCGAGTGAAGAACTGCTGGATGACGAAATAGAGCAGTTAATTGCAGAACGTGTCGAAGCTCGTAAAACCAAAAACTGGGGTAGAGCGGACGAAATTCGCGATCTATTGGCTGCTAAAGGTATTGTGCTTGAAGATACGGCGCAGGGGATGCGGTGGCGGCGGAAATGAGTAATAAGCCACTGAACTCAGAAGCTGTGGAAGGCGCAGGAAACTGGTTTCCGTATCCTGCGTCCAAGCCGGCTCGCTTGATGCCCCCCATTGCGTTAGCTTACATTGGTGATGCAGTGTATGAGGTGGCTGTCCGGCAATATCTGCTGGCACAGCCCAACCTGCGTCCCAATCATTTACATCGACGAGCTACAAAGCTAGTCTCCGCCAAGGCACAGAGTCGTATGTTGGGGCTGCTAGAAACAGCGCTGACGGATGAAGAGCGTGACATTGTCCGACAAGGAAGAAATGCCAAATCAGGGAGCCTGCCCAAAAATGCTGATGTGCTTGAGTATCGGCATGCCACTGCACTGGAAGGATTGATTGGTTATCTTTATTGTGATGGACATTTGGACAGATTGTCAGAGTTGATTACGTACGGAATTGCACAAATGGAAAATGCAGAAAAATCATAAATTGGAGACGGATTGAACGAATTGATATCGACCGTTTTCCGGGAGGAAGCTAGAGATGGAAGAAGAATGGATTGCCGGTAAGCATTCGGTAACAGAGGCGCTGCGTTCAGGCAGGACGATAAATAAAATATGGATTGCGGATAATGCACAGAAGCATTTGACACTGCCGATTACGGCTGAGGCGAAAAAAGCAGGAATCATTGTTTTGCAGGTGGACAAGCGTAAGCTCGATCAAATGGTTCCAGGCATTCAGCATCAGGGAGTGGTCGCGCAAGCTGCACCTTTTGCCTACGCTGAGGTGGAGGACTTGCTTGCTAGTGCTCGTGCTAAGGGAGAAGAGCCGTTTTTGATTTTGCTGGATGAGATTGAAGACCCTCATAACTTGGGCTCCATCCTGCGTACGGCGGACTGCACTGGAGCACACGGTATCATAGTGCCGAAAAGGCGTTCAGCCGCTGTAACTGTAACGGTGTCTAAAACATCGGCAGGTGCTGTGGAGTACGTCCCGGTGGCGCGTGTGAGCAATTTGGGACAAACCATTGACCGTCTTAAAGAAGAAGGTGTATGGGTAGTTGGCACGGATGTTACAGCAACCGATCCTGTCTTTGGGAATGGAGTATTCACCGGTCCCGTAGCGATTGTCATTGGTAACGAAAATAAAGGAATGGGCCGTTTGATCCGCGAGAAATGTGATGTACTCGTCAAGCTGCCAATGGCGGGACAAATCAATTCCCTCAATGCTTCTGTAGCTGCAGGTGTCGTCATGTACGAAGTTTTGCGCGGACGACAGGCACGGGGCTAACGATATGGCTGACACGCGGGATGTTCTGCTTGTGGACGGTTACAACATGATTGGAGCCTGGCCCGAACTTTCCGCACTGGTACAATCTGGTATGCAGGAAGCGAGGGACAGACTTCTTGAACGATTGGCGGATCATCAGGCGTATTCGGGCAGAAGAGTCATCGTCGTATTTGATGCTTACAGGGTGCCAGGATTAGGTAAAACCTTTGCCCAGAGCAAAGTCCAGATTTATTTTACGAGAGAAAAAGAGACAGCCGATGAGTGCATCGAGCGATTAGTTCGTGAGCTGAGCAGCAAGAGGAGAAGCATTTACGTAGCGACAAGTGATCAGGTAGAGCAGCATGTGGCCTTTGGCCAGGGAGCACTCAGAGTATCGGCACGAGAATTACTGATTGAGATTGAGGAATCTGAAAGGGAAGTCCAGAAGCGAATCCAGCAGGATAACGCCAAATTGTCCCGCAATTCGCTGGATGGCAAGCTGAGTCCGGAGCTTCGAAAGTTGTTTGAACGCTGGAGAAGAGAATGATCCAGTAATTGGAATACTCTCCATTTTGAAACCATTGACAATTTTGTTAGCGCTCTTCTTTTTTAGGTTGTTGTGGTTGACGGTATCAGGTTACATCGCGTATACTTGTCGTATATTTGAGAGAGTAACGGGTACCTTGCGTTGCAGCCGGAGGGATTGTTAGTGAGTGTGGACCTCAAGGATATCATGTTGTCAAAGTTTGATTACAAAAATGATGAAGACATTGTCGGAGCAGTCCATGAAGGTGATGGGGAAGCGCTGGAGTTTCTGATTAACAAATATCGAAACTTTGTGCGGGCCAAGGCCAGATCCTACTTCCTGATTGGGGCTGATCGCGAGGATATTATTCAGGAGGGCATGATTGGTCTCTACAAATCCATCCGTGATTTTAAGGGAGACAAGCTTGCTTCGTTCAAGGCTTTCGCCGAGTTGTGCATAACACGACAGATTATTACGGCAATTAAGACGGCTACACGACAAAAGCACATTCCTCTGAACTCTTACGTATCTCTGGACAAGCCCATCTATGATGAAGAGTCAGACCGGACGTTGCTCGATGTGATTTGCGGAACACAAGTAAGTGATCCTGAAGAGCTGATTATCAATCAGGAAGAGTTTGTGGGTCTTGAGGACAAAATGTCCGAGATTCTGAGCGAGCTAGAACGCAAGGTACTTATGTTGTATCTGGACGGTCGTTCGTATCAGGAGATTGCTGAAGATCTGGATCGTCATGTGAAATCCATTGATAACGCGCTGCAACGGGTCAAACGTAAACTTGAAAAGTATCTGGAAGTAAGGGATAGTTGAAAGTAGAGGCTGACATGGAAAAGGCTCGAGTTTGAGTCTTTTTTTATTCGTTTTGGGTATGCTGTGCAGGTTTATAAGTGTTGTAAATGATTTATACTAAAAAAGATGAATAATAGATATCGCTTTGATTTTGAAGCAGTATTTCAGAGAATAGCTTCAAAGGATGGACAGATGTAAAAATGCACCACAACCGGGACTGCGAAATGTATGCAAACATTCGTTGACATGGAAAACCCCGTGTGATAAAGTGTTTTAGGTAGGCCTAAATTCGCGGTTTTTTTTAGGATCAATTATGAGACTTCCGGTGTTGGATGTCTTCGGGAGGTGCACATCATGCGGGTAATTATTACTTTGGCTTGTACAAATTGCAAACAAAGAAATTACACAACGACGAAAAACAAGCGTAATCACCCCGACCGCATGGAGATGAAGAAATTCTGTAAGTCCTGTAACGAACAGACTTCTCATCGGGAAACCAGATAGTTTTTGGAGGTGTAGTCGGCGTGAAACGCAGTTTCAAGTCTCTGTTTTCCTTTTTCTCTGAAAGCTGGGCTGAACTCAAGAAAGTTCGCTGGCCCAATCGTAAAGAACTGACCAACTATACGCTGATTGTCATAGGGACGATTGCGTTCGTCACGATTTATTTTTGGGTTCTCGATATCGGCATTTCCGCTGTGATCGAAGCGATTATCTAGGAAGGGTTCCAGGTGGCTTGATATGGAAAAAAGATGGTACGTCGTTCATACCTATTCAGGGTATGAGAACAAAGTCAAAGCCAATTTGGAAAAACGCGTTGAGTCCATGGGCATGGAAGACAAGATATTCCGTGTTCTTGTTCCTATGGAAGAAGAACTGGTAACCAAGGACGGTAAGAAAAAAACCGTTATGCGTAAAGTCTACCCTGGTTATGTCTTGGTCGAAATGGTCCAAACCGATGATTCTTGGTATGTTGTACGCAACACACCAGGTGTTACGGGATTTGTAGGATCGACAGGCTCGGGTTCCAAGCCGACGCCATTGCTTCCAGAAGAAGTTGAACAGATTCTGAAGCATATGGGCATGGTAGAGCCGAAACCGAAGATTGAATTCGATGTTAAGGAATCCGTGCGAATTAAAGTTGGTCCTTTTGCGAATTTTGTGGGCTCCGTGGAAGAAATTTTGGTTGAGAAGAGCAAGCTTAAGGTTCACGTCAACATGTTTGGACGGGAAACCCCGCTTGAGTTGGATTATACTCAAGTGGAGAAAATATAGATTTTTCTTACAGGTTTCTTGTGGGAGGATCAATAGGTCCGTCTACCACTATTGAGTCAAGGAGGTGTCATCCATGGCAAAAAAGGTAATTAAAATGGTAAAACTGCAGATCCCTGCAGGGAAAGCTAATCCAGCGCCTCCAGTAGGTCCAGCTTTGGGTCAAGCAGGTGTCAACATTATGGCATTCTGTAAAGAGTTCAATGCTCGTACTGCTGATCAAGCAGGCCTGATTATCCCGGTTGAAATTTCGGTATTTGAGGATCGTTCTTTTACGTTCATCACCAAAACTCCACCGGCTGCTGTTCTGTTGAAAGTTGCTGCTAAAATCGAAAAAGGTTCCGGTGAACCGAATAAAACGAAAGTTGCAACTGTAAATCGCGCTGCTGTTCGTCAAATTGCAGAGCAAAAAATGCCTGACCTTAACGCAGCTTCCGTAGAATCGGCAATGCGTATGGTTGAAGGTACTGCTCGCAGCATGGGTATCACCATCGTAGATTAATTTTATTAATCTACGTGTGCCGGCGGTTTGACTGTCCGGCAAGTGTGGGAGGAATATCCGCTAATACCACATAAGGAGGAAAAGATAATGGCTAAACATGGTAAGAAGTACCTGGAAGCTGCTAAGCTGATTGACAGCGAAGCAACTTATGAGCCTTTGGAAGCCGTTGAATTGGTGAAAAAGGCTGCAACTGCTAAATTCGACGAAACCGTTGAAGCTGCAGTTCGTCTGGGCGTAGATTCCCGTAAACAAGACCAGGCTGTTCGTGGTGTTGTTGTCCTGCCACATGGTACGGGTAAAACACAACGCGTTCTGGTATTTGCAAAAGGTGACAAAGTGAAAGAAGCGGAAGCGGCTGGCGCTGATTTTGTTGGCGATCAAGATATGATCAACAAAATCCAACAAGGCTGGTTCGAATTCGACGTCTGCGTTGCGACACCTGATATGATGAGTGAGGTTGGTAAACTGGGTCGTTTGCTCGGTGGTAAAGGTTTAATGCCTAACCCTAAAGCAGGCACAGTTACTTTCGACGTTGCCAAGGCTGTTCAAGAAATTAAAGCCGGTAAAATCGAATACCGTCTCGACAAAGCAGGTCAAATTCACGCACCAATCGGCAAAGCATCTTTCAGTGCTGAGCAACTGAACGAGAACCTTAAAGCCTTGATTGAAGCCTTGAACCGTGCGAAGCCAGCAGCTGCTAAAGGTGTATACCTGAAAAACATCGCTATTTCTTCGACTATGGGACCAAGTGCACGTGTGAACACATCTGTTTACAGATAATATTTCGGTTGACACGTTCAATCAAATTTGTTATTCTGTAAAAGTTGTGAGTCCTTGTGACTGACCGTTAAAGTTGAATATGCTTACCGTAGACAGTAGGTGCTTTCGGGCTTAATTTCCTACCGAGGTGTTATGATAGAACGTTTCATGCGACGGGCTTGTCCCGTCCATGTGGATTTATCAAGCCTTCGTACTCTACGGAGGCTTTTTTCATGCTCATGAAAACGACTTTGGTAGAACGCCAGAATGGGTGTTTCTAACAAAGTAGATAAATTGATCAGGAGGTGTACAGTTTGGCAAATGCAAAAGTGATTCAAGCAAAACAAGAAGCTGTTGAAGTTGTAGCTGCAAAATTGCGCGAGAGCGTAACAACTGTAGTTGCAGACTATCGCGGTCTGAATGTTGCCCAAGTAACTGAGCTGCGTAAGCAGCTTCGCGAAGCCGGAATCGAATTTCAAGTGCTGAAAAACACACTGCTCCGCCGTGCAACTGCGGCAGCAGAATTGACTGAACTGGACGCAGTATTGACAGGTCCTACTGCAATCGCGTTCGGCAAAGATGATGCAGTGTCTGCAGCTAAAATCTTGAACGATTTCGCTAAGAAAAACAATGCATTGGAACTGAAAGGTGCAGTTGTAGAAGGTCGTGTGATCGGTGTTGAGGAAATCAAAGCGCTGGCAGAACTGCCATCCCGCGAAGGTCTCCTTTCCATGCTCCTCAGCGTGCTTCAAGCTCCTATGCGCAACTTCGCGCTTGCGGTTAAAGCTGTTGCAGATAAAGAAGAGCAAAGTGCATAAGTTGGGATTTAAACCTGCTGTATAGCAGTTAAGAACAAAAAAATACGAATTTAAATGGAGGTTCAACCATGAGTAAAGAGCAAATCTTGGAAGCAATTAAAGGTATGTCCGTATTGGAACTGAACGATCTCGTGAAAGCAATCGAAGAAGAATTCGGCGTAACTGCAGCAGCTCCAGTAGCTGTAGCAGGTGGCGCAGCAGGTGGCGCAGCAGAAGCTGAGCAATCCGAGTTCGACGTAATCTTGACAAGCGCTGGCGCTTCCAAAATCAACGTTATCAAAGCAGTTCGCGAAATTACAGGTCTTGGCCTGAAAGAAGCAAAAGAACTGGTTGACAACGCTCCAAAACCATTGAAAGAAAAAGTTGCAAAAGAAGAAGCTGAATCCGTTAAAGCAAAATTGGAAGAAGCAGGCGCTTCTGTAGAAGTAAAATAATTGACTGCTCTTTAGCAGACAATGAATTAAAACAAACCCCTTGAGGTGATCTTCAAGGGGTTTGTTGCTGTAAAGCGGTAGTACAAACAGGTCTGAAATATTATTCTAAAGGCTATGATGTTAATATAACCGTACAACCGAAAGAGGTGGGCGTGAATGGCTGATCATTATTACTCCAGACGGCCAGAGACGGCACATGAACGGCGAAGTCTAGAGACGGTGCTGCGTGGACGTTCCTATCGATTTGCCAGCGATTCAGGCGTTTTTTCAAAGCAGGGGATTGATTATGGGAGTCGTGTGTTGATTGAAGCTATGCAACTTCCTGCAAATGCCTCGGTATTGGATGTAGGATGTGGTTACGGGCCGATTGGTTTGACGGCGGCTACGCTTGTCCCGGACGGACACGTTACAATGGTTGATATTAACGAGCGAGCCGTTCAACTAGCGATAGAGAATGCGGAGCGTAATGGAATTAAAAATGTCACCATTAAGCAAAGTGATTTGTTTGCAGAAGTGCAACATGAACGTTTTGACGTGATCTTGACGAATCCTCCTATACGTGCAGGGAAAGAAACGGTGCATACCATATTTGAGCTTGCGTATGAGCATTTAAATGAGGGTGGAGCTTTATGGGTCGTCATTCAGAAAAAGCAGGGTGCTCCTTCGGCGAGCGCTAAAATAGAGAGCCTTTTCGGTCATGTGGAAGAAGTTACGAAGGATAAAGGTTATCGGATTTTAAAGGCTGAAAAAAGTTTTAGAAAAATGCAATAGGACCATTGACTTGAATCCTGGTCTGTGATATCATTATAAAATGTCAGTATTAGGATGCCCTCCATGGCTTTAGTTTGTTGAAATGTCAATAGATTTATGCGTAACAGGGTATAGTATTTATATCTCTTACGTATAATATAACCATTTTGGGCAAATCTACAAGTGATGAAGATCTTCCGGTATGAGGATTCTGCAGATACGTCGCTCTTTTTTCGAATGCATTCGAGTAAGGGCTTTTCTGTATTTGTAAGATCGAATCATCTGTATGTGTCTTATTATAAGGTCACAAACAGAGGTTCGCAATGTATTTTTAAAGTGAGTAGACATGAGGGGTGAGTTTAAGTTGGCAGGACATCTTGTTCAATATGGTCGACGCACTCGGCGCAGTTATGCACGTATTAATGAGGTACTCGAGGTTCCCAACCTGATTGAGATCCAACAAAAATCCTATGATTGGTTTTTGGAGGAAGGATTACGGGAAATGTTTCGGGATATTTCTCCAATTCAAGATTTCACAGGAAATCTGATTCTGGAGTTTATCGATTACTCTCTCGGAGAACCCAAATATACCGTTGACGACGCAAAGGAACGCGACGTTACGTATGCAGCACCGCTTCGGGTAAAAGTCCGGCTTATTAATAAAGAAACCGGGGAAGTGAAAGAGCAGGAAGTATTCATGGGAGACTTCCCGCTGATGACTGAAACGGGTACGTTTAT
Source organism: Paenibacillus sp. P2(2022) (assembly GCF_029522175.1). Lineage (NCBI taxonomy): Bacteria > Bacillati > Bacillota > Bacilli > Caryophanales > Paenibacillaceae > Paenibacillus > Paenibacillus sp. P2(2022). Next base: position 37,712 of record NZ_JAKWFI010000015.1, on the reverse strand, counting down.
TATTAACGGTGCGGAACGGGTTATTGTCAGCCAGTTGGTTCGCTCTCCCAGCGTCTATTTCAGCACAAAAGTCGACAAGAATGCGAAAACAACATACACCGCAACGGTAATTCCTAACCGGGGGGCTTGGCTCGAACTGGAGATGGATGCGAAGGATATTATCTATGTCCGGATTGACCGTACCCGTAAAATTCCGGTTACGGTGTTGCTGCGTGCGCTTGGCTTTGGCACTGATGCTGAGATTCTGGATTTGCTCGGCAATGACGAATATATCCGCAACACACTTGATAAAGACAACACGGATTCCACGGAGAAAGCGCTGATTGAAATTTATGAGCGTCTTCGTCCGGGTGAGCCACCAACATTGGATAATGCAAAGAGCTTGCTTGTTGCACGCTTCTTTGATCCAAAACGGTATGATCTGGCCAACGTAGGCCGTTACAAAATCAATAAAAAGCTTCACATCAAAAACCGTCTGTTCAATCAACGTCTTGCTGAGACACTGATTGATACGACAACTGGTGAAATCATCGCTGAAGCAGGACAAATGGTAGACCGTCGCCTGTTGGACGAGATTTTGGCACAACTAGAAGAGTCGGTTGGACATCGTACGTATCATGTTGCTAGTGGCGTATTGGAAAGCAACGATATTCCGCTTCAAACGATCGATGTATTCTCGCCAATTGAAGACGGTAAAGTAGTAAAACTGATTGCCAATGGAAATATCGATAAATCGGTTAAGAACATTACGCCTGCCGATATTATTTCCTCCATCAGTTATTTTATTAACTTGCTTCACGGAATCGGAAGTACAGACGACATTGACCATTTGGGTAACCGTCGTTTGCGTTCTGTAGGTGAGTTGCTGCAAAATCAGTTCCGTATTGGTCTGTCCCGTATGGAACGCGTGGTACGCGAAAGAATGTCAATTCAGGATGCTAATGTAATCACGCCACAGGCGCTGATTAACATACGTCCGGTCATTGCGTCGATTAAAGAGTTCTTTGGTAGCTCCCAGCTGTCTCAGTTCATGGATCAGACAAACCCGCTTGCTGAATTAACGCACAAACGTCGTCTGTCTGCACTCGGACCCGGCGGTTTGACGCGCGAACGCGCGGGCATGGAAGTGCGTGACGTCCATCCGAGTCACTACGGCCGTATGTGTCCTATCGAGACACCTGAGGGACCAAACATTGGTTTGATCAACTCTTTGTCCACTTTCGCACGTATCAATGAGTACGGATTTATCGAAGCTCCTTATCGCTGGGTAGATCCGAAAACCGGAAAAGTTACAGATCAGATTGATTACCTGACTGCTGATGAAGAAGATAACTACATCGTTGCTCAGGCAAATGCGGAATTGACGGAAGAAAACACCTTTAAGGATGAAATCGTTATTGTCCGCTATAACAAGCAGTCTGATAACATTATTCCGATGGCAAGTAGCCGTGTTGATTACATGGACGTATCGCCTAAACAGGTCGTATCAGTCGCTACTGCACTGATTCCGTTCCTGGAGAATGATGACTCGAACCGAGCATTGATGGGTTCCAACATGCAGCGGCAGGCTGTTCCACTACTGATTCCGAAAGCGCCTTTGGTAGGAACAGGGATGGAACATAAGTCTGCAAAAGATTCTGGTGTTTGCGTTGTGTCCAAGTACAACGGGGTAATTGAACGTTCTTCGGCTAACGAAATTTGGTTGCGTCGTATTGAAAATGTAGATGGTACTGAAGTAAAAGGCGATATTGTTAAGTATAAATTACACAAATTTATGCGTTCTAACCAAGGAACATGCATCAACCAGCGTCCAATCGTAAACAGAGGCGATATTGTCAAGGTTGGCGATATTCTAGCGGATGGTCCATCCACAGAAATGGGCGAGTTGGCATTGGGACGTAACGTTGTCGTAGCGTTCATGACTTGGGAAGGTTACAACTACGAGGATGCCATCTTGCTGAGCGAGAAGCTGGTTAAAGAGGATGTATACACCTCGATCCATATCGAGGAATACGAATCCGAGGCTCGTGATACGAAGCTTGGACCAGAAGAAATCACTCGTGATATTCCGAATGTTGGTGAAGAAGCGCTTCGTAATCTAGATGAGCGCGGCATCATTCGCATCGGTGCGGAAATTGCCGCAGGTGACATTCTTGTTGGTAAAGTAACACCTAAGGGTGTGACTGAGCTGACAGCTGAAGAACGTCTCTTGCATGCAATCTTCGGTGAGAAGGCGCGCGAGGTTCGCGATACTTCCTTGAGAGTTCCTCATGGAACTGACGGGATCGTTGTAGATGTTAAAGTATTTACACGTGAAAATGGCGATGAGCTGCCACCGGGTGTAAACCAGCTGGTACGCGTATACATTGCTCAAAAACGTAAAATTTCCGAAGGCGATAAAATGGCCGGACGTCACGGTAACAAGGGTGTCGTTGCCCGTATTCTGCCTGAAGAAGATATGCCATTCTTGCCAGATGGTACCCCAGTACAAGTCGTACTGAACCCACTGGGCGTACCTTCACGGATGAACATCGGACAGGTGCTCGAAGTGCATCTGGGTATGGCTGCAATGCGTCTTGGTATTCATGTGGCAACTCCAGTATTCGATGGTGCCAAGGAGTATGACGTATTTGATACGATGGAAGAAGCGGGTATGCAACGCAATGGTAAGACGGTGTTGTATGATGGACGTACAGGTGATCGTTTTGAACGTGAAGTTACTGTCGGTGTCATGCACATGATCAAACTGGCGCACATGGTCGACGATAAGATCCATGCCCGTTCTACAGGTCCTTACTCTCTCGTTACGCAACAGCCGTTGGGTGGTAAAGCCCAATTCGGTGGTCAGCGCTTCGGGGAGATGGAAGTATGGGCACTGGAAGCCTACGGTGCAGCATACACGCTTCAGGAAATTTTGACTGTGAAATCCGATGATGTGGTTGGACGTGTTAAAACTTACGAATCCATCGTCAAAGGTGAAAATGTCCCTGAACCGGGTGTTCCTGAATCATTCAAGGTCTTGATCAAAGAGCTGCAAAGCTTGGGTATGGACGTGAAGATTCTGTCTGAAGACGAACAAGAGATCGAAATGAGAGAGCTTGATGATGAAGATGACACAACTGGCGATAAGCTGAGTTTGAATCTGGAAGGCTCTGAGGTTGGCGTAGAGTAATTTGACTGCTGACTGACTCATATCAGCTTTGTTATATGCCTCGATCCATTTTTGGATGGATCAGGCTTCTTGATACCGCCCGGTGCTGCCGGGCGGTATCAAACCTAAAAACTCAGGATTTGGTTAAGGAGGGTTGCTCCTTGTTGGACGTTAACAATTTCGAATATATGAAAATCGGGCTTGCTTCCCCCGAAAAGATTCGTTCTTGGTCCCGCGGAGAAGTCAAAAAACCGGAGACGATTAACTATCGTACGCTTAAACCGGAAAAAGAAGGACTATTTTGCGAGAAAATTTTCGGACCTACGAAAGATTGGGAATGTCACTGTGGTAAGTACAAACGTGTACGCTATAAAGGTGTTGTCTGTGACCGTTGTGGAGTAGAAGTTACTCGCGCTAAGGTTCGCCGTGAGCGTATGGGCCACATTGAGTTGGCAGCTCCTGTATCGCACATTTGGTACTTCAAAGGCATTCCGAGTCGTATGGGTCTTGCTCTTGATATGTCTCCAAGATCTTTGGAAGAGATCATTTACTTCGCATCTTATGTTGTAACCGATCCAGGAGATACGCCTTTGGAGAAAAAGCAACTCCTGTCCGAGAAAGAATACCGCAGCTATCGTGAGAAATATGGCTACGGATTCCAGGCAGGAATGGGTGCTGAAGCGGTTAAAAAGCTTCTTCAAGATTTAGATATAGACAAAGAATTGGAATTTTTGAAAGAAGAGCTGCGTACAGCTCAAGGGCAACGTCGAAACCGTGCGATCAAGCGCCTTGAAGTTATTGAGGCATTCCGTAACTCTGGCAACCAACCGGATTGGATGATCATGGACGTACTGCCTGTTATTCCTCCTGAGCTTCGTCCAATGGTACAGTTGGATGGTGGACGTTTTGCTACTTCTGACCTTAATGATCTGTATCGTCGTGTTATTAACCGTAATAACCGTCTGAAACGCTTGTTAGATCTGGGTGCGCCAGATATTATCGTGCAAAATGAAAAACGGATGCTGCAGGAAGCTGTTGACGCTCTGATTGATAATGGTCGTCGTGGTCGTCCTGTTACAGGTCCGGGTAATCGTCCTTTGAAATCCCTCAGCCACATGCTGAAAGGTAAACAAGGACGTTTCCGTCAAAACTTGCTCGGTAAACGTGTTGACTACTCCGGTCGTTCCGTTATCGTAGTAGGTCCGTACTTGAAGATGTACCAATGCGGTCTGCCAAAAGAGATGGCGCTGGAGCTGTTCAAACCTTTTGTTATGAAAGAACTTGTTAACAAAGGTTTGGCACACAACATTAAGAGTGCGAAGCGTAAAGTAGAGCGTGTGAGTGCTGAAGTATGGGATGTGCTCGAAGAAGTAATCAAAGAACATCCGGTTCTTCTAAACCGTGCCCCTACGCTGCATAGATTGGGGATTCAAGCGTTTGAACCGATCTTGGTTGAAGGTCGTGCGATTCGTTTGCATCCACTCGTATGTACGGCGTATAATGCCGACTTTGACGGTGACCAAATGGCGGTTCACGTTCCGTTGTCTGCAGAAGCTCAAGCGGAAGCTCGTTTGCTCATGCTGGCATCCGGCAATATTTTGAATCCAAAAGACGGCAAGCCTGTTGTTACCCCTTCCCAGGATATGGTCCTTGGTTCATTCTATTTGACTATGGACAACAAGGAAGAAGAGGGAAGCAACATGATCCTTCGCAACCCGAATGAGGCTATCTCGGCTTATCAACGTGGAACAGCGGGTCTTCATGCTCGTGTAGCTATTCCGGTTAAGGCTTTGAATAAAACTAGCTTTACAGAGAAGCAACAGGATGCAATGTTGATTACAACCGTGGGTAAAATTATCTTTAATGAGATTTTCCCGGCAAGCTTCCCGTACATCAATGACGCTACTCGTGCCAACCTGCTCTATGGTACTGCTGAAGAGTTCTTTGTCTACGATAAGGGTGTAAACCTCACTGAAGCCATCCAGAACGCTCCGCAAGCTAGTGGAGTGGGCAAGGATTACCTTGGTAATATCATCGCCCGTTGCTTTGAGATTTACCATACGACAGAAACTGCTGTGATTTTGGATAAAATCAAACAGCTTGGCTTTACGTATTCTACTCGTGCAGGTGTGACGGTTGCTGTGGCAGACGTAGTTGTACCTCAAGAGAAACAGGATATTCTTAAAGCGTCTGATGATAAAGCACAAGTCGTGACCAATCAGTACCGTCGTGGTCTGATTACGAACGAGGAACGCTATGATCGGATTATTGATATTTGGTCCAAGGCCAAAGACGATATTACAGACATTTTGATGAAATCCATGGATCGCTACAACTCTATCATGATGATGGTTGACTCCAAAGCGCGTGGTAACAAATCGCAGATTACCCAGCTTGGCGGTATGCGTGGACTGATGGCGAATCCATCGGGTCGTATTATCGAGCTCCCAATTAAATCGAATTTCCGTGAAGGTCTGACAGTACTCGAGTACTTCATCTCCACTCACGGAGCGCGTAAAGGTTTGGCGGATACAGCGTTACGTACGGCTGACTCCGGTTACCTGACTCGTCGTCTCGTTGATGTGGCACAAGATGTTATCGTGCGCGAAGATGACTGCGGAACGGATAAAGGCTTTACAGTAAGCCGCATCCAAGACGGTAAAGAAGTCATTGAGGACCTGTACGATCGTCTGGAAGGTCGTTATTGCTTCGAAACTGTACGTCATCCTGAGACGGGTGAGATCTTGGCTAGACGCAACGAATTGATTGACTCCAACAAAGCTGAGGCGATCGTCAAAGCTGGTGTGGATAAAGTTCAAATTCGTTCCGTGCTAAGCTGCCGTGCCAAACATGGCGTCTGCAAAAAATGCTACGGCCGTAATCTGGCTACTGGCAAACACGTTGAGATTGGTGAAGCGGTTGGTATTATCGCGGCTCAATCCATCGGTGAACCAGGGACACAGCTCACCATGCGTACGTTCCACACAGGTGGTGTAGCGGGCGACGATATCACACAAGGTTTGCCTCGTATCCAGGAGCTTTTTGAAGCACGTAATCCTAAAGGTCAGGCAACCATCAGTGAAATTGACGGTGTAGTTAAAGAAGTTCGTGAAGGGAAAGACCGTCGCGAAATCGACATTCAGGGTGAAGCTGAAACAAAAACCTATTCGGTCACTTATGGTTCACGTTTGCGCGTAAGCGAAGGCATGACTGTTGAAGCCGGGGACGAACTGACGGATGGTTCGATTGACCCTAAAGAAATGCTGCGTATTAAAGGTATTCGCGGGGTGCAGAACTATATCCTTCAGGAAGTTCAACGTGTATACCGGAACCAAGGTGTTGAAATCAACGACAAGCACGTAGAAGTTATGATTCGTCAAATGTTGCGTAAAATTCGTATCATTGATGCGGGTGACACAACACTACTTCCAGGTTCATTTGTGGATGTGCATGAGTATGAAAATGCAAACAAGATAGCGATTCTCAGCGGCCAAGAACCAGCGGTAGCCAAACCGGTTCTCCTTGGTATTACCAAGGCCTCTCTGGAAACGGACTCCTTCTTGTCAGCAGCTTCCTTCCAAGAAACTACTCGTGTCTTGACAGATGCAGCTATCAAAGGGAAAGTCGATCAGTTGCTTGGATTAAAAGAGAATGTAATTATCGGTAAATTGATCCCTGCGGGAACAGGTATGAATCGTTACCGTAGCGTGAAATTTGCCCAGCCTGAAGAGGGGCAATCCTCATCTGAGGAACTCGAACCCATTTCAGCTGAGTAGTAATATAAAAATAATATGATAAGCCCGGAACACCGTAGATATAAGCTTTGGTAAAGGCTGTAGCAACGGTGCTCCGGTACTTCTTATAAAAATGTAACGTATTACTGTGTTTAAATAGATTATAGTTGATAATTGTCTTGACATTGTTCATAGTCAATGCTAATATAGCAAAGGTGCGTGAGCAGCCTATATGCTATTGGGTCTTTTCGGAGGAATGAGATATGTCTAAAGAACAGGGACTGCAAGATGCTCATGTCAAAATCGGTACCAAACAAACCATTCGTATGGTAGAAATGGGCTTCGCCTCGGAAGTATATGTGGCAGAAGATGCAGATCAGCGTTTCACTTCCAACATCATTGATTTGTGCAACAAGCACGGGGTCAAAGTGACTCTCGTAGATACAATGAAAAATCTCGGAGCTGCATGCGGGATTGAAGTGGGAGCCGCGATGGCTGCTATCGTAAAACAATAGGGTAAGGAACGTTTTTGTCTAGGGAATCGTTATTCTTGGCGGCAAAGACTTTTCATTTGTTCTTTTATGAACCGCCTGGGTCTGTGGGCTTAGATAAGGTTTGTAAAGTAACAGCAAAAATTGAGGAAGGGGGTGGCAACCAACATGCCAACTATTAACCAACTGGTTCGTAAAGGACGTCAAGCCAAAATCGAGAAATCGAAATCACCGGCTTTGCAAAAAGGTTTTAATGCCTTGAAACGTGAAGCTACCGACATCAGTGCCCCGCAAAAACGCGGAGTTTGCACTCGTGTAGGTACTATGACTCCGAAAAAACCAAACTCCGCACTTCGTAAATATGCTCGTGTTCGCTTGACGAACCGTGTAGAGGTGACTGCTTACATTCCAGGTATTGGACATAACCTTCAAGAACACAGCGTAGTGCTGATTCGTGGCGGTCGTGTAAAAGACCTTCCGGGTGTGCGTTACCACATCGTTCGCGGTGCTTTGGATACTGCAGGCGTAAACAACCGCATGCAAGCTCGTTCCAAATACGGCGCAAAACGCCCTAAAGCTAAAAAATCCTAATGAATATAAACCGCGTATGCAGGTTTAACATGTAAGAAAGGGGGATATCCATGCCACGCAAAGGTCCAGTTACCAAAAGAGACGTGTTGCCAGATCCGGTATACAACAGCAAGTTGGTTACTCGCTTGATCAACCGCATCATGCTCGACGGAAAACGAGGCGTTGCTCAAAGCATTCTGTATAATGCGTTCAAGCTTATCCAAGAACGTACGGGTAATGACCCGATGGAAGTATTTGAAGCAGCTATCAAGAATATCATGCCAGTCCTGGAAGTTAAAGCACGCCGTGTCGGCGGTGCCAACTACCAAGTACCAATCGAGGTAAAACCAGAAAGACGTACGTCCCTGGGATTACGTTGGCTCGTAAACTACTCCCGCAACCGCGGCGAGAAAACTATGGAAGAGCGTTTGGCGGCTGAGATTATCGATGCTTCCAACAACACAGGCGCTTCCGTGAAGAAACGTGAAGACACGCACAAAATGGCTGAAGCGAACAAAGCGTTTGCTCACTATCGTTGGTAGGATTCAGCTTAAAAAAATAACTTCAATTTTGAAGGGAGACCCATTTCATGGCAAGAGAGTTCTCCTTGAAAAATACACGTAATATCGGGATCATGGCTCATATTGACGCGGGTAAAACCACAACAACAGAGCGGATCTTGTTCTACACAGGCCGTACGCACAAAATCGGTGAAGTTCACGAAGGTGCTGCGACAATGGACTGGATGGAACAAGAACAAGAGCGCGGAATCACGATTACTTCCGCTGCGACGACCGCTGCCTGGAAAGGTCACCGCGTCAATATCATCGACACCCCGGGGCACGTTGACTTCACTGTTGAAGTTGAACGTTCCCTTCGTGTATTGGACGGAGCAGTTGGTGTTTTCAGTGCGAAAGAAGGCGTTGAGCCTCAGTCTGAAACCGTATGGAGACAGGCTGATCGCTATGGCGTTCCACGGATCGCATATGTAAACAAAATGGATATTATCGGTGCCGACTTCTTGAACGTTGTAGCTGATATGCGTGATCGCCTTCAAGCGAACGCAGTTGCTATTCAACTTCCAATCGGTGCAGAAAATGACTTTTTAGGTATCATCGATATTGTTGAACAAAAGGCTCATATGTACAAAGATGACCTTGGTCAAAATATCGAAGAAGCCGAAATTCCTGCGGACTACAAAGACAAAGTTGAGGAACTCCGCAACGAATTGATCGAGAAGGTTGCTGAACTGGATGAAGATTTGACTATGAAATACCTTGAAGGCGAAGAGATCACGGTTGAAGAAATTAAAGCCGCTCTCCGTAAAGGTGTTGTAGAAGTTAAGATCTTCCCAGTTATCTGTGGATCTTCTTACCGTAATAAAGGTGTTCAGCTGATGCTGGATGCAGTTGTTGATTACCTGCCAGCTCCTATTGATGTACCAAGTATTCAAGGTCATCTGGAAGATGGAACGGAAGTTGAACGTCATTCTTCTGATGAAGAGCCTTTCTCCGCATTGGCCTTCAAAATCATGACGGACCCTTACGTTGGTAAATTGACATTCTTCCGCGTATATTCCGGTGTTCTTCAATCCGGTTCTTACGTATTGAATGCAACAAAAGGCAAACGCGAACGTATCGGACGTATCCTTCAAATGCACGCGAACAGCCGTCAAGAAATCACTGAAGTATACTCCGGTGACATTGCGGCAGCCGTAGGTTTGAAAGATACAGGTACAGGTGATACACTGTGTGATGAGAAGAATCCTGTTATTCTCGAATCCATGAACTTCCCTGATCCGGTTATCGAAATCGCGGTTGAGCCTAAAACCAAAGCTGACCAAGACAAAATGGCAGTTGCACTCGGTAAGTTGACCGAAGAGGATCCAACTCTTCGCGCTTCGACTAACGAAGAAACTGGCCAAACTATCTTGGCAGGTATGGGTGAGCTTCACTTGGACATTATCATTGACCGTATGCGTCGTGAGTTCAAAGTGGAAACCAATGTTGGTAAACCACAGGTAGCATACCGTGAAACATTCCGTGCTCCAGCACGTGTTGAAGGTAAGTTTGTTCGTCAATCCGGTGGTCGTGGTCAATATGGTCACGTATGGGTTGAGTTCGAACCGCTTGAAGCAGGTACTGGTAGCCAGTTTGAAAGCAAGGTTGTCGGTGGCTCTGTTCCAAGAGAATACATCGGACCTGCACTTGCTGGTATTGAAGAGCAAATGAAGAACGGTGTCCTTGCAGGCTTCCCGCTTGTGGACGTTAAAGCTACAATCGTGGATGGATCATACCATGATGTCGATTCCAATGAAATGGCATTTAAAATTGCCGGTTCAATGGCGCTGAAAGCTGCGAAAGACAAATGTAAACCTGTATTGCTTGAGCCGATTATGAAAGTTGAAGTAACGGTTCCAGAGGAATACATGGGAGACGTAATGGGTATGCTGAACTCCCGTCGTGGTCGGATTGAAGGTATGGATTCCCGTGGCGGTGCCCAAATTATTCGTGCAATGGTTCCATTGTCCGAAATGTTTGGATATTCCACTACACTTCGTTCCGGTACACAAGGACGCGGTGTGTTCTCCATGGAGCTTCATCACTATGAAGAAGTTCCGAAGAGCATTGCTGAAGAGATCGTTGCCAAAACCAAAGGCGGCGAGTAATACAGTGTATTAGCTGATCGGATACTCTAGGTTTTCCAAGAGGTTTCCGACAGCCTAAAAATAAAACATGTTATTGAGGAGGAATTGTTCAAATGGCAAAGGCTAAGTTTGAACGTAACAAACCGCACGTTAATATCGGTACAATTGGTCACGTCGATCATGGTAAAACAACTTTGACTGCTGCAATCACAACTGTACTTTCCAAAACTTACGGTGGTGCTGCTGTAGCATTCGATCAAATCGATAAAGCTCCAGAAGAGCGCGAACGCGGTATCACAATCTCCACTGCACACGTGGAATATGAAACACCTAACCGTCACTATGCACACGTTGACTGCCCAGGTCACGCCGACTATGTTAAAAACATGATCACTGGCGCTGCACAAATGGACGGAGCTATTCTGGTTGTATCCGCAGCTGACGGTCCTATGCCACAAACTCGCGAACACATCCTCTTGTCCCGTCAAGTAGGTGTTCCATACATCGTTGTATTCCTGAACAAATGCGACATGGTTGAAGACGAAGAGTTGCTGGAATTGGTTGAAATGGAAGTTCGCGACTTGCTGAGCGAGTATGACTTCCCAGGCGACGACACTCCAATCACTCGTGGTTCCGCTCGTGAAGCACTGCAAAACCCAGATGGCGACTGGGCTAAGAAAATCGTTGAAATGTTCGAAACAATCGACACTTACATCCCAACTCCAGAACGCGACACTGACAAGCCTTTCCTTATGCCTGTCGAGGACGTATTCTCCATCACTGGTCGTGGTACAGTTGCTACAGGCCGTGTAGAGCGTGGTACAGTTAAAGTGGGCGACGAAATCGAAATCATCGGTATTCAAGAAGAATCCCGTAAATCCGTAGTAACAGGCGTAGAAATGTTCCGTAAATTGCTTGACTCCGCTCAAGCTGGTGACAACATCGGCGCACTGCTTCGCGGTGTAGATCGTGCACAAATCGAGCGTGGCCAAGTATTGGCTAAGCCAGGTTCTGTTAACCCACATACAGAATTCTCTGCTCAAATTTACGTTTTGACTAAAGAAGAAGGCGGACGTCACAAACCTTTCTTCACTGGTTACCGTCCACAGTTCTACTTCCGTACAACTGACGTAACTGGTATCATTACTTTGCCAGAAGGTTCCGAAATGGTAATGCCTGGTGATAACATTACGGTTACTGTTCAACTGATCAGCCCAATCGCGATTGAAGAAGGAACTAAGTTCTCCATTCGTGAAGGCGGACGTACAGTTGGTGCAGGCGCTGTAGCAACAATCTCTAAATAATAAGGCTTCGAGCCTTGAATATAGCAACATTGTACTGGAACGAGTAACATTGTATTGGAACGAAGCAAAACGAGCCCCTGCCATGGTGCGGGGGCTTTTCTCTTGAGGAAAATCGCGAGCTGCGAGCACAATTGTTATCTTTGAAAATAAGATACATTGTTTTTTTCGTTTTTGCTTGCAATAGGCAGAAGTATTCGATATAATAACTAATGTTGTTTGTGACTGTGCGATGATGTGAGAGGTTACTGACACACCCGGCCCCTTTGCCATGGGAGGGCTGTCGGAAAATTTTCACGGAGTATGTCCGATACCAAATTGGGCGATAGAAGGAGGGACTAAAATGGCAAAGCAAAAAATTCGTATTCGTTTGAAAGCTTACGATCACAGAATTCTTGATCAATCCGCTGAGAAAATTGTTGAAACAGCTAAACGTTCGGGTGCAGGTGTTTCCGGACCAATTCCGCTGCCAACTGAAAAACAAATCATTACTATTCTCCGTGCGGTACACAAGTACAAGGATTCTCGGGAACAATTCGAAATGCGCACACACAAGCGTTTGATCGACATTGTTAATCCGACTCCACAAACTGTGGATGCCTTGATGCGCTTGGACCTGCCGTCCGGTGTAGATATCGAAATTAAATTGTAATATGTAATCAGGAAAAGAAAAGAGGTGTCAACATGAAAGGTATCTTAGGAAAAAAACTCGGAATGACTCAAGTGTTTACCCCTGAAGGTAACGTACTTGCTGTTACGGTTATCGAAGCTGGTCCTTGTGTTGTTCTGCAAAAGAAAGATCTGGAAAACGATGGATACGAAGCTATCCAACTCGGGTTCTCTGATAAAAAAGAAAAAAGATCCAATAAACCTGAAGCAGGGCATGCTAAAAAAGCAAATACTGCACCTAAGCGCTACGTTCGTGAACTTCGTGGCATCGACCTTGCTGCGTACGAGGTTGGCCAAGAACTGAAGGCTGATGTCTTCACAGAAGGCGAATTCGTTGACGTAACAGGTATTTCTAAAGGTAAAGGTTTTGCCGGCGTTATCAAACGTTGGGGACAAAGCCGCGGACCAATGGCACACGGCTCGCGCTACCACAGAGGTCCAGGTTCTATGGGTTCCATTCAAGCTAACCGCGTTCCTAAAGGTAAACACCTGCCAGGACACATGGGGCATGAAACGGTAACAATCCAACGCCTTGAAGTTGTTAAGATCGATACAGAACGCAATGTATTGCTCGTGAAAGGTTCCATTCCAGGACCTAAAAACAGCTTCGTTAAAGTATTAGAAACGGTGAAAAAATAATTAACTGAAGAAAGGAGGAACACGAAATGCCAAAAGTAGCACTATTTAATATTAGCGGCAGCCAAGTTGGCGAAATTGAATTGAACGATGCAGTGTTCGGTATCGAGCCGAATAAACACGTTCTTCATGACGCTGTTGTTATGCAATTGGCTTCCCTGCGTCAAGGTACTCACAAAGTAAAAGGACGTTCTGAAGTACGTGGCGGCGGACGTAAACCTTGGAAACAAAAAGGTACTGGTCGCGCTCGTCAAGGTTCGATTCGTGCACCACAATGGGTTGGCGGCGGTACTGTATTCGGTCCGACTCCACGCAGCTATGCTTACAAATTGCCTAAAAAAGTTCGTCGTCTGGCGATCAAATCGGCACTGTCATCCAAAGTGATTGAGAATGAAATCATCGTATTGGACGCTCTTACGCTGAACGGACCTAAAACGAAAGAATTCGCAGCCATTTTGAATAACCTTAAAGCAGATCGTAAAGCATTGATTGTAGCTCCTAGCTATGATGATAATGTAGCACTGTCCGCACGTAATATTCCTGGTGTGAAGTTTGTAGCCGCAGACGGCATTAATGTTCTTGATGTGCTCGGACACGACAAACTGATCATTACGAAGGAAGCAGTTCAGAAGGTAGAGGAGGTGCTCGCGTAATGAAGGATCCTCGTGATATTATCAAGCGTCCGATTATCACCGAACGTACGGCTGGTATGATGAATGACTTGAAATATGTTTTCGAAGTTGACATTCGTTCCAATAAAGTCGAAGTCAAGAAAGCAATCGAAGCGATTTTTAACGTGAAAGTAAGTAACGTTAACACACTTCGTGTTCCTGCAAAACCAAAACGCTACGGACGTCATTCCGGCTATACGAGCGAGTGGAAAAAAGCGTTCGTAACGCTGAGCAAAGACAGTAAGCCGCTTGAGTTTTTTGAAACAGTATAATTGAATCTGTAAAGTAAGGAGGGAAACTCAGTGCCAATTAAAAAGTATAAACCGACGTCCCCGGCCAGACGTGCAATGTCTGTATCTACTTTCGAGGAGATCACAACAAATCAGCCCGAGAAATCGTTGCTGGCACCTCTGAGCAAGCAAGCTGGACGTAATAACCAAGGTAAAATTACAGTTCGTCATCATGGCGGCGGACATAAACGTAAATACCGTATTATTGACTTCAAACGTAACAAAGATGGAATACCGGGCCGCGTTGCTACGATCGAATATGATCCAAACCGTACGTCCAACATCGCACTTATCCACTATGTGGATGGTGAAAAACGTTACATCATCGCTCCTAAAGGTCTGAAAGTAGGAGATGTAGTGGTATCCGGTCCGGACTCCGATATTAAAATCGGTAACTCCTTGCCATTGGAAAACATTCCAGTAGGTACGGTTATCCACAATATCGAATTGAAACCGGGTAAAGGTGGCCAACTTGTTCGTGCTGCTGGTACGGAAGCCCAACTTCTTGGTAAAGAAGAGAAGTATGTTACAATTCGTTTGACTTCTGGTGAAGTGCGTCGCATTCTGAAAGTTTGCCGTGCTACAATCGGATCTGTAGGTAACGAAGACCACGAGCTTGTTAAGATCGGTAAAGCTGGTCGTAGTCGTTGGTTGGGACAACGTCCTGAAGTTCGCGGTGTTGTTATGAACCCTAACGATCACCCACACGGTGGTGGTGAAGGTCGCGCTCCAATCGGACGTAAATCTCCAATGTCTCCATGGGGTAAACCAACCCTTGGTTACAAGACACGTAAAAAAGGCAAAGCATCTGATAAGTACATCGTTCGTCGTCGTACTAAGTAATAAAACGTGCGCTTAAGTCGCACGTTAACATATTAAAGAACGACTACGTTTTAACGAAGGGAGGATTCACAAATGGGTCGCAGTCTCAAAAAAGGACCATTTATTGATGGTTACCTGTTGAAAAAAGTAGAGGTTTTGAACGAGTCTGACAAAAAAGTCGTGATCAAAACTTGGTCCCGTCGCTCTACAATTTTCCCGCAATTTATCGGACACACGTTTGGTGTATATGATGGTCGTAAACACGTGCCTGTATACGTAACGGAAGATATGGTTGGACACAAATTGGGCGAATTCGCTCCAACGCGTACGTACAAAGGCCATACGGATGACGATAAGAAAACAAGAAGATAATCAACACAGCGTAGTGTTTGAGAGGAGGTAACTCAATGGAAGCAAAAGCACATGCTAAATCCGTGCGGATTTCCGCTCGCAAAGTGAAACTTGTTATCGATTTGATTCGTGGCAAGCAGGTAGGTGAGGCGATTGCAATTCTTCGTCACACTCCGAAATCCGCTTCTCCAGTCGTTGAGAAATTGCTGAATTCTGCTATCGCAAATGCAGATCACAACTACTCCATGGACGTAAATAAATTGGTAGTGTCTGAGGTTTTTGTAAACCAAGGTCCTACAATGAAACGGTTCCGCCCGCGTGCAATGGGTCGTGCAAGCCGCATCAATAAACGCACCAGTCATATTACTCTGGTGGTATCTGAAAAATAAGGAGGGAAAACGTGTGGGCCAAAAGGTAAATCCCGTCGGACTCCGAATCGGTATTATTCGTGATTGGGAATCCAAATGGTATGCAGGCAAAGATTTCGGTGATCTTTTGCTAGAAGACGTTAAGATTCGTGAGCATCTGAAGAAAAGATTGAAAGACTCCGCTGTATCCCGTGTTGAAATCGAGAGAGCAGCTAACCGTGTCAACGTAACGATTCACACTGCGAAACCAGGTATGGTTATCGGTAAGGGTGGTTCCGAAGTTGAAAATCTGCGTAATGAAATCACTAAAATCGCAGGCGGTAAAAAGGTACACATCAATATTTCTGAAATTAAAAATCCTGAACTGGATGCAATTCTTGTTGCTGAAAGCATTGCACAACAATTGGAACGTCGTGTTTCTTTCCGTCGTGCGTTGAAACAAGCAATTCAAAGAACTATGCGTTCCGGTGCAAAAGGAATTAAAACTCAAGTAGGCGGACGTCTTGGCGGTGCTGAAATCGCTCGTTCCGAAGGATACAGCGAAGGAACTGTTCCACTGCATACGCTTCGTGCTGACATCGACTACGGTACAGCAGAGGCTCATACTACTTATGGCCGTCTTGGCGTAAAAGTATGGATCTATCGTGGAGAGGTTCTTCCTCCAGCTAAGAAACAAGCTCCTCAGGAAGGAGGCAACTAATCATGTTGGTACCTAAACGCGTAAAACATCGTAAACAACAACGTGGTCATATGAAGGGTCGTGCAAAAGGCGGTACTACACTGAATTTCGGTGAGTACGGTTTGCAAGCTACTGAACCAGCATGGATCACTAACCGTCAAATCGAAGCTGCTCGTATTGCGATGACTCGTTACATCAAACGTGGTGGTAAGGTTTGGATTAAAATATTCCCTGACAAACCAATTACTCAAAAGCCTCTTGAGGTTCGTATGGGTAGTGGTAAAGGTAACGTAGAAAAATGGGTTGCAGTAGTGAAACCAGGTAAGATCATGTTTGAACTTGCTGGTGTACCGGAAGAGATTGCTCGTGAAGCAATGCGTCTTGCCGCTCACAAACTGCCAATCAAAACTAAGTTTGTGAAACGTGAAGAATTGGGTGGTGAAGCAAATGAAGGCTAGTGAATTCCGCAACCTTACCACTGCTGAAATCGAACAAAAGATCTCTGGTTTTAAAGAAGAACTTTTCAACCTTCGTTTTCAACTCGCTACCGGTCAGCTTGATAACCCGACTCGGATCGGTGCTGTGCGTAAGGAAATTGCTCGTGCTAAAACTGTGATCCGTGAAAGAGAACTTGGGATTAGCTAAGATATTAGACCGGGTGGAAATTCCGCCTGTAATTAGGAAGGAGGCCAACAATGAGCGAACGTAATGCCCGTAAAGTATTAGTCGGTAAAGTAGTCAGCGACAAAATGGATAAAACGATTGTGATTGCTGTAGAAACTTACAAAAAACATGATCTCTATCATAAACGCATTAAAGTGACTAAAAAATTCAAAGCTCATGATGAAAACAACACTGCACAAATCGGTGATACTGTTAAAATCATGGAAACTCGTCCTTTGTCCAAAGACAAAAACTGGAGACTGGTCGAAATCGTTGAAAAAGCTGTTATAATCTAATGTAGTGTAGTTTTTCCGAAAGGAGGATAAATAAATGATTCAACCATTTACACGTTTGACTGTAGCTGACAATTCCGGCGCGAAGGAACTGATGTGTATCCGTGTGCTCGGTGGTACGGGACGTCGTACAGCTCAAATTGGTGACCTGATCGTTTGTTCCGTAAAACAAGCAACACCAGGCGGCGTTGTCAAAAAGGGTGATGTAGTAAGAGCGGTTGTCGTTCGCACTAAACGTTCTATCCGCCGTAAAGACGGTTCCTACATCGGATTTGATGAGAACGCAGCAGTGGTCGTTAAAGAAGACAAGAGCCCACGCGGTACTCGTATTTTCGGACCAGTTGCTCGCGAACTTCGTGACAAGGACTTCATGAAAATCGTTTCCTTGGCTCCGGAAGTGATCTAAATTCACCTTAAAATGTGCCCGTAGGAGGTGTACGAAATGCCAAAAGTGAAAAAAGTTCTGGAATCCCATAACAACAAGCTGCACGTCAAAAAAGACGACACTGTTCTGGTGATTACAGGTAAAGATAAAGGTAAAAAAGGTCGCGTTATCGCTGCTTACCCTCGTCAAAACCGTGTGCTTGTGGAAGGTGTTAACATGATTAAAAAACACCAAAAGCCTAATCAGCTGAATCCACAAGGCGGCATCATCGAGAAAGAAGCTCCGATTCACGTTTCCAACGTTATGCACATTGATCCGAAGAGCGGAAAAGTAACTCGTGTGGGTTACAAGGTTTTGGACAACGGAAAAAAAGTGCGCATTGCAAAACGTTCAGGCGAAGTGATCGACTAATTATTTTTTGAAGAAAGGAGGACTATGATTCATGGCAACAACAAGAATGAAAGAACGTTTCTTGAAAGAAATCACTCCTGCTTTGATGCAGAAGTTCAACTATACAACAGTGATGCAAGTGCCTAAAATCGAGAAAGTTGTAATCAACATGGGTGTTGGCGACGCAGTCCAAAACTCCAAAGTGCTTGATTCGGCTCTCAACGACATGCAGCTGATCGCTGGTCAAAAACCAGTTATCACTCGCGCGAAAAAATCTATCGCAGGTTTTAAATTGCGTGAAAACATGCCGATCGGTGTAAAGGTAACACTTCGTGGCGAGCGTATGTATTATTTCTTGGACAAATTGTTCAACATTACACTTCCTCGCGTACGTGACTTCCATGGTGTATCAACAAAAGCTTTCGACGGACGTGGTAACTACACGCTTGGTCTGAAAGAACAGTTGATCTTCCCGGAAATCGAGTATGATCAAGTTGATAAAGTTCGTGGTATGGACATCGTTATCGTAACGACTGCCAAGACTGACGAAGAGTCCCGTGAGCTTCTGACTCAGCTGGGCATGCCTTTCGCGAAATAATGTTGGCATAACGTTTCGGGCGTCTGATTTAAAGACACCCTGTTCTCCGAAACTATTTAGGAGGTGTCAGGCTAAGTGGCAAAAACTTCAATGAAAGTCAAACAACAACGCGCACCAAAGTTTAAAGTTCGTGCTTATACTCGTTGCGAACGTTGTGGTCGTCCACATTCGGTGCTGCAAAAGTTTAAGATCTGCAGAATTTGCTTCCGTGAATTAGCTTATAAAGGCCAGATTCCTGGCGTGAAAAAAGCAAGCTGGTAAAAAGTCCTGTTTGGGAAGGAGGTTTATACACAATGACTATGTCTGATCCAATTGCAGATATGCTTACTCGTATTCGTAACGCGAACACTGTTCGCCACGAAACAGTAGAAATGCCTGCATCTACAATGAAAAAACAAATCGCCGACATCCTGAAACGTGAAGGATTCATTCGTGATGCGGAATTTGTTGAAGATAGCAAACAAGGGATCATCCGTATTTTCTTGAAATACGGTGCGAACAACGAGCGTGTTATCACAGGTTTGAAAAGAATCAGTAAACCAGGTCTTCGCGTTTACACGAAGAGCAATGAGATTCCACGCGTATTGGGTGGACTCGGGATCGCAATCATTTCAACATCCAAAGGTATCATGACCGACAAAGAAGCGCGTCAGTCCAAAGCCGGCGGAGAAGTGGTTTGCTACGTTTGGTAATTTAACGTTTAAAAGATAGGAGGTGCAACAGATATGTCCCGTATTGGTCGTAAACCAATCACAGTACCAAGTGGTGTTGACGTGACTTTGAACAACACAGTGATCACAGTTAAAGGTCCTAAAGGAACATTGACTCGTGAGCTTCATAAAGACATGTCCGTTACTGTGGAAAATAATGAAATTAATGTAGTTCGTCCTTCGGACAATAAACTTCACCGCTCTTTGCATGGAACAACCCGCAGCGTTGTCAATAACATGGTAAGTGGTGTAACTGAAGGTTTTTCAAAATCTCTGGAGCTGGTTGGGGTCGGATATCGTGCAAGCAAATCCGGAGATAAAATCGTTCTGAACGTTGGATACTCTCACCCGGTTGAAATTACACCGGAAGCGGGCATCGAGTTCGAAGTTCCTTCGAACACTAAAATTATCGTTCGCGGAATTGATAAAGAGCGTGTAGGTGCCTATGCTGCTAAGATTCGTTCCGTTCGTGAACCTGAACCGTACAAAGGTAAAGGGATTAAATACGAAGGCGAGCGCATCATCCGTAAAGAAGGTAAAGCCGGTAAGAAGAAATAAGTTTCTTACCGACTTTGTGCGGTCTTTCTACTGGAAAGACTTGTACTCTTTTTTACCCAGTGCGTCTTAGTATAAAGTTTTAAAAGGCAAACTGAAGGGAGTGAAAACTTGAGATGATTACAAAACAAGATAAAAATAAAGCACGTGTCAGAAGACATCTGCGTGTACGTAAGAAAATCGAAGGTACGGCTGTACGTCCTCGTTTGAACGTATTCCGCTCTTCCAAGCATATCTACGCACAACTGATTGATGATGTTGCTGGTGTAACATTGGTTTCTGCATCCACTATGGATAAAGAACTGAGCAGCGAAATCAAAAACGGTGGTAGTGTAGAAGCAGCTCGTAAGGTTGGCGAACTCGTTGCTAAACGTGCGAAAGAAAAAGGCCATGCTAACATCGTATTTGATCGTGGTGGATACTTGTATCATGGACGGATTCAAGCTTTGGCTGATGCAGCTCGCGAAGCAGGCCTTGAATTCTAAGACATTTCTCAAAAGGAGGTTAACGACTTGCGTGTAGATCCGAATACTTTGGAACTGACTGAAAGAGTAGTAAATATTAATCGTGTAGCTAAAGTTGTCAAAGGCGGACGCCGTTTTAGCTTCAGTGCTCTGGTAGTAGTGGGCGACGGCAACGGCTGGGTAGGCGCTGGAATCGGTAAAGCGGGCGAAGTACCTGATGCGATTCGCAAAGGTATTGAAGATGCTAAGAAAAACCTGGTTCACGTTCCACTCGTAGGCACAACAATTCCTCACCTTGTTACAGGTAAGTTCGGTGCTGGCCGGGTTCTGTTGAAACCGGCATCGGAAGGTACTGGGGTTATCGCTGGTGGTCCAGTTCGTGCAGTTCTGGAACTTGCTGGTGTAGGTGATATCTTGACAAAATCTTTGGGTTCTTCGAATTCCATGAATATGGTCAATGCGACTTTGGAAGGTTTGTCCCGCTTGAAACGCGCTGAAGATGTTGCTAAATTGCGCGGCAAATCCATCGAAGAGCTGCTGGGCTAAGGAGGGAATATCATGGCGAAATTAGAAATTACCCTCGTTCGTTCGTTGATCGGCCGTCCTGGTACTCAGAGAACGACTGTTAAAACGCTCGGCTTGCGTAAAATCAACCATAAAGTAGTTCAACCCGACAATGCAGCAATTCGCGGGATGATTAATCAAGTTAGCCATTTGGTTTCTGTTAAAGAAATCGAGGCTTAAGAAATAAAGTATTTTAACAATAATCAAGGAGGTGCAACGAACGATGAAGTTACATGAGCTTTCCCCAGCTCCAGGCTCCCGCAAAGAACGTAAACGTTTGGGTCGTGGTCCTAGTAGCGGTACGGGTAAAACTTCTGGTCGTGGTCATAAGGGTCAAAACGCTCGTTCCGGCGGTGGTGTACGTCCGGGCTTCGAGGGTGGTCAAAACCCACTGTATCGTCGCTTGCCTAAACGCGGTTTCGTAAATCCTACTCGTAAAGAGTATGCGGTTTTGAATATCGAAGATTTGAACAGTTTTGCAGCGGGTACAGAAGTAAGCCCTGAGTTTTTGCTGAACAATGGTATTGTGAAGAACGCGAAATCCGGAATTAAAATTCTGGGTAACGGTGAAATCACTGTGAAATTGACAGTTAAAGCGAACAAGTTCTCTCAATCTGCGGTAGAGAAAATTGAAGCTGCCGGCGGTAAAACCGAGGTGATCTAATGTTCAAGACCCTGAAAAATATATGGCGGGTTGAGGATCTTAGAACCCGAATCCTGTTTACCCTGTTTATACTCTTTGTATATCGTATTGGCTCCTTCGTGCCGGTTCCCGGTGTGAATAAGCAAGTCTTTACTTCTCAGGATCAGGCAGGAAGCGAGTTGTTTGGACTCCTTAACACCTTCTCAGGGGGCGCGTTGTATCAGTTTTCGATCTTCGCCCTCGGGATTATGCCATATATTACAGCGTCCATCATTGTACAGTTGCTGTCAATGGACGTGATTCCGAAACTTGCGGAATGGGCTAAACAAGGAGAGCATGGTAAAAAGAAATTGGCTCAAATTACACGGTATGGTACTGTAATACTGGGCTTAATCCAAGCATTCGGAACGTCGATTGGATTTAATCGACTGTACGGTGCAGCAATGATTCCAGGTGCTACTTTTGCTGATTATCTGGTTATTGCCATTGTGCTTACTGCAGGAACTACGTTCCTTATGTGGCTCGGTGAGCAAATTACCGAAAAGGGAATCGGTAATGGTATCTCTATTGTAATCTTTGCAGGGATTGCGGCAGGTATTCCAAGACATATTCGGACGATTGTAGAATCTCAGTTTATTCAAGCAGATCAGCTGTTTATGAATATTCTGAAGGCAATTATCATTGCCTTGGTGGTTGTTCTGATTATCGTTGGTGTTATCTACATCCAGCAAGGTATTCGGAAAATTCCAGTACAATACGCAAAACGTGTAGTTGGCAACAAAATGTACGGTGGCCAGAATACGCATATTCCGATGAAAATTAATGCGGCAGGCGTTATTCCGGTAATCTTTGCGGTATCATTGCTGCAATTCCCGACAATTATTGCGAGTTTCTGGGCAGATCATGCTTGGGCTAAGTGGATTACCACTTACTTGTATTATGACAAGCCACTGGGCATGGTTTTGTATGTCGTAATGATTATCGGTTTCACATTCTTCTATACCTTTGTACAGATGAATCCGCAGCAAATGGCCGACAATATGAAGAAAAACGGCGGTTATATCCCAGGCATTCGCCCAGGTAAAGCCACGGAGAAATACTTGACACGAGTAATGTCACGTTTGACAATGACAGGAGCTTTGTTCCTGGCAGTCATATCCGTTTTGCCGGTATTCTTCGGTTCGCTTTCGGGCTTGCCTCGTTCCGTGCAAATTGGCGGTACTTCATTGCTCATCATTATTGGTGTAGCATTGGATACGATGAAGCAAATCGAAAGCCAACTGATCAAACGCCATTACAAAGGCTTCATCAACAAATAGGCAATAGGTACCGGCATAGGATGTTCGCATGCTTACCGGCACCTTTTGTGCTGTTTCTTGTGTAGGGGTCGTCTTGAGGAGTGACAGATTGTGAATATTTTGATCATGGGCCCTCCGGGGGCTGGTAAAGGTACACAAGCAGATGTCATTGTGAAGGAGTTCGGCATTCCTCATATCTCGACAGGTGATGCGTTTCGCCTAGCGATGAAACAGGGAACACCTATTGGCATTAAAGCCAAAGAGTATATTGACAAGGGTGAACTTGTTCCGGATGATGTAACAATCGGTATCGTTGAAGAACGGCTGCAGCAGCGTGATTGCAAGAAAGGTTTCTTGCTGGACGGTTTTCCAAGAACTTTAGCTCAAGCTGAAGCCTTGGATCAAATTTTGGGCCGTTTGAATACGAAGCTGGATGATGTCATCAACCTGAAAGTGGATCGTGACAACTTGTTGGCACGAATCACAGGACGGCGA
Organism: Paenibacillus sp. P2(2022); assembly: GCF_029522175.1. Classification (NCBI taxonomy): domain Bacteria; kingdom Bacillati; phylum Bacillota; class Bacilli; order Caryophanales; family Paenibacillaceae; genus Paenibacillus; species Paenibacillus sp. P2(2022). The sequence continues at coordinate 14,274 of NZ_JAKWFI010000015.1, read as the reverse complement.
GTTTGTAAAAGCTGCGGAGCTAGCTATCATATTGTCTTTAATCCTCCTAAGGTTGAAGGCATTTGCGATAAAGACGGTGGTGAACTCTATCAGCGTCCTGACGATAACGAAGATAGCGTAAGAACACGACTTGACGAATATAGTAATAAAACAGCACCACTCCTCACGTTTTATGAGAACCAGAATCTTCTGCGTCATATTGACGGAGAACAGGATATTGATGTGGTTTCCCAAAATATCGTGTCCTTGTTGCGGGGTTAGCTGTAATGATCATTTGCAAGTCGGGGACGGAATCAAGCTTTATGAGGAAAGCTAGGAAAATGAATTCGGCAACGAGTTATTTCTTAGCAGGACACATCGAGCCCGGTATTACGACCGGTGAACTTGATCATTTAGCTGATCGGTATATTCGCAGTCAGGGAGCTGTGCCGTCTTTTAAAGGTTATAACGGTTTTCCTGCTAGCATTTGCGCTTCAGTCAACGAACAACTGGTGCACGGATTTCCCGGCAAACGCAAGTTAAACAAAGGCGATGTCATTACGAAAACTCGCCAGTTTACAATGTCGCATGCCATTCGGCAATATATTGAGAATCCAAACCGTGGTATTCCTGAGCAGGGGCCGAGGCTGAAAACCGGCATTGTGCTGGCTATTGAATCAATGATTCCAATAGGTGCTCGCCTTGTAGGGACGCTGGAAGACAACTGGACGGTCGTTACGATGAACGTAATCACTTGTACTCATTTTGAGCAAGTGGTGACGTGCGAAGCGGACGGCATGGACATTTTCACGAAACTGAGTGCGTAGGTGATTGGAATGAATCAGCAAGGAAACCTGCAAATCGGTCAGCTGGTGAAGATTCTGAAGGGCAGAGGTGCCGGACAGATTGCGGTTGTCGTTTCAATAGCAGATAGCAGGTTTGTGTATATTGCGGATGGGGATAAACGAAAGTTTGATCAAGCGAAGAAGAAAAATGTTCTTCATTTGGTACCTCAGCCAAAGATTAGTAGCGAGATTGTAAATAGTTTAAACGAAAGCGGTCGGGTGACGAACGGAAAACTGCGGCATGCAGTGAAAACTTTCCTGGACTCGTCCGAATACCAAGCTGAAGAGAAAGGAGACTGACTTTGGCCAAAGAAGATGTCATTGAGGTTGAAGGTACGGTAATCGAGCCACTGCCGAACGCTACGTTCAAGGTAGAGCTGGAGAACGGTCATCAAATTCTTGCTCATGTTTCCGGAAAGCTGCGGATGCACTTTATCCGTATTTTGACAGGCGACAAGGTGGTTGTACAGTTATCGCCTTACGATTTAACTAAAGGCCGTATAACGTACCGCAAGTAATTCATGCAGGTTTTTATTAAACGTACGTCATTTAAAAAAACTTGTTTTGCTCGGCAAAACGATGTGAATGTTCACGAAGCGAGTTTTACCAGGGTAAAGCTTGGAGGAGGTAATCAACATGAAGGTAAGACCTTCTGTAAAACCTATTTGCGAGAAATGCAAAGTCATTCGCCGCAAAGGGAATGTAATGGTTATTTGCGAAAATCCGAAACACAAACAAAAACAAGGTTAATAGAAGGGGGTGTAGCGTAAAATGGCTCGTATAGCTGGTGTGGATTTGCCACGTGACAAACGCGTTGAGATCGCCTTGACTTACATTTTCGGAATCGGTAAGACGACTTCTCAGAAAATTTTGAAGGAAACAGGCATCAGTGCAAACACGCGTGTTCGTGATTTGACTGAAGATGAAGTGAGCAAATTACGTGAAACGATCGACAAAGAAGTTAAAGTAGAAGGCGATCTGCGTCGTGAAATTTCCTTGAATATTAAACGTCTGACTGAGATTGGCTGCTACCGTGGTGTTCGTCACCGTCGTGGATTGCCTGTTCGTGGACAACGTACTAAAACTAATGCTCGTACCCGTAAAGGTCCTCGTCGGACTGTAGCGAACAAGAAGAAATAAGAAGGGAGGATAACATTCAATGGCTAAACCGAAAAAAGTTGTACGCACAAAACGCCGTGACCGTAAAAATATCGAGAGTGGCGTGGCACACATCCGTTCCACGTTCAACAACACGATCGTTACGATCACAGACCCACACGGTAACGCAATCTCTTGGGCCAGCTCAGGCGGCATGGGATTCCGTGGTTCCCGTAAATCTACTCCATTCGCAGCGCAAATGGCCGCAGAAACTGCTGCTAAAGCTGCTATGGAACACGGCATGAAGACAGTCGAAGTCATGGTTAAAGGACCTGGTGCAGGTCGCGAAGCAGCAATCCGCTCTTTGCAAGCTGCTGGTCTGGAAGTTAACCTGATCAAAGACGTAACTCCGGTACCTCATAACGGATGCCGTCCTCCAAAACGTCGTCGCGTCTAATGAGATTTCTCCTCTGCGTGTAGTATAGATCCGGCACAAACTGCCAAGAATGGATGTTTAGGTATACTGCATGATAGACTATGGATAAGGTGAATGTTTCATATAGGAGCGACGTTTTGAAGGAGGGATATTGCAGTGATAGAAATCGAAAAGCCGAAAATTGAGACGGTTGACGTCAATGATGATGGCACCTATGGAAAATTCGTAGTAGAACCGCTGGAACGCGGATACGGTACGACGCTGGGGAACTCGCTTCGCCGTATTCTGTTATCCTCGTTACCGGGGGCAGCAGTCACATCGGTTCAGATCGATGGGGTTCTGCACGAGTTTGCAACGGTTCCCGGTGTGAAGGAAGACGTAACGGAGATCATTCTGAACTTGAAAGCTTTATCGCTTAAAATCCACTCAGATGAAGAGAAAGTACTCGAAATCGATGCGGAAGGCGAAGGAGTTGTAACGGCAGGTGATATCCGTGCGGATAGTGATGTGGAAATTCTTAATCCGGATCTTCACATTGCAACGCTCGGACCGGGTTCGAGACTTCACATGCGTATTTTTGCCAATCGCGGTCGCGGTTACGTTAAGCAGGATCGGAATAAACGTGATGACCAGCCGATCGGCGTCATTCCCGTCGACTCCATCTACACTCCGATTGCACGCGTGAACTACGGCGTAGAAAATACGCGTGTCGGCCAGGTTACGAATTATGACAAGCTGACACTTGAGGTTTGGACAGACGGAACTATTCGTCCTGAAGAAGCTGTGAGCCTTGGAGCCAAAATTTTGACCGAGCATGTGATGCTATTCGTGGGACTCACGGATGAAGCAAAAGATGCAGAAATTATGGTCGAAAAAGAAGAAGACAAGAAAGAAAAAGTTCTTGAAATGACGATCGAAGAGCTGGATCTCTCCGTCCGTTCCTATAACTGCCTTAAGCGCGCTGGTATCAATACGGTACAAGAACTCACGACTAAATCTGAAGAAGATATGATGAAGGTCCGTAACTTGGGTCGCAAATCTTTGGAAGAAGTACAAGAGAAGCTCGAGGAACTTGGTTTAGGACTTCGTACGGAAGAATAGCACAGCAACGTTTTTGTGAAGGAGGGGAAACTACATGGCATACCAAAAATTGGGCCGTAATTCCAGTGCCCGTAAAGCTTTGTTTCGTGATTTGGTAACCGATCTGTTCTTGTATGAGCGTATCCAAACTACTGAGGCTAAAGCGAAAGAAGTTCGTTCTATTGCTGAAAAACTGATCACCAAAGCGAAAAAAGGAGATCTGCACGCACGTCGTCAAGTGGCTGCGTTCGTTCGCCGTGAAACTTTGGATGGTGAGCAGGATGCAATCCAAAAGCTGTTTAGCGAATTGGCTACACGTTACAATGAGCGTCCAGGTGGATACACTCGTATCTTGAAACTGGGACCTCGTCGTGGCGACGCCGCTCCAATGGTATATCTGGAATTGGTTGACCGCGCGTAAACAGGCGAAGATGAGGGAAGGGTGGACAGAATCGGCTTGATTCTGAACAACCCTTTTTTTCTCTTGGAGGAGTCCTTGAGGGGCTTCTCCTTTGTTATGTTCGGTTATTTCCTGTAAGACCAGAGAATACCCCTGCAAAGGTGTGAGAAGCATGCGGAACTTGTGCATGAAGGTGAACTATGATGGAACCCACTATGATGGCTTTCAGACGCAGCCTAGTGGCAACACCATTCAGGACTGTCTTGAAAATGCTATATACTCATTGACGGGCGAACGTCTTAAAATTACGGGCTCAGGACGTACAGATGCAGGTGTGCATGCATACGGGCAGGTATTCAATTTTCATACTGAATCGCCGATTCCGATACATCGCTGGTGTCTGGCACTTAATGCCTGGCTGCCTCGTGATATCATCGTTACGGATGCGAGAGAGGTGCCACTGTCCTTTCATGCACGCCGCATGGCGAAGCGGAAGACGTATCGGTACAGTATTAATGCGAACCGGTTTCCAGACATCTTTCACCGTCGTACACAGGCCCATCATCCAACGAGTCTGGATGTAAGAGCGATGGAAAAGGGGTTGGCTCATTTAGTGGGCACCTTTGACTATACTTCGTTCGCATCTCGACGTTCCCAAAAGACGAATCATGTTCGCACTATTTACGAAGCCTATATAACGGTAGACCATTCCTTTTCACGTCCAGGGTCGGACGATCAGGGAATTATTCATACTTATATTACAGGTAGCGGATTTTTGCAGCACATGGTTCGGATTATAATGGGGACTTTGCTGGAAGTGGGAGAAGGCAAAAAATCGCCGGATGATATTCCTTCCATTTTGGAAGCAAAAAACCGTTCAAAGGCTGGCCCTACAGCCGTTGGACACGCTTTAACGCTCTGGAATGTAGAGTACGAAGAAAACATCAAAAAACATTGATTTTTTCCTTGCAGAATTGATGGTTATCCTGTAATATAAAAGTTGTGTTTTCTTAATGGCTTTCCCACAGCCCCAATTAAGATAATCACTTTATAGCAACATCTAATCCATCGATAATGCAGCAACTTAACGAACGAAGATAAATGATGATTTCTGTTAACGAACTTAAGGAGGATACTTTTCATGCGTACTACGTATATGGCGAAGCCAAATGAAGTTGAGCGCAATTGGCACATCATTGATGCCGAAGGCAAAACGCTCGGCCGTCTGGCAAGCGAAGCGGCTGCGTTGATTCGCGGCAAACACAAGCCACAGTTTACACCACATGTGGACACAGGTGATTTTGTTGTTGTAATCAATGCGGAGAAAATCGTATTGACCGGTAAAAAAATGGAGAACAAAAAATACTATCGTCACTCCCTGCACCCAGGTGGTCTGAAAGTAACAGTTGCACAAGATATGGTTAAGAACAAACCTGAACGTATGTTGGAATTGGCTGTTCACGGTATGCTTCCTAAAACTCGTCAAGGCGACAAAATGAAGCTGAGACTTAAAGCTTACAGAGGTACAGAGCATCCACATGCAGCACAAAAACCTGAAGTTTACGAACTTCGCGGATAATTAAAAGGGAGGACAGTTTCATGGCACAAGTACAATACTATGGGACAGGTCGTCGTAAACATTCGGTAGCTCGTGTTCGTCTCGTACCGGGTGAAGGACGCATTGTCATCAATAAGCGTGATATTAATGAATATTTCGGTTTGGAAACTCTCAAACTGATCGTAAAACAACCACTGAATCTGACAGAAACACTTGGTAGCTATGACGTACTCGTTATCGCTCATGGTGGTGGTATCTCTGGTCAAGCAGGCGCAATTCGCCACGGTATTTCCCGTGCTCTGTTGAAAGCAGACCCAGAATTCCGTCCAGCTTTGAAAAAAGCAGGATTCTTGACTCGTGACCCACGTATGAAAGAACGTAAAAAATACGGCCTCAAAGCCGCTCGTCGTGCACCACAGTTCTCGAAACGTTAATATTTCGAATACAGAAGAACCTTTTCCTTATGGAAAGGGTTCTTTTTTATTTAGATCATTTGCTGCACATTAACTACATGTGGATAAATGGATCTACACTAGAATTTTATGGCTACGTCTGCCCTGCGATACATAAAAAGGTGCATATACTATCTGGAATACGTAAGTTATCCACGATGTAACTAAGATCGGTATACTTATGCACAAATATAGTTTGCTATTTCAACACAGTTTATCCTGTAATGTTCACAACCTGTGACTAATTAAAAAGATCAGGGAACTTTTGCAGAGCAATCTTTAGCTTGGTACTGCCCATCTCCTCGGCTTCCGTAATTGCAGCGATGATGATGTGAGTATTTTTAACCATTGAGAATGGGCTAAAATAGGGCTCCAGTTACGTTAAGGGCTATCTGTATATCTGAATGCTTTAATTTCTCAGGGAGGGCCTCTGTGAGCGCTATAGGAGTGTTGAGAGGCTTATTATCGATCTGGGTGCCATTTCTTTGTAATATTCCTTAATAGAAGCACGATTAGCATCAGAGCTCCCGATTTAGTAGTGGGATTCTTCGGATGTAAACCTTATAGTCAGAGCTGGTTTACCTTGAGCTGAGCACGACCACGTATGCTTCATCTTTGAATGCAAATGTAAATATGACGAACGAACCCTAATTATATTTCCTTGACCAAATCCAAGGATAATCATGGCTCTAAGGAAGGGCGCTTTTATCCTCAGATATTTTTACCTGATCATAATAGCCATAGCTATCCAGGATTACGATGACAGCCGAGTAGTGGGTATATCTTTGTCTCGGGTGGAGTAGAGGAAGCATTTTCGCTAACCTAAAATACTTACGTTCAGGCATACCCTCTGCTATGACTAGTTACTTTTAGTTATTAAGCAATCTAAGGCAATTTTTAAACGTTTGGTATAAGAATATTTTATATATAGCCACTGAACTTGGTTGAATATGCAGGAGAGCGTTTAAGAATGCTGACAGAACAACGTTCCTGCTTCATGCGGGATGATAAATGTTTACAGTATGACGATTTTGCTTGGATTGACAATGAATATGAAAGTTTTATACTGTACTTAATCTTATTAGTTTAGTCGGCATTGAAGTATCACTTGTTTATGAATCTTCATATGGAGGCGCATTGATAATGAATTTATTGGAGAAAGAAGCGTTGATTAGAGTCAAGGCAAGTGAACTGGAAGAGGCCACGCCTGAAGAAATTATTCAATATGCTGTTCAGACATTTCCCAACCTCACCTTTGCTTGTAGCTTCGGAGCAGAAGATGTAGTACTAGTAGATATGCTACAAAGAATTAGCCCTTCTACCGATATTTTTTACTTGGATACCGACTTTCATTTTCAAGAAACTTATGATACGCGTGATCAGATGAAAGCTAGATACAATTTGGATTTTGTTAGAGTCTCTCCCTTAATCACTCCAGAAGAGCAAGCTGCGGAGCATGGAGAGGAGCTGTGGAAATCAAATCCTAATGCATGCTGTGGTATACGCAAGGTTGAGCCGCTGACACGCATTCTGTCTCAATACGATGCATGGATTACCGGTATCCGTCGCGATCAGGCTCCTACGCGTGCGAATGCAAAAAAGGTAGAGTATGATGAAAAGTTTGGTCTCGTTAAATTTAACCCCTTGGCAAGCTGGACTTCCGAGGATGTATGGAACTATATTCGCACTCATGATGTATTGTATAATCCATTGCATGACCGTAATTTTCCCAGTATTGGCTGTGAGCAATGTACACGTGAAGTCCTGCCAGGTGAAGATCCACGTGCTGGCCGTTGGTCAGGCAATGAGAAAACGGAGTGTGGGCTCCACCAATAAAAAATGGTATGTAGGTAGCTCTGAGACTTATTTATGAATAGAAAGGAAGTGCATCATGACTGCAATTCTTCCGCATGGCGGAACGCTCGTTGATAGAATTATAACTGGACCGCAGCAAGAAGCACTGTTGCAGGCTGCAGGTGAATTGTTTCCTATCCCTGTAAACTCATGGACGATTTCTGATCTGGATTTAATTGGAGTAGGTGCCTTTTCTCCATTGACGGGATTTATGAATGAGTCAGATTATCGTTCAGTGGTAACGGATATGCGTCTTGCTGATGGTACAGTCTGGAGTATTCCCATTACTCTTGCAGTAGTAGAAACCATAGCCAGTGAACTGAAACTAGGTCAGCAGGTGGCTTTGGTGGGGGAAACAGATGGTATCATCTATGCTGTACTTGATATTGAGAGTATTTATCAGGTTGACCAGGCAGAGGAAGCCAGATGTGTATTCAAGACGGCTGACCCGGCCCATCCTGGCGTAAATAAATTGTTAGATCGACCTGCTACCTATGTAGGTGGAACGGTGCAAGTGCTGAATCGACCCAAACCTACTCAATTTAGCGAATTTTATTACACACCAGCACAGACACGTAGCCATTTTGCTGAAAAGGGCTGGAAGACAGTAGTCGGTTTTCAAACAAGAAATCCGGTACATCGGGCACATGAGTACATTCAAAAAAGCGCGATGGAAATTGTGGATGCTTTATTTCTAAATCCACTTGTTGGAGAGACCAAGTCAGATGACGTTCCAGCAGATGTGCGTATGAAGAGCTATCTAGTGTTGCTGGACAACTATTATCCGGCTGATCGAGCCTTTCTGGGGGTCTTTCCTGCTGCCATGCGATACGCTGGTCCTAGAGAGGCCATTTTCCATGCTATTGTGCGGAAGAACTTCGGCTGCACTCATTTTATTGTCGGAAGAGATCATGCGGGTGTAGGGGACTATTACGGTACCTATGAAGCGCAGGAAATTTTCAAGCACTTTACACCTGAAGAGCTGGGGATTACCCCGTTGTTTTTTGAACACAGCTTTTACTGCACCCAATGTGGAAATATGGCCTCAAGTAAAACATGCCCACATCCCAAGGAGCATCATTTGACGCTCTCTGGCACCAAAGTGAGGGAATTGTTACGCTCCGGGGTTTGTCCGCCACCGGAATTTACACGCCCAGAAGTCGCTCAAGTGCTGATTGAAGGTATGAAAGAATATGTTCATGCCTGAGTTGTACTAACTACACGCCTCGTCCCATATAGATTATTAGTATCTGTATAGGACGGAGGCGTTTTGTTATGCAAAAAAACAATCGTAAAAAAGAGGTCACACTGTGGATTCGCTATCGGACGCTGCAAAAAATGCTGTTAGGCTGTTGTCTCGCTGTTCTATTCATCATGCTGACATTGTATGAGATACCTGCTTCGAGAGCGTGGATTCATTGGAGTCTACCGCTTACTGGTAAGGTAATTGCTATAGATGCCGGACACGGAGGGCCTGATGGAGGAGCGGTTAGCAAAGAGGGGGTCATTGAAAAGGATATTAATTTGGCGATCGCTTTTTATTTGCGAGATTATTTACAGCAAGCAGGGGCAGTTGTCGTCATGACACGTGAGGATGATCGCGATCTGGCGCAGCAAGAAACAAAAGGCTATTCCAGAAGAAAAACGGAGGATTTAAAGCAACGGGTACGTATGATTGAGGAGCAGCAAGCGGACCTCTTTTTAAGTATTCATATGAACAGTATCCCGTCGAGCCGTTGGAGTGGAGCCCAGACCTTTTTCGTACCTAATCATGCAGATAACGAGAATTTGGCATCCTTAATTCAGGAAGAAATCAAGCGCAATTTGGAAAATACGGACAGAGTGGCTAAGACCGTAAACACGGTCTATTTATTAAAGGCACTCAAAATGCCAGCAGCTCTTGTAGAAGTCGGATTTTTGTCCCATCCAGAGGAAGCCAGACGACTCAGTGACGAGAACTATCAGAGACAAGTGGCCGCATCTATATATAAAGGTATTTTGCGTTACAGTGCCGGGGAAAAGGCAACCTCATCAGCACCTGAAGTCAGATAGTGGTATACTGTAAGTGTTTACCACTACGTAAATCAATAAAGCAGAGGTGCTGATTATTCATGCAATCGAGAGAGCAAGTTATAGAGCTACTTCAGCAAGTGCGAGAGCCTCAAACGGGGCGCCGTTTGGTTGACCTCCATTTTATTCGGGATGTGGTTGTTAAAGAGGATCGGGTATCATTGACTGCTATTACCCTGGATAGCCAAGAAGAGACTCGGACGGAACTGGATCGGGAAATCCGGCAGACGTTAGAAAAGGCGGGATTAAGTCACGTGCATATTCGTATTCGTGAGGCATCTGAGTCTGAAAAGTCAGCTATACAAAATGGAGAGGATACCGAGGAGGTAGCTGATCCGGTTTTGACCAAAGGACATGCTGTTGGTATGCAAGAATATGAGCTGCTTAATCCAGCATCTGGCGTACGATTTATTGCCATTGCAAGCGGAAAAGGTGGTGTCGGAAAATCGACAGTAGCTGTGAATTTGGCGGCAGCTCTAGCCAGACAGGGTAAGCGAGTGGGTTTAATTGATGCTGATATCTATGGATTCAGTGTGCCGGATATGATTGGGGTAGAGGACGTACCTTCTGTCGAAGATGGTATCATTCAGCCAGTGGAACGATTTGGTATCAAAATCATGTCCATGGGCTTCTTTGTGAGAGAAAACAATCCTGTTATTTGGAGAGGTCCCATGCTGGGGAGAATGCTTAGACAGTTTTTTAGTGATGTCGAATGGGGCAAGCTGGACTATATGATACTCGATTTACCACCAGGTACTGGTGATGTAGCGCTTGACGTACATCAAATGATTCCGCAGAGTGAAGAAATCATTGTCACTACTCCGCATGCGACGGCAGCTTTTGTAGCTGCACGTGCAGGGGCAATGGCCCTTCAAACGGATCATAAGGTCATAGGCGTCGTGGAGAACATGTCCTATTATGTGTCCTCCACTGGAGAAAAAGACTATGTTTTTGGACGGGGAGGCGGGGCTATGTTGGCAGAAACACTTCATACGAAACTTTTGGCACAAATTCCGCTGGGTATCCCAGATAATCATCCGTCAGAAGCCGATTTTTCTCCATCCGTATATAAATCGGAGTCGGCGACAGGAGCTATTTATAATGATATAGCCGCCCAAATTACCGGGTTGCACATGGAATCTGAATAATAAAAAAGGCTGGTTGTTGAACCAGCCTTTTTTTTACTGACCTCCTCCTTGACCTCCTTCACCACCACCTTGTTCTCCTTCACCACCACCACCATCTTGCTTTTGATCCCCGGATCCACCTTGCTCTCCGCCTTTTTTCTCAACCTTAGGTTGAAGTTCTTCTTGCACAACAGTTTTGAGTAAATTCATGACCTCAAGCCGAAAAATCGGATTCTGCATAGCATCATGCATGACTGTCATAGATTGTTTGCGATATTCCGGGGTTTTAGTTAAGTCCATATACATCTTGGTCAGTTCTGGCGATTTTAGCATCTCTTCAATTGATTTTTGGTAAGAAGGGTCTTTTATAAGCTGCATATGAAGCTGTTTGCTTTGACTGTTGATGGCTTTGGCAAATTCTCCGGCAAAACGCGGATCAGTCATAATTTTTTCGATTTCTTTTTTATATTCAGGTGAGATCAAAGTATCTTTTACTGCAATTTTCATCTGTTCAGCGGATTGTGTGGACATAAGCATTTTCATTCCCATGCTGCCTCCAGATCCACCTCCTCCACCACTTTGACCGGATTGTCCCTCTTTTTCCCCGGTTAAGGCTTCTTCTACGGCTTTTTTTCCATCATCACTTTTCAGGATATCAACCACCATCGTTTTCATCTCTTTATAACTGTTCTGGGGAGGTGCAGAACCCTGATCCGAGCCGCAGCCGCTCAGTGCAACGCCCAGTACGCATACCATGCTAACAAATCGCAAACGAGTCCAATTCATGGCCGTATTCCTCCTTTATCATGAATGTGGATAGTATGCGGATGATTGGGGAGAAATATGTCGAGTTGCTTTTGGTTTTTAGCTGAGAACGATGTAAAATAACTCCTTAAAGACCCAGAGCTTGATCGCGAACCTCTTTACCTTTTACTGTACCTTGTTGAAGCAGTTCGGATACAGTCACAAATTCATAGCCTTGTGCCCGCAACTTGTCGATAATGATGGGCAACGCTTCATGAGTTTGTTTACAAGAATCACTGGCATGAAGAAGGACGATATCACCGGGATGTGCTTTATTTACAACACGGTCGATTATGACCTGCGTACCAGGGTTTTTCCAGTCCAGGGAGTCAGTATCCCATTGAATGGTTTTGTAGCCTAAAGTGCTGGCAACTTGAAGTACCCTTTTGTCAAAGTCACCATTAGGCATACGGATTAACTTCGGGGATTGTCCAGTCAGCTCGGTTAATGTGGTATGAGCCGTTGAAATCTGCTTACGAATCTCTTCATCGCTTAAGCTGCTATAGTTTTCGTGTTTATGGCCATGACTGCCAATCTCAAATCCGCTTTCTTTAATTTGATTCACGAGTTCTGGGTGTGTTTTGCTCCAAGGGGCAGAAAGAAAAAAGGTGGACTTGGTCACTTTTTTATCTTCGAGAACTTTTAAAATGGGGGCAGTACGCTTATCACCCCAGCTAATGTCGAACGTGAGAGCGATCAGCTTTTTATCCGTAGGCACACTGTAAACGGCAGTTGGCGCTTCCTCGGAAAAAACCGTAACATTATCGGTTTCTACATAAATGACCCCGGCAGTAAAGACGGCCGCTGCCATTACGATCAAGAATCGTTTAATTTTTTTGCCGTTCAATACATAGAAAAAAGAATTCATGGTTAATGCCCCTTTCATCCTAGAAGTGCTTGTTTACTTAAAGCTATGCCAGGGGTTGTTAATTATTCCATTGGACTAATAGGAGGAATCAACAAATGGGACTAAGAGCATTTTTTTATGATTTACGCACGACAAGACGGCTAATTTTGATCGCTGCACTTTTTTTCTGCGCAAGTATTGTAGTGGGATGGCTAAGTACAGGTGTTATTCAGTCTATGTTGGCACGACAAATGGAGGGACTGGGGGGAGTGGCGCAACGATTGCAGAACTCTGAGCATCCACAATGGAGTTTTTTTGTGTTTATCTTTTTCAACAATGCAATCAAATGCGTGCTAGTAATATATACCGGAGCTCTTTTTGGAATCGTACCGTTTATATTTTTGATTGTGAACGGAATGGTTTTAGGTTTTGTAGTACACCTGCAGACAGATATGGGAAGAAGTATGTATGAAATTGTCGTAAAAGGATTATTGCCTCATGGTGTAATTGAATTGCCTGTTTTGATTATCGCCTGTGCCTTCGGTTTGAAGTTTGGGGTCAATATAATATCTACCCTAGGTACAAGCATAGGACTAAAACGCAAAGGTACTGGCCCATCGTGGGAGGTTTTTTTGAAACAAACGTTGACCGTGTCAATATGGTCTGTCATCTTTCTATTTATAGCAGCTGCGATTGAGAGCGGCATAACTTATCGTTTATTGTCGCATTAAAATAATATGGCCAATTATTTATATATTTCCCGAAAATTGAACATAACAAAAGGGAGAGCGTAAAGAAAAGCATTAAAGATTACTTGGAGTAAGTTTGAAACCTTAGCAGTTGAGTTTAAAAACAGGTAAAGTTTGGAACAATTAATTGAGCAAATATAAGTACTATATAATCTGCTGATAAGGGAGTATGGTCATATGTTGGGAATGCTGTTTAACGAAAAAGAATGCAAGGAACTTGACTACGTTCTTCGTAAGGAACTAGATGAAATGCTACTTGACATGAGTGATACCCGATTGGACCAGGATATCCGTTATGCTATAGCACTTCGATATAAAACAGTTTTCCGCATGTATGCCCGTTTTGCACCCGCCAAGGAACTATCCAAATATGCACGCAGAGGCCGTGTCCCGCAAACCAAACAATAAAAAGATAAAGAAGAACTATATCAAACCGAGATATCAGGAAGTAAATATACTTTCTGATATCAAAAAAAGTATTGACTCTATTCAATATTCATGTTAAATTAACTTTCGTTCCTTTTTGAAGGATTTGCTCGAAAAAAGAATTAAAAAAAACTCTTGCAAAATTCAAAAAGAGATGATATATTATAAAAGTCGCCGCTGAGATGCGGTGATGAAGCAAAGTAAGATATAATGAAGACTTGATCTTTGAAAACTGAACAACGAGTGAGTGAACCGATTTTGTTCGCAAAATCAAACAAAGAGATATTTTATCTCGTCAGTTTCAAAATGAGCTAATCGCTCCTTCTATAACCAACTTCGGTTGGTCTTTAATGGAGAGTTTGATCCTGGCTCAGGACGAACGCTGGCGGCGTGCCTAATACATGCAAGTCGAGCGGGGTTAATTAGAAGCTTGCTTCTAACTAACCTAGCGGCGGACGGGTGAGTAACACGTAGGCAACCTGCCCACAAGACAGGGATAACTACCGGAAACGGTAGCTAATACCCGATACATCCTTTTCCTGCATGGGA
>NZ_JAKWFI010000014.1:0-65715 GCF_029522175.1 Paenibacillus sp. P2(2022) | reverse complement strand
GCTTCTAACTAACCCCGCTCGACTTGCATGTATTAGGCACGCCGCCAGCGTTCGTCCTGAGCCAGGATCAAACTCTCCATTAAAGACCAACCGAAGTTGGTTATAGAAAGAGCGATTAGCTCATTTTGAAACTGACGAGATAAAATATCTCATTGTTTGATTTTACGAACAAAATCATTTTACTCACTCGTTGTTCAGTTTTCAAAGATCAAACATTCGTTGTTTGCTTTAGAGTAACTCTCGTTCCCCTCAGCAACTTTTATAGTATATCATGCTATTCAGGTTTGTGTCAACACTTTTTTTTCAAAAGTGTTTTTCGCTTCTTTATTTCAACACTTGAAGCGACAAGAAAGAATATATCATATCTTCACTATATTGCGCAACTATTTTTTTTTGAAAAGACCCAGTTAAGTAACAATACACTCGATATAAAGCTCTCTTTGAAGCATAAGGTTAATGATCTCCCCCTCTACTTGAATCAACGGACGAGTCGGGTGATCTCGATCAGCAAAAATAATTTCCCCTGTACGGTTATCATTCAGACGCACCTTGGTCCCATTATTAAATTGGGTTAGCTTTTGAATTAAGACTTGCACGACACTTGGGTCCAGCTTTCCAAATGATTCTGATTTAATTTGCTCTAGAACCAGATAAGGCGATTGGGCAGGTCGGTATGTTTTTTCTAGAGTCATGGCATGGAATACATCAGCCACCCCTACGATTTTAGCGTATATATGAATTTGCTCTCCCTTAAGGCGCAATGGATATCCAGTACCGTCCACTTTCTCATGATGCTGAAGAGCTGCCAAACGTACACCTTCGTTAATAGCCTTCACATTTTTAAGCATTTGGTATCCTAGTGATGTATGGAGGCGTACTTCTTCTTGCTCTTCTCGTGTTAGTTGGGAGGGCTTGTACAGAATGGACGGGTCCATCTTAGCATTCCCTATATCATGAAGCAATCCGGCAAAAGCCACCTGCATCCAATCCTTTTGAGGCAACCCAATCCATTGTGCAATGGAGTAAGAGGTAAGGGAGGTTAGCACGGCATTGTGAAAAATATAGTCCACTTCGATCATAGCAGGCGGAGTATAGGTCATTACATTATAGCGTTGGATATGTGCCAGCAAGGACTCCAGTTGTCCGCGCAACTCATATATAGATAAATTAGAGACAAGTACAGATTGAAACGCATTCTTAACAAGCATCACCATTTTGTCATACTCATCCTGGAATTGTTCGGCTTCATCTCGCCCATCTAACGAAACTCCCTGCGATTCAGCTGTCCCAGATCGAACAGTGGCAGGCTCGCTACTGGGTTTTGCAATATCATCCGTCCCTACCTCTACTTGTTGAATCAGGAACGCCTCTAAAATCTCTAAGTCACGTGGTAGCAAAATACGCCCTTTCGGTAGCAGCAAGCTGCCCATTTCAGTAAAAATGTCGCTTTGCAATTTAAGTCCTGCTTTTAATTCGGATACGGGTACAGTTGTCATGGTCAACCTCTCTGTTCTCACAACAGCTGCTCCAGCTGCCAGTTATGATGTCATTATATTACTTGGAAATGATCCTGTACATTCATTTTATGCCATTTAAAACGTGCTGGTCTGAATTGGTCAACCTGAACAAGAAAAAAAGACTCTCTTGACCAAATAGCCAGAGAGTCTCTTCAATCTAAATGTGTTGCTTCTATATTCAGGGCTTATTCGTCCCCAGAAGATTCTGGATCGTTACCTTCCGTATCTTCTGCATTCGCTCCAAGAGTTGGTTCAGCAGATGACAGAGTTGGCTCCTCACCAGTTCCTCCATCCTCTAATAAATCCTCAAGCAGTTCATCTTGCTCCTCATTCTTGTTCGCCCGACAAACCGTTGCAACCGAATCATCATCGCGAATATTAATCAATCTTACCCCTTGCGTATTCCGACCCATCGTGGAGATTTCCCCCATGCTAGTCCGGATCAAGGTGCCACTAGCTGTAATAATCATCAAGTCCTCTTCCGCTTTTACTACCTTGAGGCCGACCACTGGACCATTTTTATCGGTAACGTTAATCGTCTTGATCCCCTTGCCTCCACGGCTCTGGATACGATAATCCACAGCAGGGGTACGTTTGCCATAACCCTTGGCCGTTACGATCAAAATATCCAGGTCGGTATTGACGATATCCATGCCGATTACAGCATCGCTTTCGTCAAGACTAATCCCTTTAACTCCTGTAGCGCTACGCCCCATAGATCGTACGTCACTTTCAGGGAAGCGGATAGACATACCTTGTGCTGTACCGATAATCATTTCCTGCTGTCCATCAGTCAGCTTCACTTCGATCAGGGCGTCATCTTCACGCAAATTAATGGCAATCAGGCCGCCTTTGCGGATATTCGCATAGTCATCAAGAGGTGTTTTCTTAATAATCCCATGCTGGGTCGCAAAGAATAGATAACTATCCTCCACAAATTCCTCAATTGGAATTACTGCATTGATCGACTCACCCTGCTCAATCTGAATCAGGTTAATAATCGGTGTCCCCCGAGCTGTCCGGCTTAAATCCGGAATCTCATAGGCCTTAATCCGGTATACCTTGCCCTTGTCCGTAAAGAATAACAAATGATGATGTGAATTCGTAATGAACAGATGCTCTACGAAGTCCTCATCTTTGGTATCCATACCTACTACACCACGACCACCGCGTTTTTGACTACGATACGTAGTAACAGGGAGGCGTTTGATATATCCAGTATGGGTTACAGTAATAATAACGTCTTCACGCGGAATGAGATCCTCATCCAGAATACTTTCTTCACCCACTGTAATTTCAGTGCGACGTTCATCGGCGAAGCGTCCTTTCAACTCATTCAGCTCTTCGCTAATGATGTTGAGTACCAGATGCTCATTCGCCAAAATTTCGCGGTATTCCATTATCTTTTGAATTAGCTCGTTATATTCGTTCTCGATCTTCTCACGTTCCAAACCGGTTAAGCGTTGCAGACGCATATCGAGAATAGCCTGAGCCTGCTCAAGAGTCAGTGAGAAACGCTCAATCAGTCCTTCACGGGCTGCTTCTGCAGTTTGGGAAGAACGAATCAAGGAAATAACTTCGTCCAGATGGTCAAGAGCAATACGCAAGCCTTCCAGAATATGTGCTCTAGCTTCGGCTTTTTTCAGATCAAATTCTGTCCGACGACGAATAACCTCAACCTGATGCTTGAGATAATAATACAAGACATCTTTCAGGTTCAAAATCTTCGGCTCATTGTTTACAATCGCAAGCATATTGATACCGAAATTGGACTGCATGGCCGTATGTTTAAACAAATTATTCAGAACGACGTTCGGGTTCACATCTCTACGCAACTCGATCACAATACGCATACCCGTACGGTCGGATTCATCGCGAAGATCCGTAATGCCCTCAATACGCTTGTCACGTACTAGTTCAGCAATTTTCTCGACCAGACGAGCCTTATTCACTTGGTAAGGCAGCTCATGCACGATAATCCGTGCTTTATTGCCAATTTCCTCTATGGTGGTCTTCGCACGCATAGTCACAGATCCGCGGCCAGTCTGGTACGCCTGACGAATGCCTGAGCGACCTAAGATATAACCTGCTGTCGGGAAATCGGGCCCTTGAATGTAATCCATAAGTTCCATCGGCGTAATGTCAGGGTTTTCGATCAGTGCTTGTACACCATCGATAACCTCTCCCAAGTTATGCGGAGGAATGTTGGTTGCCATACCAACTGCAATCCCGCCGACACCGTTAACCAGCAAGTTAGGATAACGTGCAGGCAATACGACAGGCTCGTTCTCTTCACCATCGTAGTTAGGCATAAAATCAACGGTCTCTTTGTTCAAATCACGGAGCATTTCCATGGCAATCTTGGACAGCCGTGCTTCAGTGTAACGCATTGCTGCTGCCATATCTCCATCCACGGAGCCAAAGTTACCGTGTCCATCCACCAACATATAACGCAAGGAAAAATCCTGCGCCATCCGCACCATCGTATCATATACAGCCGTATCACCATGAGGGTGATACTTACCGATAACTTCACCGACGATTCTTGCCGATTTTTTATAAGGCTTATCTGGCGACATGCCTAGCTCGGACATCGCGTACAGAATACGACGGTGTACCGGCTTCAGTCCGTCCCGCACATCAGGCAAGGCACGGCTAACAATAATACTCATGGCATAATCCATAAAGGATTCGCGCATTTCCACTCCGATATCCCTATTGATGATTTGCGAGTTATTTTGATCCGCCATGCTGGTCCTCCTTCTCATCCTTCAATACAGCGCTCTCTATGTGAAAAGCCTAACAAGACACTGCCTATATACTCCGCTCCTTGCGCAGGATTTTGGCTGAAATCCTCATCTGTATAATTATATTACTTTCACAAAAAGAGCACAATTAAACGCATTTGTCCTCTTTACAGCGTAAAACCCTCGTCATTCCCCTTCTGCCTGTAGCAGATTGCTATTTTCTTGTACAACTTACAAGCCCTGATTATAACAAATTCCCCTGAACTGGGGATTAGCCCCCACCCTAAGGGCCTTTTCCACATACAATACGTATACGGTCAGGGTTCTACTTAGCAAAATTCCGAAAAACGCCGTATTTCTCTATTATATCATTGTTTTACGCGCTTGTCCTTTAGTTTCCCTTGTTTTGTTAAAGGGTGTGAATTCCAGGTACATGACTCATAATTCGAAAAGAAAGGGATGAGAATACTTGTCTATTCAGCGAGTATCCAGTAAGTGGGCCAAAACAAATGCCATTCTTCCCCATCCGACATTGGCCGCTTATATACCGGAAACACGTTTGTACACGTTTGAGCATCTGAATGAAATGTTGGCGGTGTATGGAACTGTCTATATTAAGCCGGATAATGGTACCTACGGCAAAGGGGTTATGCGTGCAGAAAGGCAGACAGAGCAGCTTCCGCCGACAGAAGAAGGAATCATCGAGGAGAGAACTTGGTATGTACTTCGCTATGAAGTAGATATCCTCACCTTTGAAAGCCTGGATGAGCTGCATAGGGTGGTTTCTTCTCGTATAAAGAAACGTCCATATCTGATACAGCGCGGAATTCCTCTTCTTCAGCATGAAGCCCGTCCCTTCGATCTGAGGGTATTGACCCAGATGAACTTGAGACATCACTGGGAAACAACGCTTATTGTAGGACGTGTAGCTGCTCCTGACAAAGTCGTCACCAATCATCACAGCGGTGGGACAACGCGTTTTTTCAATGAACTGGTGGCTCCATATATGGATGTAAAGGAAGCCGTACGACTGGAGCAAAAATTATCGAAAATGGGAGAGCGAGTAGCCTGGCAGCTACAAAAAAAATACCCTCGTTTAAGGGAAATCGGGTTAGATGTGGGATTGGACCAGCAAAACTATCCATGGATTTTGGAGGTCAATACAAGACCAGCCATCAAAGTGTTCGCTTCCCTCCCAAATAAAAGCCTCTATCATAAAATATTCAGATATGCAGTAGGCTACGGCCGGTATACGGCATCCACAGGTAAACCTGTACGCTCTAAGAAAAAGGCCTAAAACATTGAAATTAAATATTCAAATCCATCCGGGCTGGTTAATGACAAGAAAAGGGACGCCCATTTGGGCGCCCCTTGTACACTCTTGCTTATACAACCCTAATGAACAGATAACATAGCCATCAGGATGGAATAACACACATTAGAAATCTAGGTTTTTCACGTACTTCGCATGTTCTTGGATAAAGTCACGGCGAGGCTCTACATTGTCACCCATTAAGGTATTGAACAGTGTATCAGCC
Source organism: Paenibacillus sp. P2(2022) (assembly GCF_029522175.1). Lineage (NCBI taxonomy): Bacteria > Bacillati > Bacillota > Bacilli > Caryophanales > Paenibacillaceae > Paenibacillus > Paenibacillus sp. P2(2022). The sequence goes on along the minus strand of NZ_JAKWFI010000014.1, from coordinate 59,913 downwards.
AGCATCGCGTCACTGACAGTTACCTGCAGCATTGTACGGCTCTCTGGGTCCATCGTGGTTTCCCAAAGTTGGGTCGCATTCATCTCACCCAAACCTTTATAGCGCTGTACATTGTACTTCGCATTTTCTCCAAATTCCTTGATGATCTCGTCACGTTCCGCTTCAGAGTTCGCATAACGCACAACTTTGTTACGCTCAACTTTGAATAGTGGTGGCTGAGCAATGTATATATAGCCTGCATCAATGATTTTGCGCATGTAGCGATAAAAGAATGTCAGCAACAATGTGCGAATATGAGCACCATCGACATCGGCATCTGTCATGATAATAACCTTGTGGTAACGGGCTTTGCTGATGTCAAAATCATCTCCAATCCCTGTACCCATTGCTGTTACCATTGACCGTATTTCATCACTGGACAAAATACGGTCCAAGCGTGCCTTTTCCACATTCAGGATCTTACCGCGAATTGGCAAAATCGCTTGAAAGTGACGATCACGCCCCTGCTTGGCCGATCCCCCTGCTGAGTCACCTTCGACGATGTACAGTTCACTGATCGAAGCATCCTTAGAGGAGCAATCCGCCAGCTTACCTGGGAGCGAACTGATTTCCAGCGCACTTTTGCGACGTGTAAGTTCACGCGCTTTGCGTGCTGCTTCCCGGGCACGAGCTGCTTGTAACGATTTATCAACTACACGGCGGGAGACGGACGGGTTCTCCTCCAGAAATTCCTGAAGTTTCTCTGCGAACAGGGACTCGACAATTCCTCGAACTTCACTGTTGCCAAGCTTTGTTTTAGTCTGACCCTCAAACTGTGGTTCAGGAATTTTGACGGAGATAATCGCTGTCAAACCTTCGCGTACATCGTCACCAGTCAAATTGGCATTGTTGTCCTTAATTAAGCCATTTTTGCGTGCATAATCGTTAATAATCCGGGTTAATGCACTCTTGAAACCTGATTCATGAGTTCCGCCCTCATGAGTATTGATATTGTTGGCGAAAGAATAAATATTCTCGGTATAGCTGTCGTTATATTGCAATGCAACTTCCACTTGAATCATGTCACGAGAGCCTTCGACATAAATCGGCTGTTCATGCAGGGCTTCTCTTTTTTGATTCAGAAACTGCACATATTCACTGATTCCACCCTCATAGTGGAATGTATCGCTGGCGCCTGTCCGTTCATCGGTCAAGCTAATTGCAATGCCTTTGTTCAGGAAAGCCAGCTCACGAATCCGCGTCTGCAGCGTATCATAGTCATATACGGTCGTTTCGGTAAAGATTTGTTCGTCCGGATAGAAGGTCGTTTGGGTACCTGTCTCTTCGGTGTCACCGATGACTCTGACATCATACTGTGGGGCACCACGATGGTATTCCTGCTCATATACATGTCCATCCCGTTTAACATGAACAATCATTTTGCTGGAGAGCGCGTTCACCACGGATACACCAACCCCGTGCAGACCACCAGACACCTTGTACCCTCCGCCTCCGAATTTACCACCTGCGTGAAGTACGGTCATTACGACTTCCAGCGCTGATTTTTTCATTTTGGCGTGTTCACTTACCGGAATACCGCGGCCGTTATCTGTAACGGTAATGCTATTATCTTTGTGAACGACAACTTGAATGCTGTTACAATAACCCGCCAGCGCTTCGTCAATACTGTTGTCCACAACTTCCCAGACCAGATGATGGAGCCCCTTGGCGCTCGTGGAGCCAATATACATCCCGGGACGTTTCCGAACCGCTTCCAGGCCTTCGAGGACCTGAATCTCGCCCGCATCATAAGACGGTTGATTCATAGACATGCCTTTCACCTACTTCTATAGATTTCTATGGTTAAGCATTGGCAACAAACTGGTTTGCCCGCTTTTTGAGTGTTGTTGAGGAGATGGGGGAATAATACACCGTATTCTGAGTCACTACGATGGACTTGGCTTCCTCTTCGCCAATCATCTCGACATGCTTTTGCTGTTGGGCGTGGTTCACGTATTGTTTGGAGATTTTAGAGGATTTTTCAATCGAGATATCGAAAATAGCCACAAGCTCGGACGAGCGGATGATCTTTTCTCCACCCAGATGAATATACATAGCAGTCACTCACTCCTTAGTGTTCCACATGCCCGTCGTGGACGTGATAAATATGGGCACCCTTAAGTCGTTCTGCGTTCAACGTCTCAATCCCGGTTGCCGTGATAAAGGTCTGTACCTTGCTTTGGAAAGTCTCGATCAGTTGAGTCTGACGATAGGGATCCAGCTCGGACAACACATCATCCAGCAGCAGGATAGGATACTCCCCAATTTCCTCATGAATTAATTCTATTTCGGCCAGCTTCAAAGACAGGGCCGTCGTCCGCTGCTGCCCCTGAGAGCCATACGTATGCACTTCTCTGCCGTTAATGGCAAAGGCCAAATCATCACGATGGGGTCCCGCCAAAGTCATGCCACGGCGGATTTCCTGTTCCCTCATTTGGGATAACTTTATCATAAATCGCTCCAATAAGACAGCTTCATCTTCTTCCTCTGGCTCACCGAAGGAGGGAACATAGGTTAATTTTAACTCTTCTGTCCCCCCTGCAATCCCTTCATGAATGGCTTGGGCCCACTTTTGTAGCTTTGTTATAAATTGTTTCCGCTTTTTTACAATTTTAACACCATGCTCAACAAGTTGCTCATCCCATACCTCCAGCATCAGCTGCACGGACGCCATATCTTTACCCCAAGCTTGCTTGAGCAGATTATTTCGCTGAACCAGCACTTTCTGATATTGCTGCAAATGATACAAATATCCTGGCGCAACCTGTCCGATTTCCATGTCAAGAAACCGGCGGCGAACCCCCGGTGTTCCTTTGACAATTTCCAGATCCTCGGGCGCAAACATGACCACGTTTAACGAACCGATAAAATCGCTCAACTTTCGCTGCTCTAGCCCGTTGATCTTTGCTTTTTTGCCTTGTGTGGATAACGAGAGATCCAATCTGATTTTCCCGTATTTTTTATCCACATCGGCAGCTAGATGGGTGGAAGTAGCCCCGAAAGAAATTAATTCCTTATCGCGGGACGTTCGGTGACTTTTAGTCAAGGCCAATACAAAAATCGCCTCAACCAGATTCGTTTTGCCTTGCGCATTTTGTCCGATCAGCAAATTAACGGGCCCGAATTCATTCAGCTCCAACTGTTGATAGTTCCGGTACTGCTGCAAAACAATGTTGTTCACAAACACATAGGGTCCCCCTTGTTATTCCGCACCTAAAAGGAGTCCTTGCCGTTCAGGCGATCATGCTCCTGCCGTAACCTCGAAACGTCCAATGTCCTCTACTTCTACGGTATCGCCTGGGTACAATTTTCTCCCCCGACGTTCTTCTGGCTCACCATTAACGCGGACTTGTCCCTCCTGCAGCAGGGCTTTAGCCATGCCTCCTGTGGATACACAATCGGCTAATTTCAAAAATTGATCGAGCTTGATGTATTCGGTCTGTATAGATATTGGTTTCAAGGCCTGTTCATCCTTTCGCTTGTTCGGGTGGGTGACGCTAGTTGGTTGTGCGATATGGCAGGATGATGTACAGCGCATTGCTAGAATCTGCCGGTTTTAAAATAATGGGGCTCATAATGCCAGTAAAAGCAATCGTCAGCTGCTCGCTATCAATCACCTTCAGCACGTCGAGCATATATTTGGAGTTGAACGAGATTTTGAGTGGCTCTCCCTCAAATTTAGACACATTTACTTCCTCACGCACTTTACCAAGTTCAGATGAGCTGGAGGAAATCTCTAGATCACCGTTTTCCAACGATTGCATTTTTACAATATTCGTTTTTTCCTCACGGGACAACAAATAAGCACGGTCAATAGACTCGCTCAAACTTTTTGTGTCCACAACCAGTTCTGTTTTGTAGGAAGTCGGAATAATTCTAGAAGTATCAGGATAGGTGCCATCCAAGATGCGGGAATAAAATAACACGCGATCCACCTTAAATAATACCTGATTGTCCGCTACGACGATATCCACAAGCATATTTTGATCCGGAATAATTCTGCTCAGCTCATTGAGCGTTTTACCTGCAATGACAACATTGCTAAAACGCAAGCCTTCAGAGGTCTCCAAATGAGCGCTGCGGGTGGCAAGGCGGTGGCGGTCCGTGGCGACAAATTTCAATTCACCCTCAGCCAGATTCCACAATACACCCGTCAAAATAGGTGTCGTTTCATGGGTAGAGATGGAGAATACCGTCTGTTTAATCATATTTTTAAGCAAATCACCTGGCACAGAGATGACTTGATTTTCTTCAATGTTGGGCAGCACCGGGAATTCCTCAGGGTCCAAACCAACGATTTGAATTTCAGTAGCACCGGATGAGATAAAGGTTTGGAATTGGTCTTTTACCTCCATGCGGATCTCCTGAGACGGCAACTTTTTAATAATTTCGACAAAGAATTTAGCGGGCAGCACTACACTGCCAGGTTGTTCGATCTGAACGACAGTTTGGTCACCATCCTCCATCGGAATAAAGGATTGAATAGAGATGTCTGTATCGCTGGCGGTCAGTGTGACTCCCTGGTGATTCACATCCAGCTTAATACCACTCAGAATTGGAATGGTAGTCCGACTGGATATCGCTTTGGATACATGTTGTATAGCCTCGTTCAAAACGTTTTTCAGAATGCTAATCTTCATAAGTTCCTCCTACGGGTTTTAATCCTGCAAGCACGCGTTGACGCGGGCCTTATATAGGTGATGTATATCTTTAAAATATATTAGTAATAGTAATAGGCGCACTGAATATGTGGATAACTATCTGCAACCCTAATAAAATCAAGCCTATCCACATGTGTATAAATTGTGTATAGGCTCTGAACTTGTTCAGGTTGGATTTTTGATTTTTTCTATTAGGTTGTTGATAACTTTAAATAGATCCTGATCCACTTGAATGGATTTGGAGATTTTTTCGTGCGCATGAATGACAGTCGTATGATCACGACCACCAAAAGCTTCGCCGATTTTCGGCAAAGAATAGTCGGTTAGCTCACGGGAAAGATACATGGCAATCTGCCGTGGAAAAGCTACAGCCTTCGTCCGCTTACGTGCTTTGAAATCTTCCAGTCGTAGATTATAAAATTCCCCGACTTGATGCTGTATATCCTGAATCGTGATCATTTTTGGACGGCTGGATGGGATAATATCCTTTAACGCCTCAGCCGCGAGATGGCTTGATACATCCTGATTGGTTAAGGAAGAATAAGCGACAACGCGAATGAGCGCCCCCTCCAGCTCACGGATGTTTGTATCAATTTGATTCGCGATATACATCATGGCCTCATTAGGAATATCCAGGTTTTCTGCCCGCGCCTTTTTCCGAAGAATAGCAATTCTCGTCTCCAAATCCGGCGGTTGAATATCCGTAATAAGTCCCCACTCGAAGCGAGAGCGCAGCCGTTCTTCCAGCGTTGGAATTTCTTTAGGCGGTCGATCGCTTGAGATTATAATCTGCTTGCGTTCCTCATGAAGCGCGTTGAACGTATGGAAAAATTCCTCTTGCGTCGATTCCTTGCCCGCAATGAATTGAATATCATCAATGAGCAAAATATCAATGTTGCGATATTTATTCCGGAAACTCTCTCCGCGGTTGTCCCTGATGGCATTAATGAACTCGTTCGTAAACTTCTCCGACGATAAATAAACGACCTTGCTGGTCGGATTATGCTCCAAAATATAGTGACCGATAGCATGCATCAGATGCGTTTTCCCCAGACCTACACCACCGTATAGAAACAGCGGATTGTAAGCTTTGGCCGGCGCCTCGGCGACGGCCAGCGATGCCGCGTGGGCAAAACGGTTCCCCGATCCAATGACAAATGTATCGAATGTATATTTGGGATTCAGCATATGGGATACAGCTTCTTCTTGAACGACCGGCTGCTGCTGAGGTTGTTGCTGAAGGTCAACCTCGGCGGGCTTGTTCTCTTCAATAACGAACTTGACCTCTAAATGTTTGCCCAAAATCTCATAAACCGTTGCTCCGACTAACTTGGTATAGCGGCTTTCAAGCCATTCCACGGCAAAAGTTGTCGGTGCAGAAATCACAATGGAGTGGTCATTTAGTTTCGCTGCCTTGGTAGCCTTAAACCAAGTGTCGTAACTCGGCTTACTCAGCTTGGTTTGTATGATGGATAGAATTTGCTGCCATAGTTCAGAGGTATGGCTGTCCACAGACGTCACTCCTTTTAAATCCTGACATTTTGCCGAATTAAGCTGCAGAGAGCTGCTCCCGGCGCTTCGGCAAAACGCCTAAAATCACAAAAATATTGTTGAAGGCCATAAAAAGACATACCGCCGCCTAAATCATGCGGCAGTGTAGTGAGAGAACGCAGCACAAAATGCCCTGAAAAATAGTATTGGAAAATTCCACTGCTGATCAGCAGAAGAAAGGCGATATTTCTCAGGAGGGATGTGCGGCACGATCCGTTCTCTTGATCCCGCAGGCCAAAACGGGACTGCAATATGTCGAAATCAAATGAAAAATGTAGAATATATCCCCAGAATCCCGAATCCGCACAAAAATAAAAAGATGGATAAATTGAACTTGTTCACAACTTTATCCACAGGGTGTTGATAATATGGAGGGTAAAACAACATATTCACATTCAAAAGTAATATCATCATAGCAAAAGAAGCCTTGTATTTCAATGACTCGTGGTTATTTATCCACAAATTCAATCTGTTGTGTACAATTTTTATTCACAACACAAGATATTGTTTATAATTTGTTCAGTTTTCGACAATAACTCTTTTTTGCTCTAAAATGTTATGCACAGGTTATGACCATTTAAATCACAATTCCATTCTTTTTGTGGATCTGTGTATAACATCCGTTGCCTTTTGGTTACACCGGGTTGTTTTTGTGTTGAAAATTTCCGGTAACGTTTCCGACAATATTTTTGACGAAACTGATAGTGGGGATTTGGAACGGCCTGGATTGAAGCCGTAAATGAATAGATGAAAAAAAGGGCAGTTTTTAGATAGGAACGTAAGCTACAGTAAAATGCTGATGAATGTTGATCATGGAGAAGAAACGAAAAAATCGGGATTAAAGGGATAGAAAAGAGTAGAGTGGGTGATGCAAAAAGAGGAAGAGGGCTTGTGAATGTGAAAAAGAGGGAGAGAATTCAGAAGTACATTGACTTTGACCGCTATTTGTGGTTAAATGTACAAAGGTGTTTTTTGTGGAGATTGCTATGTTAGGTATATTCCATATAAAACGTATTCCTTGTAAGGAGGTGCAGCACAATGAGACCGACTTTCAGACCGAATGTCAGCAAACGTAAAAAAGTTCACGGCTTCCGTAAAAGAATGAGCACGAAGAATGGCCGTAAAGTTTTGGCAGCTCGTCGCCAAAAAGGTAGAAAAGTATTGAGTGCGTAATGCGTGCATAAAGACCACTACGGTGGTCTTTTTTTTCATAATTGAAGTATTTATGGATCGGATGCTTCTTCTATTGTAGAAATGTAGTGTAAAAAGAGGGACAAGTCCTACATCCTGCTCTATATTAGATGAAGTTTTTGAAAACGGATATAAAATAAGCGAGATTACCATGTTGGAATATTGTCCATACTTCTTACTATATAAGAGGTAAGGATTGCTTACCGATATGTGTAAAAGAAATGAGCAAGGAGAAGCGCCGTGCAAAAAAAATTGCGTCTACGAAACCGGGCGGACTTTGGGCGCGTATACCGCCATGGCAAATCTTTTGCCAACCATCAGTTTGTGGTGTACTGGTTCCGCCGCAGAGAGGTAGAGCAGTTCCGCGTCGGAATTTCGGCTAGCAAGAAGATCGGCAATGCAGTTGTACGCAACCGGATGCGCAGGATCGTTAAGGAAATCGTGCGCCATCATGAGCAGGAATTGGTGGAGCAGATTGACCTGATTTTTATCGTTCGTAAGGGTGCGGTTACAAAGTCGTATCAAGAGCTGGAGAAAAGCGTGCTGCACGTTTTGCGCAAAGCCTCGCTGCTCAAGTCTACGCGCCGATAGTCAGTATCTTTGTCCTACAGGATATGGTATGATTTACGTTGGAATGGATTGGTTAAGAAAGGGGTTATGAAGTGTCGCGTTTGAAGACTCAACGAGGAAAATGGTTCCTCCTGATTGCCTTATTGGCACTTGTTGCTGTGCTGTCCGGATGTACCCAGGCGGCTCACAATTCTTACACGACGGCAGACTTGGCCAATGGATCTTGGTGGCAAAGATATGTCGTTTACTGGTTTTCGTATGCGCTGGATACATTTGCCCAATGGTTCTCTGGAGAATATGGCCTGGCCGTACTGATTCTGGTGATCATTGTGCGTACTATTATTTTGCCGCTTACACTCAAGCAAGTACGCAGTTCCAGAGCAATGCAGGCTATTCAGCCGCAATTAAAAGAAATTCAAGCGAAATACAAGGATACACCTGAGCGAGTCCAGCAAGAAACGATGAAATTGTTTCAAGAAAACAAGGTTAACCCAATGGCGGGCTGTCTGCCTTTGTTAGTACAGATGCCCATTTTCATCGCGCTTTATAATGCCATTTATTATAACTCGGCATTGCGGGATCATGACTTTTTGTGGCTCCAGTTAGGTAAACCGGATCACTTCTTTATCCTGCCGATTCTAGCAGCGATTACGACTTTTGTCCAAACTTGGATGATGATGAAAATGAATCCGACACCGCAGCAAGGACCCATGCAATTTTTGCTGTATGTCTATCCGGTGCTGATTCTATTCATGTCGTATAACTTCCCGTCTGCTTTGCCGTTGTACTGGTTTTTCAGTAATATTTACACGATTGTTCAAAACTATTTCCTTTATCGGAATAATGATAAGGACGCAGCATTGGCTAATGTAAAAACAGCGAGTCTCGCGAAAACAGGTTCCTCTAATAATAGTAAGAAAAAAGGCGGCAAAAACACGAAGGGGGCTAAAAAGTCGAGATGACCAAAGTCGTGACATCAGGAAAAACCGTTGAAGATGCTGTAAGACAAGGACTCTCCCAGCTGGGAGTAAGCCGTGAACGGGTAACCGTAAACGTGTTGGAACAGCCGTCAAAAGGATTCCTGGGGTGGCTAGGGGCCAAAAAGGCGAAGGTGGAGCTTACGCTGCTTTCTGAGCCGTCTCCTGAAACCACACACACGGCTGAACCTCATGTATCGGCTCAAGCACCTTCTGACGTGGGACAGGCTGTATCACAAGCTGGGTCTGTTGCGCAGGAAGCACAGATGAACATGGAAGCATCCAGGGGACATATAGACCCTTATGAAGAGGCGGTGCGTTTCATCCGTGAAACAGCTGCAGGAATGGGACTCGACGTCGAAGTCGATGTCCGTCATCGCAAGGATGAAAGTACACTGGATATCTCCGGTCCATCGCTCGGTATGCTGATTGGCCGCAGAGGACAGACATTAGATGCATTGCAGTACCTGACGAATATTGTTGCTAACCGTCATTCTGATAAATTTATCCGAATTGTGCTGGATGCCGAGCAATTTCGTGCACGTCGGCGGAAAACGCTGGAGGATTTGGCGGAACGATTAGCGAACCAGGCTGTTCGTTACGGCAAGGAAGTGGTACTGGAGCCAATGCCGTCCCAGGAGCGGAAGCTGATTCATGCCAAGCTCCAGCAGCATGCGCTGGTTAGAACATACAGCAAGGGGGACGAGCCTAATCGGCGCGTTGTCATTGCCAAGAAATAATCCGACGCAATGGCTCTCTGCAAGCTGCAGAAGCCATTGCTTTTTTTCTTATATTTCACACTGAAACGGGTGCCGTCCTTGATGAAGGGCGGCAATGCCGTTTTTACTTGATAGGAGGTAGAAACGATATGCTGAGCGATACCATAGCTGCCATTGCAACGGCTGTCGGCGAGGGCGGCATTGCAGTTGTGCGGGTCAGCGGTCCAGAAGCGGTCACGGAAGTGGAGGCTTTGTTCCGTAGTAAAACGCCCTTAAGTAAGGCTCCAACGCACACGGTACACTATGGACATATTATAGATCCTCAAAGCCAAGAGAAGGTGGAGGAAGTTTTAGTTACAGTGATGCGGGCACCACGCTCTTTTACAACAGAAGATGTGGTAGAGATCAGCACTCATGGCGGGGTGGTAGCCGTTAAACGGGTGATGGATTTGTTACTACTGCAAAATATACGTCTGGCTGAGCCAGGTGAATTTACGAAACGTGCTTTTTTGAATGGTCGTATTGACCTGAGTCAAGCGGAGGGCGTTATTGACTTAATTCGTTCCAAATCGGATAAAGCCTTTTCGATGGCTCTGAAGCAGGTGGATGGGCAGCTGTCCCAGAATATTCGTCGTTTGCGTCATGTTTTGGTCGAGACACTTGCTCATATTGAAGTAAACATTGATTACCCTGAGCATGATGTAGAATCCTTTACGTCTGAGTTAATCAAGGATAAAAGCAGCCAGGTTATAGCGGAAATTGATCGGCTGCTGCATACAGCGGAGCAAGGGAAAATTTTGCGTGAAGGGCTGACTACAGCGATTGTCGGAAGGCCGAATGTAGGTAAATCGTCGCTGCTTAACACGTTGGCTCAGGGCGAACGGGCGATTGTGACCGATATTCCGGGTACCACCCGTGACGTTATCGAGGAGTATGTGACGATTAATAATATTCCGCTCAAGCTGTTGGATACAGCTGGAATTCGCGAAACGATGGACGTCGTGGAACGGATTGGGGTAGAGCGTTCGAGAACGGCAGTTAGTGAAGCGGATCTGTTGCTCATCGTTATGAATGCCAACGAACCACTGCACGAGGATGAAATGGCATTAATGGAACAAATCCGCGGTAGACAAGCGATTGTTATTATGAATAAAATGGACTTACCGGCCCAAATAGACCGGGATTTGTTGCTGCGCTATGTTCCTGAAGAGCTTATTGTGCCGATGTCTGTGAAGGAAAATGAGGGAGCAGATCGGCTGGAGCAGGCTATATCGAATTTATTCTTTAGCGGCAAGCTAGAATCAGCGGATATGACGTATGTCAGCAATGTACGGCATATTGCTTTGCTGAAGAAAGCGCGCCAATCGCTGGTAGATGCCTATGAGGCCGCTGATCAATTTGTTCCAATTGACATGATCCAGATTGATGTAAGGCTGGCATGGGAGCATTTGGGTGAGATTGTAGGCGATACTGCGCATGATGCGTTAATAGATCAAATATTCTCACAATTCTGTCTGGGCAAGTAGAACATTCAAGCATGGCTGTTTTAAGCCTGCTATCGTTATAGATACACAAGAGCATATTCAGGGTGAAGACTCGAATGTATAAGGAGGCAAGAGAGGTATGGGATATCAAGGAGGCGACTATGATGTGATCATCGTCGGTGCAGGCCATGCGGGCGTAGAATCCGCCTTGGCAGCGGCACGGATGGGCTGTCGTACATTGATGATCACAATTAACTTGGATATGGTCGCATTCATGCCCTGCAACCCGTCTATTGGTGGTCCCGCAAAGGGTCATGTAGTACGGGAAATTGATGCATTGGGTGGCGAAATGGGTCGGAATATCGACAAGACATTTATCCAAATGAGAATGTTAAATACTGGTAAGGGTCCTGCCGTGCATGCCTTGCGCGCACAAGCAGACAAGTTCTCTTATCAGCATGCGATGAAGGAAACGATGGAGAAAGAACCGAATCTGACCTTACGTCAAGGCATGGTTGAAGAACTGATTATAGAAGACGGCCAATGCGTAGGTGTGATTACGAAGACGGGCACAGAGTATCGTAGTAAAGCAGTTGTCCTGACGACGGGCACCTATCTGCGCGGAAAAATCATTATGGGTGAGCTGATGTATGAGAGTGGTCCGAACAATCAGCAGCCTTCGCTGAGACTTTCTGAACATTTGAGAGAGCTTGGGTTTGATCTCGTTCGCTTTAAAACAGGGACGCCACCACGTGTGCATAAGGATACGATTGATTTTAGCAAAACAGAAATACAGCCAGGCGATGATCAGCCGAAGTTCTTCTCCTATGAAACGAAGTCCTCGGATAATGAGCAGTTGCCTTGCTGGCTGACGTATACTTCAGTGGAAACACATCAGATTATTAATGATAATTTGCATCGTGCACCGATGTTCTCTGGTCTGATCGAAGGAACGGGACCACGTTATTGCCCCTCTATTGAAGATAAAGTGGTGCGTTTCAGTGATAAGCCGAAGCACCAAATCTTTTTGGAGCCTGAGGGTAAAAACACATCTGAATACTATGTTCAAGGCTTGTCAACAAGCTTGCCAGAGGATGTGCAATTAGCAGTACTGCGTACCATTCCAGGGATGGAAAAGGTAGAAATGATGCGTAACGGTTACGCTATTGAATATGATGCGATGGTACCTACTCAGTTGTGGCCTACTTTGGAAACGAAAAAAGTACCTGGCTTGTTCACAGCAGGTCAGATTAACGGGACATCTGGTTATGAAGAAGCTGCGGGTCAAGGAATTATGGCTGGGATTAATGCAGCTCGCAAGGTGCAGGGAAAAGAGCCCGTCGTACTGGATCGTTCTCAAGGCTACATTGGGGTTCTGATTGACGATCTGGTGACGAAGGGGACAAATGAGCCCTATCGCTTGCTGACATCCCGTGCAGAATACCGTCTGTTGTTGCGGCATGATAACGCGGATCTGCGATTGACTCCGATCGGGCATGATATTGGCCTGATTACAGATGAACGATACGAGCGCTTTTTGGATAAAAAACAAAAGGTAGAGCAAGAAATTGAGCGTTTACGCTTAGCTAAAGTTCGCCCGGTTGATGTAAATGAGATGCTGGAGCAAGGCGGATCTGCACCGATACAGGACGGCAGTAATTTGTTAACAGTGCTGCGTCGACCTGAGATCAGCTATGCACAAGTGGCACAAATTTCGCCTTCACCTGTAGCTCTTACTGAGGAAGAGCAAGAACAGGTGGAAATCCAAATTAAGTATGCGGGCTACATTGAAAAGCAATTAATGCATGTAGAACGCCTGCAAAAGATGGAGAAGAAGAGGCTCCCAGAGGATATCGCATACAATGAAGTTCAAGGCTTGGCCATTGAAGCCAAGCAGAAACTTGAGAAGATCCGTCCGATGTCCATTGGTCAGGCATCCCGTATCTCCGGTGTAACTCCTGCGGATATTTCCATTTTGCTGGTTTATCTGGAGCACTATAACCGTGTAACGGCAGCGAGGGGATCTTAATGGACGCGATACAACAGCAGTTTAAGCAGCGGCTGGCAGAGCATAGCATTGTGATTAATGACAGTCAGTTAGAGCAGTTTGAAACGTATTACCGTGTGCTGGTTGAATGGAATGAAAAAATGAACCTGACGGGCATTACTGAGCGAGATGCAGTGTACACCAAGCATTTTTACGATTCTGTTTCACTTGCCTTTTATGTTCCGTTAAATGATGTGGGGAGCCTGGCTGACATTGGGTCAGGTGCTGGTTTTCCTGGGATTCCCTTGAAAATATGCTTTCCACATATTCAATTGACCATTGTAGACTCATTGAACAAACGCATACAATTTTTAGCTCATGTTGTAGAGCAGTTGGGACTGGAAAATGTCGAACTGATTCACAGCAGGGCAGAGGAATTGGGGCGCAAAGCAGGATATCGTGATAGCTATGATCTGGTCACAGCTCGAGCCGTTGCCCGTCTCGCGGTACTAAATGAATTTTGTCTTCCTTTTGTCCGTGAAGGGGGCCACTTTGCAGCGATGAAGGGTAGCGACCCTACGGAAGAAATCAGGGAAGCCTCCTACAGTTTGAAGGAGCTAAAGGGAAAAATCAAGCATGTTCAGGCCTTTCAGCTACCTGTTGAGGATGCAGCCAGACATATGATTATTATCGAAAAAAGAGCAGCTACACCACGGAAATACCCGCGTAAGCCAGGTACTCCTTTGAAAACACCTTTAGTGTAAATGTTTGAAAAAAAGTGAATGTTTCACGTGAAACATTCACTTTTTTTATGGTTTATAAACTCCTTGCTTAAGATGACTCCTTGCCGAATGCCCTCTACATAATTTATTCTTTTATCCTTCTGAAAAGCTGTTAGAGACGATAGGATTATGACTGGAAAAGTGATAGAATAGAGATAATCGTTTTAGTGTAAGTTGGCTGCTTCCCGTACCCATGATTTCAGATATACATATAGGGAAATGGGACAACAAATGTCAGGGGAGTACGTGGAGTGTACCCGCTTACGGCGCTGTTTCATATAGAAGGGTCTACAATCCCCGTAAGGAACTGTTTTTCACGAAGCGCTGTTTGTATGGTGCTATTATGAAATTAGGTGGTATTATACGGAATGAAAGAACAATTTTCCAAGCTATTTGGTTTGACGGAGCGCTCCAATGGGGACGAAATAAAACAAATTCCAGTTCGGGATATTGTCAGCAGTCCTTATCAGCCCCGCACCATATTTGACGACGAAAAGATTGATGAGCTATGCCAGACTATTAAGACGCATGGTGTAATTCAACCGATTGTCGTTCGTTTCCGTAATGGACAATATGAAATTATAGCAGGGGAACGTCGTTGGAGAGCTGTCACCAAGCTGGGTATGGAGACGATTCCAGCCATTGTTCGTGAGTTTAATGATTCACAAGCTGCATCCATCGCGTTGATTGAGAATCTTCAGCGGGAGGGCCTAACTGCGATTGAAGAGGCTGTAGCTTATCAAAAGCTGATTGACCTGCATCAACTCACCCAGGAAAGCCTCGCTCAGCGACTTGGCAAAAGCCAATCCACTATTGCTAATAAGATACGGCTGCTTCATTTGCCGGAGAGAGTGAAAGAGGCTCTAATGGAGCGGAAGGTGTCCGAGCGTCACGCTCGTGCATTATTGTCGTTAGAGACCGAAGAGCTACAGTACAAGGTTTTAGATGAAGTGATTGCTAAGGAACTCAATGTGAAGCAAACAGAGGCACGAGTTGCCTTCTATAAACAAGTATCCACGATTAAGAAATCTAAGCGGATTTCCTTTACCAAGGATGTCCGGCTTGCGCTGAATACGATTCGTCAATCCATTGATATGGTGTCTGGCTCAGGGTTGGATATCAAAACAAAGGAATCTGATCATGAGGATCACTATGAGATTGTCATTCAAATTCCCAAACGTAAGTAAGGGATGAAGCGTACAGCGGCAGCAATTGCCGCTTTTTCTGTCTAACGCCAACATAAAACCGCAGCATACTCGTATTCTATTTTGAAATTGCCGTTATCCGTAAGTTAAGGACTAAGTAACGTCTTCATAGAGCTTTTGCAATCATGGAACGTAGCAGGATTCCGATTAAATTATGAGGTGAATGAAGTGTCAAAAATAATAGCCGTAGCCAATCAAAAGGGCGGAGTAGGCAAAACGACTACTTCCGTGAATTTGGGCGCCGGACTTGCTTCCCTCGGCAAAAGGGTATTGCTCGTGGATATCGACCCGCAAGGTAATACAACTAGCGGTGTGGGTATCAATAAGGCGGATGTGGCAAATTGTATTTATGATGTACTCATTAACGAAGTTGACCCTAGCGAGGCGATTATCAGTACACAGGTTGAGGGATTGGATATTATCCCGGCAACCATCCAATTAGCAGGTGCTGAAATCGAGCTGGTACCAACTATTTCTCGCGAATTGAGATTAAAAAGATCACTTCAACTCGTCAAGCATAATTACGATTATATATTAATAGATTGCCCTCCATCACTGGGGATTTTGACGCTCAATTCCTTGACGGCTTCCGATTCAGTCATTATTCCAATCCAATGTGAATATTACGCGCTGGAAGGATTAAGCCAATTGTTGAATACCGTGCGATTAGTGCAAAAACATCTAAACACCTCATTGCAAATTGAGGGCGTGTTGCTAACCATGTTTGACGCCCGCACGAACTTGGGTATTCAGGTGATTGAAGAAGTGAAAAAATATTTTCAAAGCAAAGTTTATCAGACGATTATTCCACGCAACGTGAGACTCAGCGAAGCACCATCACATGGCCAGTCCATTATTACGTATGATCCCCGTTCTCGTGGGGCAGAGGTATATATTGAGTTGGCAAAGGAAGTGGTATCTTATGAGTAAACGGTTGGGAAAGGGACTGGACGCACTTATTCCCTCCCTTACAGTCAGTGACGAGGATAAGGTTGTTGACATTCCGCTCAGTCAGTTGCGGGCGAACCCATACCAGCCTCGGAAAACGTTTGATGAGGAGTCCATTAAGGAATTAGCGGAATCCATTCGTCAGCACGGTGTTATCCAACCCATTATTGCGCGTAGTGTCTTGAGAGGTTATGAGATTATAGCCGGGGAAAGACGGTTTCGGGCCTCTCAATTTTGCGGGAATCCAACCATACCTGTGGTTGTTCGCAATTTTACAGATCAGCAGGTAATGGAGATTGCCCTGATTGAGAATTTGCAGCGTGAAAACTTAAATGCAATGGAAGTGGCGGTGGCTTATCAGGGGTTAATGGATCAGTTTTCTTTAACTCAGGAAGAGTTGTCCATGAAAGTGGGAAAATCACGTTCACACATTGCCAATTTTCTCCGTTTGCTCGCATTGCCTGAGGAGGTTAAAGATCATGTTTCACGTGGAACATTGTCTATGGGGCATGCTAGAGCAATTGTCGGGCTCAAAGATCCAGACATGGTAAAACAGCTGGCCATGCAATGTATTGAGCAACAGTGGAGCGTTCGTGAACTTGAGGAAGCCGTACAACAGTTGGATCATAAGCCTGGAGAAACAAAAGCTAAAGCCAAGGTGCGAAAAAAGGACCCCTATATTGACCATATGGAAGAGTCCCTGCGCGAGCGTTTTAAAACAACTGTAAAGATCAAGCACAATAAAGATAAAGGAAAAATCGAATTGAATTATTACAGCCAGCAGGATTTGGAAAGATTACTGGAGCTATTACAGTAGTCTGTAAAAATATGGACATGTCTCCTTGAGTGAAATGGAAAGTGAGATATGTCTTTGCTTTGTCTGGAATTGCAGGAATTAGAATGGTTTTGATGGATAAACTAATAGCCTTGTGTTATTTGTCTCGCTGTTCTCAAACGTTTAAAATAAAAGGTAAGCAAAGCAGTAACATGATTTTTGAGGTAGAGGGGTAGAAACAAACATATGGCTGAATTGAATGGACTAATCATGGAGCAGCTTGCTGGTATTGTTGCAGGGATCGTGCTTATTTTGCTTATCCTGTTGATTGTTGTTATTGTACAGGGATCAAAGCTGAAGAAGATGCGGCGAAAGTATGAAACCATGATGGCAGGCAGCGGGGTAGAGAATTTGGAGACGCTGCTGATTGATTTAAAGGTACAGATGGACACGATTGAAGATGAGCAGGAAGCCCACCGTGCAAGTATGAAATCACTACGCAGCAAACTGACTGGCTTGAAGGGACATATAGGCATCAAACGCTATAATGCCTTTGGTGAGAGAGGGAGCGATCTAAGCTTCTCTCTGGCTATTGTAGACGATAATCAGGACGGAATAGTATTGACCGGTATTTATAACCGGGATGGCTCATATGTGTATGCCAAGCCTCTGGAAGCGGGGCAATCTTCTTATTCCTTATCACCTGAAGAGAAAGAAGCTATTACTCTTGCGCAGCAAGTAGGACAGACCGGTAATGCCACTCCTTAATTGCGGAGTATAAGCTACTAGCTATGATATCTGATAATTTCATGACCAAATTTAGTCTCGTATTTTGCAACACAAAGTATTCCATGAAGCCGCCGACGTTAACGATACCAGTTAAATGGATATCGCCGACCGGCGGTAATTCTTTATTTACACCTGCTCCAGGCTTGAGAGGACCCTCTGCAACCTGAATGCATCCAACACTGGAGGTTTGTCCAAGACATGCGTCTATCCCAATGATATAAGGCTGTTCGTATCGGTCATGTATGCCGTTCAGCGTCGTTTGAAGGTTCATAGCATGTACAGGCTCATCTAATGTTCCATACAAGTTAAACAGGGGGCTTTTATAGCGTGACAAATGGGTACCAACGAGCGGACCAAGGCAATCTCCAGTAGAACGATCGGTGCCGATGCAAATGATGACGATATTTTGCAGACTCCGTGCCTGATGCAGATGGAACAGCAAACGATGGATGATGGCTGATTGGATCCCGGGATCGGTGTGTGATATTTTTAAGCTTAGGGGTTCTTGCCCCGGAATGAAGTCAGAATGAGTCATGGAATCTCCCTTTCGTCCTGTAATGGAGCGTGCAGGTTGTGCTCGCCTACTTTTAAGATTTCACTTGGCCTGCGGGTAACAATTATTCTCAAGATAGTAGCTAGTATATGGATAAACTTGCGTTTTTATACTCGGGAAAAGTAGATTATTCATAGTCGTATGTTTGAAGTCGGGAGATATGCTTATATAGATAGGAAATAGAATGTGGGAAATAGAAAGAGTGGTTCCCTGGTTTGAGGAGGAGTACAGCATGACCTTTATACATTGGTTGGCCGGTAATTTAGACACGGATGACGTAGTGCAAGGTGCGATTCATTGGAAGGATGCTGTATGGAAATGGCTTACAGATAGTGCGATGTGGTCGACCTTTTTGTTTGTGGTTTTGAAAATCGTAATTATTTTCATCATTACACGTATCTTTATTCGAGTTATTAATAAAATTATAGATAAGTCGATGGAGCAAAAGGGAGATAACGGCAGATTCCGATTGAATACCAGACGGTTAACGACTGTGGGCGAACTGCTGAAAAATGTAACAAATATTGTGTTCAATTTCATCTTGATTATGCTGGTGCTATCGCAAATGGGTATAAATCTAGGCCCTCTGATTGCTGGAGCTGGAGTGCTTGGGTTGGCTGTAGGTTTTGGGGCACAGAGCTTGGTTAAGGATGTAATTACTGGATTCTTTATTATATTTGAGGATCAATTTGCCGTAGGAGACGTCATTCAGACGGGAACTTTCAAGGGGACGGTAGAAATGATTGGGCTGCGTACAACCAGGCTGGTGAGCTGGAAAGGTGAGGTGTATATTTTACCGAACGGCTCCATTACGACGGTAACGAACTTCTCCATGTCCAACGCGTTGGCGGTGGTAGATGTGCCGATGAAGGCGGAGCGTAGTCTGGAGGAAGCCGTCAGCTTGGTAAAACAGGCGATCCAAGGCATCGAAGGGTCCAATGCGCAGATACTTAATATGCCGGATGTGTTAGGCGTTCAGTCCATGACTACATCAGAGTATATCGTACGGGTTGTGGCGGAATGTATGCCGAATACAGGGGCCTTGGTAGAGCGTGATATTCAGAATAATATCAAGAGGGCTCTAGAGGACGAGGAACATCGTCAGGCCGCACTGGAGACGGCGATCACCCTTGAAAAAGAAGATGAGTCAGGAAGAAAAGGGGGAGAGAAGGGTGGAGCGTAAGTCGTTTGAACTAGGGGATATTGTGCAGATGAAGAAGCCTCATCCATGTGGAACGAACGAGATGGAAATTATCCGGATGGGGATGGATATTCGAATCAAATGTGTCGGATGCCAGCATAGTGTGCTGATTCCGCGTGCCAAGTTCGAAAAGAATATGAAGAAAGTGTTGCGCTCAAAGTCCAGCGCTGGCGAGCAGAATTCGGAAACCATTTGAGCAGAGAAAGTGGATCATGGTGAACAAGAAATCAGCTTGCGTCATGGTAGCAATGATGATATAATTATCCTTGCTGCGGAAAGGTACCCAAGAGGTCCAAGGGGGCTGACTCGAAATCAGTTAGGCGTCGCAAGGCGTGCGTGGGTTCGAATCCCACTCTTTCCGCCACTAACTTCATGAACTTGATCAATCTCTTACGTCTGCTGACGTAGGGGATTTTTTGGTTTATGGAAATAAACCATTATTAGGTTATAAAAATGAATGTAGCGATATCGAAGAAATGATTAAGAACCTCTTGGTGAATGAATAAGGTGTTAAAGTAAAAGAAAAGCTCCTAACAGCGTTTGAAATAATTGCCGTCAGGAGCATTCTTTTGTTATAGCTGGTTAGGCGGGTAATGATAGCGTTTTGTTCTCTTTGAGCCAGAGATCATCAGAAGGATGGCAGCGATCAAATGGAGTGCCCAGCCAACAAAAGGAATCCAGGCTAGCAAGGAAGTGAGTACTCCCCAGACAGAACCGTAGATCGCTTCCTGATTGCGTAACGACAGGATAAGTGTTACTGCATGCAGGACAAGCATAAACCCCAGTGCTGAGTAGCCAGTCCCCATGACAATAGCTCCTCCCACAATCGGTACAGCCAGCACCAATTCGAATATACCTGATATCCACTTTAATATACGAGAATAGCTCATCTTTAAACCTCCGTAGATAGTAGGTCTTTGTACTTGGATATATTCTAGCAGAAGGAGCTGAATTAATCTGCATTTTACCAGCATATGCAAAAAGTCCGATAATGCAACAAAGGAGGACCACAAAGGTCCTCCATCGTAGGCGATACATTTTTAACAGGATACGATCTGTCCAATCACATCATGAAACTCGGTGTACTGACTAGCAATACCGTGTTGAAAAGACAGTGTCCTTTTACACAAACCTAACGCTTCTAATGCCCGGAATGGATCTCCTAACAGTTTGTAAGGCTACGTTGTCCAACGGAACCACACCTCTCTGTTGTATCGCCTAATCATAATATGGCCAGGATTCCGAAGAAATATACATTAGTGGACACGAGCTTTCGTTTTTTTCTTCCACTTGCGATTATGGTTGGTGGTCTTCGGAAAAGAATCGCCTCTTTCCAACGTTATTTGCTGCGGGTTTTGGATTTCAGTATGAAAGCTTTTTTCTCCAACCTCCATATATACGCCGTCATTTGGGACCTTATCCCCGGGTACGAACTCAGTCTTTTCACCCATACGGTTGTGCCTCCTTAGATAATGAATTTGGACTGCAACGGTTATTGTGCGCTGTCTTAAACAGAAACATGCGAAATCAGGGCACACAAATAGTAGTTAATCAAAAATGATTTCCTTTATATATGCAAAATTTGTGAAGTGATATAAAAATGTATAAAGCTAATAATAGGTTGTGTGTGAACAGCTTTTAGCCTTGTACTCGAAATTGCAGGTTGCATTCAGGTGCTCGATTTGGTAAACTGTTTTAGTGCGAGTTTAGGCTCGTTCCTTGCTCTCAACTGAGATTGAGGGCCTTATGTCCATAAGGAGGTGTAAAGAATGCGCAAATATGAAGTGATGTACATTATTCGTCCTGACATTGAACAAGAAGCTGTTCAAGCGACAGTCGACAAATTCCAAGGTATCATCTCTAACGGCGGTGGCGAAATTACGAGTCACGATGTAACTAAACGCCGTCTTGCGTATGAGATCAAGAAATTCCGTGATGGTTCTTTCGTTCTGGTAAACTTCACAGCAGAACCTGCTGTTGTTACTGAGCTTGAGCGTATCATGAAAATTTCTGACGAAGTAATTCGTTATCTCATTACGAACGACGTAGCTTAATTATTGTACGTGATTATGTAATGAACAACGCTCAAAGGAGGGGATTGGATTGTTGAACCGTGTCATTCTGATCGGTCGTTTGACCAAAGATCCAGAGCTGCGCTATACACCGTCTGGTGTAGCAGTAACCCAGTTCACCCTGGCTGTAGACCGTCCGTTTACAAGTCAAGGCGGCGAACGGGAAGCGGATTTCTTGCCGATCGTAACCTGGCGTCAGCTTGCTGAAACATGCGCTAACTATCTTCGTAAAGGTCGTTTGACGGCTGTTGAAGGCCGTGTACAAGTGCGTAATTATGAGAACAATGAAGGAAAACGTGTATACGTGACTGAAATTGTAGCTGATAATGTACGTTTCTTGGAATCTAACCGCGATAGCGGCAACGGTGGCGGCAATAGCGGTGGAGGTATGCGTGAGGAGTCTCCTTTCGGAGGCGGTAACAGCAATAGTGGGCGCGGGAATAATAACTCGCGAAACAATCAGGATCCTTTTTCCGATGACGGAAAACCGATCGATATTTCGGATGATGATCTACCATTTTAATTGGGAAAGGACTGACAAAGAATGGGCTTCAGACAAAGAGAAGGCGGAGACGATAACAAAAGACCAGCTCGTCGTGGTGGTCGCAACAAACGTCGTAAAGTATGTTTCTTCACTGTGAACAAAATTACTCACATTGACTATAAAGATACAGACCTGCTTAAAAAATTCATCAGCGAACGTGGAAAAATTCTTCCTCGTCGTGTGACTGGAACAAGCGCGAAATATCAACGTATGTTGACAATCGCTGTTAAACGTTCCCGTCAAATCGCATTGCTTCCTTACACTACTGAATAGTAGTGGGTGGAAAGAAAAGATGTTCCCAATTCTGGGGGCATCTTTTTTTATGATTTTTTTTATTGACAACAAGTGCCATCTATTGTAACTTACTAATAATACAATCCATGTTTACCCATTAAGTATGATTTACCTTTTAGTGGCTTAGGAAATTACAAGCTCCCCAACTCGCCAGAGTACACATTTCGATCATTCGGAATGTTATTTTATATTACATAACACTCATTTTTTTGTCATTTTCCACAAGTAAATTTCATAAACTTTACAAAAATAGATGTTTTGCAATTGCATATTACATAAAAAAAGATATTGACGTGATATTATTTTACACTTAAGATAAACCTTAATAAAAATGTAATGGTTGTCGGTGCACAAAATTGACCAAGGGTCTAAAACATGTGTTCTACGCTATCATTAGGAACAGTAAGGAGGATGTGCAAACTTCATTTTCAAACCTCAAGCTTTAACGAATCACCGCAGGAATGAGACAGGCTGTTAAATAAAGACCGACTAAGGGGGATTAACAGGATGGTGCAAACGAAGAAATGGGTTTCTTTGCTTATGGTGCTTACGATCGTTGGTGTTCTGTTTGCAGGATGTAGTGGAGGTGCTAATGAGGCACAGCCGCAGCAAGGTAATGCGGATAAGAAAACAGAGGGAAATGAAGGCAGCGCACCAGTTACAGAGGGTGTAATTAAAGCGACGGATTTGTCACAAAATCCTCCGGGAGCAACAAATCGGAAAGATAACATTGTAGTAGGTATGACATCACCTAAAGGGGTATTTAACCCGCTATTCTGGCAAACAACTTACGATTTATATGTAGTTAGAACGGTATTTGATTCCTTCTTACAGGTGAAGGCAGATGGTACATATGAAAATAGTTTGGCTGAGAAGGTTGATGTATCGCCGGATGGTCTAAAATACACCTTCCATCTGAAACCAGGTGTGAAGTATAGTGACGGCACTCCAGTAACCGTAAAGGATTATGCTTTTGTTCTCAAAGTGCTGCATGATCCGAATTATGATGGAGAAAGCGATATATTATCTTTTAAGATTAAAGGCGGTAAGGAATACCACGATGGCAAGGCGAATGATATCTCGGGTATCAAGGTCATCGATGATAATACAGTAGAGGTAACCGTTACAGAAGCAACAGCTTATACGAAGGATTATCTGGGTGAGCAATACTTCATGCCAGAAGCTTATTACGGAAAAGGGTTCAAGAAGGGTAACCTGGACAGCATCAAGGCGCTTAATAATAAACCAATCGGCTCCGGGCAGTATGTGCTGAAGAGCTTTTCCCCGGGTCAGCAAGTCGTACTTGAAGCGAATCCAAACTACTTCAAGGGCGCACCAAAGGTAAAATCGGTTATTTTCAAAACGACAACAGAAGAAACAAACCTGTCTATGCTGCAAACAGGCGAAACGGACATGGACAACATCACAGTTACGGAAGACAATGTAGAGGAATTAAAGGCTCTAGGCTTCTTGGACGTGAATATTATGCCGACCAATGGCTATGGATATATTGCATTTAATCACAAGGAAAAGAAATTCCAGGACCCTAAAGTACGTCAGGCTTTAACTATTGGTTTAAACCGTAAAGAGATTGTACAGGGCGTGTATGGCCCATATGCGAATGTCATTAACATTCCACAATCTACAGAATCTTGGTCTTATACGGATGAAGGCATCAACAAATATGAATTTGATACAGCGAAGGCGAAGGCTTTGCTGGATGAGGCAGGCTGGAAGGTTGGTGCTGACGGGATTCGCGAAAAGGACGGCGAAAAGCTGACCATTAACTTCTCCGCAACTGCTGATAATCCAGTAGTAGAGGCCTTGCTACCAATCATGTCCAATAACTATAAAGAGCTAGGCATCAAGCTGACTTCTGAAACTCTAGATTTTAACGCCATTATGGATAAAAAGGATACAGGCAAGTTTGATATGTTCTTTGCGGCCTGGGGCTTAACTCCAGACCCGGACACAACGACTTTTATTACGAATGGTGCACAAAACGATATCGGCTACTCTAATAAAAAGGTCGATGAATTAACGCTTGCTGGTAAGCATGAACTGGATCAAGAGAAACGCAAACAGATTTACAAACAGCTCTATCAAGAGTTGAACAAAGATCTGCCAACTATCTTTATGTACCAACGCAGAGATATGTGGCCAGTGAATGGACGTGTATCCGGCCTAGAAATTACGCCATACAAAGATTTTGAGTTCACTCTGCATAACGCTCAAATCGCTCAATAAGGGATGCCAACCGTATGCTCAGCTCTCACGAGCTGGGCATATCACTTTATTCGTCTGGAGGAATGAATATGAAGCAGTACATTATTCGAAGACTGCTGCAACTCATCCCCACACTTATTGGCATATCCATTATCGTTTTTGCGATTTCAGCCATGGTGCCGGGTGATTACATTACAGCCAAGCAGAACCCGAATATGACCGCCGAGAAGGCGCAGCAGCTACGACATATCTACGGGCTGGATAAGCCGGAATACCAACGTTATTTTATATGGGCCGGTAATATGTTAAAGGGAAATATGGGGGATTCATTACAGCATAAGCAGCCGGTAACGAAGGTCATTGGCAATTATGTATGGAACTCTTTTATTATCGCTTTTTTTAGTCTTATTTTTAGCTGGCTCATTGCAGTTGTTGCAGGGGTATTTTCAGCTAAGTTTCAATATTCCTTATTCGATAAGTTCGTGACGTTATTCATTTTCTTATGTATGTCGCTGCCTTCATTTTTTATTGGTCTATTGGTCATCAAAATATTTGCCCTTGAATTGGGAATTCTCCCGGTTGGGGGTATGACTACAGCAGGGATGGAAGCAGGTTCGTGGGCGTATATGGTGGATGTCCTCAAGCATATGTTCCTGCCGACACTCGTACTTACGATGCTGAGTACAGGAAGCCTGACTCGTTATTTCCGTACAGGCATGTTGGAGGTCATCCGTCAGGATTATATCCGTACCGCACGCGCCAAGGGCTTGAAGGAACGGACGGTTATTTTCAAACATGCACTGCGCAATGCCCTGATTCCAGCAATCACACTGCTCGGGTTCGAGCTTCCAGCCTTATTTGGTGGGGCAATGATCCTGGAAAAGGTATTTGTATGGCCGGGTGTGGGGCAGGTCTACCTGGAGTCGATTAGTATGCGGGACTATCCGTTTATGCTGGGCTTCACCATTTTCCTGGCTGTTCTCACGCTCATCGGCAATCTACTTTCTGATGTATTGTATGGCATGGCAGATCCAAGAATTCGCTTGAAGTAGGAGGGATACTATTGTCCGCAGAAACAGTCACGATTGAAACCAATCAAAAGGCGGCGATCCGTCCTGAAGCGTCTCCATGGAGAATCGCCGTTCGCCGTTTTAATCAAAACCGCTTGGCTTTGGCAGGTCTCGTTATATTAATTCTGATGGTTATCATTTGTGTATTTGGTCCCATGATTTCACCTTATCATTTAGATGATTACAAGCTATCTGACAAAAACTTATCCCCTAATGCGAAGTACTGGCTCGGTACGGATAAGTTTGGTAGAGATATTTTACTGCGTACGATGCTGGCTGGCCGTATTTCTTTGACAGTGGGGCTGGTCGCCACGTTTATTTCGGTCATGATCGGGGCAACGTTGGGTGCGCTGGCAGGGTTTTATCGTAAAGGCGTGGATACGGTTATTATGCGGATTGCCGATATTTTTATGGCGTTGCCTACATTGCCGCTGCTTATTATTTTAGGTGCTGTTCTATCGGATTTGAAGGTTGATCCGTCGAACCGTATTTATTTTCTGATGCTTATTATTGGGGTCCTGAGCTGGACGAGCTTGTCCCGTCTGGTCAGAGGGCAGATTCTTACGCTGCGTGAACAGGAGTTCATGCAGGCGACGGAAGCGCTGGGGTTGAGAGACCGCCGCAAAATATTCCGACATCTGCTACCGAACACGATTCCTACTATTATTGTTACGGCTACGCTTGGAGTGGCTGGTGCGATTATTACAGAATCTGCGCTCAGTTACTTGGGGATTGGCGTCGTGCCGCCCACACCTTCGTGGGGGAACATGATATCGGCTGCGAATAATCTGATTGACTTCCGCAAACGGCCCTGGATATGGGTACCACCGGGAATGTGTATTCTAATTACCGTTGTAGCGATTAATCTGATTGGTGACGGCTTGCGTGACGCGCTGGACCCTAAAATGAAGAAGTAGGAGACGAACGTTTATGGAAAATGCTTTGATTGAATTTCGTAACCTGAAAACCCACTTTCATACCTCTAACGGAACTGTCAAAGCGGTCAATGACGTCAGTTTTAAAATTCGTGAGGGTGAAACGCTCTGTGTGGTAGGAGAATCTGGCTGTGGTAAGAGTGTAACTGCGATGACAATGATGCGGTTGATTGATTCTCCCCACACCTCAGACGGACAAATCTGGTTTGAGGGCAAGGATCTCCTAAAACTCAATAAAGGGCAAATGCAGCAAATTCGCGGCAATGACATTTCGATTATTTTTCAGGAACCGATGTCTTCTCTGAATCCGGTGCTTACGATCGGGGAACAGATTACGGAGCCGTTGCTGATGCATACATTAATGAGTAAAAGGGAAGCACGCGCCCGGGCAATTGAACTAATTAATTTGGTGGGCATTTCGCGATCGGAGGAAATATTCAATTCCTATCCTCATGAGTTGAGTGGCGGTATGCGCCAGCGGATTATGATTGCTATTGCCTTAAGCTGTAATCCGAAGCTGTTGATTGCGGATGAACCGACAACGGCACTGGATGTAACGATCCAGGCACAGATTCTCGATTTAATGCGGGATTTGAAGGATAAGCTTAAAACGTCCATTATGCTGATAACACATGACTTGGGTGTCGTGGCAGAAATGGCCGATTATGTGGTCGTTATGTATGCCGGGAACGTTATTGAAGAGGCTCCTGTCATTGAGCTGTTCAAAAATCCGCAGCATCCGTATACTCAAGGACTATTAAAGGCAAAGCCTGTCATTAATCAGAAAATGGATCGGCTATATTCCATCCCAGGACAGGTGCCAAACCCCATTGAGCTGGGCGAAAATTGCCATTTTCATGATCGATGCGCACATTGTATGCAAATATGCAAGGATCAGGCCCCTCCCTTGAATGAAAAGGAGAATGGCCATAAGGTTGCCTGTTGGCTATATGAGAAAGAAGGAGGGCAACGAATATGAGCGAGCCTTTAATTCAAGTGGAAGGGCTGAAAAAGTATTTCCCAATCACAGGCGGGGTTTTTCAGCGTACGGTCGGACATGTCAAGGCGGTCGATGATGTATCCTTTCATATTCATAAGGGTGAATCGTTTGGTCTGGTAGGAGAATCGGGCTGCGGTAAAAGTACGATTGGACGTACGATTCTCAGATTGATGGATAAGACAGAGGGATCAGTACGGTACAAGGGCGAAGATTTGCACGCATTAAACAAGGAGCAGATTCGTGCGCTTCGTCCAAAGCTGCAAATCGTCTTCCAGGACCCTTTTAGTTCACTGAACCCGAGAATTAAGGTGGGTGAGGCGATCGGAGAGGCTTTGCTGGATCACGGGTTGATTGATCGTAATGAGCTACGGCAGAAGGTCAACGAAACGCTGAACATTTGTGGGCTGTCCTCATATCACTATGATCGTTATCCGCATGAGTTCTCTGGCGGTCAGCGGCAGCGGATCGGGATTGCAAGGGCCTTGATTTTGAATCCTGATTTTATTGTGGCTGACGAGCCGGTATCTGCTCTGGATGTGTCGATTCAAGCCCAGATCATTAACTTGTTAAGCGATTTGCAGCAGGAACGCCAACTGACGTACCTGTTCATCTCGCATG
The DNA here is from genome assembly GCF_029522175.1 of Paenibacillus sp. P2(2022). Taxonomy (NCBI): domain Bacteria; kingdom Bacillati; phylum Bacillota; class Bacilli; order Caryophanales; family Paenibacillaceae; genus Paenibacillus; species Paenibacillus sp. P2(2022). Next base: position 31,722 of record NZ_JAKWFI010000014.1, on the reverse strand, counting down.
ATCTGAGTGTAGTCGAGCACCTGTGTAGCCGGATTGGTGTGATGTATCTGGGCTCGATGGTAGAGTTGGCTTCCAAGGAGGAGCTGTTCAGCAATCCGCTACACCCATACACCAAGGCTCTGCTATCAGCAGTACCGATTCCAGATCCGACGATCAAAAGGCAGCGGATTGTGTTAAAAGGGGACATCCCGTCTCCGGCTAATCCGCCGTCAGGATGCAAGTTTCATACACGCTGTCCTATGGCGGAAGCGCGCTGTAGAACAGAGGCTCCAGTATACCGAGATGCGGGCGACCAGCATTTTGTAGCCTGTCACTTTGCCTGATACGACATACTGAAGAAGCAAAATATCCGTCATCCTGTAACAAGGATTGGCGGATATTTTGTCGTGAAATAAAAAAAGGTAAAAAAATTGTATCTTTTTTTCGAAAAATTGCAGACAAAATGGATTTTTCATCGTCTAATAAGATATGGAGGTTATTACGATGATGAAAAAACATTGGTTACGTTGGGCTATTGTCGTCCCGGTACTTATTATATTGATTTTTATTACTCTTGGACCCCGCTTGTTGATCGGAAAGCCGAATGTGGATGCAGACGCTGCAGTGCTGATGGACATGCACACCGGGGAATTACTGATGGATGTGAATGGCGATAAGCCTATGCCTTCTGCAAATATGTCCAAGCTCATGACCGAGCTGTTGGTACTGGAGGATATTCGGACCGGACGGTTAGGCTGGAATGATGAGGTGCGAATTAGTCGTTATGCCAGTACGGTGGGTGGTGTGAATCTGTCTCTTCGGTATGGGGAAAGAATGACCGTATCTGAACTGTTCCAAAGTATGGTTGTGTATTCAGCGAATGACGCCGCTGTAGCGCTGGCAGAGCGTTCATCAGGGAATGAGTCCGCTTTTGTGAAGCGCATGAATGAAAAGGCTGCTCAAATTGGGCTGTCACCCGGTAGTCGCTTTAGTAATGCCTCTGGGGCTGGTCAGAGTGAATTGGGGCCGAACCATCCTAAGGATATTCGCGGAGAAACAAAAATGACGGCAAGCGACACTGCAAAGTTGGCCTCTTACTTGATTACGTCACATCCTGAGATTCTCAGAACGTCCAGCCGCACACAGATGGAATTGAAGGATAAGGGCATTTACATCAGTAATACGAACTGGATGCTGCCTTCCTTGGCTGGACCGTACTCTTATGCGGGGACGGACGGATTGAAAGCAGGGTACACAAGCGATGCTGGATACTGCTTCACTGGTACAGCTGAGCAGCATGGCAAACGATTAGTTGCTGTAGTGCTGGGTGCACCGAGCAAGGAAGAGCGTTTCGCACAGACACGGAAGCTGTTTGATTATGGTTTTTCTCTGTCCACCTCTTTTCCGGTACGATTGCAAAATTTGGTGAAACTGTCTCTGCATTAAGATAAAAGATAACTTTGAAAGCTACATAGAATACTTATATAAACGTAAATGAGGGCTTTGACCGTAAGGGCAAAGCCTTTTTTGTCATGAGTTTGAGGAACTAACCACGCCATGGCACTTTTGACAACAAGGTAGCAGACCTTTTATGCTTTGAGGGGAAGTTTCCGCTTCATGAGGGATCAATCCGGTTTAATGAAGAGATGGGATTTGTGGACGAAAGAAGGAAGGAAGCCATGATGGAGAGAAGACATAAGAGAAGGACCCGTGGAAAGCCCAAAAAGAAAAAGAGGTTTACCGCTCTATATATTTCATGTATTGTCTTGCTTTTAGTTGCAGTAGGGGGCTATCTATTCCGCAAACAGCTGACGCTCGTGGCTTTTGACTGGTTTGTGTCACCGACGCTGGAAAGCAAGCTGGAGAAATCCTACCAGCCTCGTCAATCCAAGGAACAACAGCCCCAAGAGACCATTGCTTACCAGAAGGAGCCTTTTTCGGTGTTATTACTGGGGACAGATCAACGGCCCAATGAAAAGGCACGTGGTCGCTCAGATACGGTGATATATGCTGCTGTACGGCCCGCAGAATCGCGTGTGCTCTTGATTTCTATCCCAAGGGATACGTATGTACAGATTGCCGGACATGATTCCAATCGAGATGGCGAGGATGATTTTGATAAGTTGGGGCATGCTTATGCGTTCGGAGGCGAGGATATGTCCATGGGCACTGTAGAGAAGCTGATGGAGCATAAGGTCGATTATTATGCTACGATTAATTTCCAGGGTATTCAGGATGCCGTGAATGCAGTGGGCGGAGTAGTGTTACCTATCGACCAGCCCATCGAGAATAAAAACCCGCTGCATATCAAGTTCCGTATTGAGGCGGGCAAGCCGCTTTATAATGGTGAAGAAGCCATGTATTATGTTAGGTATCGGGAAGATAGCGACTTCAACCGCACAAAACGTCAGCAAATTTTTTTGAACGCAATGGCGGATAGGCTGCTGAATATCGACGGAATTACCAAGATCCCGGAGTTGCTCGATATCATGGGGGCCAATTTCACAACGGATATGGAACCTGCCTTTATTACTGGGCTTGGCAAGCAAGCTATTTCACAAGGGAATCCACAAATCTCAAGTTTTACGATTACGGGGGAAGGGTTCAAGAAGAAGGGCCTGTACTATGACCGGGCTAATGAACAGGAACTTGAATATGCTAGACTTATGATTGCGAACTGGCTAGACTCTGATACAACCCCGCAGACGCTGAGGCTTCCCGACAAACAGGACATTCAGTGAGTAATCAATGGATTTATATTTGGATTTTGAGGGGGATTCGTTTCTCATGAATATTGCTTTTTTCTTGCTTCCCAAACAAGAGGTCGCTTGTGTAACGGCGGATGCTACTCTACGACAAACATTGGAACGAATGGAATATCACCGGTTCACAGCGGTTCCTATTTTGGATAAGGAAGGTAGATATACGGGTACGGTTACAGAGGGTGACCTATTGTGGCATATGAAAGAGTCCGAGGGGAAAATCACCTTTGAAAACGCTTCTAAGTTTATGCTCAAGGACGTTCCGCTGCGGGTTTCGATGAAACCTGTATCCATTGATGCCAATATGGAGGATCTGATTAATTTGGCGAAGGTACAAAACTTTGTGCCCGTTGTGGATGATATGGAAAGGTTTATCGGTATCGTGCGCCGCAGCCAAATTATTGAGTATTGTGAGAAATTTGTGTCTAAGGAATCGCTTAATACTTCAAGCTAAAATAAGCAGCAAAGCCGCACTGAAGATTACTATTAGCCTAGGGGCTAACAGTGTTGACATGGGCTTATAATAAGTAGCAAAGCTGCTCTGTAAATAACGATTTACCCTATGGGGTAACAGTTATTTTCAAAATAGGATATGCTATAATGGAGAATAAAGCTTTTTCAGAGGGGTGTGACTCTTCATCATATGCCTAAAGAAATGGATGTAGTTAAACGAGCCAAGGTTATTGAATGGCTTAAAACAGAGGTGCTTGACCAAGTCTCCCGTCTGTTTAAGGCGATGTGGGAAGGCAGTACAGTCCGTATTGGTGACTGTTTGGCCAGCCTGGTGATGAGCAGTTATATTCTGGGGAGGCGTCTTGGGGTGTCTTACCGTGAATTGGATGATCTACTCATCGACAAGCTAAGAAAGCACAGAAAAGAAGGACACCAGCTGGAGGATTGGTATCAGGACATTTCCGCACTGGAAGAACATATGCGTAAGAGGTGAAAACGTTGAAATTCCGCTTGGCCACTGTAGCATGGAGCGTTATTTATTTGCTTCTGCTGCTGACTCTATTGACACCATTTAGAATTATTACCGTATTTTTTCTGATTGTGCCTGGCGCTGTATTGTTTTCATCGCTGCCTTTCAAAGGATTTCTGGTTCACGTCATACCGGTGCTTTTAATTATAGCGCTACTCGATGTGTATTCGCTGCTTCCTGCGATTTACTTTCTGATTCCTTCTATATTGATGGGACGGATATATAAAAAGGGAGGATCTGCTTTTCAGGCGTTGATGACCGGAACGGGCATTATTTTAGCCGAATTGTTGTTTGTACTGTTTATCGCTACGTATTCCTTCGGGTTTGATCTTTCGCAGTCCCTTCGGGATCAGGCTGAGATATCGGCCAGTATTGTACAGCAGATTTTAAGTGCGAATCCGATGTTTGCGAATATGAGCTGGACAGCTGAAGATACGCAGAAACTCGGTACAATGCTGATTGGTAAAGTTCCATATGTGATGATCGTCAGCTCGTTTATACTGGCAGTGATCACACATGCTTTGGCACGTCCAGCATTGAGCAGTCTCGATGTGCCGGTACGTAAAATGAAGCCTGCCCGCGAGTGGATGCTACCACGCACGCTGATCTGGTACTATCTGCTGGCAATTGTAATTGGATGGATAGCGGATTCCTCCGATAGCAGCTGGATTCAAACGGTTTCCATTAGTATGCTACCGCTGATCCATGCATGTTTTATTATCCAGACAATTGGTTTTGTATACTTCTGGACGCATAGCCGTAAAATGAGCCCAGTGATTGCGTTGCTGCTGTCGCTCGTCGTTCTGGTGTTCCAGCCGCTCCGCATTATAGGTATTATTGATTTGGCCTTTCCGCTGCGTGAAGCTATTACAAGATCAAAGAAATAGGGTGAACAGTCATGCCTAAATTTCTACAAAAACGCTGGCACGGCTATCAGACGGTCTGGGCGTTTTTACTGCTGCTGGTGCTTGTCATATGTATTTCCATGTACAACTGGGAACTGGGTGTGATAGGACTGCTGCTATCATTCTTGCTCGGCGGATTGATGCTGAAGACGGAGCTGGATTTCCGTCGGGAACTGAATCAATATATCAGTGGCCTTTCCTTCCGGATCAAGCGGGTGGAGGGAGAAGCGATCAGTACACTGCCGTTCGGTATCATTTTATACAGTGAAAATCGAACGGTAGAATGGCACAATCGCTTTGCCAGTGAGATGTTCGAGGAGCAATCGTTGATTGGAGAGCCCCTTCAAGATTTGTTTCCTCAACTCGCAAACGCTCTAAGCACTAAAAAGGAAACAAAAGAGTCTGCTCGTGAACTAAAGGTGGAATTACAGCATGATGAGCGTCATTATCAGTTTCTAATCGTGCCTGATGAGCGTCTGATATATTTGTATGAAGTGACGGAGCTCGCGGTACTGCGCAAGCAGTATGAGAACGAGCGGTTAGCGCTTGGTATTGTCATGCTTGATAATATGGACGAGGCTGCTCAGGGAATGGACGATCAGCAGCGTACCGCGCTTATTGCGAAGGTTTCCAGCGAGATTACGTCTTGGGCCAATCAATACAATATTTATTTGCGCCGGTTGTCATCTGAGCGTTATCTTATTATGCTGAATCATAAAGCACTCCAGGAGCTGGAGCAAAGCCGATTCGTCATTTTGGATACCGTGCGGGAAATGACAGCAGATTTGAAAGTGCCGATGACATTGAGCATTGGCTTGTCTTTCGGCGCAGAGAGTATCAAGGAGCTGGGCGAACTAGCTCAATCCAGTCTAGATATGGCGCTTGGACGTGGGGGAGATCAGGCAGCAGTGAAAGCGGGACAGCGCCTGTCCTTTTACGGAGGCAAGTCCAATGCTGTCGAGAAGCGTACCAGGGTGCGTGCCCGAGTCATTGCGCATGCGCTGCGTGATCTGATGCAGGAGAGCGACCGTGTGCTGATTATGGGACACAAAATACCGGACATGGATGCAATAGGAGCAGCTATCGGTGTGTGGAAGGCTGCGGCACTTTACAATGTAGAGGCCCATATCGTACTGGACAAATCCAATCCGTCTATTGACCGAATGATGGAGCAGGTAAACAAGGATGAGAAGCTGTCGCAAGCGCTCATGACACCAGAGCAGTCGCTTCAGGTGATGACCGAGCATAGCCTGCTGGTTGTGGTGGATACGCACAAGGCGTCAATGACGATTGAGCCGCGTCTGGTGCAGACGGCCAGCCGGGTGGTGGTTGTGGATCATCACCGTCGGGGCGAGGAATTTATTAATGATTCTGTTCTGATCTATTTGGAGCCATACGCGTCATCGGCCTGTGAACTGGTGACTGAGCTGCTGCAATATATCCATGAAAAGGTCCAGCTGACACCGCTGGAGGCAACATCACTGCTGGCGGGGATTACGGTGGATACCAAGCATTTCTCCCTGCATACAGGCTCACGCACGTTTGAGGCAGCTGGCTTCTTAAGACGTAGTGGAGCAGATACAGTGATGATCCAGCGCATGTTAAAAGAGGACCTGGATGAATATATTGCTAAGGCGGAAATTATTAAGCATGCTAAAATGATATATGGGCATATCGCAATTGCGGTGACCGAGCCCGGACAAAAAATACCGCAGCTCCTGATTGCTCAGGTGGCGGATTCATTACTCAATATGACGGATGTACTGGCCTCCTTTGTGGTCAGTGAACGTCCTGACGGTCTGGTGGGGATCAGCGCCCGATCACTCGGACGCATGAACGTACAGGTCGTCATGGAACGGCTAGGCGGCGGAGGACATCTGACGAATGCGGCGGTTCAGCTGGATTGCTCGCTGGAGGAAGCTAAGCGCAGAGTGGTCGACGTACTGGCCGAAATTGATGGGGAAGAGGGGTTATTTGAATGAAAGTAATATTCATTAAAGATATGAAGGGCCAAGGTAAGAAGGGGCAGGTTAAGGAAGTATCCGACGGTTATGCAGCGAATTTTCTGTTGCCGCGTGGGATTGCCCGTCCAGCAACGGAAGGAAATATGAAGACGCTGGAAAACCAAAATGCTGCTGAGGAGAAACGCAAGCAAGAGGAAAAGGAAGAGGCACAAGTACTCGGCAAAAAGCTGGAAGAGACTACAATTCAGCTCAAAGCAAAGGCTGGAGGAGGCGGACGTCTGTTCGGCGCGATTACAAGCAAGCAAATCGCAGAGGCTGTTGCTAAAACAGGCATCAAGCTGGACAAACGCAAAATCGAGCTGGAAGAACCGATTCGTACGTTGGGCGTGACTCAAATGACCGTCAAGCTTCATCCTGAGGTCAAAGCTACGCTGAAAGTACAGGTGACTGAAGAATAATTATGGGCGGCGAATTTTTTGATCGGATTCCTCCGCAAAATCTGGAGGCTGAACAGGCGGTTATTGGGTCTATTTTGCTTCAGTCTGAAGCACTGATTACCGCAATGGAGCGGGTGCAGACCGAGGACTTTTACGATAAAGCTCATCAAATGATTTACGAAGCAATGATTGAGCTGGGTGAATCCGGACAGCCGATTGACTTGGTTACGCTGACCTCGAAAATTCAGGACAAAGGTCAGCTGGAGGATATCGGCGGTGTCAGTTATCTGGCGAAGCTGGCTCACGGGGTGCCAACAGCGGCTAACGTGGATTACTATGCCCAGATCATTGAAGAAAAAGCGATGCTTCGTCGCTTGATTCGTGCAGCTACACAGATTGTGAGCGAAGGCTATAGCAGTGGCGAGGATGTCGCCGGTATGCTGAGTGATGCTGAGCGCAAGATTATGGAAATCTCCAACGGGCGCTCAGGCAGTGGTTTTATCGCCATCCGCGATGTCGTGATGGAAGTGTTCGACCGCGTTGAATTGCTGCATCAGAACAAGGGAAACACGACCGGAATTCCGTCCGGATTCGTTGACCTGGACAAGATGACGGCGGGTTTCCAGCGCAATGACCTGATCATTGTGGCTGCCCGTCCATCTGTAGGTAAAACGGCATTCGCCCTGAATATTGCACAAAACGTTGCAGTACGGGCAAAAGAGACGGTTGCCATCTTCAGTCTGGAGATGTCGGCGGCTCAGCTCGTGCAGCGGATGATCTGTGCCGAGGCTAACTTGGACGCGAACGTCATGCGGACAGGTGAATTTAAAGGCGACGACGATTGGGCGAAGCTGACGATGGGCATTGCAGCCTTGTCAGAGGCGGAAATCTATATCGATGATACGCCCGGCATCACTGTGGCTGATATCCGTGCCAAATGCCGCCGTCTCAAGGCGGAAAAGGGATTGGGTATGATCGTTATTGACTACTTGCAGCTCATTCACGGACGCGGCAAAGCGGGCGAGAACCGGCAGCAGGAGGTATCCGAAATTTCACGGACATTGAAACAAATCGCCCGTGAGCTTGAAGTGCCTGTAATTGCCCTTTCCCAGCTGAGCCGGGGTGTGGAGCAGCGTCAAGATAAGCGGCCCATGATGAGTGACTTGCGGGAATCGGGTTCCATTGAGCAGGATGCTGACATCGTTGCGTTTCTGTACCGGGATGATTATTATAATCAGGAAACAGAAAAGAAGAATATTATTGAAATTATCATTGCCAAGCAGCGTAACGGCCCGGTCGGTACGGTAGAGCTGGTATTTCTCAAAAATTATAATAAATTCGCTAATTACGAGCGTGCCCATTCGGATGCGTTCGCCGGTTAATATAGTTGTATGATTAGAAAAGGCTCTTTCGACGCGGGTATCGCGATTACGAGAGAGCCTTTTTTATAGAATTCATATATTTTCATAGAACGATTGAAACTCTCAATTACGAACAATACTATTTTCATGTAATATAATGTTCGCTTTTTATTTGACTTTGAAAAATGGTACTGGTACACTTATAGTGCTGCTTCAACGTAGTGGGGAGATCATTACGCCCGGGGCTTTCCGAACTTACGGAATGTCTGCGACGGACGTTTTTTCCTGCTGTCCGAGAACGCTCCATACCTGCCCGCTGAGGCGGTTGAAGCCAGATATGTGTTAGCGCGTCAGCTCAAAATCAGAGTGTCTGTGGGCACTCCACGGAGGAATGAAACATGTCAACTGTAGTCGTTGTGGGGACACAATGGGGAGACGAAGGCAAAGGTAAAATCACGGACTATCTGGCGGAAAGCGCTGAAGTAGTGGCCCGTTACCAAGGCGGAAACAATGCTGGTCATACGATTCTCATTGACGGTAAAAAGTATAAGCTGAGCCTGATTCCATCCGGCGTTTTTTATGAAGATAAAAAGTGTGTTATTGGCAACGGCATGGTAGTGAATCCAGCCGCTCTTATTGAAGAAATTACTTATATTCATGATAATGGATTTTCCACGAAAAATTTGGTCATTAGTGACCGCGCACATGTCATTATGCCTTACCATATGACGTTGGACGTGCTGGAAGAAGACCGCAAAGGTCCTAACAAAATTGGTACTACCCGTAAAGGGATTGGCCCTGCTTATATGGATAAAGCTGCTCGTAACGGTATTCGTATTGCTGATTTGCTGGAAGCAGAAGAATTCGAAAAGAAACTGCGCCATCTAACGAAGGAAAAGAATCAAGTGATTGAGCAAGTATACGGCGGCGAGCCGCTGGATGTTGAAGAAATATTGAAACAGTATCTGGAATATGCTGAGTTTATTCGTCCTTATGTAGCGGATACGTCTGTTGTGCTGAACGATGCAATTGACGCCAATCGTAAGGTGTTGTTTGAAGGTGCACAAGGCGTTATGCTCGATATCGACCAAGGTACGTATCCATACGTTACGTCCTCTAACCCGTCGGCTGGCGGCGTATGTATCGGTTCTGGTGTAGGCCCATCCAAAATTCAACAAGTGATCGGTGTAGCTAAATCGTACACAACTCGTGTAGGGGATGGACCTTTCCCAACGGAACTACACGATGAAGTCGGCGATTACATTCGTGAAACAGGCCATGAGTACGGTACGGTTACAGGTCGTCCTCGCCGCGTAGGCTGGTTTGACAGCGTCGTTGTGCGCCATGCCCGTCGTGTTAGTGGATTAACTGGTCTTTCCCTGAACTCGCTGGACGTATTGACAGGCCTGAAAACAGTTAAGATCTGTACAGGCTACAAATACCGCGGCGAGATCATCACGCATTATCCAGCTAGCCTGAAAATGCTGGCAGAGTGCGAGGCGGTATATGAGGAAATGCCAGGCTGGAACGAAGACATTACTGGCGTGAAGACGCTGGAGGAACTGCCGGAGACTACCCGCCATTACGTACAACGCGTATCCGAGTTGACAGGTATTCCAATCGCTATTTTCTCGGTTGGTCGTAACCGCGATCAAACGAACCAAGTGCTTCCGATTTATTTGTAAAATATCCGTAGGATTCTATGAGGGCGTCATGCCTGTTTAATCATATAACTATTCCTGCTAAATCAAGGGGAGAGGGGCAATTCATGCCTCCCTCTTCTTTTTTATATGGATGTGTTGGTGCTAGTTTTACATATTCCAAGGGTTAAAAATCGTCATATCTCGTCAATACTGGTCTATATGCACTTCATGATGTACACATGGCAAGATGCGTATAAGGAGGTAACGGGATATGAGGTGGCTTGGATGGCTGCTTAAAAAAGGAATGACGGTGGTGCTGGTCAGCGCGCTGACACTGGCAGTGACCGGTGTGGTCGTGAATGCTTATGTTCAATCGCTGTTACGGCAATTTAACATTCAGCTCGATCATCAGCCGATATGGGGATGGGGCTGGCTAAAAGGCAGCGCTGGTACTGATCAAAGTACAGGTACAGGGAGGAGCAAGACGACAGGGAGCGACTCTGGAAGTGTAACACCGCCTGATAATGCTTTGCCTGTCATGGGACAGGGCTTAGAAGAAAGCGGAAATAAGACAGGTGGTGCATCCAATGACAAGGGATCTCAGGAAGGGACCACGTCGGCCGGAACACCAGACAGTGAGCCGCGTCAGCAGGCAGAAGGTACAGCTACACCTGAAACGAGTATCGAAGGCCATGATTTGGTCATTACGCCCGACCATCTGACGGAGAAAAAGAACAATTTACCGGCGGCTCAGAAGCAGGAGATTTTTACGATTCTTATGAATAAACTGCCGCCGGAAGAAATGCAGAAAATATCAGCTGCGATGGAAGGCGGTCTCACCGAGCAGGAGCTGCAAGATATTCAGCAGGTGCTTGCGAAGTATTTGACCAAAGAGGAATATAACAAATTGATGGGTATGCTTAAATAATGCATAAATAAAACGCATAAATGTATGGGCAATGTTAATGCTCAAAACAGGACTGTAGAATCCGCGCCGGGCGCGGATTTTTTTGCGTGCTAGGAAGTAATTGGAGTGCAGTTGAATTCTTTGTAAAAGCTATGTTAAAGTAAACTGTGTTGTGAAAAGGTTAAATTTTTGAAACCTTTTACATAACTATGCAATGCTAGATAGCGACTATTATCATAGATAAGCTTGTAAAATGGCTACTTTTATCATGTAAAAGGACAATAATGAACGCATTTAATAGAGATAGGATATGCTGAAAAGGAGAGAACCATGGAGGTTTCTAAGGGGAAGTTATCACCAGACCACAGGAATGGAAATTCAAGCGTTGAAAGCAATTCTGCTGATAAAGCAGGGAAAATAGCAACATGGTGGAACGGACGGAAAAGATGGTTAAGTTGGACGGCAGGCGGCATTGTGATTGTTGGCGGTCTTATTTTTGCTAGCAATCAGTATGTTGGTGCCAATACGGTTCCTTATTATAAAGTGTATGTTAAAGGCGTTGAGGTCGGCAGTATCCTGAATGAACAACAGCTTAAGCAACTGTACACAACGAAGAGCAAACAGTATAAAGACAAGTATCCTGACGTGCAAATGGTGCTCAATACGAGCGCGGTCACGACGAGCACGGAAAAGGCATATAAGGCAGATATCGATAGCGCAGCCACGTTGAAGAAGCTGGATGGCATGCTGACTGCCTATGCCAAAGGAGTAGAAGTGAAGGTCAACGGACAGACGGTTGGCATTGTAAAGGATAAAGCGACGGCACAAGCGGCTTTAAAGCAAGTGCAGAAGAAATACACACCTGCGGGTGAAGGTACGGCTTCAGGCATCAAGGGGCTAGTTCGCAAAACATCCGTGGGGAGTAGTCATGCTAGCGCAAGCACGAAGGCGCCTAAAGCATGGCTGGAGTCTACCAGTATCCGTGAAAAGATTGCGTATGAGCCGGTGAAAGCAGATCCGAACAAGGTGCTGACGGAGGCAGAAGCGGTTAAGGTATTGACCGAGGGACGTGAAGCTCCTACAACCTATACGGTGCAAGAAGGCGATTCTTTGTCGTCGATTGCTACGAAGTTCGATACGACGGCTTGGGAGATTAAGCAGAACAATCCCGGTCTGCGTGAGTTGTATTTGCAAATTGGGGACGAGTTAAAGGTCACAGCTCCCAAGGTACCTGTTACGGTACGAACGGTAGAAAAGGTCGTCGAGCAGATTGCTATCGAGCCTGAAGTAGAGATTCGCCAGAGCGATGAATTGAAGGCAGGAGTTACGAAAGTGGTCAGACCGGGACAAGCAGGTCTTAAAGAGATGGACTACCGTTTGACCAAGGAGAACGGTGAGGTCGTGCAAGAGGAATGGCTCGGTCAAAAGGTGTTACAGCCGTCTGTTACCGAGGTGGTTCTGAGAGGAACGAAAGTCGAGGGGGAAGGCTCGGGCCAATTTGCCTGGCCGACTGCGGGTGCAATCATGACGAGCAGCTTCGGAGGACGTTGGGGACGTATGCATGAAGGTGTTGACTTGGTCGGCGATCATACGATTCAAGCATCTGATGAAGGTGTCGTCACATTTGCCGGTCAGCAGAATGGCTATGGTAATGTCATTATGATTGATCATCGCAACGGCTATCAAACAGTATACGGGCATTTGAACAGTATTGGTGTCCATGTGGGACAGGTTGTTCAGCAAGGTGAAGCGATTGGTATCATGGGAAGCACCGGACGTTCCACAGGCACACATGTTCACTTTGAGATTCGCAAAAATAATACGCCACAAAATCCAATGACGTATTTAAGATAGATTGGATGTTTAAATCGAGAGTTATGTGATTCGATGAGGATCAAGGAGGAAGACCATGTTTTCTGCATGCTTAACAGCCAGGTGCAGGCATGGTTTTTTCTGCGTAAAGAAAAGGGTCTGGAAAAGTAATGGAATAGCGTACGGGTATGATAGAATAGAATAAGCATCTTATGGGTACTGACAAACGAAAGTTAATAATAGATGATGATCCGTGAGAAGAGGTGAACGCTGTATGCAAGGGACGATTCTAGTAGTGGATGATGAACAACCTATCGCTGATATTTTGAAATTTAATTTGGAAAAAGAGGGCTACGAGGTCATTTGCGCCTTTGATGGAATCAGTGCGGTGGATATCGCGGTTAAGCAACAGCCAGACCTGATTTTGCTGGACCTGATGCTGCCGGGCATGGACGGTATGGACGTATGCCGCGAGGTGCGCGGACATCAGCTTCAGACGCCAATTATTATGCTGACTGCCAAGGACGGGGAAATCGACAAAGTGCTAGGGCTGGAGCTGGGGGCGGACGATTATGTGACGAAGCCGTTCAGCACACGGGAATTGCTGGCACGGGTAAAGGCACAGATGCGCAGACAGCAACGTGGTATGGCGGGCACGCCGGAAAACCGCTCACAGGAGGAAAAGCAGGGGCTGCGTGTAGGCGATCTCTTTTTTGATGCAGATATGTATACAGCCTATAAAAATGGAACTCCACTTGACCTGACGCACCGCGAGTATGAACTTCTGTATTATATGGCGAAAAATGCAGGCAAGGTCATGACTCGCGAGCATTTGCTTCAAGCGGTATGGGGATTTGAATACTACGGGGATGTGCGGACGGTAGACGTGACGATCCGGCGGCTGCGCGAGAAGATTGAGGAAAACCCGAGCAAGCCGGAGACCATCCTGACACGCCGCGGCCTCGGATATATCGTTAGCGGGGGCAAAGGTGGCCTGCGGGCATGAGATGGCTGTCCTTCTTTCGTACCATTCATGCCAAGCTGATTATTATCTATGTGCTGCTAATCTTGGTGGCCATGCAGTTGATTGGAGTCTATTTTGTCAGCTCGATGAAGAACTCGTTGACGAGTAATTTCACGCAGGATTTGCAAGCACGGGCGGAGATGCTGTCCGTGCTGGCGGAGCAGGATCTGAGTGGCAGTGATGGCAAAATGGAGGAAGATAGCGTCGAAAGTCTGCGTGCACGCGTGAATAACTTGTTTGACTTCAGCGGCGCGGAAATTCAGGTGCTGGATGCCAGTGGCAAAGTACTGATTACTTCTCAAGGCTCTCATGCTGACTATGTCGGACGTAAAAATACGCAGACAGTGGTTAGCCGCGCACTCCAAGGAATCCGTGATAACGAGGAATATATGGTGGACGAAGATAACGTCCGCAAGAAGGTCGTCGCCAAGCCTGTCATCAGCCAAGGCAAAATCGTCGGTGCTGTGTACATCGCTGCTTCCATGGCTGAGCTGTACGATACGATGAAACGCATTAACAATGTGTTTCTCTCAGGTATGCTGATTGCGCTCGCGTTGACGGCTGTGCTGGGCGTGGTGTTGGCCCACACGATTACGCATCCAATCAAAGTGATGACACGTCATGCAACGGAGGTCGCTGAGGGCAAGTTTGACCAGCAGATGCCAGTGTTTGGCGAAGATGAAATCGGTAGGCTGAGTGTGGCCTTTAACTATATGACAGGACGTCTACGTGAGGCCCTGTCGCAGAATGAGGAGGAGAAGGAAAAGCTCTCCTCCATCTTGACCAATATGAGCGACGGTGTGGTCGCTACCGACGATCATGGCCGGGTCATTCTGGTCAACCGCCGGGCCAGCGCCATGCTGGGCGTGAACGAGAATGAAATGACCGGTAGACATATCGCGGTACTGCTGGGGATCGACCCGGAGGAAACCGAGGCCCTGTACAGCGGATCGTCCGCTTCTACGCTCTTGCAGCTGGAGCCGGCCGGTCAGGATGAACCCATCGTCATCCGCGTGACCTTTACACCCATTCATCGGCGCGAATTTGGCATTACGGGCACGATTGCTGTGCTTCAGGACGTGACGGAGCAGGAAGAGATGGAGACGACGCGGCGGGAATTCGTCGCTAATGTATCTCATGAGCTGCGCACACCGCTGACGACGATCCGCAGCTACGCTGAAGCGCTGGATGACGGCGCGATGGCTGAGCCGCAGCTCGCAGAGCGTTTTGTAGGTGTCATCCGTAACGAGACGGAGCGTATGATCCGGCTGGTTACGGATTTGCTGCATCTGTCGCGGCTCGATTCCAATGAGGCGCCTCTGCGGATGCAGCCTGCCGATGTGATGGAGATGCTGGACGAGGTCGCGGATCGGTTTTCCTTTCAAATGAAGCAAAAACACATTCGCTCAGGGATGTTCGTAGAGCAGGGGATTGGCAAGGTCGTGATCGACCGTGATCAGATTGATCAGGTGCTGGACAATCTGATGTCCAATGCGTTGAAATATACGCCGGAAGGTGGAAGTATTCGGATCGAGGCTCGCCGCAACCATGAGGGAATGCTGGCTATTTCGGTGCAGGATACCGGAATTGGTATTCCCAAAAAAGATCTGGACCGGATTTTTGAACGGTTTTATCGTGTGGACAAAGCGAGATCGCGCAATATGGGTGGCACAGGACTGGGACTGTCGATTGCCCGGGAAATTGTAAAGGCCCATGGAGGTCAGATTTTCCTGGAGTCTGAATATGGTCAGGGAACTTGTACAACCTTTACGCTGCCTATGTCGGGTGAAGGGAGGGAAGCACAGTGAAGGAACGTTTGAAGTCCTGGACGCTTGTTTTGCTGGTGGCTTCCAGTCTGGTTCAGACTTATTTTTTGATCTACCGTCTTCCGGGCAGTGATTCTGTACTCACTTCAGAAACGAACTATGTCAAAACTGAAAGCATGGGGCAGGAGAAAAAGATTGAAAATCTTGTATTCCCTGATAGGATGCTAATTCATCAAGGTGAGAAGAAACATACCGTTTTTTATCCGGGGGTTACTTTTTACGATTTGATTTATACACGGCTGGAAAGCCGAAGCTTTAACAATTTCCAACGCCGGAGTATCCAGTCAGCGGACTGGGCACGGATTCGCAGTGAGAATGAGGGGATCGAATTATCATTTTCCGGCGGGGTTCCGGTTTCATTACTGGAACGAGTCATGCGTCTGACGCCGGATTCAGTATTTCAGGGGGAGACGATTAACCGCATCTGGATCTATATCGACGAAAAGAATGCCAAGCCGCACGCGCTCTTTTTTAGTGCCAGAGGCGATGTGGTGTATGAGGCGAACCAGTTCGATATGACGGTAGAAGACATTCGGCAGCATGTGAATTTTGGGAAAAACGCCCCGTTGTACAAGCTGGTGAATAATCAGTATTACATTCCCGTGGATGACCTGGAGACTGTACAGCCTGTGGTATATGCCGGGTTGTTTACGACAGAACAGATGCAGCGGAATTTATTTTTCGATCCGGGCATTACGCGCAATATTCAGGAAAAAGACGGTTCCCAGATTTATACAGATAGCAAGCGTAGCTTACAGATCAAGCAGGATCAACGTTGGATGAGCTATACCGATCCTAGTGCACCGGGAGCGGATGGAAGCAGCCCAATTAGGGACGTGTTGGCCGCAGTTGATTTTGTAAATCAGCATGGCGGTTGGGATGCTGCGTATCAGATGAAATTGAGAAGCAGCGATGAAAATCGCACGAGTGTGATGTTCCAGCAGTATTATGGCGCTTATCCGGTGCTGGATACGCCATCGTTCCGATTTGGTACGATCTCCTTGCAAATCCAGCAGGAAACGGCATCTGTCTATGATCGTTCGTTGCTGTATCTCAAGGGTGGGGAGCAATCCTCGAAGAAAGTGATGCTCCCAGGCGGTGAGACCTTGGAGAAGCAACTGCAAACGGTAGGCGACGGCAAGTCGATTAGAGATCTGACTCCTGTATATCAGCCAGAGCTGATCAATGACGGATTGAAGCTCATCCCAGAGTGGCGTGTTACGTTCAGCGACGGTTCTGTTGCAGAGATTCATGCTGTTCCTGTAACGACAGCATCCAATACAACATTAAAAAAGTCAGACCAAGAGACAAAGTGATAATAGGAAGGGGGAACGGGAATGGATTGGAGCCGCGCTAAAAACGTACTGATCTGTACATTTTTGCTGCTCAATGTGGTATTGGGTTATCAACTGTGGCATGATGCGCAGGAAACGGCCGGGCCGAATCTGGATTTTACTTCACTGGATGAAAACACGCAGCGTTTAATGGAAGAGAAAAGCATTCAGGTGCTGGCTCCGATTCCCGGAGATACCCCGCAGCTGCCCAAGCTGTCTTACACCTATGTCCATAGTGGAGAGAAAGATGAACTTGTGCAGCTGCTGAGACCAGTGGACAGCAAGCTGGTATTCACTCATGATGCGCTAGTGGAGGCATTGGAGCCGCAAATCAAGGATATCGATAGCTATCAGTATGATCCGCTGGATGTCCAGGAGGAGCTTGTATCCGGACAGGCAGATGCTTTTGTACTGCATCCGTTGGTACAGGGCAAGTGGCCGCTCTTTAATGTGAAGCTGGCTCTGTTTTACAGCAATCAGAAGATTACAGGGTATCGCAAAATTCAAGTGGAGCTCCAGCCCTCGGATGAGGCAAAGAAAATGCTGCCTGCGTCCAAAGCCTTGGCGAGGCTGATCGATGGCTATTTGCCGCGTGACTCCGTAGTGAAGGATATCCGGCTCGGATATTACGGACAGACCTTTAACTCCGATAGCCAGGTGGCTGCTCCGGTGTGGCGGTTTATGCTGGACAACGGAAAAGGCGTGTATTATGTACAGATGAACGGAGATGTCATTAGTCCAAAGACAGAACATACAGAAGGGTCTTGAACAGATATGGGGATTTCTTTTACCGTGCTGTCGAGCGGTTCGACCGGCAACGCTACCGTTGTACGGAACGAAGACACGACATTGCTCATCGATGCAGGTCTCAGCGCAAAGCGTATTGACGAATTGCTGAAAGAACGCGATCTGAGCGGAGAAGAGTTGGATGGTATTTTGGTCACGCATGAGCATTCCGATCATGTTAAAGGACTAGGCGCCATGGCGCGTAAATATAATTTACCTATATATGCTAACGAGAAGACATGGTTTGCCATCAGCAACGCTGTTGGGCAAATCGCGGATGATAACCGCAGAATATTGGAGACAGGCGCGACACGGGAATTTGAGTCATTGCGTGTAGAGTCTTTTGGCATCTCCCATGATGCGGCTGAGCCCGTAGGATACAGCTTTTATGATGGGGCAGAGAAGCTTAGCGTAGCGACCGATCTCGGCTATGTCAGCGATAAGGTAAAACAAGCGATATCAGATGCAGATGTATTGGTGCTAGAGGCTAACCATGATGTAGAAATGCTGCGTATGGGCCGCTATCCTTGGAACATCAAGCGCCGTATACTCAGTGATATCGGCCACTTATCCAATGAGATGGCAGGTGCGATTCTTAGCGAGCTGTTGACCGGACGGACAAAGCGGACGTATCTGGCACATTTGAGCCGCGACCACAATATGATGGAGCTTGCGAAGCTGACCGTACGCGGGGCAATGGAAGACCGCGGCTGTTTTTACAAGGATAGTGAGTTTCGATTGTGTGATACGTATTATGATCGTCCTACACCTTGGGATAAGGTAAGTGAGCCATAAAGCTGTCCAACTCGGCGGCTTTGCGCTCGACCTCTTCACGGGTCACTATGCCTTTGTCCACCAGTAGCTCAATCAATGTACTTAGCGCCAGTGTATTACGGTAGTGCTCGTCTTTCAAATCCGCAAGCTTGGCTGCCATGCGAACTTCATCCATAGCGGAACGATGGGAATTCATCCTATATTCCTCCTGTAAAAATATTTTTAAAATGGCGTGCAATAAGCTTGGTTCTGCCTGTGGTTTTGCCAAGTGCTGTGATACAATAAAGCTAACAACAGAAAGCTTTCTGAAGGAAGGCTCTCATCGAAAGTATAGGCTGCTTTAAGCGGACGGGAACAAGCCAGAACGTCTCTATGAGACGATCATTTTGTAATAGAATAGAAGACTTGTTACTATTGTAGTCCATTGGTTTGGAAATCATTCCTCTTTTTTCCTCTATTCGGGGTCAGATTCGGCGTGTATGCTAATTTATGAGATTTGGTTGCTTAGGAAGGTTCCATTTGTGGTGATTAATAAGTAGACCGGAACGATTAGTTGCTGAATTCCGATGGTAGGGGATATTCAATCCATTTGAGATGTTCAACGGAGCAGGTTCTCTGTAGCATAGGTTGGCGCAAGCCCGAATAGCCCTAATTTTTTAGTGAGTGTCGGTGCATGACAACGAAGGGGAGAGGATTAGCATGGGCTTGTTTGATGATGATTTTTATTCAACGAAGGTGTCCACACGTGCGGCTAAAAAAACGGCATTTAAGGCGCGTCGCGGAGGACGAGGACGTTGGCCGCACAGGAATCGTCGGGTAAGTCCGGTGCAGGCTGCTGTCATTAGCGGTGCGGTGAGTGCAGTGGTTTCCGTGCTGCTGTTCAGCTTTGTTACAGGTCTGCCCTCCACTACAGCGGTAACCGGAGCAAGTCATTATCCCTTGCGGCAAGCAGCGGGCGATCCGTATGATCGGATTGTGCAGGCGGCAGCCAAGGTACGCCCAGCCGTCGTCAGCATCGTAAACCTGAAGGGGGAAGACGGTAAAAGTACGGAACAATCCGCGCTTGGATCGGGCGTCATTTTCCGTGTGAGCTCAGGCAAAGCCTTTATTATGACAAACAACCATGTCATTGAAGGATCGGATGATCTGGATATTATAACCGTAGACGGTGTCAGAAAAGAGGCGAAGCTGGTCGGAAAGGATCGCATTAGTGATATCGCTGTACTGGCCGTTGATGATAAAGGCATTAGCACAGTGGCGGATATCGGGGACTCCAGCAAACTTCGTCTGGGCGAGACGGTCATTGCGATTGGCAACCCGCTCGGATTGGGAGACACCCTGACCTCCGGCATTGTGAGCTATACGAATCGCATCATTCCAATCTCCATTAATCAGGATGGTGTATATGACTGGGAACAGCATGTGATTCAGACTGATGCGGCGATTAATGAAGGAAACAGCGGCGGAGCGCTGGTCGATCTTGACGGACGGGTGATTGGCATCAATACGATGAAAATCGCCGATACAGGTGTTGAAGGACTGGGCTTCGCCATTCCTGCTAATGAGGTAATGAAGACGGTGAATGAACTGGTTGAGGATGGAAAGATTACCCGCCCTTATCTGGGGGTGTACACGGTGGACCTCAATAATGAATATGCACCTTTGGATGAAACTCAGCGCAAGGAACTCAAGCTGCCTGACAGCGTCAAGGATGGAGCCGTTGTTCTGGAGGCCCATGGTCCTGCCAAGGAGGGCGGCTTGAAGCTGAACGATGTCATTACAGCGTTTGATAGCGAACCGATTAACTCTACGCTTGATTTGCGTCGCTACCTGTATGATAACAAGAAGATTGGCGATGAGCTTAAAGTTACCTTTTACCGGGCAGGCAAGGAAGAGTCAGTGACGTTAAAATTAACAGATAAGCCGGAAGGCTAAGGTTGAATGATAGACTTAACTATAAAGAAGGCGCTCTCCGGCTTATTTCCGGGAACGCCTTTTTTTGATTTCTGCAGTACCTTGGATTAAGATGTCGTACCCGTCACGCGGGTTCCGCTCTTGGTGATTTTGTATGTCACTACATCGCCGCTCCAGAAGTGGAACTTCAACGTGACTTCACCATCCTTCACACTGTTGAAAAATTCAGGCAGCAGCTTGATGCCATTCGTATCATAGGCAGGGGCAAAAGTATTGCCAAACTCTTTATAAGGTGTCCAATCCTGTGGACCGGCATTGCCTCCATTCGTATACACGGCTTCCATCGTCGCAAGCTGGCTACCACGGAAGTCTGTTGGAATGGTAAAGGCTTGTGTAGTCCCTTCGACGGCACTTAATTTCGGTGTATCATACACGACGACTCTAAAATTCCAATCAGCCCCCTTATTAAACTTGGTGTTAATAACGGCATTCTCACCATATTTACCGGAAGTAATTAGGCTGGTGAGCAAGCTGGCTTTGAAGGTTAATGTGTCTCCACTCAGCGTATAGTCGGTGCCCTGTTTCAACTGCTTGCTGTTGGCATTGAGCGATTTCAACTGGTTGCCGTTCAGGTTTAGGGTGATCTTGGTATCCTGAACAGAAGAGCCTTTCTTCAAGTGAATGAGGTCACTAGCTGCATTGGAGGAACGTCCTTTCAGGCTGGCCTTAATGACATTAAAGAGTTCAGGATCAGACCACTTGTAAGTGCTCCGATTCAAGTGCTGGCCGTTATCCCAGAGCATGCCTGTTACTTTCTTCTCTTTCATGTAATAAGTCAAAAATTCAAAAAACTTCAGCTTTTCGCCCTGTTCAATAACACCTGTATGTTTATCAAAACCGAGCAGGCCATATTCACCGACAATAACCGGGATTCCCTTGGCTACAAAGGTGTTATAGACATTATCAAAGGTTTGAACAATATCGTTTTGGGCAGCTTTATCAAATGTTGTATTCCCGGCAATGTTTACACTGAAAGGCCAAAAGCCATAATAGTGAACGGTTGCAATCAGGTTGGGATCGTTCAGCTTGGTTATCGTGTTATACAGTTCGTTGATTTTGGCCTGAGCAGGTGAAGTATCTAATCCAGGCAGAACAAGGGGACGCGTGGCATTCTTACCACCGGAGGCGCGAACGATTTTATGGAAGGATACATTTAGCTCATGAAGCATCTGATTCATTTTCGCTTCATCCGTTGTTCCCCCTTCAGAAAAGCGGGGCTCGTTAATGCTCTCGAACATCAGCTTGTGAGGCTGATTTTTAAAGCGGTCGGCAATTTGTGTCCATAATGCGTTATAGCGTGCTAACACTTCATCATGCTTGGGCTCCATACTGCTTACCCACGTCCATGAATCATGATGGACATTGATCATGACGTACAGATTGGCATCCAGTGCCCAGCGAACAACCTCTTCCACACGGTTCATGTAAGCAGATTCAACGGTATAATGGGGTGCGGCTCCAATATGCTTATCCCAGGTGACGGGAATCCGAATACTTTTGTACCCTTGGGCAGCAATTTGCTGGATCAAAGCTTGGGTAATGCGCGGATTGCCCCAGGCGGTCTCATCCGCCCCGACAGCATCCAGCGAATTTCCTAAATTCCATCCAGGCTGCATGGCTTCCACGTATGACTGCATATTGCTTGTTGCAGCAGTTGGCTGTGCTTGTCCGTCCGTTTCAGCAGCGGCCACGGATGCGAATGTGGATAATAATAGGGTAATGGCAAGCGTCAACGACAGCAATGAAATGGGTCTTCGTTTTAACATAACAGGCCCCTTTACAAAGTTATTTTTGAAAGCGCTTTCTAATAAAACACTATCATACTAATGCAATATGGAATACCTGCATAATTCAAGTAAAAATCATGTGTGAATTAGTTATTTTACAATTGTAAGCGTTATTATTGAAAAAATACAGAAATGAGTGTAGAATCTATGACCCTACGCGAAAGATGGATTCGCAAAGGGCTAATGAGTACGGAAGGGAGATGGAGCTAAATATGGGGACATGGAACACCGAAGAGGCCATTCGACGCTGGAATATGCATGCGGAAAATTTTACTGCTAAGTACACTGAAGAAGGGGATCGGTCTCGTGAAGTGCTGCTAAATCCTGCTTTGCAAGAGTGTATGGGACTGATCGCAGGCAAAAAGGTGCTGGATGCCGGCTGTGGCGAAGGTTATCTGAGCCGGAAAATGACCAGGGCGGGTGCTTTGGTGGAGGCTGTCGATTACTCGACAGAGATGCTGAGGCTAGCCAAAGAGCGAACACCAGCAGCGTTGGGAATTACATATCACCATGGCAATCTGGAGAAGCTGGAGATGTTCGGGGACCAGAGCTTTGATCTGATCGTGTCTAATATGGTCATACAGGACTTGGCTCATTATGAGCAGGCGATTGCCGAAATGCGGCGATTATTAGTTCCAGGGGGCCGCTTTATTTTTTCTATTTTACATCCATGTTTCCTGACGCCGCAGAGTGGGTGGGTAAAGGATGAGACAGGAAAAAAGCTGTATTGGAAAGTGGATCAATATTTCAACGAAGGCCCTTTGGAGCAAGCCATTCCTTATGATCAGGAGGAAAAGCTTTTGTATTTTCACCGTACGCTGGGCAGCTATGTACAGACCATTGTTGAGGCTGGCTTGTTGTTGGATGGGATGGCCGAACCGAAGCCGTCTGCTGACATGTTGGAGAAATATCCCCATTTCCGTGAAGACCTGAACGTCAGTAATTTTCTCATTTTTAAGACCAAACGTCAGGTATAGTGGGCAAGCCCTTTCCTTTCCGCGTCAAGTGTGGTAGAACAAAAGAAGGCGGTTTTGACACACCTACAACAGGAAGAGCTTCAAACGGAAAGGGATGCAACTGGAATGTACGTGGTATGTAAAGAGCATGTGGAACTGGCAATTGATATGTTCGTCGATGAATACGAGGATGCACCGGATGTCGTCGATCTCAAAGAAACGAAATTTTCGGATTGGGACCCTCCAGTGAAGTGCAAGGAATGTGAGAAAAAAGCAGAGTTTTTGGTCGTCTAAACAACAAGCACGGGCGTTTCGGGCAGAAACGTCCTTTTTGTATACATCCCCACCATGTACTGAGACAGGAGTGAACGTTGGATGGACCCTTTGCTGCATTCACTGTTTCGTCCGCTTCAGGTCAATGGAAGTGATCCCTATACATATTATATTGAACAAAAGCCGTCTGCTGCGCTGAGAGCTTACGTAGCCTGCTATTGGGAGTCGGGTCCGGCTACTAGAGAAGTTTATGAACGGAATATGGCAGTATCGGATAGAGACGAAGCTTCATTAGGCTGGCTGGAGGAAGAAGAGGCAGTGGACCGGGTATTACCTGATGGTTGTACGGATATTCTATTAGAATACGACCCGGTGAGTAAGCGTCAGGAACTCTCATACTGCGGGACATTTACGCATCCGTTCGTGTCTACCAGACAAGCAGGGTCCGAGACACGCATTTTTGCAGTAAGATTTTTCCCTGGTGGAGCACATTATTTTCACGGCATGTCGACTCATTTGTTTACAGGCGGTAATTATCGCTTGGAAGAGATATGGCCCGAGAATGTCGAGATCATAGGTGAGCGCATTTTGGAGGCACGAGACTTTAATGAACGGGTGCGCATCATGGAGGAGTATCTTAACCAGCTTCTAATGCGCCAACGCACGAACGATTGTGACCTGATGAAAAACTTGCTGCATCGCATCTTTGTGAACGGCGGGAGTGTGGGGGTTAAGGAGCTTGCGGAGCGTGAGGCAATCAGTGAAAGACGGCTCAACCGCAAATTTGGGCAATGGATTGGGATCAGCCCCAAAAAGTTCAGTGAAGTCGTCCGCTTCCAGAGCGTTCTGCACAGTATTCAGAATGGTGATTCTGTCGATTCGATGGAGTTGGCATTGAAGCATAACTTTTTTGACCAAGCGCATCTAATCCGTGATTTTCGCAGATTTTATGGAGCTTCCCCGCTTACTGCGGCTAAGGACTTTCGGAAGTTGTCCGATTTTTACAATACACGTTCGGAACCCTCGGCTATACTCAAAATAGGAAGAAGAATGGCAAAGGAGAGATGAGGATATGAGTGGAACGCTGCAGGTTCGCGATCATCTGCTGAATGAGCTGGAGACCGGGGTACGGACGGGGGAAGCCTTGATTCGTAAAATACGTCCAGAGGATTGGAGCTTTCGCCCACAGGACAATTTCCGTTCGCTGCTGGAGTTAGTGCACCACTTTGTGCTTATTCCAGCTTCGGATCTTGCGATTATGCAGGAGAAGTCCGAGGTAGAAGTAGGAGAGATTGAAAATAGCCTGTCCGGAGTGGAAGATCCCGAGCGCTTGGCTGAGACTTTTAAGCAGAATTTTGAGGCATATAAGGCTTACATTCTTTCGCTTAGCGAAGACGATTATCTGAATCGTTCGACGAAGGCCTTTTATATGGAGCATGGGCATTTGCAGGTTCAATGGCAAATTGAGACTGTGACCCATGTGTTCCATCACCGCTCGCAGATCTACAATTATCTGAAGCAACTGGGACATGAAGTGAGCTTTTTTATGTTGTATGCTTAAGTTTTTTATATAAAAAGGTTTGAGGGCACCTGTGGGGTGCTCTTTTTGGTTTTATTTAAGACTTTTCAGGGTGGAATGGCTTAGTCGAACGCACGTGAAACTTCTTTACTAACACGACTAAGAATCCTGATTTGTTCTTCGTTCAATCTGCTGGTCAACGCAACAAACTCATCTATGGCCTCTTGCCGAATCATTTCGTCTGCAGTCATATGTTCTTCGGAAAACATTAATTCACTGATAGACACGTTTAAGGCGGTTAGCACTTTCTCCAGGGTATCAATCGAAAAGTTTCTCTCTCCACGCTCTAGTGATCCGATATATGCATCATCTAATCCTGAAAGCTCCGCAAGTTGTTGCTGTGTTAATCCCTTAGCCTTCCGAATTGCTTTAATTCTTTCCCCAACCGAATTTCGTAATTTTGTTATATTAACCACCTCATAACAAGCTTATGGAAGATGAAGTGTAAAAGTCAGGTAGAAGGGAATAGTTCAAATCTTTTTATGCTGTAACTCAACTAAACCAACAATGTTTTTAGTAATAGTAGTAAGAATTTCGAGTTCTGTTGTTTCTCTTGAATTTATGAGTAACATAAGTTCATTTATGATTTGTTTTCGATCCGTAGGTTCATCGAATTGAAAAAGTTCAAAGGCTGGAACTTTTAGCGCTAAAATAATTTTTTCCAACGTCTCCAATGAAATATTTCGATCTCCACGTTCAACTCCGCCAATATAACTGTAATGAAGTCCTGCGGCTTCTGCCAGTTGTTCCTGTGTCCATCCTTTAGCCTTTCTTAGCTCCCGTATCCGGTTTCCGACACTTTCTGGTAAACTCATGTGATCACCTCCACTTAAGGTTAGAAGAGGAGAGAATATCGTTACAGACCATCTTATGCAAAATAAAAACACATAAAATTGTACTTTTAAGTACTTTTTATATTGACCTCCTATTCCAATTTCTATACAATTGGCTGTACATGGGAATATGAGGAGAGGCTACTCTTGGAAACTTCTATCCTGAAATCACTCAAACCGGATATCATTGTTGAAATGTTGGAGATGGCTGTGGCTTTTGAAAATTGGAAAAAGGTGATGGAGACGGCGGATATTTTGTACCAATGTGTCCAGCGTATCTACGAAGAAAGGCAGTATTATAAAGCAATGAAATTACCCATCCCGCATGTCAATTTAGAACGTCCGTTGGTATATTATTTTGGGCTCAGTCACCTGATGTGCGGAATGGCTCACCAGAATCAGGGTGCATATGAGCAGGCAAGGGAGTGCATCTATAAGTATGCTGAGCTAGGGTGGATGGAGGATTTAGAGGAAGAAGACAATCAGGTTGTCGAGGAATTCAGGTTTTTAGCCAAAACTAATTTATATGCAGTAGATATTTTATCTGGAAATATAGAGCTGATCGAGGAATATGTAGCCTTTTTGCAGGATAATCTAGAGGAAATATTACCGGGGCTCAATACCATATTACAGGCAGCGCTTATGTATCATTTGGATGTGGCAGATATTTTACATACGTTTGCAGAGCAGATTAATGAATTCGAGAGTTATGAAGACGCAGAGAACATATCTTACTATTATAGCTACTGCTATCACTTGGCTTTGTACTATCGGAAGTGCGGCAGATTACAGGATGCAGTGGGACTTACTGTGCGGGCGATGCAACTAGCAGATCAGTCAGGTAACGATCGTAATTTCAAGAAATGTACGGCATTGTTCGAATCATTACGGGAATCAGCAACAGCGGAGCAAATCAGCGAATATCAACAGATGCTAATATGGTGTCTTGATGAATACGGAACTGAAAGCATTCCATTGTGATGAGGCCTAAATGAATGATCCGCTATAATCTGAACAGGGAATAGGCTTGTAACGGAGAGGAAATAGATAGGTAAGAGACGTTTCAGGTGCTAAAATAACTATGATACAGGTATGTTTCTAAGTTAGGGATCGTAAATACGATTTTACATTATCATTCGACATAGATAGGGGTATGGAATTTGTTTATTCAGCTTATAGGTGTGGGCAAGTTAAAAGAGAAATATTTGGTCATGGGCATTCAGGAATACGCTAAACGGCTGGGGCCATACATCAAGTTTCAAATGATCGAGGTAGCGGATGAAAAGGCCCCAGACACACTAAGCGAGGCGGAAGTCCGACAGGTTAAGGAGCGAGAAGGCGAGCGTATTTTAGCCCATGTGAAAAGTGAAGCACACGTGATTGTACTTGCCATCGACGGCAAACTCTGGAGCTCGGAAGAACTCGCAGAGGAATTGGACAAGCTCGGCACCTACGGTACAAGCCATGTTGTCTTCGTCATTGGCGGAAGCCACGGTCTCTCTGACGAAGTTCTCCGCCGCGCCCAGCAGAAGCTGAGCTTCGGAAGGATGACCTTGCCACATCAGCTGATGCGATTGGTACTGGTGGAACAGATTTATCGGGCGGTGAAGATTAATCGGGGGGAGCCATATCATAAGTAGCGGCAAGTTTTTTTGGTGGAGATCGAGCAGACTCCTTACGGGGCAAGGCTTTTCGCAGGTGCATCCGTGTGACTCCCTTCGCGTTTTGACTTGCGGGTAGCTTGTTGGAAAGGCCGCACCCGTACCACAACCCACGTAGACACAGCTTTGTTAGTGTCAAAAGTGTCAGGACTGACAATCCGCCGCAATTGACGCAACTGACGCTTGGGAATCGTATGGGTTCAGGTTGTGATTGTCTGTTGTACGAAGTACAACACGTACACGGCGCGTCGGGGACAGTGTGTCTGTTGTTTGGGCAAGCTGCCCCTTTTCTTCATGCTGGTATGGCCTTGCTGCGATAACCATTACCCAGACATTTGAGCCCTCGTTCGTCGAAGGTATTTCTGAGTTTGTGAATCAGTAGCTCCTCTGTGTTTAGTCTCTGATTGCAATTTAGTTCAGCCATTGTTCTGCCTCCTCATCAAGTGTTCCGACTATTGCGAAAAACGTGACCCAAAAATCGTTATCCAGCATCAAGACCATTCTGTACATTTCAATGTCTCCAAGGTCGTAGATTTCTACAAACTCGAAGGTGTGTGTGAAGAGATCGTCACCGTGCAATCCAGCGTAGCTGAGATTGTAAAGATGTCGCCTGATTCGAGAAGGATGATGGGGCTGTGTTGGTCGATGGTGGAGGTGTCGTCTTCGTCACTGGAGAGTTCGGATTGTAGGTGTTGGAAGTATTGATTGATATGAGCCATAAGCGCATGGTTAATATTGGGATTTTGAGACGGCTTCTGAATGTCGTGGTAGATACTGATGCTTCGAAAAAAAGTTCATCCTTTCATTTATAGAAGTCTTCTTTTTATTAAAAAGTAGGAAAATTTACCCAGTAAAAGAAATGGGTTTTCACCACCATTAGGAGTTCACAAACTAACAAATCAATTAGACCTAGACAAAAAGTGTTTCTTTAATTGTTGTGTGTGTATTTAAAATTAAGAAGTGCATATTTTGCCCAGAGATTCAGACAGTAAAGTTTGTGGTGAAGATCCATGAAGGTGACAAAAAGGAGTTTATTGTAAAGGTCGTAAATAATATAATGTGGATATAACAACACGACAGGAGTGTTTAAGTGAGTTATTCTGATTGGAAAGAAATAAATGTAAATGTTGCTCAAGTGCTGCTTGATTACGATAATCCTCGAGTTTTCATTGATAAACCTACTCAAGAAAATTTATTAAGATTTTTGGTTAACGAAGAAGATTCTATTGAACTAGCAAACAGTATAAACACTAACCAAGGA
The DNA here is from genome assembly GCF_029522175.1 of Paenibacillus sp. P2(2022). Taxonomy (NCBI): domain Bacteria; kingdom Bacillati; phylum Bacillota; class Bacilli; order Caryophanales; family Paenibacillaceae; genus Paenibacillus; species Paenibacillus sp. P2(2022). Next base: position 2,902 of record NZ_JAKWFI010000014.1, on the reverse strand, counting down.
CTACCTCCGGCAGAAAAGCCAGTAGTTATTCTTGAAGATGGTAAGTATGTTGTTGTGGAAGGGAACCGAAGAATATCTGCTTGTAAGTTACTCTACAATCGCTCGCTTCTTTCGACTAATGAGTTTAATAAGGTGCCTGATATTGACTCATCTATGAAGGAATATCTTGAGAATCTTCCAGTGGTTCTTGCTCCAAGTAGAGATGCGGCGGAACCCTTTATTACAAGTCGTCATGCAGGAGAAAAAGGGATTAAACGATGGTCTACTATTGCCACAACGAAAAGATATATTAATAGGTATAGAAAACAAGAGTCTATCAATCACATTGCTAGAGTTTTGGGTGAAACTCCTTCGATCGTAAGAAAAGGAATTCGTTTCTTTTATTTTTTGGAATATGTGAGAAATGAACTGTCATGGACGGATGAAGAGAAAAGAAATTTGGAAATTTTTAAAATGGAAACAACAAAATTAGATCGTTTTTTACCATTTTCTAAAAAAGCCAGAGAAATTCTCAAAATTGATTTTTTGCCAAACCAAAGAATTACGACGGAATTGCCTGTGCAAAATTTCAATGCTGCACTTAAAGATATAATAGAACGTATATACTTACATAATGAAATTGATACACGTTCTACTGTAGAGGAAGTGTTTGATTCTCGAGTTGTTAGTATGAGTCAAAGAGATTTAAACACTGCGAAGACAGATATGGGAAATGGAACTGGAGAAGCGCCGAAGGGTGGAACTGGAGAAGCGCCGAAGGGTGGAACTGGAGAAGCGCCGAAGGGTGGAACTGGAGAAGCGCCGAAGGGTGGAACTGAAGAAGCACCGAAGGGTGGAACAACGAAAGGCGCTACAAACTTAGAAAAGTATACTTATTTGACTAAAGCATACCCTTTTACAAATCGTTATAAATTAAACAAGAGGATTAATGTTTTGATTAAAGAACTTAAATCGACCAAATATAAGGAGAATCGAATGGGATCGATGTATCTAGTTCGTTCTTTACTTGAGACATACACACATGAATACATTGACTATTTTGTCCATCAAGATGGAGAAAATAGACTGAAAGGAGTAGCCAAAGATAGAACTAAAAGAAACCAAACTTTGAGAGAATTAATATTTGATCCTATTAAAATTCATTTGAAGAAATCATTTCCACAGTATGAAGAACAAATAGAACTGATTGATGTTACTTTCACTGAGAATAACAATACTGCAGTTACAAGAATCATAAATTTTTATATTCATTCACAAACGCAAACTCCTGATTATCAGGAGCTTCTAGATTGTTGGAAAAAAGTATCTATGATTCTCGATTGTTTAGACGATATTTTGGCAACGCAAAATTCAATTAAGATTTGAATATCAGTTTCGCTAAATTGATTGATGTGATATGCTATAATTTAGGTTTTCATCAATCTAGTGCTAGTATTATCCCATGATTTTCGCTCAACAATTGCTGGGGAATGTACATTTCTTTAAGGGAGGAGGAAACAACTTTGCCATTAACATACTCGCCTCTTCGCTATCCTGGAGGGAAATCACAATTATATAAATTCGTAAGAAATGTAATTGAGCAGAATGGAATAGAAAATCCTATTTACGTAGAGCCTTTTGCGGGTGGTGCTGGCCTCGCAGTTGAACTACTCTTAAAAGAGAATGTACATTCAATTGTAATTAATGATTTTGATAGAGCCATTTATAACTTTTGGTATAGTGTTTTAAACGATCCAGAAAATTTAATTAACTTAATTTTAACTACACCTATAAATATAGAAGAGTGGGAAAGACAAAGAGAGATTTATAATAATCAACACAAATATGGAACTCTCGAAATTGGATTTGCAACCTTCTTTTTAAATCGTACTAACCGCTCGGGGATAATTAAAGGTGGCCCGATAAGCAGGGATGAAAACGGTAAGTATCCATTGCATTGCAGATATAATAGTAGTGATTTAGTGGACAAAATTAGGCGTATATTCAATCTTAGGGATAGAATTCAGTTATACAATCATGATGCAGTTTATTTTATACAACGTATTTTACCAAACTATGCGGCAAATCGGCTCTTTATTTTCTTTGACCCTCCATACTATAAGCAGGGAAAGAACTTATATACCAATTTTTACAGTCATGATGACCATAGAGAACTTTCCGAATCAATTAGGGGAATAGTAAATAGTCACTGGATCACTACTTATGATTACATTGACAAAATTTCTGAAATATATGAAGACGTGCCTACAAAGGTGTATCAGCTTCAATATTCTGCAAATAGGAAAAGAAAAGAGAGAGAATATTTATTTCACAATGACAGGACTATTGTAACTTCTTTCGACAAAGTTCAGTTTATAGAAGAATTAGAAGGTTGATCCTAGACTGGGTCAACCTTTTTGATTGTAACTTGACGTTACAGACAGCGTGGAGAACCGTATCATAAATGACGGCAATGTGTAAGAGATAGCAGGGCCATTTCTAATTGATGTTGAAGCTTTAATATAAAAGTACGTGCTTAACTATTACGGTATATATTTTTATGCTAAACACAATAATTAATGCTAGACAGGGTTATTTATGGAGAAGTATAATGAGATTGTCGGTATGGAAAAAGCAGGGAAGGTGGTTATAGTACAGGAGAAGGTTATTAAAAAATGGGATTAAAATGAAAATGTAAAGAAACCGTTGAGGTTATTAAGAGTGAGAATAAGGACCGTTTGGGTCGTTGAAATGTAAAGAAACCGTTGAGGTTATTAAAAGTGAGAATAAGGACCGTTTGGGTCGTTGAAATGTAAAGAAACCGTTGAGGTTATTAAAAGTGAGAATAAGGACCATTTGGGTCGTTGAAATGTAAAGAAACCGTTGAGGTTATTAAAAGTGAGAATAAGGACCATTTGGGTCG
>NZ_JAKWFI010000013.1:0-88394 GCF_029522175.1 Paenibacillus sp. P2(2022) | reverse complement strand
TTTCCACGGAGCGCTCCACCATCAGGCCGACCAGTTTGTCGGGTCCTACTCCCTGTGCTTGAAGGATGCGTGCCAATGAATTCGCCCGTTCATTCAGCTCCCGATACGTCAGACGCTGATGTCCAAATACCAATGCCACCTGATCTGGTGTACACTCCACCTGAGCCTCGAACAGCTGATGGATCGTCTGATGAGACGGAAATGTACAAGCGGTATCATTAAAAGCCGCTGTAATTTGCTGTTTTTCCGCTGCTGTGAGTAGTTCCAGCTCTTCCACTCGAACATGCGGGTTGAGCGAAATTTGCTCCAAGAGACGCGCAAAATGTCCATACAGACGTTCAATACCTGCTTGATCAAAGCTGAGCGTGTTATACATAAAACGAATCTTGATGCCTTCACCTGGCATCACGACAACGTTCAGATCGTAGTTGGTTTCCTCTGTAGACACCACATTTGAAATTGTGAAGGGATCCTGTCCATCACTGCCCAGTTGCTCTACCTGCTGCTCCACCGGGTAATTTTCAAATATCATAATATGGTTGATTAAATCCTGCTTCTGCTCGGTCAGCGCTTGAATTTCATACAGCGGGAACGCATCGTAAGCATTGGAAGCCAGCGCCTGCCGCTGTGTTCGTTTCATCAGCTCGACAAAGATTTCACCTGGTTCAGACTGCACACGCACTGGAATTGTATTGATAAATAGCCCGATCATATGCTCCACACCTGGAATATCCCCTGGACGACCGGACACAACGCTGCCGAACACGACATCCGTACTGTTGTTATACTTCTGCAACAGAACGCCCCATACCGTCTGAATCAGCGTATTGATCGTGACCTGATTTTGCTTCGCCACCCGTTCGATCTGGGCAACCAGCTCTGGCTGGAATTCGCAATCCAGATCTTCAGCGATATATTCCCCGGTGTGCATTGATTTCGACTGTGTTTTTTGCTGCGGAAGCGTAATTTGCTGCTCGTAGTCCGCCAGATACCCACGCCAGTATTGCAGGGCTGCCTCGCGGTCCTGACGTTCCAGCCATTCGATAAAACGACTGAACGGCGTGACAGGCTCCAGCGCGGGCTCATCACCCGCACGCAGTGCCAGATAGCTACCGAATACTTCCTGTGTCATAAAGGACAAGCACCAGCCATCCATCAAAATGTGATGGAAGCTCCAGATAAAGTGATACGTTTCATCCCCAGTTTGCAGGATCGAGATACGAAGGAGTGCATCCTCTGCGAGATGGAAACCTTTTGCTTTATCCTCGATAACAAAAGCTTCCACCCGAGCTTCTCGTTCCTCTTTTTCTAATCCGCGCAGGTCTTCATAATATAATTGTCCGCTGCGATGGCGGAAAACGACTTGTACGGGCTCATCCTTCCATGAACTGATAAAGTTCGTCCGCAGGGCCTCATGACGCTGTACGAGCAGATCCAAGCTCTTACCGAAAGTAACCACATCGAAGCGCCCATTCAGCTCAAAGGATGCTTGCTCAAAATAAGCCGCCGAGCTCTCATCCATTAGACTGAAAAAGAGCATGCCCTTTTGCATCGGCGTCAAAGCATACACATTTTCCAGCTCGCCCAGATCTCGCGTATCTTCCACCAATTGCTCCAGTTCGTCTAGCGTTACCTGTTTTAACAGCACATCACTTGGGGTCAGCACCGTTCTTTCTTGGGTGACACAATGATGAATGACTTCACGCAAGCCGGATGCCAGCAGTTCTCCCAGCCGCTCCATCGTTTCATGACGGAACTGTGTTGTACCGTAGCGAATCGTGAACACCAACTCGCCATCCTCGATTAATCCGTTGATATCCAGTGCAAAATCCATAGTCGCGTTCGTGCTGACAGGCACACCAATGGAATAAGATGAAGGCTGTAAATCGTTGCCTTTATAATCCTGATCGAATTGGCCCAGATAGTTAAAACTGATCTCAGGCTGAGCCTCTAACTGCACGCCTGCTTTCTCTAGCACATTTAGACCCGACAGGTAGCGTAAAATGCCATAGCCGATGCCTTTTTGCGGAATATGACGCAGCCCTTCCTTGGTCCGCTTGATCAGACGAGCAGTATCTCCCCCTTCTCCCAGACTTCCATCCAGGACAACCGGGAATTGGCTCGTAAACCAGCCGACCGTGCGTGTAATATCCACATCCGGTACAATGGCTTCCCGTCCATGACCCTCCAGGTTGACCAAGATCCGCTCGGAACCCGACCAGTCATACACCGCTTTTCCGAGCGCGGCTAGCAACAGGTCATTCATTTCTGTGTTGTATGCGCGATGAGCTTGTTTGAGCAGTTGCTCCGTCTCCTGCTTCGTCCAGCGGACCGTCACCACCTCACTGTCTCCGAGCCGTGCATTATCATTCGCAAAATCCTTCGGCAAAGGCTTCGCGAGGCTTGCTTCGGCTTGTTCGATATGCTGCCAGTAGGCCAGCTCCCGCTCCATCGTCGCACTGTTGGCATAGGCTGACAGCTGTTTGGCCCATACCTGGAACGAATCTGTTTTATGCGGCAGCCGAATAGCTGTGCCCGTTTGACCTGCAACAGCCTGCTCATAACCGGATGCCAAATCCTCCAGCAAAATACGCCAAGATACACCGTCCACCACCAAATGATGAATGACGATTAATACATGGTCGCCCTCAGCGCAATGGAACAGACCGAGCTTCACCAGCGGACCCGCGCTCAAGTGAATGCCAGCTTGAATTTCACTCGCCTTAGCTTCAACAGCGGCAGATTCGTCTTCCACTCCGCTGAAATCTATAATATCCAGCGTGTATAGCTCGCCTTCCTCTACACTGCGGTTCCAAGCAACATAGCCTTGCTCCGTTTCACGGAATACCGTGCGCAATGCGTCATGATGCTGGACCATACGGTCCATCGTACGGCGCAGCGCGTCGACATCAAAGCCCCCAGCTCGGTACAGCATCATCGCCTGGTTGCTGTGGTGCAGATCAGCCGGCTGCTGCTCGAAGAACCACCGCTGAATAGGTGTTAGTTCCACCTGTCCTACTGCCTCTTCCTGACTGGCCACCTTGCCATCGGTACGAAGTAATGGACTGAGTGCCGCTACCGTCGGATGGCTGAAGAGGTCTTTCATGTTCAGTCGATACCCTGCTTGCAGCAAGCGGGAGGATACTTGCAAGGCCTTGATCGAATCGCCGCCCAGCTCGAAGAAGTTATCCTGCGTGCCTACGGCATCCACGCCAAGCACTGCGGCCCATACCGCAGCCAGTACTTGCTCCACCGTAGTACGCGGTGCCACATAGGCTGCTCCGGTATGAATGCTGCCTTCCGGTTCCGGCAAAGCCTTGCGGTCGATTTTGCCGTTGCTGGTCAGCGGGATCGTCTCCAGTCGCATCAGCCGTGCTGGCACCATGTGCGCTGGCAGTCCGGCTTCCAGCTCTGCTTGTACTTCCTCGATCCGCAGCTCGGCTTCTCCCGTGATGTATCCGCACAAATACTTGTGTCCACGCTCGTCCGTCCGGTCGATGACTACGGCTTGACGCACACCTGGTACCCGCTGAATTACGGTTTCAATCTCGCCCAGCTCGATCCGATAGCCCCGGATTTTGACCTGATAGTCCATCCGGCCGATAAAGTCCACATTGCCGTCTGGCATCCACCGTGCCAAATCGCCGGTGCGATACAAACGTTCACCTGGTACGTATGGGTTCGCTACGAATTTCTCGGCTGTCAGGTCCGCACGGTTCAGGTACCCCCGTGCCACGCCAGCACCGCCGATGCACAGCTCGCCCAGTACGCCAATCGGCACCGGATTCAGCTGGCTGTCCACGATGTAGAAACGGGCGTTCAGCCATGCCTGACCAATCGGCACATTCCCGCTGCTTGGTAGCTTCGACAGCTCTTCGTCGTAGAAGCTGGAGTCAATCGCCGCTTCCGTGACACCATAGCTGTTGATGATGCGGATATCTGCGCCAAACCGTTCTTGCAGCACCCGGTAGTCCGTCACGCTACAGGTGTCTGAGCTCGTGATCAGCAGCTCCAGACTGCTCATGTCCAGCCCGTGTTCATGCACATGCTGCATAAACGGTACGATCAAGGCTGGAGTCGATTCGAACACGGTGATTTGATAATCACGAATCCAGCCATATAGACGGCTTGGATCAATGCGATCCTCTTTCGGACAGATGACCATCGTGCCGCCGTTATAGAGCGTCCGTGCAATATCGCCGACGAACACGTCGAAGGAGAAGCTGGCCAGTTGCAGCAATCGGACTGGGAACTGGTTCAGACGGTAATCCCGGCGATACGCCGCAGCCGTGTTCACCAAGCTGCGATGCTCGATCATGACGCCTTTTGGACGCCCCGTTGTACCGGACGTATAGATCACATACGCCAAGTCTTGCGGCTCGTTGATACGTTCAATATCCGTGGTATCCCCGGTGTACAGCGACTCATCGTCAAGTGCCAATACAGTACGCAGACGCAGCCCAGTTACCGGTTCAGATGCTGCTTCGCTGTCAGACTTCGAATCTGCTTTCAAGCTTACGCCTTCATTCAGACGGTCTCTTTCCATCGTTTCAGCGCTAACCGCCGTCTCCAGCCAACCCTGTGCGCGCTCCTGCAAGCCGATTTGCGTGAGCAGCACCGTCGCACCGCTGTCCTCCAGCATGAAACGAATGCGCTCGGACGGATAGTCTGCATCCAGTGGTACATAGGCGCCTCCGGACTTCCACACTGCCAATACACCAACCAGCATGTCCACCGAGCGTTCGCTCAAAATGCCCACAATGGACTCACGTCCAATGCCCTCATTCCGCAATCTACGGGCCAGTTGGTTCCCACGCTCGTTCAACTCGCGGTACGTCAGCTGCCGCTCCTCGTATACAACGGCCACATGATCCGGCACAAGCTGCGCTTGTTCTTCCACATAGGCGTGGAACAACAATTCGGATTCCTTTTCATCACTCCATGCAGCTACGCCCACGGATCCAAAACCATCGATAATTTTCGCTTTTTCCGCAGTAGTCACCAGCTCAAGCTCATCCACCAGTGCATCTGGTCGGTGAATCGCTTCTTCAATCATATGCAGCAAATGCTCACGGATTTGCTCTACAGCTGTACGTTCCAACACCTGCGCGTTGTACTCCAAATGGACATGGATTTCATCGCCTGGCACCACCGTAATGTTGAAATCATAGTTTGTTTGCTCTGACATGGAAGCATTGGCAATCGTAAAACCATTGTTCCCACGACTACCCATCTGCTCCATGCGCTGTTCCACGGGGTAGTTTTCAAACACGATAATATGGTTCACCAGGTCCTGCTTCTGATCGGTCAGGGCCTGAATTTCATATAACGGATAGGTTTCATAGGCACGGGAAGCCAGTGCCTGCTCCTGAAGCTGCTTCATCAGCCCAGCAAATGTCATCTCTTTCTCACTGTGAACTCGTACAGGAACCGTATTAATGAACAACCCAATCATTTTATCGATGCCCGGAATATCTGCTGATCTGCCGGATACGACACTACCAAATACCACATCCCGACTGTTGTTATACCGCTGTAGCACAACGCCCCACGCTGCTTGCAGGAGTGTGTTGACCGTCACTTGCTTCTGCTTAACCAGCTTGTTCATCCGCTCCGTCACTTCACGGCCCAGTGTAAATGAAAGCTTGTCCGCTTCATATGCTTTTACGTGATCCTCAAGCTGTTTGACCTGCGGCAATACGGTCTGCTGCTCAAAGCCCGCAAAATAATCGCTCCAGAACCGTTCTGCCTCCGCGTTGTCCTGTCGATCCAGCCATTCAATATATTCACTGTATGGCGTTACCGGAGCAAGCTCCGGCTTGCGGTCTTCAAGGATGGCAAAGTACGTATGAAACGCTTCCCCGACAACCAGGAACAAGCACCAGCCGTCCATCAAAATATGATGGAAGCTCCACACAAAACGGTACGACTCCTCACCTGTACGTAAAATAGACACCCGCATCAGCTCGCCTGAGCTGAAATGAAAGCCTGCCGCTTTGTCACGTTCCGCAAAATCAGCAAGGTATGCGGCCTGCTCTCCTGGTCCCATTGAACGTATATCTTCAAACCGGAATCCAGCCGCTTTATGGCGGTACACTACCTGTAAAGGCTGCTCATTCCAGCCACTATAAAAATTCGTTCTGAATATTTGATGGCGATCCACCAGCTGGTTGAGGCTTTCGGCAAAAGCCTCCACTTGAAAGTGGCCTTGCAGATCAAATGTCGCCTGCTCAAAATATGCCCCGGATTGCGGCTCCATGAAGCCGTGGAACAGGATGCCTTTTTGCATAGGGGTTAACGAATAAATGTTTTCCAGTTCTCCCGCAGCAGCCGTCTGCTCTACAATATGATCCAGTTCTACAGCCGTCAGTCCTTGGAAGGACAAGTCGCTTGGGGTCAGCTCCGGCAACTCTTTAGCCACACAGTGAGCCAACACCTCACGCAAGCTCTCCTGCAGCAGATCAGCCAGTTTTTTAACCGATTTTTTCATGAACATTTTGTTGCTATAGCTGATCGTCAGTTCCAGGGCACCGTCCGTGATCATGCCGTTGATATCCAGAGCGTACCGCTTGGTCAACGTGTCACTCATGGAAGCTCCGACGGAATAAGGAGACATGCGGAATGCATTCTGCTTCAAATCCTGATCGAATTGGCCGAGATAGTTAAAGCTGATTTCCGGCTCGGCCACAAAAGTGGCTTCTTCTGCCCTGTCAGCAAGATATCTCAAAATTCCGTATCCAATCCCTTTATGCGGCAAACGGCGTAGCCCTTCCTTGACGTTCTTGACACGCTGTCCCACATTCCGGTCCTCGCCCATATCCAGGACCACTGGAAATTGGCTGGTAAACCAACCGACGGTGCGCGTAATATCCATATCCGGCAAAATGGCTTCCCGTCCATGCCCCTCCAGATTCACAAGCACCTGACCGATGCCTGCCCACTCCTGAACGGCCGTACCCAGAGCTGTGAGCAGCAGGTCGTTTGCTTCTGTATTGTAGGCCCGATGGGCTTGTTTCAAAAATTGTTCCGTTTCTTCGACCGTCCACGCTACGGTCAGTGTCCGATCATCGCGAAGCTGTGGCTTGGCCTGAGATTTTCGAGTGTAATCCATAGGCAAGGATGCCAGACTCTTCCCTGCTTCCTCCACCTGCCCCCAATACGCACGTTCCTTCTCCAACGCGGCGCTGTTCGCATAAGCTGTCAGCTGATCCGCCCACAGACGGAAGGAATCCGTTTTATTCGGCAAGCGGACAGACTCGCCCCGTAAAGCCTGCTCATAGCCGGATGCCAAATCCTCCAGCAAAATACGCCAAGACACGCCGTCGACCACCAAATGGTGGATCGCTACCAACAAATGGTCTCCATCGGTGCAACGGAACAGACCCAGCTTTACCAGCGGTCCTTCGGACAGGTTCATGCTACTTTGGATTTCAGTTGCTTTCGCCTCAATCGTCGTGCTCAGGATGACTTCATCCGTCAAATCCCTAAAGTCCAGCACGTCCAGATGATACAGCTCGCCTTCCTGTATTCCGCGATTCCACGCTTGGTAGCCTTGCTCGGTCTTCCTGAACACCATCCGCAGTGCATCGTGGTGCTCCGTCAACTGGATTAGCGCTTGATGCAAAGCAGCTTCGTCAAAGCCCTGCTCCCGGTGCAGCATAACCGCCTGATTAAAATGATGCGCGTCCACTTGCTCCTGTTCAAAGAACCAATGATGGATCGGAAGCAATGCCGTTTCCCCGCTCACTTCTCCCTGATCTGCCATACGACTTGTCATAAGTGGTGCCAATGCTGCGATGGTTGGACACCGAAGCAGATCCTTCATATCCAGCTTGTAGCCTGCCTGAAACGCACGGGATACGATTTGAATCGCCTTGATCGAATCGCCGCCCAGGTCAAAGAAATTGTCCAAAATACCGACGGTTGGCACGCCCAAGATGGACTGCCAGATTGCGACGAGTGCCCGTTCTGGCGCGGTATGCGGCGCTTCATAATCCGCTCCGCTTTGCTGGCTGCCTTCCGGTGCTGGTAGGGACTTGCGGTCGATCTTACCGTTCGGTGTCAGCGGCATCTGCTCCAACTGAATGAAATACGACGGCACCATATAGCTTGGTAGCTCCTGCCCCAGCTCACTTCTCAGTTCACTAGCTTCCATGGCTTGATTGGCCACATAGTACGCTACCATTTGTTTTTGGCCCGTTGTTTCGTCCGTACGGGCCACGACGGTCGCTTCTCGTACCGACTCCACCTGCAAAAGCTGTGATTCGATCTCGCCCAGTTCGATCCGGTAGCCCCGGATTTTAACCTGGTGATCCATTCGTCCCAAATATTCAATATTGCCGTCCAGTGTCCATCTGGCCAAATCACCTGTACGATACATCCGTTCATAGCCCGCTTTGCCTCCAGCAAACGGATTTTCCACAAATTTCTCGGCCGTCAGATCTTCGCGATTCCAATACCCACGGGCCAACCCTTCCCCTGCTATACATAATTCTCCCGGTATACCGACTGGCTGCAATTCCCCGCTCGTATTTAGGATATATATTTGGGTGTTCGCGATGGGACGTCCTATATTAATTTCTTGAGCATGAGTTAGTTCCTGTACAGTCGACCAAACTGTCGTTTCTGTAGGTCCGTACATGTTATAAATACGGAGACCATTTATTACTTGCAGCGCTCCCAAAAGCTTGGAAGGAAGGGCTTCACCTCCCACCATGATTTCCTTCACACCCTGTAGCGCGTGGGAACCTTCTTCATGATCCAGCAGCATCTGCAGCCGGGATGGTGTCATTTGCAACATCTCAATATGATGATGGGTAATCAACTCACCCAGTGCCTGAGGGTCCACTTGATGCTGGTGGTCGCCAAGCACAACCGTCATTCCAGTCAGCAGCGGCAAGATGGTTTCCAAAACGAAAATATCGAATGAAATGGTTGTCAGTGACAAAATGGTTTTGCCAGCTTCAAAGTCAATGATTTCACGCATCCCGGTAATAAAGTTGAGTACCGAGCGATGCTGGAGCATAACTCCTTTTGGATTTCCGGTTGATCCAGAGGTATAGATGACGTAGGCCAAATGCTCTGGGCGAGCAATCGCCTGCAGGTTGCTGCTTTCTCCCTGATACAATGCTGCATCCTCAAGAAATATAGCATTGGCATGGCAAGGGTGCTCTTCTGCCAGATCACGACTGGTCAGAAGCACTGCCGCTTTGCTGTCTTCCATCATGTATTCAATACGAGATGACGGAAATTCGGGATCAATCGGCACATAAGCTCCGCCTGCTTTTAGAACGGCCAGCAGACCTACAATCATTTCCACTGAGCGTTGTACCATCAGGCCAACCAGCTTGTCAGGTCCTACTCCCTGTACTTGAAGGATTCGTGCCAATGAATTCGATCGTTCATTCAGTTCCCGATAAGTTAGACTCTGATTTCCAAATACAACCGCTGTCTGATCCGGCGAACGTTCTGCCTGTTCCTCGAATAGCTCATGAATCCCCGCATCGTGTGGAAAGGGGACAGCTGTCGCATTAAATACATCCATAATTTGAGTCCGCTCTTCGTCACTCATCAGTGACAACTCCTGAATCCGCTTCTGTGGCCCTTTTACCATATGCTCTACCACACTCAAAAATTGGTGAATAATTCGGGCAATCTCCTGCTCGCTGAACAGCTCAGTCCGATAATCCAGTTGCAATACAAGTTTATCGTCATCCAGCATGTCTATCATGGCAATATCGAAGTCGCTCACCGTATCTCCGCAGAAATCAGTATGTACCTGCTGAATGGCTTCATCAAAACGAGAGAAGCTCAGCGTACGGTACTGAATGGTAACGCCAAACAAGCGGCCAATATCCGTGCCGCTTTGCTGTTCACGCAAATCCTGCATGATTTTGTTATACGGATAACGCTGATGCCGCAAAATGGACGCCTGCTCCTTGCCAACACCGTGTAGAAAAGTGAGCAACTCGGATTCCGGCTCAACTTGCAGACGTGTAGCCACAGTGCTGACGAACATGCCCATTGTATTTTTTTCCTTCTTTAACGTGCGGTTAGCATACAATGTACCAACGGTTAAATCTTGTTCACCTGTCGTTTTATGTAAAAAAATATACAATGCGGCCAGGAAAAATGTAAAAATACTGATGTTATGCGCCTCGCAAAAAGCCGTGACACCACGATATAATTCGTGCTCCAGTGTATAAACCTCTCGGCGTGCAGCCGTGCTTATCGTGAGCGGATTGTAAGACTTTAAACCTGTAACCTCCGGCAAGTCGGCAAATTTCTCCGTCCAGTACACCTTGTCCTTTTGGTAGCGTTCTGATTGCTCATAGCTTTGCTCCGTCTGAATAAAATCGAGATATGAGTTCGCTGGGACCGGCGTATCTGAACCTGTACCATGTACAATACTCATATAATTCCCCGTAATTTCATTAATGGCCTGCTCCATGGTAACGCCGTCAGAAATAATATGATGCATCTTGAAACTAAACCAGGTGTCTTCTGCCCCCAGCTGCAAAATAACAAATCGATACAACTGCGAATCCAGTAAGGGGAACGGCTGGGCATTATGATGACTCACCCATAGCTCAGCTTCCTCTGGAGTAACCTGAAGGGTTTCTATGCTTTGAGCAGCAAACGGCTCAACATATTGATAGGGAATGCCGTCCCGAACCGTGATTTTGATACGAAAAGAATCGTTTTGTGCAACCACCAGGTTCATTGCCTCCTGCAATGCATCTATGCGAACCGTTCCCTTGATTTTAACAGTGGTAATAATCGTAGATGTGTTGCGATTGGGATACACAAGCTCCGTGTACCAAATACGTTGCTGTGGCTGGCTTAATGTAAACAATTGAACATTGTGCTGAGTCATACGTATCTCTCCTCGCAAAATAGATATGGGTAAAAGTAACTCTGCTTAAATGACCTCCCTTGGCAAGGAACGGCCATGCGAGCCTTTTCTCCGGTATTAAATTGCCAATAGAAGTCAGTAAAAAGCGACCACTCCTGATATACCATTAAGATCTGAGTGCGCATATTTGTTGTAGCAGTTTGATAATTATGCTTTTGCCGCCACAGCACGCGACGACAATCGTTACCGTTTCTCCTTCTCCTATCAGGAAGCTGGTACCCTTCAGCCCCCGGAGCTTCGAGAAGCTGGTTTTGATCAAAACAAGTACATCTTCTTTTCTTCGCTCACACTTTCGCAGTGCAAGCTTTTTTTAGTTGGGCAGACATGGTGAAAAAACTCTGACTCTGGATGTATGAATATGTGCATGGAATGGGAACATTTTTGAATTATGCTGTAAGTGCATCTTGGTGGTGGGTTGTAGAACGGTTGCCGCAATGTTAACAACGTAGTGTGTCGTGATGTGTGCTGTCTGAATCTTGGCTTGAGGGTATTGATGCTATGAGACGCATGAGCTACTGCACCGTGGTTAGGAGCGTAATTCTAGGTTGAAGGGGGCAAAAACTCACGATTGCGCTTATGACTTCCTGATTTTGTACATGGATAAAAAAGCGACGGTCATCGAAAGAGCTAGCGAAGTTTCCACGCTGCTAGGAAACGTTTCGCACTCCTCAAAATCTGTGCACAAACGGGCATAATCATTTGAACTAACCGTGCATTTTACAGTACTTCTTCAGGTGTTTTCTGCATCAAATGAAGCTCTTCGGTGAAAGGTTAATCTGAATAAATAGGATTTGTCTTTGGAATACGGAAGATATGGGACAGATTTACCGGAATGATGCTATGGACAGATAATCTTGCAGTCTTGTTTATACAACTGCCATGATTTTTGGATACAGTCAGTGCTCCCTACAGTGTCTACAAAAGAAAACAGCTTATGTACTTATGAAGCCATTTTAGGCAATGCTCTCATGTCCGGTGAAACAAAATAACTGGGTCTTCTCAGTCAGATTGGATCACGATTTTCAAAAGCCAAGACACGACCGAGTCGCCATAAAAATTTCTAACACCCTCTTTCTGTCCATAATATAGCAATAAATCCTTATATATCTTCTTTACTCCCAATACTTTCTAGCTATTTTAAATATACAAACTTTAAAACCGATTAACATGGGACATAAGTTCCAAATTGATAGATTTCATAAAATTAATAAACATCCCATATTATTCTATTATATTTATATCTTTAAATGCAAGAATTGCACTTTTTTATTAAATTGAATACTAAGCATGACAAGTTAATGTGATTTAGAACAAAATTTTTGATTTTATAACCGATAAAATAAAAATGATGTATGCTTGCATGAAACTCCAAACCCCTTGCACCAAAACAAATTTTACATTACATATCATTAACACAAATGTAACAAACCGTTCCCGACACCATCCGACAAATTTCAACTTTTTCAGCGATTATCTTTAACTACCTAAATCATGGTATTTATTTACTCAAGCTGAATTAATTCAAAATTAATAACTCTTCACTTTTTAAATAGATAGTGATTTTTTTAGCTCTTTTGAACTATTTTCCAAGCGGAATTTTCTTTAAATTTTCTCTTGAAATTTCGATTTAGGTTAAATATTCTCTCATTTCAGCTATAAATTTTATTTTTTTATTAATAGAAACGTTTTGATTTTTCATTAAAAGTTTAGATTTTTAGAGAATTTATAACTTTTGGACCATTACTTTTGTAAAATGTATTGACCCGAAAACACAAAATAGCAAGTCTCCATGTGGCAGGAAGACTTGCTATTTTTTTAAGTTTTGGCGACTTGACCTTAAATAATGGAGTGAATATTGACACAGTGGAAGTACCGAACATATTTGTCGTGTGATGGATACTTTGTGCAAATCGAATCGTTTTTGTGCCAAGCTTGTAATGAAACTACCCCCAAGCCAATTTGTATTCGTGCAGCTCCCGATCCCATTCCCATGTTGTTTTATCGCTTCCTAAGCGGTTAACGCAATTTGGTCCAGAATTCCCCACAATAACATTTTTGATTGCTCACAATGATCTATCCCTTCCCTGATCAAGGAAGTGGTTTGAATAAACGGTGCATCCCGAAGCTCATGCGGCCAATTTGCAAGCATTTGCTGGATACAATCAGTGGTAGATTCCAAATGAAACTGCAAACCTAGAACATGTTCTCCATACGCAAAGGCTTGATTCTCACAAGCTTCGGAGTAAATGAGATGCTGGGCCCCATCAGGCAACGTGAACGTATCTCCATGCCAAGCGAATGAAGTGAATTTTTTGGGAATTTTAGCTAACCATGCATGGTATTCTTGCGTCCTGTGGAAGCCATGCCAGCCAATTTCCTTTTCGCGGTTTGGAAATACGGATCCTCCTAAAACCTCCGATATCATCTGAGCCCCTAAACAAATTCCTAGTACTTTTTTCTTCATTTCAATTGCAATTTTTACAAACGCCTTCTCCTCAATAAGCCATGGATGTTCTTTTTCTTGGTAAACACTCATGGGTCCGCCCAAAATCACAAGGAGATCTAATGTTTTAAGCCACTTCTTATCAATACCTTGGGCAGGATCCTGCACGATTAGTTCGTGACCTGCATGTTTGGACCACGAAGCGATTACGGATGGATCGTCAAATGAAAAGTGACGAAATACAACAATCTTCATATACACTCACCCCTCTTGTTGAATAATCATATATTATCTCACTTTTCAGTATTAACAATATGATTATCCCGAATAATGGGATGATAACAAAAAATATAACTATTCCCCATCACTTCCCTGAATAACGAAACAGGAATTGATAAGGCAGATGATGTGCAATGAATAGGTGTTTCTAAGCAAGCCAAACTACCTAACACGTCCTCGATAGCCAAGCTCGTTGGATATGAGGTTAGCATACTTTTTCACCATGTTTGAATACTTTTCGATGTTAACTTCCCCAAATCTTATCGAAGGTCCAGCAACATTCAAGGAACCGATTACGGTGTTCTCGTATGAGAAGATAGGAGCGCCGATTCCTGTGGTTCCCTCCGTTGCCTCGCTTATTGAGATAGCATATCCATTCTGTTTAATCGTCAAAAGTTCTTGTTCGACATCTTTTCGTAAAAATGCTTTTAAAGAAGTAGTCTCACTCCATTCGAAGGAATCCATGATTGTTTTTTGCAGCATCGGGTTCAGAAAAGCCAGAATAACTCGATTAGAGGCTCCTATAAACAATGGCAAACGCAGCCCGATGGGTTCTGATATTTTCAAGACTTGTGGTGAGTCGACAGAATCAATGTAAATTCCTTCAGCATTTTCTCGAACCGATAAATATACAGTCTCCTTTGTTTGTTTCGATATCTCCTCCATAAAAGGTCTTGCGATGGTACGCAACATTAAACTGTCCCACATTAAAAAACCGTACTTCATAATGGACAGACCAAGCTTGTAACGTTTCGTCTTTGTATTTTGGGCCACAAAGCCATGTTCCGCTAATGAGGTAAGCAAGCGATGCACGCTCTGCACCGGCATATTTAACGCTTTGCTTATTTCCGTCACACTCATATCTTTCTCAGTGCCTTGCGGAAGCAGCAAATCCAAAATTTGAACAGCCTTAGAAATTACACCAGACAATCTGTTTTCACTCCTCAACTCCAATTTGGACTCATTATACCAAAAAGGTTAGAGAGGATAACATTACAATTGCGATATCTTACAACTGAGTAGTTTATAAAAAAAAACGTGTCTGGGTCGCCCTTTGAAGGGGTCATCCAAACACGTTTCATTTTTACCCTGATATGATATTGATGATTCCTATCGTGTTTCCCTAAAATTGTACTTTTCAGGATACATGTTCAAACTGGCTGTTGTATAAATCGGCATAGAATCCGTTTTTACCTAGCAATTCCTCATGATTACCCGTTTCAATAATGTTACCGTCCTTCATAACCAGAATCAGATCGGCGTTCTTAATCGTTGAGAGACGGTGGGCAATCACAAAGGAGGTTTTCCCAACAGTAAGTCGGTCCATCGCTTGTTGAATCAGTAACTCCGTACGCGTATCGACCGAACTTGTGGCCTCGTCCAGAATGAGCATGGGCGCATCTTCAATCATGGCTCTTGCAATGGTAATCAATTGCTTTTGACCGGCAGAGAGATTAGCTTTGTCGTCTAGCACTGTATCATAACCCTGCGGTAAAGTTTTAAGGAAGCTATGCAGACCCACTGCTCTACATGCGGCTTCTACCTGTTCATCGGTAACATGCTCTTTGGAAAAGACGATATTCTCACGAATCGTTCCTTCAAACAGCCATGTATCCTGCAGTACCATGCAGAATAATTTATGAACATTCTCACGTGTTAATTGGCTGATCGGAGTTCCATCAATATAAATTTCCCCTCCGTTCAGCTCATAGAACCGCATGAGCAAATTCACGAGCGTCGTCTTACCGGCACCTGTAGGGCCAACAATGGCAATTTTCTGACCAGCTTCAGCTTTCATAGAGAAATCTTTGATAATCATATGGTCTTCATTATAACCGAAACGGACATGCTTAAATTCGACATCCCCTTTGGCGTTATCCAGCTTCATGGTCTTGTCGCTCTCATCCACCAATTCTTCTTCACCCAGAAATTCGAATACACGTTCACTAGCAGCTGCCGCCGATTGCAAATTGGTTGCAGCCTGCGCCAACTGTGACAAAGGCTGTGTAAACAGACGAATATACACCATAAAGGCCACGATAGTTCCGATCGTTATAACATGTTGGTTCACCAGCAAAGCGCCCACGATACAGACCGCAACATAACCGAAATTCCCGATGAACATCATAACCGGCATCATCAGGCCAGACATGAACTGGGATTTCCATGCATTTGTATACAAGCGGCCATTAATGCCATGAAACACTTCTTTGGCTGCTTTTTCTCCGTTATATACCTTGACTACGTTATGCCCAGCATAGGTTTCTTCGATATGACCGTTGATCTGGCCAAGCTCTGCTTGCTGTGCTACAAAATATTTCTGTGAATGCTTCATAATTACGGTCATCAGTGAAAAACCGATCAGCGTAGCTACAATCCCAGTAATGGTCATGATCCAGTTCGTATATAGCATCATAATCAATGCACCCACAAAGGTTGCCAGTGCGCTGACAAGCGTGCCGAGACTGTTGTTTAACGTTTGTCCAATCGTATCGACATCATTGGTCACACGGCTAAGCACATTACCATAGCTCGTAGCATCAAAATACTTCAAAGGCATATGATTGATTTTTCGGGACAGCTCTGTCCGCATCTTCTTTGTAAGACGCTGTGACACGGTTACCGTAATGAATCCTTGGAAATAATTAAAGATAAGGCCGAGACCATACAAAACTACCAATACAAGAACAATCTTCTGAACAGCATTCACATCAATCCCTGTTACGATTCCTTCCTGGATCAGGTTGGCAATATCGCTGAGCTTATCTGGACCAATCACGTTGAAGACGGAACCGGCCAGCGCCAGCACCATTGAGAGTATGATCATAGGCATATAGGCCTTGATGTAGGATAAGAGCTGGCGAATGTTCTTTTTAAAATCATTCGCTTTTTTACCAGTTCCCATCCCTTCCGTATGACCTCTACCTATGGGACCTCGCTGTTTCATTTCGATGTGCTTACTGCCGACGGTGTGTTCATTCTTGTCCATGTACGAGTTCCTCCTTCGAAAGCTGCGAATAAGCGATCTCCTGATAGGTGCTGCAATTCGCCATCAGCTCTTCGTGTGTGCCGTTCCCTACAATCTCGCCGTGGTCCAGAACGATAATCCGGTCAGCGTCCTTAATGGTGCCTATGCGCTGAGCAACAATGAGTGTCGTAGCATGGCCGGTTTCTTGTTTAAGCGCCGAGCGCAGAATCCGGTCCGTTCTGTAGTCCAATGCCGAGAAGGAATCATCGAAGACATAAATCTCCGGCTGACGGTAGATGGCACGCGCAATGGACAGACGCTGCTTTTGACCACCGGACACGTTCGCTCCACCTTGTGAAATCCGTCCTTGATACTGACCGTCCATTTTTTCGACAAACTCCGTGCCTTGGGCAATCTCCACGGCTGTTTTGACGAGTTTCTCCGAAGCTTCTGCTCTTCCGTTATCGCCATACGAAACGTTGGATGCCACTGTACCGCTGAAAAGTACGGCTCTCTGTGGGACATACCCGATTTTGTTATGGAGTGTCTGCTGCTTATAGTTTCTGACATTCACGCCATCCACGAGCACCTCTCCCTCAGTCACATCGTAGAAACGAGAAATCAGATTGATTACGCTGGTTTTACCGCTGCCTGTTGCGCCAATAAAGGCAACCGTCTCGCCTTGTTTTGCCGTAAAGCTAATGTTGCGAAGCACAGGCTCCTCCGCATCCGGATATTTAAAGCTGACATTACGGAATTCCACCTGACCCATAACGCCCTCTTCTCCAGCTGTTTCATGCCCGTCAATGATGCGGGATTCGGTATTCAATACCTCCATAATCCGTTTGGCAGAAATCGAAGCTCGAGGCATCAGGAAGAATATCATACTTACCATCATAAAGGCCATGACCACCTGCACCGCATAAGATGAGAATACGACCATATTAGAGAATAGCGAAATGCGGTCCGGCACGGCCGTTCCGTTAATCAGGTAAGCGCCAATCCAATAGATCGAGACACTCAGACCCGACATAATAAAGGTCATGCCCGGACCAACCATTGTCATTAACCGGTTCGCAAACAGGTTTGTATTCATCAATTCGGTATTGGCCTGCCCAAACTTCTCCTCCTGATACTGATCTGCATTATAAGCACGCACTACGCGAAGCCCCGTCAGATGCTCACGTGTTACCCTGTTCAGATTATCAGTGAGACGTTGGATTTTTTGGAAACTGGGGAGAGCAAAAATAACAATGACACTCAGCATCAGGATCAGGACAGCCACAGCCACTCCTGTAGAGGCGGTCCACTGCCAGTTTTTATCTGCGATCTTTGCAATGGCCCACACGGCCAGAATCGGCGCCTTGATGATCACCTGCAACCCCAGCGCAACCACCGTTTGAATTTGGGTAACATCGTTCGTGGAACGGGTGATAAGGCTGGCTGTTGAAAAGCTGTTCATCTCTTCCATCGAAAAAGATAAGGCCTTGTCAAAGACCATCGCACGCAGGCGCATGGCCAGCCCTGCCGCGACCTTTGCCGCAAAATAGCCGACAATAATAGATGCAATCATACTCCCGACAGCACATAACAGCATATAAATACCAGGAATCAGCAGTTCCGACATCGGCGTTCCTGCAGTTTGCAGCTTGGTTGTAATTTCGGCCATATAATCAGGCAACTTCAAATCCAGCCACACCTGCACAACGATGAAGGCCAAGCTGCAAAGCACGAATATCCATTCATTTTTCTTGAGATATTTGAATATCTTCAGCATTCTGTTGTTCTCCTTTATCTGAAAATCTTAGGTGTTTGGTGCAATTAACGTATCCTGCATACGTCCTCTACATAGGAATTTAGCTTTTAGAGACAATAAGCTTGATGAGTCGAATAAACTCTTTGGCATCCTGTTCGTCCAGCTTTCGAAGAATTTTCTCGCTCCATGCGACTCCTTCGTTATACCTGTCAATCATAAATTGCTTGCCTGAATCCGTAATGAATACAATCACCTTACGTTTGTCGTTGGCATCCGTACGGCGTACAACCAACCCTTTCTTCTCCAAACTTTTCAGCGCCGTTGCTATCCGTCCCGTACTGACGGACAAGTATTCGCTCAAATGGCCCGAAGTAACCCCGTCCTGATGACTCAAAGCAATGAGAATTCCCATTTCACCACGAGAGAAATGCACTCGTTCCTCTAATGCCGGTTTGCGCGATTTGACGATACACTCGAATAGTTCGGTTGCCGATGCTTTATAGTCCATTGGCCGTACCACCTTTGTATTATCTTATACTGTAAGATAATAATGACATCTGGATATAAAGTCAATTCGGGGAAATATGGAATGGTTGAAGTTTCATGACCATTCACGACCTAGAAGTTGAATGAATCGAATAGAATGAATGTGGGGATTTTTAAAGACTCTATTGAAATGGCGGAGCAATCCAGCAGTGAACTGCCCAACATACTGTTTCTGAAGGAATGCGAAGAGGAATTTTCATTGCAATGCAACTGAAACAAGGAGACTGCGACAAGGAGTTTGACGCTTTACTCAGCTATTCACGGAAAAAATCCAAGGAAATATGCTATCCGAATATTGCTGGGGGTTGAACCGATGAGTTAGATTTGTTGATATGGACGTTTTAGCTCATTGGAGACAAGGAATATGATGACATTCTGCCTCCTCATCGTCAATCTAAATCGCGACAAATAAAAAAAGCCGCGATTTTCGCAGCAATCATTTTCCTATTTATTATCAACTGTTCCTCATGGTGAGAAATCTTTGGACAAGAATACTGGCTTCATCAATGGTTTGTTTTACAGTAGAAGCAGCAGGTTGGTCGTTAGCTAACCGAAGACCCTGTCCCGCCCAAAGTGACATATACTCGGGGCTGTTCGCTTTTGCAGCCGCCTGACGAATGTCCCGGGTCATCGCGTTTTGAATAGGGTAAGCAGGAATTGTTCTCTTTCAATTATAGAAAAACTGGCGCCGAACGGAATATCGACACCAGTTTTTGACCGTACATCTTTTCCAATATTGTGGCTTGACTAAGAAATGTTGAATGAGATTCAACTGAATGAATAAACAAATGTTAGAATGATGCTTTTAGGCAAATTATTGATCAGTGCTATTCAATAGATTCAAGCTTCCATTGTTGATTATAATTGGATGTATACCGCCATTGCTGAATAGGAACTCCCTCTGCAGTGGATAGACCTGTGACATCAGCTGGCTTATTGGAAATGACAGGAGTGATGCGATAGTAACCATCTCCTGTAGAGATAAAAGCAAATTTTTGTTGATCTTGGTCAGTACTAGCAGCCAGTTGGAACTTAGCGCCATGATCAAGAGAGCCATTTGTTACCTCGAGTGAACGTCCACTCTGCACATTCTTGATACTGTATTGACCTCCACCTAGATGCGTAACACTCCATTGCTGATTTGCTTCACCTGTATAGGTTGATTTAATTACACTTGTACCTTCTATCGTATTCTCAGTTTCCATAGCCTTGCCGTCCAAACGCACAAGCAAGCGATAAATACCATTAGGAACATTTCCAGCAGGAAGGCTTGCCTGATCTCCGCTACCGGCTGGCCGGGTGTAAAGAAGAGTCCCGAAACCAAGTTGGTCAAACGTTGATGGATACTTCAAATTTGGACCACCTTCGGTACCCTCCAGAGCCATTCGGGCAGCAATATTGGGTGCAGACAGACCTTTCCGATTGACATAATGGTTGTAGATCATCGCCCAGATGGGACGCATTTCGCTACGTTTGTCAGGCGATATTCCAGATTGAATATTTACCGCACCGTTTCTTCCTGATCCCCATTCATATGTTGCAAAGGGCACATCCTCGCCATTGTTGTATTTGGCAACATATTCAGCAGCACGTAGGAAGCGATTGTCCGCCCATCCATAAAGATCATCTCCCTGATTCCATGCCATTTCAGCAATTGTTGCCATTAAACCAACGCCTAATTGAGTATGCGCTTGGTCCCTTCCAGACTCTTGCCATTGGGCAAGACCATCAGGATGAAGGAATGGGATCGCATTATAAATGGACCCATTTCCTGCACCATTTTTAAAATATTCAACACCGATATCATAAATATCCTGGCGGTCACAGAATATTCCGATGGCAATGGTGGCAGCCATATTACTTAGATCCCAGTTCGCCCAGTAATTCTGTATATATGAATCATTATGACTATTGCCGTATTCATTGCCAATAAGGAATCTCTCGTTCAATGGTTTGTAAAATACAGTAAGAAGCATGTTCTGCATTTGTTCCACATTAAACCCCGGATAATCTCTCATAAGTTCTGCTGCATTAGCCAACTCATACCCATAAATTCCCGCCGCTAAGTAGCGATCAGCATTGCCGGAGATCGTTTTAAGATTAGAAGACCAGGCATTCAAAATATCACGAGCTGTATCTCCATTTGCAGTGTCCCCTGTAATTTTCCAACGAAGTGCATTCTGATAAGCACGAGCTATATCATTATACAACAGAGCTACATTTTGCCCACTTCCTCCTCGGATAATAGTAGAAGTAGCGCGTGGTTTCCATCCAGCCTGTGAAAGTGGGCTGGACAGCAATTGATTCCAACCATCCAAATAGGGTTGTCTGCCTTCATGAATCATCTGCTTCATTCGGTCAAAATCTGCTTTCGTATGTAATAGACCAGGATGAGCAAATCCAGTGGACGCTGCAGCTTTCGGCAATGTTTTCTCAGTGAATCCAAATGCACTTATTACTAGGCAAAAAATAATTGATACTAATAGTGTTCTTTTCAACAATTTACATTCTCCTTATATTAGTGTATTTAAAATAAATCCTCTGCTATTTTTTCTCGATCCTCCTTTATGTAATTCTCCTTTGAGTTGGTATATATACCTGTTTTTTCTGCGCTATTATGTTTATCGGTACTTCGATGTTTGATAATAGTAATATCTTAAAAAATAGTTCTTTTGAACTGTTAGCTGAAAGATTTGAAAGACAAAAGGTTGTTAACACAAAAAAGCCGCCAATTAGGCGACTTCTTAAATGGTACATGCTCATCAATTTTCTTCATTTTTATTTCCAGTTTCATTGTGGTTATTTCGAAGACTAGGGTTGAGGGCAACTTTGTGCAGACGGTAACCAATTGTACTGGTTGTTCATAACCCTCACAAGGATAGAGACTATCAGATGTTTAATGAATGAAAAAAACGATTTAGATGCTCGGCAAACAATTTAGGATAAGGTATTAGTTCTAACATCTCTACGAATGATCCTGGCCACCCATGAGTCAGCAACAGTGGTCGCTCGGATGTCCCTTCACCTCGAACGTGCACAAAGTGTATGTCGAAGCCGTTCACCTGTTCAATAAACTGTGGGAAACGGTTTAGCCATGCTTCCTGTTCACGCCAAGAGATTGGCGGGGAGCTTTTCACTTACGAGAGAAGGCATCTGAAGCTCAGCCCATTAGGGAGAGAATTAATACCTCTAGCAGAAGATCTACTGGCTACTCATGACCAGATTAGAAATATACGAAGCAACCAGGAGGTTAAAGGCGTTGTAAGGGTGGCTGCACCAGAGTCTTTAACGATGATTTCTAGATTAAGTCCGATTATTAGGGAGTTCTCTTTAAAATATCCTCATGTCAAATTCATCCTTACCAACGGTACATGTGAACAAAACCAGGTTGACTTAATTAGTGGACGTGTAGATGTGGCTTTGATGGTCTACCCGGAAATACATCCGGAAAAATGCATTCATTATTCTTTGGTCAAGGAGAACATTGTCCTGGTGTGCAACAATGACGGTCCAGACCATTTTGATGAATACAAGCGAGAGAACACCAACCATTGTTTTATTACGAATGAAGAAGGCATTTTAGATAAAGACCAAGAACGCTCAATACCTGACTACGGGTATGTATTGGTGGAGATAATAGCATTAGCTTCCCTATTTCAGAACTGTAGTAATTTCAGTTCCACACCAAGGAGACTTAAGAACCATGAAAATTGTAATTTTATATTTCATCTTGGCTTTGTTAGCATTGTCGATGACCATCTTAATCGATTTACTATCAGGAATGAGCCTATTTGAAGCATTTCACTCTATCCGGGCGGCCTTCGCCAACACAGCCATACCAGAGGTAATTGTCATGGTGTTTTTTCTATTTCTTCCTTTTGTTAATGTCATTACAGCAGCTGTACGGAAAAGGAGTCTGCGGAAATAACTAAGCTCAACGCTTATCGCTTATCGCAATAGCCCTAATCTTTTACGTACCCGGTGGACAACGAACAACAGAATGGGAATGGCCGTGAATAGAACAGACAGGATATAGCGCAAAAAGAATGCTCCCTCTTCCAAATGCCTTGGATAATTCTCCGCACTGATCAGCGAACCAAACAGAACAACAACACCAACAGGAATGGCCAGTCTTCGGGTATCTTGTACTTTGAATAAGTCCGCAGTCACAGCTATGACGGCGTAACAATAGAGGGTCATTTTAAAGAATACTCCTATAATTAAAGTTAAAATAACAAGAGCATCCAACCGTTGGATAAAATTTGCCAGGTTAACCAGTGTTATCGTTGTGTACATGGGAAAGGTACTTCTCTCATATATATTTTTTCCAAGTACTGAAATTTCGATAGCATGTGTAGAACAAAGCAGGATGCCGCTTAAAACGATAGCCGCAATCCCTGTTTTTCGGGACTGACAAGATTTTTGCAGATGAGGGAAAATTGTAGTCATGCAGATCAGCTCGCCAAAAGGGAAAGTTAAAATATTGGGAAAAGCCGACCTAAGAGCCTGCTTCCAATCCACAGCATGCAGCGGAAACAGATTTTTAAAATCAACCAGCCCCGCAGCAATCACGACAAAAAAACATATGAAACCCATGAAAAAAATAACTATCAGATAAATTTCTGAAGTTCTAAAAAACACTTCAATCCCCTTATTCAGAATATATATGACAGCAGTGACCATAATGGCATTGATTATGAATACCGGCGTTTGGTCATAGGAAGCAGCGATCAGCAGGTCACCGGATTCGCGCAAGATTCTGGACCCATTAAACACTAAAACAGGAATGTACAGAAAACTCAATGGCCACCCAATAGTTTTACCCAGGATTTTTTGGGTATATCCGCTGATGATCAGATTAGGATATTGACAGTACAAATCATGAAATATCAGATACAAAAGCACTCCCCCAGGCAAAGCTAGAAGGATCGATAACCATATAGTATGTCCAGTTTCAAGCCCGATGGGAATCACAATGGCCGTTCCTAATTCAAATAAAATAATCATGGCAAACAATTGATTTGTACCAATAACTTCTTTTTTCATCACTTCTGCTCCGCTTCCTTTTAGTTAAATTGATCCTTATTCATGTACGGCTTTAACCTCATTCCTGTCCCTCGGATATAAGCCTCTACACGAATGTCCAGCTTGCCTTGGGCAAACAAGGAGTCCCACTGCTCTTTTACTGCTTCCCACTCCTTCGGACGGAGACGTTTCAGTTCATTGCCAAAACCAAAAATGTCACTTTTTAACCGCTGAGCTGCTTGTATGGACTGGATTACTTCTTCTTTCGTATGCTTGGCCAATTGCTCTTCCAACTTCATGATCTCATCCGCACTACTGAAGTCTACAAATCCCCGTGTTTCGTTCACTTTTCCTTCCTCTTGAATGTGAACATGAAAAACGGGTATCCCCTCCTGAAGCTCCACGTTTATATCCGTTTTGGAATAATTTATATGGACTGCGACCGATGCTTCCATATTTTCTGTATCAATGTTGACTATGGTTTGATCTATCTTGTTCTGAACCCATAATGTACCCTTGGCCTCGGAGCCTTCCAGCCACGCTGTTAGTTTCCCTTTTTTGAACACTCCAAGCCCATTTATTGAGAGAATAGCCTTCACTTCCGTCTGTTCCAAACTTGCTTTCTTCTTGCCTTCTTCCCTGTCTCCGATAATTCGGATGCCACTAATAGCCACTTCTCCTTCCCCAGTGATTTCATTAATTAATTCAAAAATATTGATATTCTTGTTTTCTCCCCATATTTTCGCCGTGTTTTTAGCTTTCTTGACCATGCCTATCGCAGGCAGACTCTCTATAGGTAGCAGGATTTTCAGAACAGCATTAGCATCAACACCTCTTGAAACCAGAACAGTAGAGTTCAACCTAAGCTCGTGAGACCTTTCAAACACATCAAAAATCTCATTTATTCCACTTCTAGCGAACGCTTCCCCGATAACAACAAGCTGCGTGTGAGCAAAAAACAACTGTCTTGCTGTCTTTTTTGATGTTTTGCGAAATGCGCCAAATAAAGTCCTGTCCGTCGTAGAATAGACCGTAGTGGTAGATTGTCCTGTATTTGCGCCCGTACTTGTGGCCGTCGACGAAGGATTCACAATTTGAAAAGTGACCTCATATTCCTCTTTATCTGGGGCTTTATCGATTCCAATGCCGGTTACGATCGCCAGTTCATTTAGTTCCCGTCTGTTCCAGCAACTTGTCAGCAGCATAATTATAAGGATACAAAGTATGATTCGCAGCAGCCCTTTATCCTTCATTCGGCTTGCCCCCCTCTTTACCTAATACGTTTATTGTGCTTTTTCTGACTGATTAAGCGCGGTCGGGTCTTCATGAATTGGAAGGGTAATCGGAAGAAGGCATCATGCTGATTCTGGGCTATAAACGGACCCATAGGAGACATATACGGAACCCCCAAGGAGCTTAGACTACACATATGCGCAATCATTATAAAGCTAAACACGCACACGCCGTAGAGCCCCATAAATGCCGCTATGAACATAATGACGAATCGAAGAATTCGCACCGAAAGAGCCATGTTGAACGCCGGGGTGGCAAGACTGGAAATACCCGTGAGAGAGACAGCGATGACTATGGCTGGAGTAACAATGCCTGCCTGCACCGCTGCCTGCCCAATTACCAACCCTCCGATAATCGATACTGTCTGTCCAATTGGGCTTGGCATTCGAACGCCAGCTTCACGGATAATCTCAAACGTCACTTCAAGCAGGAGTATCTCAATAAAAGTAGGGAAGGGTACATTTTCTCTCTGGGAGGCCAGATTAATCAACAGCGGGGTCGGGATCATTTCCTGATGAAAGTTCAGAGCTGCCACAAACAGACCGGGGCCTAACAAAGAAATCGCCAGACACATAAATCTCAATAACCGGATCAAGGATGAGATGTCATATCGCTGGTAGTAATCTTCAACTGCATGAAAAAACATAAAAAAGGTAGTAGGCGCAATTAGCACGAAGGGCGTTCCATCAACAAAAATGGCAATTCGCCCCTCCAGCAGATTACCTGCTACACTGTCCGGACGCTCGGTATTATAGAGTGTTGGAAAAGGTGAATATTTGTTTTCTTCAATTAGCTGCTCTATGTACCCTGATTCCAGAATTGAATCGATACGGATACCCTGTAACTTTTGCTTTAGGTTCTGTATCGTCGATTCTTTTGCGATGCCGTTTATGTACATGATAGCCACATCTGTTTGTGTAACAGCACCGATTTTCATCGTTTCAATCCATAGATTGACGTTTTTTATCCTCCGGCGGACCAGGGAGAGATTTGTCCCAATGGATTCCGTAAAACTTTCTTTGGAACCGCGGATGGCTACCTGGGTAGAAGCCTCTGTGACCGCTCTGACCTCGCCCCCGCTGGTGTTCCCGCTAATAGCTTTGGCCATTCCATCCACTAGAATTATCGTATTTCCAGATAAAAGGGCTTCAAAAAGCTCCTTCCAGTCATTAAGTACTTTTTCTTCACCGATACTCAAGGCTTTGTCTTTCATAAATTGATAAATTCCGCTTACCGATTTGACTTCCGGACCTCCCCAGTTGGGAGTGTCAAAGGCCATAATGTGCGTAATAAACTCATCGACGATGTTTTTATCATTTAAACCGTTGAGATATACAGCAGCCACCTCTATATGTGAAGTTACCAGCTCAAATTTACGAATAATAATATCAGGGCTGTTTCCAAGCCGGGACCTGATTTCCTTCAAGTTGTTTGCTAAATTCATGGAGATCAAGGGGTCTTCATTACTGGGCATCATCTACACCTCCTGCCCATACTATTTGCTGTCCAAACCTGTTTTATGCAGTATATGGGAATTTTATTATCGGTAATCAGGCCGCTGCTAGATTTTTACTCCTGTATGCCAAAAAGATTACAGTATGTTCACCTTTAATACTCTGAAATATACTGAAAGAAAAAGAGAGTAGCTGAGAACAAAAATCAAAACTTGTATCGTTACCGTACTTCCTCATCCTCAACATTACAAAAATTGACATTTCGGATGAAAATAAGTAGTATAATTAGAAAGATTTATATAAAAAAAGGAACCCTTTTCTCATTCCCCTCTATTCAAATTCCTATTTCTATCTATCCTATTTTAAGGAGTGAAAATGCTATGCGCGCACGAATGGTAAAAGCGAATACAAGGAATGTAATCGGTAGCTATTGCAAATGGATCGCGGCTGGGATGATTGTAACTCTCACGGGATGCTCGCTTGCATCCGCCGCTCCTTCACCCTCACTCTCATCCTCAAGTAAAACTAGTGAATCTACCTCCTCCCTGGTTACATTTCAATTGCAAGAGGCTACGATTGCTCAGATGCAGGACGCGATGAAGTCAGGAGCACTGTCGAGTGTCGAGCTCACAGCCATGTACCTCAACCGGGTATACGCCTATGATTCTAGTGGCATTCGGCTGAATTCAATCCCTGTTCTAAATCCCAATGTGCTAAAAGAAGCTGCTCAGGCTGATCAGCTAAGGGCACAGGGGATTAATACCGGGCCTCTGCAAGGCATCCCCTACACAGTTAAAGACAGTTACAAGGTTAAAGGACTCACTGTTGCTTCTGGATCTCCGGCTTTTAAAAACCTGATGGCAAAAGATGATGCCTTTACTGTAGAGAAGATACGCAAATCCGGTGGAGTGCTAATTGGTAAAACCAACATGCCACCAATGGCAGCAGGAGGAATGCAAAGAGGCGTTTATGGCCGTGCTGAAAGTCCGTACAATCCAAATTATTTGGCTGCAGCCTGGTACTCTGGCTCCTCTAACGGATCTGGCGTGTCAACAGCCGCCAACCTTGCTGCCTTTGGTATGGGGGAAGAAACAGTATCTTCTGGAAGATCACCAGCATCTAACAATGGTTTAATTGCCTACACGCCATCGCGGGGCTTAATCTCCATTCGAGGGAATTGGCCGCTTTTTCCTATACGGGATGTCGTGGTCCCACATACAAGAACTGTCGAGGACATGCTCCGCTTGCTTGACGTGATTGTTGTAGAGGATAAAATCACAAAAGGTGATTTCTGGCGAGAACAGAAAGCCGTTCGCCTCCCTTCTGTCAACAGTGTTCGTCCCAATTCCTATCTAGAGCTGCGAGATACTCAAGCTTTGAAAGGCAAACGAATCGGTGTTCCGAAAATCTATATCGGTAAGGACCATGAAACCACAACTCCGATTAAATTCAGACCTTCAATACAAGCATTATGGGAAAAAGCTGTAAAGGATTTAACTGCTCTTGGAGCTGAAGTAGTGGAAGTTGACTTCCCCTTGCAAGTGAACAGCGAGAAGGACCGACCAACAGCGAAAACACCTGAAGAACGTGGTTTGATGCCGGCAAAATGGAGTGAAAAGGAATTCGGGCTGCTTAATCCTTATGCAGCTGAGGAATTCCTTAAAAGTGTGGGTGATCCGAATTTCCCGTCATGGGCTAATATCGACCCTGCAACTGTCTTCCCGAATCCGCCCGGTTCGGTAGATGCCAAACGTGGCAGAGACCTTGGTCACTATGACGTATTCATTGAAACCATAAAGAAAGGCGTCACCCCTTTCGAACAAATTCCTCAGTTTCATGAAGGGTTGCGGGGGCTGGAAAATGTACGAAAGATAGATTTTGAAAATTGGATGAAGCAAAACAACCTTGATTTTATTGCTTTCCCGGCCAATTCGAATATTGGCAAGGCTGATTCTGATGTGAATGAAACGTCTTATGAGGAGGCTTGGGAGAATGGCAACTATTTCTCCAATACGAATTTCCTTCTACGCGAGTACGGGATCCCAAGTGTGTCTGTGAGTATGGGCGCAATGAAGGATACGGGTATGCCCGTCAATCTGACGATGGCAGGTGCCGCATATAGCGATAATGACCTGCTTCGATACGCTTATTCCTATGAGCAGGCAACCAAAAACCGTCCTATTGCAACACGCACGCCAGCGCTTGAGGATGAAACCTTTTCCTATAACCCGCAAACTGCTCTTCCACCCTCTAAACGCAAGGAAACAGGAGCCCCTGCACTTAAGTTGAATGCTTCGGTCAAAGACGATGTTCTCGCTTTGGAAGGTTCAGTCACAGATCAAAGCGAAATCGCGCAGCTCAAAGTTTATGTCAATGGCATGCGTGTCGCTATTACAGAAGATAAAGCTAATTGGTCAGCAGCGCTCCCAACTACTAAATTCAAGCAGGGTGGCGCCTCCCAAGCCGATACACTGCATATTCTCGTGCTGGCGAAGGATATTTACGGAAATACCGCAGCTCAAATCAAGTCTGTCACTTTACCCCAATGACGAAGGACATCATGGTCTTAGCAACGGGATCATTGAGCTGGGCAGGCTGGAGGTTGGTTAGATGAAGCTGTAACTTCCAGCTCTTTGAATTAAATATTTAAATTAGCAAGCTCCCTCGCTGCTTTCGCAGTATAGGGAGTTTTTCTTCAAATCCCATCATTATTCAGCTTACCTGCTTCAGTCCAACCGCTGAACTTAGTACTATCGCAATGAATAAAATTCTCGTGGTATTACGCGGTTCACCATAAAGGATCATATCCAGTATGGCCCCGACCAAAGCTCCAATACCAGTTTTTGATAACGCTGTAAATGTAGTGCGGAACTAAAGCAGTAATGAAAAAAAGCCTGAGATCATACTGCATACAGCAGTTTTTCTCCCAGGCTCTTATCCCTCCGTGACACAGTACAACGACTGTGAGTTTTCTCTTGGACCAGCCGATATGACATCGCGGAACCCTAGAAAATCTTTTTAAATTCAATTATAGTATTAATGTTTTGGTCATTATGAAATCAATCTGTTCTTCATCCCCCATATAAAAAGAGTGTGCACCCGTTTGAACAAACCCCATTTTCTCATAAAAAGCAATGGCATTTTCATTTTTTTCCCATACACCGAGCCAAACCTTCTTTTTATGATGTCCCAGTGCAATTTCGATAGCTTTATTTAACAGATGCTTACCCAGCCCATGTTTTTGAAATTTGTTTTTAATATAAATCCTCTCCACTTCGAGTGACTCATCACCCATTTTTTCGGATTGGGCATCATTTATATTGATCTTCAAATATCCGGCAAGTTCTTCATTGAAATAGATGAAAAAGATTTCTGAAGAGACATTAGCCAATTCCTTATCCAGCTGTTTCAAGTTAAATGCTCTTTCCAGATAGGCTTGCATATTTTCAGGTGAATTTTGATCTTTAAAAGTATCGTTGAAGGTTTCAATGCTTATTTCTTGGAGTATTTGTACATCTTCACGGCTGCATTTGATCATTTTCACATTCATTATAACTATATCGCTCCTTCATATAAATCAATTAATAATTTCTTTTGTTCCCTTTTTTCACGAATTCCCATTCATCACTTATATTTTTTCTTACTCTTTGAAGAAGAGTAAAAATAGTGTTTACTTCACTTTCCGAAAATCCCGCTAATGCAACTTGATCCGAATAATCATGTTCTCTTTTTATGAAAGGATAAACACTGTTTCCTTTTTCTGTTGGAAAGAGTTTATTAATTTTTTTGTTATGCTGATCCTCTTTCTTTTCAATAAAACCATTAATTACAAGTTTTTGGATAGCGCGAGATGCTGTTGTTCGATCTACTTTTATCATCTCAGCTAACTTTTCTTGAATAATTCCTGGGTTTTCACATATTCGTACAAGGTATAAATACTGTCCTTTTGTAAGGTCATATTCTTTGAATTCAATATTACTGATAGAATCTAATGCCCTTGCTATCATTCCAATTTCACGAAGTACTTCCTTCATAATGAACTCCTTTGCCCCTATTTTGTTGCAAATGCAATAAACATAGTATATATTTAATCTACCCTAATTTTGTTGCATTTGCAACTTGAAATTATAATAAAGAGGTCGAGTAAAGTGAAATATGTTTTTTTTGTAATAGGAATTTTTATATTATCCCTTGGTATTTCTTTCACTATACAATCAGACCTTGGGACATCACCTTTTGATGCACTATTGGTAGGACTATCCACAAATGTGGGGCTTACTGTAGGAAGTTGGGAAATCATAATGGCTTTAATCTTGATCTGTTGTAATTCACTTTTAAAAAGACAAAGACCAGAAGTTTTGGGGTTGTTAACAGCATTTATAACGGGGATTGGTATTGATATGTGGCTTTTTTTATTGCAGGATTTAATAACACCTGAACTATGGTACAGCAAAGTTGTTTGTTTTGGAACTGGTTTAGTTATTGTGGGATTAGGAACTGCAACCTATTTACAGACAAACTTTGCACCCATTCCAGTTGACCGATTAACCATAATCATACAAGAATTAACTGGAAAAAATCTTTTTTTTTCGAGAACATTCATTTACCTTATCTTCTTGATCATAGCATTCATTTTAAATGGACCCATTGGCATTGGAACTTTGTTAACTGTTTGTTTAGGGGGGGTAATACTCAATTATTTCATGCCCCTCACTGGAAAAGTATTAGACCGCATATTAACACACTCTGGTACATCACCAAATCATGATAAAGATAAAAAGCATTCAATGTAGAATGCTTTTTATCTTTATCATTCAACTGACCTGATCTGAAGGCATAATATCATTACAAATATCATTACAAATATCATTACATTAATTTCAATACAGAATCTTTGTTTTCAGTTTTAAGTTTCTCTAAAAGAATTGGTACAGTTATTTGTCTCTTAATTGGTACTTTAATTGTGTCTAATTCATTTTTATAATGTGTTTGTATTTTGAAGGTCAATTCATAAAGGAGTGTAACTTTATGTTCCACGGATTATCTGCTTTTCCACTCACCCCGGTGAATGAGACAGGCATTGACGAAAAAGCATTTGTAGCACTGATTCAACGATTAGTTGCAGCTGGTGTAGACTCAATTGGGGCATTGGGTTCAACTGGAAATTATGCATATCTTAATCGAGAAGAACGTTTCCGGGTTCTTCAACTTGCTGTCCACTCAGCAGACGGGATTCCCGTGATGACAAGTATAAGTGCGATTCGTACCTTAGAAGTACTTCGATTAGCGGAAGATGCACAAAAAGCAGGAGCAAGTGCAGTGCTGCTAGCCCCTATCTCCTATCAAGCACTAACGAATGAAGAAGTATTTTCACTCTATGAACAGGTAACCCGTTCACTCTCCATTCCACTTTGTGTCTATGATAATCCAGGTACCTCCCATTTTCATTTCAGTGACGAATTGCACGGCCGAATTGCTGAGTTACCTCATGTTGGTTCTATTAAGATTCCCGGAGTACCTACTGATCCCGAAGCAGCCAAGACACGCATCAAAAAACTACGAGAGTCGATTCCTCCCCATGTAACTATAGGAGTAAGTGGAGATTCATTTGCAGTCACCGGCTTGAATGCAGGTTGTGAAGCATGGTACTCCGTTCTCGCTGGTTTGTTTCCAAAGGCATGTCTAAAAATAACCCGATTGGCCCAGGACGGTTTTGCTGACGAAGCAGAACGACTCTCGACACTACTTGAACCTATTTGGACGTTATTTCATCAGTATGGTAGCCTTCGTGTTGTTTCAGCAGCAGCAGAAATAAGTGGCTTAATCTCAAGTCCCAGTCTTCCTTTGCCCTTACAACCATTGAATCAATCAGCTAGAGAACACTTGAAACTTATACTAAAGAATCTTCAGGAATGAATTGTTTCTTTTACTATTTATCAAAAAAAGAGCGGAATCTCAACATGTATCTAGATTCCGCTCTTTCAGCATGGAGACGCTGCTTTAGCTTAGGACTGTTTTCTTATCGAATCCGTCCAGAGAGCATCCACAGGCGGTAATTCGCTCCCTTGTGTCATATATATCCGGTCGACTCTGAGTTGTGACTTTCGAGCTAAGATCGAAAACAGGTGAACACCACTGGGCAATTCCAAATCCGACAGTAAACACCAATAGTACACTTGAGCGGTGTTATACGTATGCAGTGTGCCCTTGCCCAGTTGTTCGGATAACGGTCTTACTACGCCGTCCAGCGATAAGTAGCATGAATCGGATTGGTCATTATGATGTCGAACCAAAATCCAAATATGGTAAATACCTTCATTTTTGATATTTATTTTGTAATGCATGGCTGGAGCAATCTCCGGGTTCTCCCACTGTCTTCCAGGCTCAGAAACATGCATGGCGAAACCTGTCCTTCCATTGGTTTCTGCCTGTAAGTGGCTCCAATGAATAGCAGTACCGTCTTTACTGGACGTGAGATATGCATTTTCAGAGTTTTCCAACGCATATTCGGCTTCGATCGCAACGATGCCGTTCGATTCGATAAACATACCCGCACCAAATTCTTTTATAACATCCTTTGTACCATCAGCATCACAAATGTTTGCATAGCGTTTATCCCCTAACGTGGTCTGCGGAACATCAAAACATTTCAAGAAGATTTCATCGATGGTGGCGTAAAAATCTCTTGTGGCATAAAGGACGACGGGAAGAGGTACTTCATGCTCTCCCGTTTCGTAAAATTGATTACATAATTGTTCGACTTCATTCCAATTCACAGTAGAACTTTCCAGTCCATGATCGGTAACCAGCCTATGATGATGCTCACTGGAAATCGGTCCCAAATTGCACGTTTTTTGCTCTTTCGTATATATCACGAACTTGTTGATAGTGACATAAGGATCTACCATATAAATTTTTAAGACATGTATACCGGAAGCCAGGTAGGGCAGCTCCACTCTCATTTTCTCACCGTTATTAAAGACGGCTTCCTGCCAAGCCCCCAACCACTCGTCACGAGTCTCTGATTCTACCAGGATGGGTGCTGTATCATCGACTCCAATACCGAAACGAATATTGCCTGTCGAATTTAAAGTAAGAAAACGATGAATCTCTAAGGTAAACTGTCCAGCCTCTTTCAACAAAATATTGTATCCTAAATATGGATGATTCTTAAGCTCTCCTGCAAGCGGTCGTAGTTCACCGCTCCAGGCCATCATCGCGGCTCCCTCATACCTTGCCATCCCCGGTATGGCCACCCAACCGGACTTATTGGTCGAATCTACACCGGGAACATTATGGTCGTAGGAGGCTGCTGGGATAGACACATACCCGTCTGCCTCTATATGTCCGTAAAACGTTTCAGGAACATTTACACCTTCCTCAACTTGCACCTTTATTGGAACAGATGTCATATCTTTATGGTTTCGGACGGTCAGTTGCGCAGTCTTTCCCGCATGCTTATACGGATCGATGACCGAGACAAGAATTCTTTTCTCCGTTTGGATCGATCCTTCACTTTCGGAAAGAATGATCCAATCTGCGTCTTCCATTACCTCAATCGTGAATGGAATGGTTCCGTTCCCCTGGTTTCCAATCTCGAACCATTTTTGTTTCTGACCATGGATGGAAAAGCGCAGCGTTGGTTCTTCATTCCAAAGATCGATTCTCATGCCACCTTGAGCAATTTTCAATGCGGGCTTTCGCGCAGGATACAAGGCGGTAGGCGGTGGTGGAAAACTTTCCGGTGTCAGGATTCCGTTCCACTTGCCTTCACTCATTTTTGCGTTATAGAAATGAAGCATTCTTCGTTTGTAGTCCGCCATTTTTACCGAAAGCTCCACATATAGGTCAGCAGCCTGCATGTTTCCGCGCTCATAAGAAAGCGTGCTTCTGTCGGCAAAATAAAACTCATGGTTGGTATAATACGATGCGTGAATTTTCATGAGAAACATCTGGAAAAATGCAGCCCGCTCCTGCACTGGAAGGCTGTACATTATGGCATTACCCCGACGAAAAACATCCTCCAACCGCATTAATCTACGCCCTGCTTCATCACCTAATACAGTTTGTGAAAACACATTGGATTGCATATGTTCGATCTTTCGTACGTTAGTGACCTGTGCAAATGTTTCGTATATTTCCGCAGCTTCAGATCCGTGGTTGCCGGAAAAATTGGCGTTTATCCAAGATTCGACGAATTTGGATGCATTCTTGGTCATTCCTTCTTCTTTGCCGGCTTCCCAGCCAGATCGCAAAAAGAATTCCATATCCTGTTCAAGGGGCTTCAACCCGCCAACATTCAGAATCCACAATTTCCGGATTCCCGATTCATACGATTTTTTCAATTCATTCCCTGTATGGGCCAATGGAATTGAATTGATAAAAAGATAACTCATCGCCGTTCCTGGAGCTGCCCAGTAAGAATTGTGATAATACAAACCGTTGCCTCCACTGCGTTGACGCTCCTTCTCATTCGGATATCGGCGCATATGCCCAAAGTTGTCGTTTGCCCAAATGAGGGTCACACCTTCAGGTAGATCAAGACCTCGGTCATATAGCTCTAACACTTCTTTGTACGGGATAAATGTCCGTAATGAAGCATTTTCTTTCGACTCGCCGATCACGTCCTTGAGAATTTGCTTTTGATCCTGTATGACCTTTCCTAAGAGAGAACTCTTGGCTTTTGCCCGTTCTTCCTTAGACATGGAATTATCCTCATCAATGGACTGCGTATGAAATCCGGAATCATGGATTCCACGCATACCAACTGTATAACACACCTCGTAATTTTTATTCTTCTCGACACTTTCCCGCCAATATTCCTGTAGAATTTCGCGATTTCGACCTTCGATGGAATAATCGTATGAGATGTCGTCATAACCCTTGGCTGCGAGCCATGGCTCCCATTCATTCTGGTTGCTGCGAAGCAACATATCGCAATGCGACGTGCCTACTACAATCCCCATTCTTTCCGCGAGTGCTCCATTTTCGGGATTCTCATTAAAATAATTCACATGCATGGCAGGCCAAATGAAATTGGCTTTCAGACGAAGTAAAAGTTCAAAAATAGATTGATACGCGTCAGGTCCGATTGTGCCATCTTGAGTATGAATCTTGGTCCAGTCATCAAGCTCTTCCTCATCATTCAGGAAAATTCCCCGGTACTGAACCGCTGACCAATCTGCTTTGGAGAAGTCCAAAGGCAAACAAAATACATCGCAGGTTTTCACCGGTACATCCGCCCAGTAATACCACGGAGACACACCCATCGCCTCGCACAAGTCATAGATTCCGAAGATGGTACCGCGCCTGTCGGTTCCTATGATATATAACACACCGTCAATGACTTCCTGAAGAAATGCTTCCCACCGGTACGAGCCATCCTCCAACACTAGTTTTTTCAGCGATACCCCTTTATCTTGCAGATAAGCGAGTAACGGCTCATTGTCTGTGATCGTGCCGATCACGATGCTGCTTTGGTCCATTTCTTTTGCTCGCACTAGCTTACAACCGCAAACCCAATCAATATCTCGCATAAGATTGCAAAAAGCAAGATGCACTGCGCTGTTTTCCATTTCGGAAACAAAAACAGGCACCGTGTGATTTCTTTTCAACAGTTCAAATTCATTCTGGGTCCCTTGGTGTGATTTCAAGTGTCTAACCTCCTCATGTGCTCCATTCGGAAGAAAATCTGGTAGCTAAACTATACCTGAATACCAAGCAATAATCTTTTAATATGTTGCCGAATTATCGATTTGTTATATTATATTGCTATAGGATGGAGGTTGAGCAATGGTTGCTGATGTAAGTCATACGCACCCCCTATTTTCAATCGAGTATGTCGTCCATGATGCAGGCCACAACATGACCAATTTTCATTATCACGATGCATATGAACTTTATTTTCTAGAAAAAGGGTATCATCAGATTTTGATCCAGGACTCCATCTATGACATTAAGCTGCATGATGTTGCACTGTTCAAACCAAATCTGTTCCATAAAAGCTACCAAAATCAAGGCTGTGCCAGAACATGTGTCTATTTTACGGAGCGTTTCTTGCGATTATATTTTACGGAACGGGCAATAAAATCTTTATTAGGCTGCTTTGATACAGAAATTATCTCTTTGAAAGAAGAAGTATTTGCGAAAGTGAAAAGGCTATTAAAGTCCCTGGAGAAAGAAAACGTCTCGGGTGAGAATGATCGTATTTTTATACATTTAGCTGAACTATTATCTCTATTAAATAATAAGAAGAAGAATGCCCAAATAGTGGAGCAGCCGTCTTCCAAGAACGCTAACTTTGGACCTATTCTGTCGTACATCAACCAAAACTATAACAAAATCACCAAAATCGAAGATATTGCAAAGTCGTTTTACATGTCCAAATATTATTTGTGTCATCGTTTTAAAGAAGCCACGGGACT
This sequence comes from Paenibacillus sp. P2(2022), assembly GCF_029522175.1. Lineage (NCBI taxonomy): Bacteria > Bacillati > Bacillota > Bacilli > Caryophanales > Paenibacillaceae > Paenibacillus > Paenibacillus sp. P2(2022). The sequence goes on along the minus strand of NZ_JAKWFI010000013.1, from coordinate 51,291 downwards.
TACGGTTATTCAATATTTAAATAACATTAAGATTCAACATGCTTGCAACTTGCTGATCAATACAAAGTTAACGATACTCGAGATTGGTAACGAATGTGGCTTCAACTCGTCCATGTATTTTTGTAAGGTCTTTAAACAAACGGTATTTATGACACCTAGGGAATTTAGAAAGAAAGCTAGATAAGATCATCTGTTATAGTTTTAGGATAAAATTCATGACAGCTTGTGGAACGCGTATAAGCGTAATGCGGGCTTATCTTCCAACGAAAAGAGGAATGTAAATTGACTAGTCTTCCCCTGCATCCGGCTTTGTCTGGAAAAACAGTTGTGGTAACCGGCGGCTCCGGCGTGTTGTGCAGCTCCATGGCCAAGGAACTTGCCCGCCAGGGTACCAAGGTCGCTATTTTGAACCGTACTGCTGATAAGGGCGAATTGATAGCCAAGGAAATTTGTGAGAGTGGTGGAGAATCCATCGCTGTTGCCTGCGATGTGACCGATGTTGAAAGCGTGAAGCAGGCTGAGGAGACGGTCCGTCGTCTGCTCGGTCCGTGCAATATTCTGATCAATGGAGCAGGCGGCAACCACCCCAGTGCGAATACGAGTTTGGAGACATTTCATCCTGAAGATCTGAACCAGTCTGGAATCACTACCTTTTTCGATCTCAGTGTACCTGGCTTCCGCAATGTGCTTGATTTAAATTTTATCGGGACTTTAATCCCAACACAGGTTTTTTCCAAAGGCATGATCGGACGACCTGGCGCTGTGGTCCTTAACATATCCTCCATGAGCGCTCCCAGCCCAATGACCAAGGTTCCCGCTTACAGCGCTGCCAAAGCCGCCATCAACAACTTCACCCAGTGGCTGGCCGTACATCTAGCCGAATCTGGCATTCGGGTGAATGCCATTGCCCCCGGATTTTTCCTGACAGAGCAGAACCGACAATTGCTCACCAACGAGGACGGCTCGCTTACCGAGCGTTCGGCCAAGATTATTGCCCACACCCCTATGCGCCGTTTCGGTGAGCCTGAAGACCTCCTCGGAACGCTGCTTTGGCTGGCAGATGAAACCGCTTCCGGTTTTGTGACCGGTGCAGTCATTCCTATAGATGGTGGTTTTATGGCCTATTCGGGGGTATAGAATCTTCACTTTCCATCCCTTGCCCTTCTATTTACAATTACGAAGTGGCAAGGGGCTTAGTGTGTCAACAACGCTCTACTATAGTTTCAACTGAATCCGTTTACATAAATAATAAGTCGAAGGAAGCATTGCTCAATTGGTCATGCTTTAATTTATCACATTCTCCTATGCGTATATTCAAGCAGGATTACACTTGTCTTGTATACAAGATATCGAACCTCTATGAAAATCCTTCAATTCCATCCACCGCTTGACGGCAAACAACTAGACTCACGAGCAAAAAAATGAATAACACAGGCCAGCATTATTTCTTGATATAGTCAGCGAACTGCCGGAGGAATTCGAGAGAATGTATATCCTTTCGGAGATGATGGTGAACCAGATCATCCATTTTGCTTGTATCCTGATTCAACATATATTCAAGCATAGTTTGGTGTTCATGCCAGATTTCCATCAGCTTCCCTGCTTCCAGCATATGGAGCTTGCGATATCTGATATAGTGAACATTTGATTGCTGAATCAGCTGCCAAAGAAATTCTCGGCCCACCAATTGGAACATAGTATGGTGGAACTGATCGTCCAAAATGAGAAATTGATCCGTAGCATGATCGTCATCAATGACAGCCCTCTGCCTGTCCAAAATTTCGCTCAGCTTCTGTATATCGCTTAATGCAAATTGCGTAGAAAGCTCCTTCATAATCTCTTTTTCCACTGCGCTTCTCAAGTAGCTCATTTGTTCTACGGACTCCAGATCAATATAAGAGACAATGTTCCCCTTCTTGGGATAAATATCAATATAAGACTCCAGCGCAAGCTGTTTCAGCACATCGCGCAGCGGAGTTCTGGACAACTGGAAGCGTTCTGACAAGGTCGTCTCGCTGAGCAGAGTCCCAGGCTTTAAGGTCAACGACAAAATATCATTTTTCAAAAGCTGCTTGATTTCTTCCTTTGTAAACATAACATTCCTGCCTTCACTTTATAAATCTAGTCTTATTATAAAGCATTTTGATGTGATAGACTCCTCAAAAATTGTCATTGACAAGGATAAACTTTGCATTTTATGATCAAGTCAATCTTGTATACAAGATTAAAAAAATCAATCAGGGAGGGTATCGTTATGAACATGACCTGGAGATGGTATGGGGAAGGCAATGACATTATTACACTGGATCATATCCGGCAAATTCCAGGAGTTATGGGCATTGTTTGGTCTTTACATGAAAAGATAGCCGGTGAAATATGGGAAATGGAGCGAATTCAGGAGGTAGCTGATCAGATTACAAGCAAGGGCTTTAGTACGGCAGTCGTAGAGAGTGTAAATGTCCACGATGATATCAAAATCGGCCTGCCATCCCGCGATCAATATATTGACATTTATATTGATACCATTCGCCAATTGGCCAAAGTGGGAGTCAAGGTGATTTGTTATAACTTTATGCCTATTTTTGACTGGACAAGAACGGAACTGTATAAAGAGCTGCCTGACGGATCCAACGCCCTCTTTTATGAAAAGGCTGCCATCACCGATAATCCCCACCAAATGGTGGATCGGATTCTCAAAGGAGCCGGGAAGTTCACGATGCCAGGCTGGGAACCGGAGCGGTTGGCGAGACTGGATGAACTGTTTGCTGCTTACGCGGATGTCACAGAAGACAAGTTGTTTGATAACCTAAAGTATTTTCTTGAGCGCATCATCCCGGTTTGCGAGGAGGTTGATATCAAGATGGCCATTCATCCTGATGATCCGGCATGGCCCATCTTCGGGCTGCCGAGAATTGTTCGAAGTCGTGAGACCATCCGGCGCATCCTGGATGCAGTGAACAGTCCATATAATGGTCTAACCTTCTGCACAGGCTCACTGGGGACTAACCCCGAGAATGATTTGCCAGCTATGATTCGGGAGTTCCATGATCGTATTCATTTTGCGCATATTCGTAATGTCAAGGTGTTTGAGAATGGCGACTTTATTGAAGTGTCACATCGCGGGAAAGACGGAAGCGTCGATATACCGGAAGTGGTTAGAGCTTATCACGAAAAAGGCTATCAGGGATATGTGCGCCCAGATCACGGTAGACATCTATGGGGAGAAGAAAAGAATTGTCGGCCAGGATACGGTTTGTATGACCGTGCACTGGGAGTTATGTACTTGCTGGGTGTCTGGGATAGTCTCGCTCAAAGCAAGGGAGTGAAATAGATGCTCCAGCTTGACCGGAAAGGTCTTTTAGATAAGGCGGCCTGGGAAGCAGTAGGCATCGAACTGCCGAAGTATGATCTGGAACTTGTAGCCCATAACACCCGAGTTAGACCGCAATGGGTGCATTTCGGAGCAGGCAATATTTTTCGGGGGTTCGTAGCCAATGCACAGCAACAACTGCTGAATAGTTTGAAAGCGGATACAGGTATAATTGCGGCCGAAACCTTTGATTTTGGAATGATTGACAAAGCCTACAAGCCTTACGACAATCTAACCTTACTGGTGTTAATGAGTGCAGACGGTAAATTTCACAAAAGTGTGGTCGCAAGCATCGTTGAGAGCCTTGCAACGGAGCAGAATCGTCCGGACGACTATCTCCGTTTGCTTGAAGTATTTGAAAATCCGACTCTGCAAATGGCCAGCTTCACTGTCACGGAAAAAGGATACGGCCTCACCGGGCCCGACGGTAAGTATCTGGCTGTTGTGGAGAGGGATTTAGTGAATGGTCCTGAACAGCCGGTGCATGTGATGAGCATAGCTACTTCGCTTGCCTATCGGCGTTATTTAAAGGGACAGCATCCAATGACCTTGGTAAGCATGGATAATTGCTCCCATAACGGCGATCTGTTAAAGGATAGTATGATTGCTATCGCCAAGGAGTGGACGCGCAGAGGCCTGGTAGAGAAAGGATTTGCAGACTATCTGCAGAATGAGGAAAAAATAACCTTCCCGCTGACTATGATTGATAAAATCACCCCCCGCCCTTCCTTACAGGTACAATCTGCTCTTCGAGAGCTGGGGTTAGCCGACATGGAGATTGTCGTTACCTCCAGGCATACGTATACGGCTCCCTTTGTCAATGCTGAGGTTAGCGAGTATTTGGTCATTGAAGACAAGTTTACAAACGGGAGACCTGCACTGGAGGAAGCTGGCATCATCTTCACGAATCGGGATACGGTAGACAAAGTGGAGAAGATGAAAGTCACGACCTGTCTCAATCCGCTACATACAGCGCTGGCCCTCTCCGGGTGTCTGCTCGGCTATCAGCTCATTGCAGATGAAATGAAGGATTACACCTTGCATCATCTGGTGGAAACCATCGGCTACAAGGAAGGCTTGCCTGTTGTGGTTGATCCCGGAATTATCCAACCCCAAGCGTTCATTAACGAAGTATTGCAGGAACGCTTCGCCAATCCCTATATTCCAGATACGCCACAGCGGATTGCAACAGATACTTCCCAAAAGATGAGCATCCGTTTTGGCGAAACCATAAAGTCGTATGTTAGCACAGCAGGGCTTGATCCCACCGACCTGACTGCTATTCCCTTGACCATTGCGATCTGGTGTCGTTATTTGCTGGGGGTGGATGATCAAGGAGCACCCTTCACACTCAGTCCGGACCCGTTACTGGATACATTGCAGGGGTATTTGCAGGATACGAAGCTGGGCGATCAGACCTCTGGGGTTCGCAACCTCCTTGAGGATGAAAAACTGTTCGGCGTCCGATTATATGAGATTGGTCTGGGCGACAAGATTGAAGCCATGTTTCATGAAATGCTATCAGGTCCCGGAGCAGTCCGAAGCACCATAGAGAAGTATGTGAACTAGAACTTACATTAAACAATCCCCCTGCCACGAAACTTTGGTCAGGGGGATTTGTAATTCTCATGTTTGTTAGCTTGTTGTCAACAGTAGAACCGGGCCACAACTTTGATTAGAATCCTGCCGTCCAACCCGCATCAGCAGCAATAACTGCCCCATTCACAAAGCTCGACTCGTCTGAAGCCAAGAAAAGGGCTATTTTCGCGATTTCTTCAGCCTGCCCTACACGAGGAATTACGCCTTGCGTGACCTTCGTTCGAGATGCGCCAAACTCATTCAAGTTATGAATCGTTGAAGTAATGTTGGTAGCTGTTGCACCTGGCGCAATGGCATTGCATCGGATGCCTTTTTGAGCATACATAAATCCCGTGTTTTTCGTAATACCGACTACCGCATGCTTTGAGGCGGTATAGGCAGCGCCTGCATGCGCACCACTGAAGCCACCCGTGGATGCCGTATTTATAATTACTCCATTTCCTTTATCCAGGAAGATCGGGATGACTTTGCGAATCGCACGCATAACGCTTTTTGTATTAATATCGAATATCAAATCCCATTTCTCGTCGTCCACATCCCCTACTGGCGCCATGTTATCCATAACGCCCGCATTGTTAACCAAAATGTCGAGAGTTCCGAATTCATTAACAGCTGTATCGATCAAAGCATGTATATCATTCAAATCAGCAACATTGGTTTTTATTGCAATGGCGTTTCCTCCAGCTGATTTAATTCCTGCTGCAACCGCTTCTGCTCCTTCAATGTTCAGGTCTGAAAGAACAACACTTGCCCCTTCTTTTGCAAATAATTCTGCAATCGCTTTCCCCATTCCTGATGCTGAGCCTGTAACGACCGCAACTTTTCCTCCCAAACGCATGAAAGATCCCTCCAATGTTTTTTAGTCAACCGTTCATTTGAAGTATGGATCAACTTCTAAATCAAAGTCAATTGTACGAAAGTACAGGCGAATAATCTATCTTTCATACCATAACCCTGATAGTCCCCCTGTAAGATAAAACTGATGTGTATCACGTTGATAAGGAGCAGGATGCATATTATTAAGAGTTTATCGATTTATTTTTACAATTTCTGTGGAATTATATATATACTTTTCCAGAGTAATGGTATATTCTAGTAAAAACAATGCTCATATAAAAAAATATGACCTTATGGAGGGACAGGCCTTGAAGAGACTTTTCGCTTTAAGTTGTGCTTTCTATCTATTAATCGGCGTCACCAGCGTGGTGCTTGGGACATTACTGCCGACTTTACTGCCTCACTATGGACGGGGGTACAGCGATGGTGGATTACTGCTGTTCTTGCAGTTTTTTGGCTTTCTTGTCGGTGTTCTGCTCACTCCCTTCATGGCTCTACATATGGGCCGCAAGTCCATGCTTGCTATTGCCTTGGGGAGTATTGTCGTCTCATGTACTATCTTGGGCCTACTTCCCTCTTGGAATTGGGTCATTGTAATGGCCATATGGATTGGCTTCGGCTCAGGCATTATTGAATCATCCATCGGAGCGTTCACCATTGAGTTTACGGAGGAGCAAAAAGCCGTAGCGATGTCCAAGCTGGATGTCTATTTTGCACTTGGTGCACTGCTTATGCCTGCGATCGTTAGCCTGTATATCTGGTTTGGAATTTGGAATCTAACCTTTTACACCATCTCCTTTCTCACTTTTATCCTATTGCTATTTTGGCTTACCATGCCTGTTTCCGCCTCCACTCACCTCACTCAAGCAGACATCCGCACTACTGAGCGTTCAGTTGAACAAGCCCGTTACTCAGGACAGCATCGTGTATTGCTAGGAATCTTCATTATTTTCTTCTTTGTTTATATGGGTCTTGAACTTGGACTCATGAACTTCCTACCTTCTATTCTGACCGAAACGCTACAACTTCAGGGATCTGTTGCCTCGCTAGGTGTCAGCGTGCTTTGGATTGCAATGATCATTGGTCGTATGTTCTCAGGAAGGATTGCAGAATCAGCAGGATATATTCCTTATCTGCTATGGAGTGCAATTGGAACTTTCTGTTTCTTAGTCGCTATGGTGTTTATATCCAGCCAATGGGCTACATACCTTCTAATTTTTGGTGCAGGGATATTCATGTCTGGACTCTTCTGTATCGCACTTGTCTACGCCAACGTACTGATTCCGGGAATGACGGAGCGGACGACCAGTATTCTGATTGCGTCAGGCGGAATTGGCGGCTCAGTGCTTCAATACGTAATAGGCTGGAGCATGAGCGAATGGCCAGTGACAGCTAGCCTCTGGATCTTAGGAGGATTTACTTTGATTTTGCTGCTGGCACTTATTCTCACACATCTGTGGAATAATCGGGGCAGCCGAGTAATTGACTCCCTTGTCCATCAGGGCAAGGAAGGATGATATTGTTTTAGTCCTTAGGGGAGGTGAGGCCTATCGCGTTTTTGCTTTTCGGGCAGATTCTGTTGCTGCGGTTATCTCTCATATCTGTGAAATCGCAGGAACAGTCAAATTGTGGCTTCTTTGTCCATTAGGACAAGGAAGGTGATTTTCTTATTTTGGGGAGGTGAGTTCAGCCTCGTTATGCTGATTGGGCGTTACTCTTTTTAAGGATGACTTAATGAAATGTATATTCTGATATGGAGGGGAAATATCGTGCATACCTTGACCAAAGAACGTTTCAGATACGGAAAAGGCATTACTTTGATTGACGATTCAGGTAAGGAGTATTTGGATGGCGTATCTGGCACCTTCAATCTGTCGCTCGGTTATAATCACCCTCATGTCGTCTCCAAAGTACAGGAGCAAGTCGCCAATCTTGCCCACATGTCTTCATCCTTTACCGAGCCTTACGTTGAAGAAGTCCTAGACCATCTAATCCAATATGCCCCGAACGGCATCGATGCCGGGTGGATGAGAGATATTACCGGCTCCACGGCGAATGAATGTGCTGTGAAACTGGCCCAGAAATATACCGGAGCAACTGATATCATCAGCCTGCATCTGTCACATCATGGACAGACCCAGTTCGCAACAGGCATTTCCGGTAATGCCTTTCGCCGCAAGAATTTTCCCAATTCAACTGCGGCATATTCTCTGCATGTGCCTGCCCCCTACTGCTATCGTTGTCCCTTTAATTCTTCACCAGACAAGTGTGGTCATCACTGTATTGAAGCCATATCGGACGCCATTGAATATGCAAGCTCAGGCTCTGTGGCCTGCATGATTATTGAACCCATTCTGGGCAACGGAGGTAATATCATCCCGCCTGCAGGATATTTCAAGCGTCTCCGTCAGTTATGCGATGAGCATGGGATGATTCTGATTGCTGACGAAGTGCAGACTGGGATTGGGCGGACAGGCTACATGTTCGCAAGTGAGCTGTTTGACATCCAACCGGATATTATTACTCTTGCTAAGGGTCTGGGCGGCATTGGTGTCCCGGTTGCGGCGGTCTTGATGCAGTCTCGTCTCGATGTCCTGGAGAAGCACGAGCATTCCTTTACCTCGGGCAGCAATCTGATCTCGGTCACGGCAGCCAAATCCACGCTGGAGGTTGTAAGCGAGCCCGGTTTTCTGGAAGCCGTCCGGTCCAAAGGAAACCTGCTCGGATCCCTGCTGACCGAGATAGCTGACAAGCATGATTGCATTGGTGAGGCTCGTGGCGTCGGACTGATGTGGGGACTGGAAATTGTAGACGAGGACGATAGCCCGGATGCAGTGAAAAGCAATGGAATTATCGATCGTGCATTTGAGGAACAGCAATTAATCCTCAGAGGTTCCCGTTACGGTTATGGCAACGTGGTCAAAGTGAGACCTTCCCTCACGGCTACAGAAGATGAGATTGTCGAAATTGTTAAACGGCTTGACACCGTTCTTGCTACCCTTCACTAACGATCTGCCCAATAGGCCAAAGGAGGAATTATTCATGCTTGCACTGGTATACAAATCAGCTTGGGATGTCGCACTTGAGGAAAGACCTATCCCGGAGATTAAAAAAGATAACGATGTACTCGTCCGGATTCGGGCGACAGGCGTATGCGGTACGGATCTAGGCATCATTAGTGGCAAATATCATGCCGTGCCGTCCACGATCTTGGGCCACGAATCAGCGGGGGATGTGATCGCTGTAGGATCAGCCGTCAGTTCACTACAGCCTGGAGACCGGGTGGTAATTGATCCAACATACTACTGCGGGCAATGCGAAATGTGCCGGACAGGAAGACAGAATCATTGCACACACAAATCCGTAACAGAGACCGGAGTCAGCGCCGACGGTACGTTCACCGATTATTATGTGACTGAGGACCGTTTTTTGTACAAGCTGAAGGACCATATCAGCTACGAAGAAGCGACGCTGACCGAACCGCTGAGCTGTATGCTGACCGGAATCAACCAGATTAACCTGCTGCCTAACTTCACAACCGTTATTATAGGTGCGGGTCCGATCGGGATTCTGTACAGCTATGCTCTTGCTTCGAAAGGCGTAACTGGTTGCCTTGTTGACATCTCGGAGGAACGGCTCGCCATAGCGGATTCTATTGCCCCCGAACGGTGGTCCGCGCACGCCACACTGGAATCGGCCATTCATAAGCTGGCTCCGTTAAAAAATCAGGTGGACATGATTGTGGACACCACAGGAGTGGTCGGCACTGAGGTACTAAGCCAGCTTGCGAGCGGCGGGTATTTGATGCTGGTGGGGCTGAGAGATGGGATAAGCTCGTTTAATCCGAAAGAGGTAGTTGACCGTAGCCTTAAAATCATCGGCTCCATTGATTCTCTGGGCACGTTCTCCACGGCACATTACCTGATTGAGCAGCAAATCATTCCCGCCAAAAAAATCATTACCCACTCGTATCCGCTGGACGACTACCATGAAGCCTTCAAGACGCTTGGATGCAATATCAGCGAGCGGACACTTCAGCCTTCGTCGCAGGCGATCAAGATTGTGCTGCAATCGAATGGCTCCGGCAACTAAATTTAGCTACTAACAAGGGGGAGAATGGACATGACGAGCATCCATCATGTTACACCGACGAATAATGAATACACAGGAGACCTATCAGCGTCCGTTCCGGTCAAAGCGGTCATCTTCGACATGGACGGGGTGTTGGTAGACAGCGAACCGATTTATTTTGAAGTTGAACGCAGCTCCTTTGCCCATTTCGGTGCACCCATGACGGAAGAAGAGCACCATACCTATGTCGGAGTGACACTCGAATCCATGTGGCGTCAAGTGCTGGACAGGCATCAACTCACTCATACATTGGAAGAGGCGCTTGCCTATCACCGAAAAAATGTGATGCAGACCATAACAGCACACGAGGGCCTGGTGGCGATCAACGGACTGGAACGGTGGCTGGACTGGCTACAGGAAAAAGGAATTCCGGTTGCAGTAGCCTCTTCCTCTCCACGGTCGTTGATTGATCTCATTATGGAAAAAACGGGACTGGGCCGTTACTTTGATATTCGAATCACCGGAGAAGAAGTATCCCAGGGTAAGCCGGCTCCGGACATCTTCCTATATGCCGCCGAACTGCTAGGTATAGCCCCGGCCCATTGTATTGTTATTGAGGATTCACGAAATGGTGTTCATGCGGCCAAGAGTGCGGGTATGCGCTGCATTGGTTTACACAACCCAGGCTCGGGCCAGCAGGATTTATCCAAGGCAGATCACCGTATTTTCAACTATGATGACCTGTGGGCGCTTAAAGAGAACTTGCCATTCGGGGAATAGTTGCCTGCCAAGAGAAGGACCGTAAGATGCTGGAAGGCATATCTCCTCTATAAATATATTAAACCGCATAACCTTTAAAATGGATGAGGACATATATAAATATGCCCCATAGAGTACACAGTTGAGTATGTTAACCTACCCTGTGTGTACTCTATGGGGTATGCTTTACATCAAATATTTTTTAACCCCATTTTGTTACGGAAAAAACTGAACTTAGGAATGCCATAATCGGAATTTTTATAGTATGTATTTTATGTGTCAAGTAGCAGTTTTCCGCTTTGGCCATCCTCATCAGTCCCGGCTTTCACACCCAAATACACCTCTTCCCTTTTGGGTCCATTAAAAACCATTTTATTATAAGACGCTTGCTCTTAATCATTACTTTATGTGCATATAAGCTAGTTTATAGTATCTCATATTGCTGTGCTCAGTTGTGCAGTCGTTTTTCAATGATGTTCTACTGGAGGATCACTGTGAAGGTCTTGATCCCGCTCTGTAAAGTTCCAGCGAGTAAAGGTAACCTCAAAACCCTCTCGGGTTGGCGAACAGGTATAAGGACCGGCCTGATTTCCGGTGGTGTAGGGAAAACGCGCCACACGTATCGTTCGCCATCCGTGCTGCTCCGTCCTTGCGCGAATAATTACAGCATCCTTGATGATGGAAGCGCGCAGGGTGACTTCTTCACCGACCCACTCTGGCACAGCCGCAAGCGACCAGTCAGAATATCCAGCGGTTACGACTGTGGAAAGCTGAGGAATGCCGTCATTGATTTCTATCCCCGCTTTAATCCATTGCTCCGGGCCATGGTATAACAAAATACCTGCCTGATCGTAAAGCTCCGTAAATGATGCGAGTTGAAACGACACTTCCACCGCCGTGTTATGATTCCAATCCGATAATAGAGCGGACCCATCCTCAAATTCAAAACCATATAAAGTCTTTTTCCAGAAGTCTCTTCCCTTTTCAGGCGCAACCTTAAGAAAATCTCCTTCTTTCCGGGCATATAGAGGTGAATTGATCCAATTCCCTTCCTCCCATTCCATTCTCTTTTTAGTCATCTTTTTGTCCTCCCTTGTTCAATAAAGGTGTGTCGTTCTAAGCAAACATTAGATACCAATAGATCGCGATCTCGTCACTTTCTCTATTTAGACCTTTGTAGACGTAGGAGTCGAATCCACCGATCACAAAACCGCAGCTTTCATAGAATTTACATGCGCGAACATTATTGCTTTGTGTCTCCAGCATGATCCCTGGCATTCCGCCATCTTTCGCCCAGCGTTTAGCCTGTTCGATTAGTTTCTTACCGATACCGAGGCTTCTATATTGCTTGTCGACTTTGATATCTTCCACATATGCATATTTGTTCCAATTTCTTTTCAGAACAATTTGACCTACAACTTGATTATTTACGAGCGCTAAATATATGATTTGATCGGGATTGCTGATATAGTTCGAATAATCCTCAACTGTATCTTCCTCAAGCTGATCATCATCGTAGCTTTTTTTGCTAATAGGCCTCTCCTTCACCGTATATTCGATTTGCTGTCCCGTTAATTGCAAGACAAAGGTAGAATCCACGATAAAGCTACCATCAATGTTAGTACCACGCTCACCGTCCTCAGCCTTCAGTTCTCTGATTAAAATATCCATTTTCACCTCCCCCATCTTGAAGCAAAATCAAATTGCATTAATACTGCACATTCTTCAAATCTACATCAGTTTAACGCTGTTCCGTTCTAACCATTATAACAAAGTTTCGCCATTTTCTGTATAATCCATCAAACATATTAAACCTTCTCCCATTCCCGATTCCGTTCATAAAGTGAGCTAGTAATAATACGGTCCAGCAGCTGCGTAAAGGTTATGCCTGCTGCAGCTGCACTCTTCGGAAGCAGGCTGTTAGCAGTCATTCCGGGTAAGGTGTTTACCTCCAGTACATAAGGTACATCCTGACACAAAATCATATCGACCCTTGCATACACCTTGCACTGCAGCAGCCGATAGCTGACAAGTGCCGTCTCGCGCACACGCTGCTCGATAACGGGAGGAAGCTGGATTACCTTCTCCTCAGCGCCGCCGATCTCATATTTCGCTTTATAGTCAAACCATTCAGAATGAGCGGAGCGAATTCCGATGATTGGTAATACCTCGCCATCCACAATTGAGCAGGTAAGCTCCGTTCCTTGAATAAAAGGCTCAACTAAAAGCGTCTGATCCAAACCGCAAGCCTCCTGAATAGCCGAGTGAAGCTCCATCTCATTATGCACAAGCTGGATGCCGATGCTGGATCCTCCCATATTCGGCTTCACAATAACGGGGTAACCCAACTGCTCTACCGCTTGCTGATCATAATCGTCCCTTCCCTGCCAGCAGAGACCTGCAGGCGTATGCACCCCTGCCGACTTCAGCAGCATCTTGGACAGCTGCTTATTCATGCACAGGCTGCTTGCCAGAACACCGCTCCCTGTATAGGGAATGCCTAGTGTCTCCAGCGCTCCCTGCACCGTGCCGTCTTCTCCATATTGGCCATGCAGCGCCAACAGTGCAAAATCGATGCCTGCGTGCTGAACCTGTGCGATTAAATCCGCTGGCTGATCAATCGCAATTGGAACCACTTCATAGCGGCTGCGGTCCAAATGATTCAGCATCTCTTGACCTGTCTGCAGCGAAACCTCACGCTCAGTGGAAGTCCCTCCCATAATAACGCCTATCTTCATCATGACCCCCCATTTTCTTGAAAAATCATAGTGCAATTACAGGTTGTTCTTATGACCACATGCCTTATGAAAGTTACGCACCTGTTGGCCTATGATCTGAATCCCCCGCTCGATCTGTTCATCGGTTACTCGGGAAAAACCAAGCCGCAAAGTATTCGTCCCTTCACCTTCTTGTATAAAAAACTTGTCTCCAGGTGTATATATAACCCCTTGATTTATGCATACTTCAAGCAACTGGCGCGTATTTACGCCTGACGGAAAGGTAAGAAACACATGTAAGCCCCCATCGCCAGATAGTTGCGCCTCAGAGAGATGGGTTTCACAGCATGCCTTTGTAAGCTCGTATTTGCGCTTATACTCCATACGTGCTCTTTTTACATATTTCTCAAAATTTCCATTGAGCAGATATTGATATAATATCGATTGGTCGATCGTTGAGGTATGAATGGTGCGCGCCCGCTTAATGCTTTCCAGAGTGTCAATCAGCGCTCGATCTCCAAGCACCCAGCCTACTCGCAAGCCAGGGAACAGCACCTTGGAGAAGCTGCCTATATAGATTACTCCGTTCCCTCGCCCTGCTGTTGCTATTAATGGCGCAATATGAGCTCCTGAATAGCGCAGCTCCTCATTAAAACCATCCTCAATCACCGGAATCTGATAGCGCATCATTAAATTCATTACAGCGCTTCGCTTTGCTGGCGACATGACAATGCCTGTAGGATTGTGATAGGAAGGAGTCAAATAAGCGAGATCGAAGCTATTTGTCTGCTTCTGCAATACCGCTTCAAGCTGATCTACATTAATACCATCCCGCTCCATTGGAATACCGGTAATCTCAAAACCTTGTAGTTTTAAATTTTTGATCGCTGTGTGATGGGTTGGATTTTCACAAATTACCGTACCGCGGCGCGCTGAAGGGCGGAGTGCCGACAACACAATGTCAAAGCCTTCTGTAAACCCGCTTGTAATCAGTATATCCTTGCCGCTTATATCGACGCCCTTATTCTCCATATATCCCATCAGGTAATCGATCAGTGGTTTGTAACCCTTGGCATAGCCGTAGTTGAGCAGCACCTGCCCTTCGATTGCCATCCGATCCATAAAGGCTCGCCTTACATCTCCCAGATCAAACAGCTGCTCATCCGGTGCGATGCTTGTAAACGAGATGGTTCCTTTTGGGGTGCGAATGCCCTGCTTCATCATATCAAGCTCTGCAGCCGATACAGCGTACTTGCTCATTCTTGTCTTCCAATTAATCTGCCAGGCGAAGGAGGCGTCAGACCCTCCGTTATCCACAGCCAAACGGCCCACCATAGCGGCCACATAGCTGCCTCTACTCGGTATCGTATACGTAAATCCATCGTCCTCCAGACCTTCATAGGCTGCAATAACTGTATTGCGACTCACCTTGAGCACACTGCTCATTTCTCGTGTGGAGGGTAGCTTCTGATCCTTATGAAACGTCCCTTTTATAATTAAACGTTTAATATATTCTTTTACTTGTATCGCGACCGGACGGTCACCAACAAGCTTAAAATCTTGGAACATGGTTCATCGCCCTCCATCTACAATGATGGCACAGGTAACAAAAGAAAAAAAGAACCACCGCTCTGGACTTTTCATCCTTCGATGGTTCCTTCGATTTTATTCCAGCACATCCGCACCATAACCGTGCCCCCAGATGGTTGTTTACCCAAAGATTATCTTTTGACTAATCTCGAAATCCTTAATGGTTGCATCCGGTCTTAAAACTTTATTTTGATCCAGCTCAGATAACGGACCACCATTTCTAACCTTCTTTATCCAATCATGATTTGCAAGTGCCCCTTTCCCTATAGTCTAACCCTGCTTGCCCTAATTACATGAAAATAACTTCGGCCTCATCCTCTTTTCCTGACCATTTATGCTGATAATCATTAACCTTAGCCTGGGAAATTCGAATGCCTACTGTAAAATCGGGGCCAACGGCTTGGCGAATTGCAGTAGCCACTTCAACCAAGAGTCGTATCCGGTTTTCAATGGATCCACCGTATTCATCTGTTTGACGATTCGTATAGTCCGTAAGGAACTGATCAAGCAAATAACCATTTGCTCCATGGATCTCCACGCCATCAAATCCTACGCTCTTCG
The DNA here is from genome assembly GCF_029522175.1 of Paenibacillus sp. P2(2022). Lineage (NCBI taxonomy): Bacteria > Bacillati > Bacillota > Bacilli > Caryophanales > Paenibacillaceae > Paenibacillus > Paenibacillus sp. P2(2022). Next base: position 35,787 of record NZ_JAKWFI010000013.1, on the reverse strand, counting down.
CACGAACGGCTGAAGCAACAAATCCACGGATGACTTCCTCAATATCTTCTTTCGTTGCAGCGATCGGAGTAGAAAACGATTCAGCACCACCATAAAAAGCTAGAGGTTCACCCTTTGGAAGCACTTCTGACGGAGCTAGATTTTGGGACTTGAATCGATTTCCTTGTGATAAGGCTCCTGCATGCTCAAGCTGCACAACAATAGATGAGCCTGCTGCATGAACAGCATCCACCACTTTTTTTCCAAGATGTGATTTGCTCCTCATTCACTAAACCAGACTGATTAAAATAACACTGGCTATACAATTCATCTGTATATGTTCCTTCTGTTATGATTAGACCAAGCCCCCACGAGCGAAAGAGGCATAGTAAGCTGCCATTTGATCAGTGGCTAATCCTTCCGATGTAGCACTGATACGTGTCATTGGAGCTACGCCTACACAGTTAATTAACACGTTATTACCTATCTGCACGCTCTTAAACAATGTATTTAGTTGTCCCAATTCACATCCACCTCTAACATTAGATTCATTCGTAACACATTCAATACTTGATTTATGATCATCGAACAAGTACATTATAAACCGGTATATTTTATCGGTAAAATTGATGTTATCGAACGATTAATTCAACAAAATTGAACTGTTATTAACGAAAGACGTGGACGTATGGAACTTCGTTATTTGATCACATTAAAAACCATTGTCGAAACAGGAGGATTTAAAAAAGCAACTGAACACTTGGGTTACGCTCAGTCTTCTGTGACGACACATATTAAGGAATTGGAATCTGAGGTCGGCAAGCCCATCTTTGATCGCTTAGGTAAGAAGGTGGTTCTAACCCATCACGGTCATCAGTTTCTCCCTTATGCACTTAAGATCATTGAGCTCTACACTCAGGCACTAACGACCAATGATGAACCTACCGGCAACTTGACATTAGGAATCTCAGAGTCGTTAATGATCTGCCGTATTCCATCATTGCTTGTTGAATATAGACAAATGTATCCCAAAGTCAATCTTTCTCTGAAATCTTTGGATTATCAAGATGTCTCTCATGCTGTTCAGACCGGTGAGATTGATTTCCTTGTCGCCTTGGAGAAAGAAGGCTGGGGAGCTAATGTGTTAAGAGCGGTTTAGGCATCTCCATGGTTCCTTTTTTCTCCGTTAAAGAGGAACTAGAACATTACAAGCTTCAGGGTGAAGAGGTTGGACCAGACTGTCCTGCAATATCAACATATTTGGCATATCACAAAGATAAATGGCCCTCACCTGCTATGAAGGAAATGATCAAGCTCATTAAAAGACATGCGGAGAAATGGGGCTAGTTTCCTGTGAGGGTGATATCATATGTATTTTGTAGTTATAAATTGTTCTTCTCTGTATATTGACATATCGCAAGTGACTTTCAGGGTCTTATATATCATGATGTACTATTTTAGGAGGAACGCAACCAGATGGATATTTGTTACTGTTATCACGGCAAACAAGTTTGTGAACCCAGCTATTCATGGGGACCCGGCATCAAAGGACAATACAAAATCATGTTTATCCATGCGGGTAGAGGCGTTTACCAGATTGACGGTAAGACCTTTCATCTTCAGCAAGGCGAAGGATTTATCGTATACGATAACATTCTTTGTTACATGGAGGCAGACCAAACTGATCCTTGGATTTATTCTTGGATAGCCTTTTCGGGTAACGGGGTTATACCTCTATTCGAGCAGGCGCACATTTCTCCCCTTCATCCCGTATTCAGGTACTCCCCGTTGTTTTGGTTTGATTCTTATTTGGAGGAATTTTCCGCCTGCGACGTGAACCACAGCACCAGTGAACTGCGAAGACAGAGCATTTTGTTCAGGTTACTTGCCGATTGGATCGAAATGTTGGTTGCTACGAGTCAACTACTGCCCGAGGTACGGCCCAAAGACGCCTACATCCGTAAAGCGGTCGAGTTTATTCGAATGAACTATAACCAAAGAGTTTCCATTTCCGAGGTCGCACACATAGTTGGCATTGATCGTGTCTATCTGTCCGTTCTTTTCAAGGAAATTCTTAATGTTTCCCCTCAGCAATACTTGTTGAACCTCCGGATGGACAAAGCAAGCGATCTGCTGGACAATTCGCAGCTGTCCATCACGGAAGTCTCCTATTCTGTTGGCTATAGCGACCCGCTGCTGTTCTCCAAAATGTTTAAAAAAGTGAAGGGACTTTCTCCATCACACTTTCGCGCAAGGCTTAAAAGAGACAGCTTAATGGGTCTTTCAAGCCTTGACTGATTTGTTCGTTTAATGAATCGTATTGTTGCTCTGACATTACCAGGGGACATCCCCGATATTATGCATAACCTGGTCGATCTCTTGAAGATCCGCTGCTGATAGCGGATCCGCATGTACTGCTAGCACGTTTTCCTCAATTTGACCTACACGGCTTGCACCGATTAGCACCGAATCGACGCCGCCTTCGCGTAGCGCCCATGTCAACGCCATTTGCGGTAGCGTCTGACCGCGGCGCTTCGCGATCGTCTCTAGCGCACGGAATTTGTTGATCCGCTCCTGAGATACGGCCTCCGGTTTCAGTGTGCGCTGGCCTGTTTTAAACTCAGTTTCCAGCTTCTCGATGTATTTTCCCGTCAACTGTCCGCGACCAAGCGGGCAGAAAGCCACTGTGCCGGCTCCCACTTCAGTCAGCACGTCCTGCAATCCGTTCTCAATCCACCGGTTCAGCATTGAATACATAGGCTGGTGGACGAGCAGCGGTGTACCAAGGTTCTTAAGGATCATAGCTGCTTGCTTCGTTTCCTCCGGTCCGTAATTGGATAAACCGACATACAGTGCTTTGCCTGATTTTACAGCATGAGCAAGCGCTCCCATCGATTCCTCTAATGGGGTATCACCATCGGGACGATGATGGTAAAAGACATCGACATAGTCGAGTCCCATTCGTTGAAGGCTGCGGTCCAGGCTTGCAAGCAGGTTTTTTCTCGAACCCCACTCACCGTACGGACCAGGCCACATATAGTAGCCAGCTTTAGTTGAAATAAACAGCTCATCCCGATAAGGTGCAAGGTCTTTTTTTAAAACGTGTCCAAAGGTCTCTTCGGCCGATCCGGGAGGCGGTCCGTAATTGTTTGCCAAATCAAAGTGCGAGACACCAAGATCGAAGGCGCGTAATATCATTGCACGACTATTCTCAAACGGTTTGTCCCCTCCAAAATTTTGCCACAAGCCGAGCGAAATGGCCGGCAGCCTGACGCCGCTCCGTCCAATCCGCCGATATTTCATTTGTTCGTATCGATTTTCTTGTGCGATATAAGTCACCTGATTTCATCCTTTCTCATTCCTAGCGAAATGCTGACCTCCCACGTACCCGCTTCTTATTTTTCATTTCATGCCTCCCTCAAGACATGTCATAAGGTTGAGGACTTAACCTTAGGCAGCTCAAGTATATCTAACAATTCTTATGTATTGGAATGTCACTGTGATAGTAGTACATGTCATAATGTTATTAGATAACAGGACAGCTCCTAAAAAAGAAGCCAAGAGCGAGTAATGTGCTCTTGGCTTGCTTGAAAAGGCGCTGCATTCGACTTTGGATTTATTCTGCCAGCATAAATACCCTTGAATAGTTTCACTAGAGGAATTTGCTCGCTTTCCCGATGGTGCTCTGATATCCGACCGAAGCCAGTCTTCACATGTCGTTTACCAATAAGTTCGTGTCAATGTAAGGGCTAATTCTTGGTTTGCTTTTCACCTATTTTTCGAATTTGTATCCAATACCAAACACGGTAGTAATCAGATCGCTTGCATCCAATTTCTTGCGAAGCCTTTGTATGTGTGTATCAACAGTCCGAGTATCGCCGACAAAATCATATCCCCATACAATATCCAGCAGTTCCGAGCGTGTGAACGTTTTGCCTCGGTGATTTATCAGAGTCATAAGTAAATCAAATTCTTTCGGAGTCAAGTCAATTGGAATACCATTTTGTTTGACAAGATGTTCCTCGACAATAATTTCGATTTGTTTAAACCGAATTACTTTACTCTCCGTATTTTTTCCATTGTTTGCTTGATCTACCCTCCGGAGGATTGTCCGAATCCGAGCAATAACCTCCCTTAAATCAAAAGGCTTTGTAATATAGTCATCCGCGCCGAATTCAAGACCAAGGATTTTATCAGTGATATCCGATTTCGCGGTAATCATCAAGATCGGTATGTTATAACTTGCAGTTACTTGTTTGCAAATATCTAATCCGCTTTGATCCGGCAGCATCCAGTCAAGTAGCAAAAGATTAGGTTGAAATTGTTGAAGTTCAACCATCCCTGCTGCTCCATTTGCCGTAGTTCGCGTTTCAAACCCCTCCATTGAAAGTCCGTATGATAATAAATCTGCTATTGGTGTATCATCTTCAATAATGAGAATTTTTGCTTTATTCATCATAACCCCCGTCTTCTCTCGTTAATCCGCGATATCATAATGTTAATGATTAGTTAGGGAATAATCAACTCGGAACATAATACAGTAATCTTTGCACCTTGGACTGCAGTTCATGAAAACATCAGCCGTTTCTGGCGTTTTGTGTGACACAACGAAGGATGCCTATTTTATAACAAAGAAAAACAACCTTGCTCCAGTCCGAGGACTAAGATAAGGTTGCACTTAAAAGGAGGTTTATTGATTCTATTTATAAGCCACATGTTAATGGCATTTTTGCACAACGGACAACATACCGCCAAAACATCCAGTGAATTGAATATTCACAAAAATACGCTGCTTTACCGCGTAAATAAGATCAAAAAATTACTCAATTCCTCGCTTGATGAGGGTGACGAACTCTTCTCTTACCAGTTGTCTTTCAAAATTTTAAATTATATGTCCTCGCAGCTGTAGCCTTATTTTTCCCAACTACAAAACACGGTACTTCATGAAGACCTGTTAGGAATGTGTTATTGCAGCGTCACGTTGTCAACGTAAACGGCTGACTTACCGCTGCTGTTCTCCGAGGCAAGAAATTGTACGCCGATTTCCCTAACATCGTCAAGATTAGGTACAGATGTAAGGTTGAACGACAACGTCGTACCTCCAGACGAATTAATCTTGACGGCTTTACCAGCATACCAAGCCCAACCTGATCCTGTCTTGGCATAAATCTTGGCATGGAGTCCGTCACCTGCGGAGTCCCAAGATGCATGTTTGACGGTCGCGCTTAGCGTGGTCTTACCACTTAGGTTGCGGCTTTGTGAGAGAAGCAGGTAGTGCTGGGAATTGGCAGACATGATGATATCCGCTTTAAGAGAATTACTGCCCTTGGATGACCACTCGTTTACGCTCCATGGACCATCGGATATATTCGAACCGGTCCAACCCTGCGTACTACCCTCGAAGTCATATAATGTGTTTGCGCTACTGCCACCGCAAGCCGCATTCTGCCTCCACTCGGCATATGGAGCGTGCCCAGCTAAAATGCTTTTCAGATAGTTACCTCCTGCTGTGAGACTCCCGTTCGTATTGAAAATACTGGCGCCTTCTGTCTTGTCATTAATCGCCCAGTTGGCCCATGACAGGTTATTCTGGTTCATCCAGTCAAGCCATTGGTTCGTGGAATCGTAATTAATGCCGCCGTCGCCATCCGCGTTAACAAAGCCCATCTCGGTAACAAACAGCGGGATACCCTTGCTCATTGCGTAGTTGGCTTTGTCCCGGAGCGACTGAAAATGAGATCCAGCGTAAAAGTGCAATGTATAGGCGATATTACCAGAGGATGTAATGGGGTCGTTCGCTGCCTGATCTACACTCTGAGACCAGAACGGCGTTCCAACGACAATCAGATTGTCGGAATGTTGACGAATGGCCGGGATGACTTGCTCAGCGTAACTTTTGATTGTCCCCCACGAGACTTGGGTAGGTTCGTTATAGATCTCAAAAATGACGTTATCATAGCTTCCGTATTCCTGCGCCATCCGGCTGAAGAAACTTTTGGCAGCGTTGACGTTGTTGTGCGCGTCATGTGAGTGCCAATCGATAATGACATAGATCCCTTTTGCGATTGCCATGGACCGGACCAGTTGCTCCAGAAGTAACTCGCCCCTTTGACCATCATCGGTCGATTCGTTTTGGAGCCGTTAATCTTGTTTCCACTTGCTTTCATTTCACCGAAATAGCTTACAGGGTTTGCGCAGGCAGCTGCAGAAGCAGGCGTTGCAGGTATGACCGCTTGAAAAAGCAGCGTTAATAAGCTGAACAGTAGGATCATGGTTAACGACTTAGTGAATGAATTGAACGACATTTTCATAATTCTCTTCTCCCTTTAATATGGCATGGTTACGCGAAAAATTTCGGCAAGTAGCCCCGATATTCATCAGCATATCGGCTGGGTTCAAGAACAGTGACAGTATACATACTTGTTATCGAAAACGTTTTAGAATTCAATACCAATTTTCTAGTTTTATATCTTTCACAAAAAGTATAAATTTATTAATTTCAAAGAAGAATATGAAATTTGATCAGTCGGCAACAAATTCTTAGCATTTAATTACCGAAAACGTTTTCGGTAATTAAATGCTAAGAATGTTAGTAAAACCTCCTGCTCCCATAGATTCAACCATTAACATCTCCAGGCTTGCATTGGGTTTACAACATATCGCCCTACGTCTTCCGGGTCATCACCTTCTTTCAAAATCATATCTATTCTAGTTTCCTCCCCTCTGACGCAATATGAGGCTTTCCCTTTTGTCCATAACTCGGGAATGAAACAAGAACGAGCAGAAGAATGTTTGATTCAAGGAAACTTATGTTAAGCGCTTACATCATAATTAAAATACAATTTGTTTTTGTGTTTGTCAATTCTTAAAAAACTATTCCTTATACTGTCCTGTCGAGTCTCGTACAACCAGATCTGCCGGGACAATCTCCGTCGGCGGTGAATAATCGGGATTCTCAATCATTCGGATGAGATGCTCTCCTGCTTTCATTCCCATTAGAGTAATGTTCTGATTGATCGTCGTAAGCTTAGGCATGGTCAGCTCCGCATAGAACGTGTTGTCAAACCCAACGACGGAAATGTGCTCAGGTACTCGCTTTCCGATTTCGCGAATTGCTTCGATCGCACCGGTCGCCATATAGTCTGAAGAGCAGATCACGCCGGACGGTGCTTCCGGAAGCTGTAGCAGGCGCTTCATCGCCTTATATCCACCTTCAATGCTGTATTTCTCTACCTCAACATATTTGGCATAGTAAGGAAGATCGCTCGAGCGCAGCCCTTCCTGATACCCGGAAAATCTCGTTTGACCAACCAGACATCCCAAATCCCCGGAAATAAAGGCGATGCGTTTATGTCCAAGTTCCACCAAATGCTGAACACCTAAGTAAGCACCTCTGCGATTGTCGGCTGTTACATAGCCGGTTCTAGGTCCCAGCAGATCGGTATCAATCATCATCGTCGGCATCTCAGCCTGAAGCAGATCCAAAAAATTTTGATTAGTTCGATCGACACCAAACATGACAACTCCATCTACATTGCGGCTGATGCAATGCTTAGTGAAGGTATAATCGGGATTGCTAAGATTCGGTGATAGAAAGAGCAGGTCATAACCGCTATCTTCAAGAGACTTTCTTAACCCATCAAGAAGCTCCGAAATAAAAGGATTCGTGAAGAAATCCAGCAGGAACATCCCGACCGTCCAGGAACGCTTTTTCACGAGGCTTCGGGCAACCACATTCGGCTGGTAGTTTAGCAATTCAATCGCCTTGTTTACCTTATTCCTCGTTTTGCTGCTGACATCAGAATAATTATTAATCACTTTGGATACCGTTGCCACTGATACCCCTGCTTGTTTGGCCACCTCATGGATAGATGCCATTACACTCACCCCAAACCAAAATAAACGAATTCACACACAGTACATAACCATTTACTATATATTATACGCGATGCTCAGCCTCATAGGAAACGTTCAGTAATATCGAATAAACAAAAAAAGTCGCCAATACGGCGACTTCCAAGCGTATATGTTTTTGTCCATTGATAACAGTGACAACAAGTTTACCCTTTTCTTCTTTGTGCATTTTTAACTTCCTTTGCTTCTAGTTGATCTCCAAATAGTCAATGTATGCATCCCATGTTCCGTTTTCAGCTGTTAGAACGAGCTCAATCTCTTGATTTCCGGCTCCATGGCTGACATTGGTTAGAGTATAGACCGCGGGATTGCTCCCGCCGAAGTAGAAGGTCCCCTTTGCCTGTCCACCGATTTTTAGGTCGACTCTGGCCATGTTGGAATTACTTGAAGCACCACGGAGTGAAAAATGATGGGTGCCGCTCGCAAAATATTGCGTGTACTTCACCAAATCATTGTTAGAATATAAAGCAACTCCGTTGAACGGCAAACTGATATTCCCGGTGTACTGACCGCCTTTGGTCATACTCTCGACTTCCACTTTTGTACCTGCGCTTGGAGGAGATGTAGAGCTGTCAGGCGCCACCGCGCGACCGGTGGTCGGCGAGATCATGCCAGAGCATAGGCTACGGCTCTTGAGATTTTGTGCAATCTGCGGGATCGCTTGGAGCGTCGTCTGGTACTGGTCATGCATAAGGAGCACGTCGCCGTTTTGCAACCTGTTCGCAGACGCTACGATTTGGGCCGTAGTGGCACCGTTCCAATCCTGGGAATCAACGCTCCACAGCACTTCAGTAAGAGCATTTTGGCTCTCGATGGATTTCAAGGTCGAGTTGGTCGCACCGTATGGCGGACGGAACAGCTTTGGTGCAGTTCCAGTAATCGACTGGATCGCCTGCTGCGTCCGTGTGATTTCTGACGACATTTGCGAGCTACTCAACGTAGTCATATCCGGATGCGTATAGGAGTGGTTACCGATCCACATGCCTGCGTCCGCTTGGTCCCGTACCAGAGACGGACTATTCTGCGCGTTCTGCCCGATGTTGAACATCGTTGCGCGCAAACCGGCCTGCTTCAGAGCCGCAAGCAGTTTTGTCGTGTTACTGGTATTTGGGCCATCGTCGAACGTCAAACCTACGTAACCGTTCGCGCAACTCGCATCGGCAGCACTGGCGACAGACATCATCGGTACGGAGAACAATGTACCGATAAGCATCAGGGCCATTGTGCCTTTTACTAGCTTTGCTTTAAGCATAAAAGTATCTCCTATTCATATAGTATTTGTTTTCACCAAGATTTGGACTGAAAGATTTTCCGTTTGCATTCCCCTGCTCTGCTACGGGTTTAATTGCCAAAAAAAGCCACGTATCTATTGATTGTAAACGTTTACAAATAGTATTTTATCATCGAATTCTTCTTATTTAACCTGCAAAGATTTAACCTTATGCTGTAAAATATTTAGTTTTTTGTACAAAAAAGCTGACATCATGATGTATCAATGTCAGCTCTATAAAAATTATTATTTCCTATTAATGATCCAAGGAAGCCTTTTCTCCCTTGAACACGATCATAAAAATGGCACCGCCTGTAATTACTACAGCTAGAAGAAGTAACGTTAAATTGCTGTATAAGTATGCTGCAACGTCAGTAACGATTGGGAAAATAGAAAAGTTGAACCTCAGCTGTGTAAGCAGTCCGCCTACAACTGCGATACCGATCCCTTCCGCCAAAAAGCAGGAAAAATTCAAAAAACCCATACCTGAACCTGATTCGTCAGCACTTAGCGAGCCTGCCACAATGGTTGAGATGACCGTTTTGACAAAGGATAGTCCACCAAAAATCAAAACCAATGCTCCTGAGATGATCCAGGGGCTACGATCGGAAAAAAGTGAAACGATTAAAAGACCCGACCCCAGAAGCAATAACCCTGCAACCATGACAAAACGAGCTCCCTGCCTATCGACCAAAGAACCGCCAACGATCCCGAAAAGAATCACGCTAATCGTTCCTGGAAACAGAACACCGCCTCCAATAAGGCTTGTCGACATCTGGTGCACTTCTCTCATCATATAAGGGACCATAGACATAAATCCTGCAACGGTTCCTAGAAGTATTCCACCTACAAATACGCCGACAATAAATCTTCTCCTCTTGAATAAAGCTGGTTCTATGAAAGGTTCCTTAGCTCTTCGAATTCTCAGCACAAATCCTATGAAAAGAATGACACTGATGTTCAAATACCACCACTCGTAATGTGTCGTAAATAAAGTGAACGAAACCGTTCCAAGAACAAAGAGCAGGCCTCCCGGAACATCAAGTCCACCTTTTTTCACAGGTTCGTCAGAGAGCGTCCGTAAGAAAAACGGTAGTGTGACTAGCGTCATCATGGGCAGGAAAAACAGATAGGACCAATGTACATAGTCCGCGATCCAGCCTCCAAGTATAGGACCAAAACCTTCTCCCAAGGCAATGGTCGATCCAATCATACCAAAAGCTTTTCCTTGATGCTGCATTTCGATACTTTTGGTAACAATGACCATAATCAGCCCAGGGACGGCAGAAGCACCCGCTCCTTGGATAAATCGTGCAACAAGCAAAATCGGAAACCAGGCATGAAAAAGCAAGCCAATTAGCGATCCCCCGCCGTATATCATCATACTGATGAAAATGAGTTTTTTTACGCCGTAAATGTCCGATATTTTTCCGTAAACGGCCGTTCCTACGGCAAAAGAAAGAATGAAGCTGGTATTAACATAATTTGCAGCGGATGGCTTAATTCCAAATTGAGCGGCAATGTCGGGCAACGATACGTTGAACACCGTCTCATTCAATACGCTGAAAAATGCAAGCACGCACAGCCAAATCAAAGAATTAGGAATACGTTTCTCAATCGATTTTTCCATTATGCAAACCCCTTAAAAATGCCAGGGATTACGCAGTTTATAGGGCCAGTGATGCGTTATCCCCTTTAATTTGTGCCCTTCTTTTCACTATGTACTTCATTCTAACGCCTCCACAAAATAAAAGTAAAAATCTGTTTAATTGCAATTACCTAACCATATTATCACTAAAATAATAAAAATATCACCTGTTATTTTTGACGATAATCATTTCATGACGAAGTAAAGCAAAAACGGTTAGTTCCTACTCGTTGGATAACAATGTTTAGCCTCTGCGCTATCTTATTAACGCAATCTCCTACTTATTTATTTTCAATGGTAGATCATCAAAAACATATATGGAACTAAGTTGTTTGTTTGGAAATCGTCGCAAAATATTTTACAACTATCTCGCGGAATTCCTGAGCAGCCTGCGAAATATACCGATTCCTGTTCCATAATAAAGCAATTTCCCGTATCAATTCGTGATTCTCTACCTGGAGGTATTTGAGATGTTCCTGCGAATTTCGTGCCGTGCTCGGTATGAAAGCTATGCCAATTTCGGCTTCCACAAGAGTACTAAGCCTTGCAGGTTCATCCCCCTCATACACATATTTAGGCACAAATCCTTCCGACATGCATACAGAGTCCACTAAATCACGAGTACCATAGCCTCTCTTTACGCCGACAAACCATTCTTCCCTTAGCTCTGTCAAGGATACGCTATTTCGATCCGCAAGCCGATGCCCCTTTGGAACAGCTACAAGAATGGGGTCGATACATACGATTTTACATTCGATGTCATTCCCTTCTACAGGAGGTGAGGATAAGCAAAAATCAACCTCCCCTCTATGAAGAAGTGTAACCATTTCCTGCGTGGTCAGCATTTGCACATGAAATTGAATATAGGGTCGTTTTCTCCGAAACTCTCGAAGGATATTTGGCAATGTGCTTGCGGTGGTCACTGCCAATTCGAGAGTTCCGTGTTCTGGGCTGGATAAGTCGCTAAGCTCCTGCTTCCCTTGTTCTAATTCAAACAAAGCCCTTTCTGCACGGTGAAGAAATTTGCTCCCGAACTCATTCAATCGCAGTTTTCTCCCTGTTCGATCGAATAAAGGGACCCCCAGATCTTCCTCCAAGCGTTGAATCGTTTTGCTGAGCGACGATTGAGTAACGTGCAGACTTCGTGCAGCTTCTGTTACATGTTCCAAACGAGCTACAGCGAGAAAATATTGCAGTTGAAGAAGTTCCAAATCGCATCCTCCATTCATTCCCTCAAGTCAATGAGATTATAACATCAAATGCATTGGAATAAATAATCGATTTCGAGTACGATGACATTAATTCGCTATAGGGGGACCAGAAATGAGTGTTCGCAGCTGGTGGTTAATGATTTCAGTTGGTCTAGGGATACTATTGAATCCATTAAATTCTTCGATGGTTTCTGTTGCGATTCCAAGTCTGCAAAAGGTATTTCGCCTTGACTTTACAGGTGTTTCCTGGATTATTTTTTCTTTCTACATTGCAAGCAGCATCGCTCAACCTGTCATGGGCAAAGCCAGCGATTTATTCGGTCGTAGAAAGATATTTCTTACAGGTCTTGTTGTATCATTCATTGCATCATTACTAGCCCCATTGTCACCAAACTTTGGATCGCTCATCGTGTTCCGCATTGTGCAATCCATCGGAACAAGCATGATGGTTGGGGTTGGAATGGCCATTGTTCGAATCCATATTACAGAGAAACAAGCGACTGCGCTGTCTGTTTTGTCCATTTTCCTATCAGGAGCGGCAGCAATTGGACCCTTTATTGGCGGGGTTTTGATTCATTGGTGGAATTGGCCTGCCATCTTTTTCATCAATATTCCGTTTGTGGTAGCCAGCTTTCTATTGGCTTGGAGGACTATTCCTAAGGACGAATCACCAACATCCGTTGCACGCAACATGTCCTTTCGTAAATGGTTTGATTTAATTGATGCAAGAGGAATCCTGCTCTTCACATTAGGGCTGGTTGCCTTGCTCGTTGGATTACTCTCGGCAAAATCATCTGGGCATATCTCGTTAGAAAACGTCATTGTCGGGTTAATAGGCCTCGCTGCGCTGGGGGCATTCGTACGATATGAGTTAAAAGCGACGTCACCCTTTATTCCTTTACGCACGTTCGCCAAATATCCTGCGTTGACTTGGGTTAATGTCGAATTCATGTTCGTTAACGTACTCTATTACTCACTTTTTTTCGGGCTTCCGTCCTACTTGCAAGTGGTAAGGCATGTAAGCGAGTTCCAAACAGGGATTCTCATGCTAAGCTTAGGCTTGTGCTCGCTAGCTGCTTCTCCAATAGCAGGACGATGGATTGATAAATCAGGACCCAGACCGGCATTACTGGTATCCGCAATCCTGATGACATTGGGATCTGTGTGGCTTGTAACATTAAATCCAACTTCTCCGGTGATCAGCGTGTGTTTGGCTTTGGCTGCATTCGGTATTAGCAACGGACTGAACAATGTAGGTATGCAAGCAGCCTTGTTCCAAAGTTCTCCAAAAGAAATAATCGGTGTAGCATCCGGATTGTTTAATACATCAAGATATCTGGGAACCATTTTCTCTTCATTGTTGATAGGTATCGTAATGGGAGGTAAGTTCAGCTTCGAGGGATTTCAAGTGCTTGGGATTGTCCTTACGGTAATTGCATTGACTTTGGTATTCATGAGTCGGCGACGCAGGGAGTCAGGACAATTGCGAGAGTCATAGGTTAACCGTTTCTTCAAATAAACCCCTCTACTCTTTATTTAACGTTAACTTTTCAACGAAAGAGAAAGGAGTTTAGTTAAAAAATAGTTGGCACCATTCCCCCATCTATACGGATTGGAGAGCCCTTAAATGCGGCTGCATAAGGACTACATACAAATGTAGCTAGTCTACCTATTTCTATAGGTCTAATAAATCGTTGTATTTCGGATTGAGGCAGGTTTTCGGCCATAAATTGTTTCTCTTTTTCTAAAAAAGTCATATCATCATTGGCATAAATACCCTCAATAATTTGATGTACATTTTCAGAAAGCGTTGGTCCTGGCATAATCGTATTGACTGTAACTTCTGCTCCTATTGTTAATTTAGATAAGCTTTTTGACAGTGATAACAGCATCGATTTGGTCATACAATACTGTGGCATTTGCCCTGAAGGCATGATTGCTTCTTCACTCGCAATAAAAATAATACGGCCATAATTGTTTTTCAACATTTTAGGTAAATAAAATTTAGATAATCCGTTTGCAGCAAGAACATTAGTACGGAAATATTTTTCCCATACTTCATCGTCAACGTCTTCATATTGCATAATTTCATAAATCCCCATATTATTCACTAAGATATCGATATTGGGGTATTTTTCAAACAAAACCTCCCTCTGCTCCAGATCCACAATATCGGCTGTAGCATTTTGAGGAAAGGTCGTTGGAAAATTTGATTTTATTTCATTTACAGTTTGTTCTACCTCTTCATTATTCCGTCCATTAATAAGTACATTCACACCTTCTTTGGCAAGCTCAATGGCTATTGCTTTACCTATACCTTTTGTAGACCCTGTAACTAAAGCTGTTTTATTGTTTAATCCCATATCCATAATACTTTTCTCCCTCTCATTCGTTTATCTTTGCTGGTAAGCGAATTCTTAGCTTATTTTAAAACAACCTTAAGCTCTGGTATCTGATTATATTACCTTGGGCAGCAATGCTCAGTAACTAGCATATTGCGCCAAAGTTCTTGTTTAACACGCCAGATGAATAAGGTCAGTAATTACAAGCTCTCTGTAGAATGAATGGAGTTGGGAAACTATTAATAGATAGTCGATCTTCCTAGCGATTCTTTTGATATCGAGTTGGTATCTAAATGTGTAGTGCGCCAATTTGAAGGAGTATCCCCTTCCCAAAGACGAAAAGCGCGGTAAAATGAGTTCTGGTCTTCATATCCAATCAAAAAGGCCACTTCTTTTATATCAAGCGAGGGATCTGCCAAGTATTCTAGTGCCTGCTCATGTCTAGCTTGTGTTAACAGTTGTTTAAAGCTCGTATTGTCGTCAGTAAGCCGGCGCTGCAAGGTACGATCGCTCATTCTGAGCTCCTTCGCCACAGCCTGAATGTCGGGGCGTCCTCCGGTGAGGCTACGTTTTATAATCCATTTGACCGCCTCAGTAATTGAGCGGCTGCACTGTTCATCCAGCGACCGGTCCAGAGCGGGTGTGAGAATCTCTAACAACTCTTGGTTGTATGAGACAAAAGTTCGGTCCAGATCTCTTCGATATAACGTCAATCGATTACATTTTGCACCAACCTGGACACTACATCCAAAATAAGCTTCAAGAACCTGCACATCTCCCATGGATTGCGAAAATTCTACGAGCTGCGCCGTCAAAGGCTGGCCAGTGCCACGGCGCCCAAGCTCCAGAAGACATGCAAATGTAATACCCGTCAGCATCGGTGGACCGGGCTGTTTGGTATATAGCCATTCCAGTTCTATGGTACAGTGCTCCCCCTCCTCAGTGACACGTAAGGTTTCGGGAGGACATAGTTGTTTGTACCGAGCCATTCGGTTTAGAGCGTCGCGGTAGTCACGAGCGTGGTAAGTCGCTAAGACGGTCGGTGGGTACTTCGCTGTCTCAAAGACAGTTGCAAGCTTAACGATTCCTTTTGCAGTGTCACCAATGAGATCGGAATATGCCTGCCAGATCGCGAGATATTGTACGCTTGTGACTACGGGCTCATGAATAATGGTGAGCGGCAGTCTTGCTTTACAAGCTACGTCGTGAGCGGAAATTCCTAATTGATACAAACCTGTCCAAAATCCTGGTGGAATTTTAATATGGTCAGAAGTATGAGACTTCTTCATACATAGAGACCTCCTTTATTACTTCCATTTTACCTACTAATTGCACTCTCTGATCATTCCAGTATAGTGAATTTTGTTAATATATGCTTACTGAATGTTTGACCACCATAATAAAAAAGCAACCGGCATACCGGTTGCTTTTGAGTCATTTCTACTTCCAAGTTTATTTTCAAGAACACCAGGGTGTATCAACGTGTATGTTAAATTACTATGTTAAAGTATCCTATATTCTTAATACCTGGAAGTATAGTAAGGTTTTGTATCTAAAAACCTGTAGTATACTGTTTCGGGATCGTTATTTCTTTTTTCAAGTTTGTTGAGGCCTCAAGAGCCCAGTAAGGATTTCTTAACATTCCTCTCCCGACAGCCACAAGATCTGCGTCCTCATTTCCTACTACAGCATTAGCCAGGATCGGATCATCGAGTCTTCCGACTGCAATGACCGGAACTTCAAGTGCTTGTCTGATTTCTCGAGCAAGCGGCACCTGGTATGCTGCGTGACTACCTGGTCTACCCCACGCAGCGATAGGTCCTTCACCGCCTGAAGAAATATCAAAAATATCTACTCCTGCTTGTTGATATTCTTTGGCAAAAGAAATGCTATCTTGAATATCGTATCCGCCTTCTACGTATTCTTTAGCGGAAATGCGCATGATAAGCGGCATGTCTTCCGGCATCTCTGCCTTGGCTGCCTGAATAACTTCTCGACCAAATTTTAGGAGATCTTTCCCGTATTCATCATCTCTTTGGTTGGTAAGAGGCGAATGAAATTGATGGATTAAATATCCGTGAGCTCCATGTATTTCAATGGCATCAAATCCGGCCTTCACAGCACGTGCTACAGCGCCGCGGAACTTCTCCACCATTTCTTTAACTTCTTGTGTTGAAAGTGCTCTAGGTAATGTAGATTTCTCATCAAATGGAATAGCGGACGGAGCAACAGGCACTTCAGCATCTTCTGCTTTACGTCCAGCATGAGCAATTTGAATACCTACTTTTGCTCCATAACTATGGCAGGCATCTACAATTCTTTTCAATGCAGGAATTTGCTCATCAGACCACAATCCCAGGTCAAAGTCAGAAATACGTCCATCTGGTTCTACATCAGTCATTTCAACTATAATGAATCCAGTTCCACCAATGGCACGACTTACATAGTGCATAAAATGCCAATCAGTAGCTATACCATCTTTCTTGTCAACAGAATATTGACACATTGGAGGCATGACGACCCGGTTCTTTAATTCCAAGTCTTTAAATTTATAAGGACTAAATAAATCTTTCATTAAGAAAGACCCCTTTCTAGGTTTTATAGTGTATTATATGCATGCACATGCATATAATACAGCATGCATTTTTTATTTGTCAACTACCGTTTAAACTATGCATTTACGTAAATAAAGGCCCAGAGATTGTATTCTCTAGACCTAGGGTTAAATTTTACTCTATTCAGACATTAAATTTCGTATTAAGTTTTAATTTTATATGAAAGAATTATATTTTTTCAATGAGTGATTGTAATTTTTGCTTCAACTCATCTTTTGAAAGAGCCGACTCCAAAATTTGGTTGAAGGTTTCGAGCGCTCTGTCAAACTTCTTTTCCCCAAAATCGGTCATGCTTGTATAGATTCCCCGACGATCATCTTCACATATATGTCTTTGCAAAGCTCCGCAGCTTTTTGCTTCCATTCTGACTACCAGTCTAGATAATGCACTTTGGCTTAACCCAACCATCTCTTGTAAATGCTGTAATCTTAATTTCTTTTCCTCGGTTTGAGATAAGAAATACAGAACCAAAAATTCATTTAAGGATAAACTATAGTTTTCTTGAAGTGCATGTTCCAATTCATCGTTTATGTTCGATTGGAGTTTAGTAAGGGACAGCCAAATATTTAAAAGTTCGATAGTATTGTTGTTATGCATTTCGACTCACCCGTTCTATTCTAAAGTATAAATAACACATATTATAGGAGTCATTATAGGGAATAATTAATTCTATCAGGGTTACCGGAAATGGTCAAAACCCTTAAGAACAGATAGAGGTTATAGAAAATCCTTTCTGAAGCAGTGACTTAAGTGGTCAACACAAAAACACCTTTCAAAATCGGCCTCCCTTTTAGAAATGGAAGCATTCTCCTGAAGGTGTTTTTGTTTTGAAACCCATTGTAGTTTACTAATTATTTATGGTCAGATACTCTTTTGCGCATTCCAGCCAGTCCCAGTAACCCAAGTAAGCCAATCCATCCCCAATCCATATCGTTGTCATTATCTACGGCGTTTGCTCGTACACTGTTAGCGTTGTAGGTTGAATTGTTGTTGTGATAAGCATTATTAGCTGTGTCATTGGCCACATCTACATTTGCACTTTGTGCTGATGAAGGAACGACTAAAGCTGCAAAGAAGAACATGGAAGCTACAGCAGTGACTATTTGTTTTTTCATAAAAAGGAATCCTCCCTGAAAGTGTGATGCATATAATTTCTCCAAAAAACTGCTCCTTATTCCATTGTGTAATTACAAATTTATTTGGATACTTTTAATCATTAATTGGAACTATAAGATCGGTGTAAAAAATATTAAAGGAGCGGTTATGATGGGAATATTAAGTGGAAATCCAAAAGATGAACCTATGCACTATGGTGAAATTTCCGGTGTTTGGCAATTTTCATTGGCCGCAAAAGGAGCTCTGTCTTTCTACCAAGCATTCCTGAATCATGCAGGAGATAAGGATTTGAAAAAAATATTGGATGCACTCATTGATCAAGCGAAACTTGAAATTAAAGAGTGTGATACACTCCTTACTGATAATGGGATTGCTCCAGCGCCAGCCTTACCAGAAAGACCTCCAGTGAAACTTGAAGATATTCCTGTTGGTGCGCGCTTCACTGACCCGGAGATTGCTGCTAAAATTGCGTCTGATACCTCATTGGGACTGGTGGCTTGTAGTCAAGTGATGGGGCAATCCATTAGAGAGGATATAGGGGCCTTGTTTGCAAAATATCATGCTACCAAAACTGCTTTAGGAGTTAAGATTCTTCAAATGACTAAAGAAAAAGGATGGCTGGTGCCTCCTCCCCTTCAAGTGAAAAGGCCTGAAGCTGTTGAAGTTTAAAAATAGATTAAATCGCTTCTAGCCATATTCAGAACAGATTGAAAGTTAAAACAATAACCCCCATTATCCTCAATATGAGGACAATGGGGGTTAGATTTGTTTACAATTCGTTAAATATCTCTTCGAATCACGCTTTTGTTCGCTGCCGCCTCAAAAATCGTCTCAATCAGCACCAGTACACGGTGCACTTCTTCGCTTTTGATCGCAAGCTCGGCTTTTCCTTCAATGGTGGAGACAAAATTTTCGTAAAAGCTTTCTGCAGCAGCAGGTATTTTCTCAATCGGGAACTTAAGGGTGGATTCCTCAGACGGAGGTGCCATCGTTTTCGTCAACCCTTGACCTGCTTGAATCGGTTTGGGTTCCACGTGAGCGACATCTGGATTCCGAGTGACAATCTCTCCGCTCAGATCCCAATCCTTGATCACTGCGGTTCCTTCAGTTCCTTTAACATACCAACGCGGCAACTTTACGTAATTCGTTGTACCTACTTCAATGACCGCTGTAAGACCGTCCTTAAACTCAATGAAGCTACTAAAGCCGTCATCCACTTCTGTCCCCAAAATATAACTTAAGGTAGCGGTCACGCTTTCGATTTGACTGTCCGTAATCTGAAGTAGCTGATCCAACAGATGCACTCCCCAATCCAGCAGCATTCCTCCACCATACGCCTTCAATTGCCGCCAATCGCCTGGAATGCCGTTAGCTCCCTGAACCCGCGATTCCAGATGGAAAAGATCTCCAACAGTCTTCTTACTGATTATATCTTTGACAATACGGAAGTCTTCATCCCATCTGCGATTCTGATGTACTGTAAACAGACGATTTTCTTGCTTGGCCACCTCGACAATATCTAAGAAATCTGCGCTCGTGATCGTAACGGGCTTTTCACAAATAACATGTTTGCCAGCTTGCAATGCTTGGATCGCAATTTCTTTATGAACGTCATTAGGCGTTGCTATTAATACAATATCTACGTCCTGATCGCCGAGAACGGCATCTAGACTGGCATAGGTTTTATAGCCGGCTGCTGCAGCCAATTCCATCCGATAATCGACAATATCATATACACCGCCAATGGCAAGCTGCTCAATAGGTTCAATTAATTGAACATGGTAGCTTCCCATACCTCCATAACCAATAATAACTACATTGTATTTCCGATTGTCCATTTTCATTTTCCTTCCACTCCTAAATTGAGCCACCACCTATCAAACGGTTGCTCACGGATCGAATTCAATTGTAAATCGGTTACTGCCATGCAGGTCATCCGTAAGATGTTATTGCATACGCTTTCATTATAAAGGAAATCTTTCCCCAAAAAAAGGGGGATATTAAGATCTAGGGGATTCAGTATTGGATAAATGCTCACTCAAGATTTCCTGCATTGACTTCTTTGAATTTTGAAACTGTTTTATTCGATGACCATTGGCACCAGACGGGTGAGGGAATCCCCACAGAATTTTGTTTTCTTGAATTTTTTGTTCATCAAGCAAGCGACGAAGAACGGTCTCGACTGACTTTCCTAATGGAATAATAAGTGGATAATCCAAACATTCTAATTCAGGAAGAAAAGACTCAAGCACTGACCCATACAAAAAAGCATGGTTAATAATAGGAGGCTGATGTCCATTATAATTTTCTTTATTCACGAAAACTGGAAAACGAATTAAGGAAGTTGTATGTAACAACGAGCAATCTGAATCAAATAGTTTACGTACATGCGACACTTTCAAAAAATCATGCAATCCTATTTCTTGAAGCATATTTATTAAGTTGTCTCGCATGGAACCGGCCATCCTAGCTGCAAATTTGGCTTTTTTACAAGCTTCCTCATATGACTCTTGATCCTTCAAAGATACTATGGCAGTTCGATAAGCAATCTCCATCTGCTGCCAACCAGGTGTGATACCAACTAGCATTACTTTTGCAGAAGAATTGATATATTCATTATGCGGGGAATAGAACATTTCAACGTCTCCCGAAGACTTTAATTTGAAATCATTAATCAGCAATTCGTATTTAGAATACTTTTGCTTTACCGGTAACGAATTCATCACAGCAACTATACGCTTTTGATGAGTGGAACAGATCAGGTTGCATCCTCCTTACGAGCTTATATTTGAGTATATATTACAGTTTTACAAGAGGGGTGTTCTTCACACCCCCCACATGTATTTACCAATAAATATCCATCCTTATTGTGGCTGTAAGTTTGCGTAGCTCAGCTCTTTCTATCTTCTTGGGTAATTAAAGAACTGTAAGCGGGAATCGTCACCGTTTCTTTCCTTACTTTAGCATCCTTTGAGGTAGAGAAAACCACTTTCCGCTTTTCCTTATCTCGATCTTTCATCTGGATGGTAACCGGCTCTCCTGACAGATTATGATATACATACAATGTTTCTTTGCCTGAAGAACGTTTGTATGCCGTCACGCTGGCAGAACCTGCTTGGATCGGCTCTAGACTGTCGCTGCGAAGAGCCTCATGTTCTTCCCTCAGACGGATAAGCGTGCGGTAGCTTTCCAGCAGAGAATCATTGTCCCGCAACTGCGCTTCCACCGATACTTCGCCTTTGTTGTATTTGGGTTCCTCCCACTTTGTTTGACCGAGGCCTTCTCCCTTGTACCAGCGCATAGGCTCTCGAAGATACTCATCGGGCTTCTCTCCCTTCATGCCGATCTCTTCCCCATAATAGAGAAACGGCTGACCCGGCAACGTCAAAAGAATGGATGCAGCCAGCTTGGCTTTTCGTACATCCCCGCCCAGCTCGCTCATAACTCGGGTTTGGTCATGATTGCTTAAAAATGGAGCATCGAGTGCCGCCTTATTGTATGATTTGTACAGCTTCAGCGTTTTCTCGGAGAATGTAGCAATACCTTGATCTCGACCGTTTTTCACAGAGTTCAATATCGTTCCGCCCAGGTCAAAATTAAACAGAGAGTGGAGCGATTCGTAATAAGGAGCTATTGTCTCCGGTTTATCCCATACCTCTCCTGCCAGATATACGTTTGGATTTATCTTTTCCATCTCGGAACGGAATTCATTCCACCACGCAATGTTTTTATCGGCACCGTCCTTCGTTTGCCCTTTAAAAATATGCATCGCCGCATCAAGCCGGAAGCCGTCTGCACCTTGCTGTAGCCAATACTTACCGACTTTGATCATTTCCTTGCGGACTTCGGGATTATCAAAATTCAGATCCGGCATCCCGGACCAGAAGGTACCGTAAAAATACCCTTCGCCATTCGGATTCTTATGCCATACCTGCTGGCCCCATGATCCCTTTTCATCCAGGTTTGTATTCTCATCAGCCCATACGTAATAGTCATGGTATTTGCTTTGCGGGTTGGCACTAGCCTCCTTGAACCAAGGGTGCTCGCTACTTGAATGATTGATAACAAGGTCAATGATCACCTTGACACCTTTTCTTTTTGCTTCTTTCGTCAAGGTGCGGAAATCATTCAGATTCCCGTACTGCGGGTCCACTTGATAGTAGTCAGTTACATCATATTTATGGTAGCTTGGAGACGGATTCAGTGGCATGAGCCAGAGACCGCTGACCTGCAAATCCTTACCCGAACGGGGATTGCCGTCGTTTAAGTAATCAAGCTTTTGCGTAATACCTTTTAAATCACCATGTCCGTCCCCGTTCGAATCATAAAAAGAATTGATATAAATTTCGTAAAACACGCCGCTTCCAGCAGAATTCGGAGGCTTATGCCCGTTCATATCCTGCTCGGCCATTGCACTTGAGGCGAACATCGTGAGCATAGGCACCGTTAACAGGATCGTGGACCATTTTCTTAAGCGTTTGTTACGAGTCAAAACATATCAGCTCCTTTAATTGTTATGGGTGCGCCTTCATTATAAAGAAAAACCACCCAAAAAAAGGGGATATTATTATCTATTATAGTGGAAAATATCGATTTTATTGTTTGATGTCTGTATCGAACAAATTGCCTGGGTTAGAGGATCTTTTTCTGATCCTTAACCCAGGCAGTTTGCTTGCAAGTCTATTTTTATCCTTTTACAGCGGAACCTACCGTCATCGCCCGCTCCACTTGTTCACTCAAGAACAGATACACGAGTACCATCGGTAAGGAGGCAATAGTCATAACAGCCCCCATGGCTCCCCAATCTGTACTATAAGAACCTTGGAAGAAAAGCAAGCCTAGCGGCAATGTCTTCATATTTTCATCAGAAATGAGAATATAGGCCAAAGTGAACTCATTCCAGTTGTTCAAAAATTGAAAAATGGCTACAGTTGCAATTGCAGGTAATGCAAGGGGTACAATGATTTTCAGGAACAGTCTATAAATATTAGCTCCATCCATGCATGCTGCCTCTTCTATCTCCTTAGGGATTCCTGTAAGGAACCCATAGAAAATCATGGACGAGAAAGGAAGGCCAATTGCGATATAAGGAAGAATAAGAGCTCCATACGTATTCGTTAGATTAAAATCGCGAACCAGAATCGCCAGCGGTATCATGATAACCTGAAGCGGCATAAACATTCCTATGGTCATATAAGTCCGGACGGTAGAACGAAATCTCCACCTCATACGAGCCACTGCGAAGGCAAACATCAGAGCTAGTAAAAGGATAAACAGAGTCGAAATCGTTGATACGACCAGACTGTTCAGAAAGTAACGGGGAATATTAAATTGTGTCCAGGCATTAATATAATTTTCGTATCGAAAATGCGTTGGCAGTCCAAATGGGTTAGAGACGAAGATCTCATCGTTGTTCTTTAACGAGTAGGATACCATCCAAAACAACGGGTAGACCGAAACAATTAGATACAACCACAGTGGTATCTGCAGGGCAGCATGTCTGAACTTGCTCAAAGCGGTTTTACTCATTTCGTTCTCCTTTTCAATACACGCCTCATCAGGCGGTTTGTCCGCGGTCGAACAGCTTATTGATAACTACAGTTGCCAATAACGAGATTAATACAAGCAGCACGGATACAGCACACGCATAACCATAGTTGCTCTCCATAAAAGCATAGCGATAAATCATGAATGTCATTGTATAGTTTGTAGTGCCGGGCCCACCATTTGTCATAATCAGCATCTGCACAAACGCCCCTATTCCAGAGGTTATCGCGATAATGAAGCAAAATTTGTATGTTTCCCTCATTAAAGGAAGCGTAACATGCAGATGCGCTTTCCATTTGCTGCAACCGTCAATCGTGGCCGCCTCAAAGTAGTCTTCGGGTATTGACTTAACTCCCGCATATAACAACGAGAATTGGTATCCCATAAACTGCCAGGCATTAACAAAGGCGATGGCAATAATGGATGTTGTTGGGGAGCTCAACCAATTTTGCTGATACGGGATGTTCAAGAGTTCAAACAGTCGGTTGATTAATCCGTTGGTTGGATCGTAGATTGCAATCCATAGCTGGCACACCACGGTTACCGATAGGACAACTGGGATAAAATAAGCCGTTTTCAGTATTTTCCGCCCGCGTGTACGTGGGTCCGCACAGATTAGTGCCAATATCGTTCCCAGTCCGATCTGAAAGACTGCCAGTACAATTGCAAAGATCAATCCGTTCTTAAGTGAAGTCCCAAGTAGAGGATCGGAGAATAATTCTCGGTAATTATTCAATCCCGAAAAGGTCAGCGTACTAAGACCATCCCAATCATAAAAGCTGCGAAGAACGGTTTGCAAAACAGGATAGATTAGAATCACGCTATACAGTATCAAAGCAGGGAGGAGAAACAGTGCGAGCGCCGGTTTGTTCCCCAAATATTTATTCATGTCTTGCTTCCACCCCTTATCTTTGGAACAGCACCCTCAGCGCCTTATGCCGCCAAGGGTTGCCGATTCCCTGAATTCTCAGTTTTCTTTATTCAATGTGCTATTCAGATTGCTCACAAAATCGTTTTCAGAAAAGTTGTCTACCATCATATTTTGAGTATTGTCATTAATGGTGTTCTGAATTTTTGTATTGCTAAGAAGTTGAGCATATTCCTGCGCATTAGGCAGCAACTCTTTGACAACTCGCTGCATCATTGCTGGAACATTGGAGGCCATTGGCTTATCTACTTTCACTGGAACTATCGGACTTCCAAGTTGAGTGTATCTGTACTCTGCTGACTTCGAGGCAAGGAATGCCGCTACCTTTACGGCTGTTTCCTTATTTTTGCTATTCGCTGATACTGCATAACCTTGCGGAGAACCTGAGCCGTCAATAAAATATTTGGACTTCTCGTAGGTTGCTTCATCCTTTGCAGGCCAGTACATCCAATCGACTTGATCGCCCAGCTTTTCCTGGGAACTGTAAATTTCCCATTGTCCATTCACGAACATGGCAGCTTTGCCCTGATAAAATAGGGAGGATGCCTGATCATAATTGGTGTTCGTAGCGTTGGCATCGAACAATCCGGCTCTTTGCAGTTGCTTCATTTGCTGTGCTGCTGTTACGAATGCTTCTGGCAATGCTTTTACACCCTTCTCCTCAAGTGCTCCAAATCCACGCGGCTGCTCTCTTGTAACCAGTCCGTTATAAAAAGCGGTCGTAATCCATTTTTCCTTTGCAAAGATCGACATCGGTACATAACCAGCAGCTTTTAACTTTTTCGCTGCATCGGCCATCTGGTCAATCGTCTTAAGCGGTGTTTTGATTCCTACCTTCTCAAAAATGGACTTGTTGTAATAAATCATTTGGAATTCAATACCAGTTTCGGGGTAAGCATACACATGATTGTCAGGAGCTACCAAACGCGATTCAACTCCCGGGTTAAGACTCTTCTTAAATTCGGCTGTTGTGTCATAGTTGTCAAGAACCTCGACATTTTTCGATTTTGCAAAAGTTTGCAGGACAGACCAATCCGCTAAATAAACATCTGGCATGTTGCCCGTTGCCGCATATGTTTTAAGCTTCTGGCCTCCGTCCTGCACGGCAGGATCCAATTCAATTTCTACGTTTGGCATCTTCTTTTTGAGCTCTGCCACCGCATAATCGAACGGCTTAATGGTATCGTCATCGAAATGCTGCGCATACACCTTCAATTTGATCGTTCCGTCCCCTGATCCGTTATTGGAAGAGGCTGAGTTGTCTTCGCCACAAGCAACCAATCCTACGGACATGGTGAGTACTAGCAAGGCTGCACTCCAAATTTTAAGATTTTTTTTCATTTGTTTTATCCCCCTCATGAAGAGTCTTTGATGATTGCGCTTTCATTTGCTTGACTACAGTATACCGCTGCCTCTATTCTTCTTTAAGGAATAAAACGGGTATTATCAGTAAAAAACGGGACAAATAGAGCAGCGGTCCTCCATATAGGAAAACCGCCAGGCTTAAATTGATGTGTTCTGCCTCACAAGGCAGATGCTATCTCTTTTTGAGTTGCTCATATTCAGTGGGTGTCATACCAAAACGTTTCTTGAAACATTTGCTGAAATAGTTGGGGTCACTGTAACCGACACTTTCAGCGATTTCTGACAGCTTCCGATTGCCTTTCAGCAGGAGCTCCTTAGCCTTCTTCATTCGGATGTGTGTAATGTGATCCACTATGGAAAAGCCAGACTCCTTGCGAAATACGCGGCGCAGGTAGCTGGGATCGACGAATACTCCGCACGACACCTGCTCAGCAGACAACTCTGCGTCTGCATAATGTTCCTCAATATAGTTGATCGCCGCCGCGAATAAATTGGAAGCCTTCGTAGGACGCATATTCTCCATCAGCAGGATCAGCTTGCGGTATAGGGCGAGCATCCAACCTTCAGCAGCCTCCCAGGAATCTAACTCTCGCAGCCGTTCGTAAGGAGACTTGTCTCCTCCGTTTTCCCATAGCTGGTCATAAGGAATGCCACGTTCACTGGCAAAAGAAAGGGCTAAAGATACGATTCCCATAAGCATCGCATCTGCGTATTCATCTCCCCATTTATATTTACTAAGCTGGCGGATTGCCTTGCGGACCTCCTCTAGCGTTTCACTGTCTTTCATTCGGAGGTCAAGCACAACCGCATCGCGTAGATGACCCAAATCAGGCATACCTGCTCTGCTATGCAGCACTTCGCCGTCCTGTCCCCTTAACTCTGCACTTTCACTCTCCTGTGGAAGCACTGGTAATTTCGCTTTAATACGTTCCAACATTGAGAGCATTTCTTCTGCATTGAACGGTTTCAGCAAATAATCCTGCACTCCAGTTCGAACGGCCTTCTGTAGATATTCAAACTCGTTATGCCCGGATATGAATACAATTACGATTCGTTCGAACTTGACTTTCAACCTCTCGGCTAATTCAATTCCGTCAATAAAGGGCATATTGATATCAACGAGGGCAAGGTGCGGCTGATGCCGCTCGGCTTCCTGAAGTGCTTCCTGCCCGTTCCTTGCTTCACAGCAAACCCGAAAGCCGTAACTTTCCCAGTCTATCTTAATTCGCAGAAAGTCTCGGAACAGCGGCTCATCATCAACAATCATCACTTTATACATCTTGGTGTACACTCCCCTTTGGCTGCTGCGTTGGTAGCGACAGGTCAACAATGGTCCCCTCTCCGAGAACACTCTGCACGGATATCCCATACTCCTCGCCAAAATACAGGCTCAGCCGTTGCTGAACGCTATAGGTACCGATTGATCGTATTCCTTCTTTCGGTAAATGTCTGGACATAATGTTCTGAACTTGAATTTCGTCCATTCCTACACCGTTGTCCTCCACCCGGACGATCACCCTATCGTTCTGTGTAAAAGCGAAAATACGGATAAAACCTTTGGTTCCTTTCTTCTTAAGACCATGGTAAATCGAATTCTCGACAAGTGGCTGGAGCGAGAGTTTCGGGATCGGTGTACCCGCAAGCTCTGGAGGGATATCCACTTCATAGCGGAACACATCGGGATAACGGATTTGCAGAATAGTCAGGTAATCATCAGTAATCTGAGCTTCCTTTTCTAAAATAATGAGTTCCCGTCCTTTATTTAGCACCATTCGATAAAAATCTGCCAGCGCCTTCGTAGTATCTCTAGCCTCATCATTACGATCCAACTCATTCAGTGCATAAATGGTATCTAAAGTGTTGTACAGAAAATGCGGTTTTATTTGAGCCGTCATCAGTGCGAGTTCATATTCACGCTTGCGGTTTTGCTCCTGCCTCACTTCATCCAGCAATTCCCGAATCCGTCTTATCATAAAGTTAAAAGCTTCAGCAATGGTACCGATTTCATCTTCTGTTCGAACTATCGCAACCGATTGTAAATCGCCGGCTACTACTTTTCGCATGGCTCTAGTCAGCTGTTCGAGAGGACTAACGACCATTTTGGACAGGAAGCTAGCACCGAGCCAGGAAAAAGCAAGACAAAATACGCCGATTAAGAGTGAAAGCCTTACATTTTGCCGGACATCAGCTGTAAGCAGGTTAAGAGAAACAATATTGACCAGCTTCCAACCCATCCGGTTATAATCATTGACCGTTACGAGATTGCCACTATCCTCAAATGAACATGTTTTTGGGGACACATCAGATCCACAGCCTTGGATGGCCTCCGCTAACTGTGAACTCACTGGCTTCATCAGCATCCCATTGTCTTCTGCCACAGCCACACGCATCTCGTTATCTAAAAAATAATAAGATTTGGGCGCATCGGGATCGCTGGAACGAAAATAATCAGACAAACCTTCTTCCTTCACTAACAGAAAAAGCGTTCCATAGGGTTCGCCGGTGTCTATATTAATGACCATCTTTCCCAGCGTCAAAACCGGAGAGTTGGGATCCGGTGTTAGGAAATCTCTCTTCTCCATATCAAACCAGAGTGCTTGTCCATAACTTTCGGATTCCCTTACCCGCTTGAGCATGCTATAGACTTTACTATCATCCCCACTTTCGGTATAAGAAGCAAAAATTGTCCCTTCATTATCAATAAATACTGCCGCATCCACTTCGCGAAAGATTGATAAATCAATAGATAGACGGCTTTGCATCAGGTTACCAAATTGAACACGATCTATGGCAGTATCAGGTCTAGCACCGTACGAATCATACATCCGGTTAATATTCGTGACCATAATGTTGGCCGCCGTTTCCACACTACTGAATATGTAGTCGGTCCGGGACAGGATAAGCTGAGATTCGTCAACTACGTTGCTGGTCGTTTGCTCTATCAATGAACGACTGAAAAGTTGGTTGGACACAAGCCCAAGAATGAGCAGAGAAATAATGATCAGCGGGAGAAATACCGCTATAACCTTGCTTTTAAAGCGAAGGCGACCAAACCACTTACGAGCTAGGGACAGAATATTCAAATAAGACCCCTCCGTCATCAGAGAATATTCATCATGTTAACACAACTAATCTGAACAGTAGTAGAACTAAAATAATGTTAAAAAAATTCAACAATCCATCTTGAAAGTACCAAAAGTATGTGTTAGGATAAAGTCGATTTTTAGTAAAATTATTAACTAAAAAGGTGTGAGCTCTTTGGCAACCATTAAAGACATTGCCCGCGAAGCGGGAGTGTCTGCCGCAACCGTTTCAAGGGTTTTAAATAACGATCTGTCACTATCCGTGAGTCCAGACACCAAAAACAGAATTTTTTTAATTGCTGAGCAGCTCGGGTATAAGCCTTCCCGCCTGAGGCAGTTAAAGAGGAACACGGAACGTGCCGGGAAAACAGTCTCCCTC
This sequence comes from Paenibacillus sp. P2(2022), assembly GCF_029522175.1. Classification (NCBI taxonomy): domain Bacteria; kingdom Bacillati; phylum Bacillota; class Bacilli; order Caryophanales; family Paenibacillaceae; genus Paenibacillus; species Paenibacillus sp. P2(2022). The sequence goes on along the minus strand of NZ_JAKWFI010000013.1, from coordinate 6,390 downwards.
CTGCTGTGGTGTTCCATTGAGGAGGAAAGAGACGATCCGTATTACGCCTCGATCCGCCGTGGAATCGAACTGCGCTGTGAAGAGCTTGGCCTGACATTGGGACAGACGCTGCGAGGCCGTTCATCTCTCGACACCTTGCAGAAGGCGGATGGTCTGATTGTCGTGGGCGGCGTTGATCCTGAAGAGGTGTCCAAGCTGTATCCGGACAAGAACACCATTGTCCTTGTCGACCAGTACCATGAGCAGCTGGAATACGATTCCGTACGACTCCATTTTCGGCAGGCGGTGGACCAGGCACTTGGACATCTGCTCGAGCTTGGCCACCGACAAATCGGATTTATTGGCGGGAAGAGCGATGGAGAGCGAAGGGCGCATTATTTTGAACGATTCATGCGGGAACGAGGTTTGTATAATCCGAAGTTCGTCCGCATAGGCGCCTGGAGTACTGCGGATGGATATCTAATGATGAACGAGCTTCTAGCCGAGCAGGAACGACCGACAGCCTGCTTCGCTGCCAGCGATCCGCTCGCCATTGGAGCCCTCCGCGCCCTTCATGGACATGGAGTCAAGGTACCCGAAGATATGGCTGTTGTCGGCTTCGACGACATTGAGATGGCGGCCTTCGTGCAGCCTCCGCTAACTACTGTACGCGCCTATCCCGAACAAATGGGAAAAGCTGCCGTGCAGTTGCTCTCTGAACGGTTTGAGGGACGTGAACCACCTGCGTACAGCGTGATCGGGACTAAGCTTGTCATACGGGAAAGCTCATGCATTAACAGTAAAATCAATATTTGAGAGTCAATCGAGATGATAACCCCCTAAGGAGTGAATATCATGAACATTCATGTTAACGAAGCGCTTGGTTTGTTTCACCTGCAGTCCAAGGATTGCAGCTATATTATCCAGCTGGTAGAAGGATATCCTGCACATGTCTATTGGGGAGCTCAGCTTCATCATGACCAAAGTCTCGCAAGTATATTGGAGCTTAGAGAGCGCTGCTCCTTCTCCCCCACTCCTGTTTCTTCCAATCGTACGCTTTCTTTGGATGCGCTTCCACAGGAATATCCACAGTATGGGACAAGCGACTTCCGTCAACCGGCTTATCAGGTTGCGCTTGCGGATGGAACTCGAACTACGGAGCTAAAATATAGTGGCCACCGTGTTGAACCGGGGAAACCAAAGCTTGAAGGCCTCCCTTCCGTCTATACCGAATCGGATGATGAAGCAACAACTCTCCTGTTGTTCCTTGAGGACCAGCACTCAGGTCTTAATGCTACATTACTCTATACTGTATTTGCGAACCACAGCGCTATTGCTAGGTCTACTCTTTTTGAACATAAGGGAAGCGCTGTCATGAATATTGAGCAGGCGATGAGCGCCTCTGTCGACTTCGCCGATTCCAATTATCAAGCTCTCTATCTATCTGGCGCCTGGGTTCGGGAAAGACATATCCAACGCCGCGATCTTGGACCCGGCGCCATTCGGTTGGAAAGCCGGCGAGGCTCGAGCAGTCACCAAATGAATCCCTTTCTGGCCCTGCTTCGTCCAGATGCAACAGAAGATCGTGGGGATGTGTACGGCTTCAGTCTAATCTACAGCAGCAATTTCGTTGCGCAGGCGGAAGTAGAACAGTTTAATCAGACCCGTGTAAGTATCGGAATCAATCCTTTTGACTTCTCCTGGCGGCTTGAACCGGGTCAGTCATTCCAGACCCCTGAAGCCGTGCTGGTCTTTTCCGAAGAAGGTCTTGGGGGCATGTCGCGCACCTATCACCGACTCTACCGCACACGTCTGTGCCGAGGAACTTATCGCGACAAGGAACGCCCGATTCTCGTGAACAATTGGGAAGCCACATATTTTGACTTCGACGCCAATAAAATCGAGGCGATTGCCAAAGAAGCGGGACCTCTTGGAATTGAGCTATTTGTTCTTGATGACGGTTGGTTTGGCAAGCGCGACAACGACAACAGTTCGCTTGGGGACTGGTTCGAGGACCGCCGCAAGCTACCTGGAGGTCTCACCGACCTAGCCAAACGGGTTAATGAACAAGGATTACAATTTGGCTTGTGGGTTGAGCCGGAAATGGTATCACCTGATAGTGAACTGTACCGCACCCATCCCGACTGGTGCCTACATGCGGAAGGTCGGCGGCGGACGGAAGGCCGATCCCAATTGGTGCTTGATCTCTCCCGCAAGGAAGTATGCGATTACTTGTACGAGACGCTGAGCTCCGTATTCTCGATCGCCCCAATTACTTATGTCAAGTGGGACATGAATCGTAATATGACGGAGGTTGCTTCGGCTACCGCTACTAGCGAACGTCAAAAAGAAACTGCGCACCGTTATATGCTCGGACTTTATGATCTGCTGGAACGCCTGACCTCACGCTTCCCGGACATCTTGTTTGAAAGCTGTTCTGGTGGAGGTGGACGATTCGATCCCGGGATGCTCTACTATATGCCGCAGACATGGACCAGTGATGACACTGATGCTATTGAAAGATTGGCTATCCAGTACGGCACCAGCATCGTGTATCCGGCCAGTACCATGGGGGCCCACGTATCGAACGTGCCGAACCACCAGGTGGGACGAAACACCTCCCTCGCCATACGTGGCGACGTGGCAATGAGCGGGAATTTTGGCTACGAGCTTGACCTTACTGCATTTACAAATGAAGAAAAAGAGCTTGCTGCCAGACAAATTGCCCAGTATAAAGAAATCCGTTCCCTTGTACAGCAGGGAGATATGTATCGACTTCTTAGTCCGTTTGAGGGCCGAGGCAATACTGCCTGGATGTTTGTTAGCGAGGACCAGTCCGAAGCTTTTGTCGCTTACTTCCGTGTGTTGGCTGAGCCAAATGGTCCTATCCGGCGACTAACTCTAAAAGGACTTGACCCAGCTAAAAAGTATATAATCGAAACCGGGGCAACCAGCAATACTTCAGAACCTGTCGGTGGTACCTTGGCTGAAGATGGCGTCTCCCCCTTCCGTGTGGCGTTCGACGGTGAAATTTTTGGAGGTGACCGTCTAATGAAGATTGGACTTGTTGTCTCGGATCTCACTGGGGATTTTGCCAGCTCTACCTTCCGCCTTAAAGCTATCTCCTGTTAATCATAGTTCAGCCGGTGACGATAAAAAATTAAAACAAGGCAGGTCGATTTTCCGACCTGCCTTGTTTAATAACTTTGTGACCATTTAATAGCATCCTTGATTTTGATTCTCCATATCATATGATCAAAGCCTTTTCCCCAATAATCTTTTAATAAATAATCAGGAGTTCCAAACTTCTTTTCCCATATTTTTTGTGCAATACGATACCCACTATCTAAACAAAATTCTTCTACTCCTCTATCTTTCAACGCCAGATACATTGATTTCAATAATAAATTTCCTACTCCAATCTTCTGGTAGTCAGGGTGAACAAATACAGTTCCTACCTCGCACAAATTTTTTAATGCATCATTGGTAGATTTACTTATAAGTTCACTTGCCGGGCCATATTCAATTGAACCCATTATTCGATCCCCGTCTACAGCGATTAAAAAATATCGTTGCTCACCGTGGCTTTCTAAGTCACTTTCCAAATACGCTCTTTTAGTCTCAATTTCATCCTCTATATCCTCCAGCTTGCTTCCAATACCTTCTTTAGCAAATGTGTCTGTAATCACTATTCTAAACAATTCATTTAACTTTTCGGCATCTTTAACTTTCGGTCTTCTGATTTCTACATCATTCATCTAGATTTCCGCCGACGTACGATTCAGTACAGACCCTATTGAAAGTACACTACTCAGTAGTTCCATTAAACTTGTTATTTCATAAGTGGGTTGAATACCAGACGTATTTGTTTTTCTGGCAGGGTTGAACCAGCAGGTATCAATTCCGTACTTATTCCCTCCTTGAATATCAGAGGTTAAAGAATCGCCGACCATAAGGACCTTACTTTTATCTGAAATGGCTAGCTTGGCAAATGCGTAATCGAAAATACCAGCTTGTGGCTTTTGGCAACCCACTTCTTCTGAAATAATTACCTGCTCAAACACATCACGCAGCGGGGAAAGCTGAATTCTTGAGGTTTGGACCTCTTTGATTCCATTCGTAATAATCGCCAAACGACACTCAGATAGTACATCACATAATTCAATCGCTCCGTCCATCAAAAAAGCACCTTCACCCAAATAACGTAAATAAGCAGCACTAAAGGCGTCTGGATTGAAGTCTAGCTTATGGACAGTAAACAATCGTTTAAATCTTTCCACCCGCAACTGTGCCGAGGTAATAAGTCCTTCCTCTGCCTCTCGCCACAACACACTATTAATCTCATCATAGCTGGATTTGTACTCTGTGGCCCCTTGCGGCAATCCAAATTGGGTGAACGTATTATGTAGCGCATGGCTCTCTGCCATTTTAAAATCAAACAGCGTATCATCAACATCAAATAAAATAATTTCGTATTTCAAAACGACCTCCAACCTCCATATCATAACTTTACATTGTGGTTAAGTTCCGTGAGCCTTGGAATTGTTCCAGATGGTATATAAAAAAACGGAAAATAGACAATCATTACAGTATGATCTCTCGGTTATTATACAGAACCTCATTGATCCGTCAAGTCATGACAAAAAGAATGGAGTAATATTTTCTATGAGTTTGAGCCAGTGCGAAGTAACATGCTTCGTGCCAAACTACTACCATAGCGATTTATAAATGAAAGGAGAATGCTAACTCAAGCTGTCCCCGATGCTTCAGTGACAAGCCTAAAGATAAACATTCTCCTTTTAAAATTCAAACTATTTGTTCTCCATTCGTAGATCTTTAGGGTCAACCTGCCATCATCTTCAAGTCTGTTTCCAGTACCGGAATCGACTGTTTTAAAAACCTAGTGATTTTCATTAATCCATTCGGTTAATGTTTGATCAAAATAATGAGGTTCTTCAAACATCGGATTATGGCCACTATGCTCAAAAACCACCTTTTTTACGTTCGTATAGCTATCATCGACCCGATCCCACAATGAAACAGGCGCGACTAAGTAATCAGTTCTTCCAAGACCAATAAACATGGGCTTATCGACATCTCCCAAGGACTGTATCAAATCTATCTTTCCGAAGGCTTCTCCCCATAAATAATCAATGATAGGCATGTTCGTGTGCACATCATTCCACATATGAGCTGCATCATAGGTATAATCATAAAAACTTTGGGCTCCCATACGTATACACACGTGAACAAATCTTCTGTCGGGATCTCTTTTGATATCATCCTCTAATAAAACAATATCTTTTTCAAAACGTTCTTTTCTGGCTGGACTGGCCGTTTCATAAAAGTATGACAAGCTTTGCCGTTGTCTTTCTTGGCTGTTCGTAGGCGCTGAATTTAATAGCACCACTTTTTCAACATAGTCTGGGTATTGTTTAGCATATTCCAAAGCCATAAAAGCATGCCCGGAATGTCCTAATATGATAAATGGATCTAAATGAAGGCATTGTCTTGCTGTTTCTATGTCTTTGATGACTTTATCCAAAGTATAGTCTTCTGGTTTTAAAGCACGAGTCGGTTTTGCAAACCCTCTATGATCTAAGAAAATAAACTGAAACTTTTTATATAAATGGTCTGAAAATATGCGAGGATAATATACACTACTGCCGATCACCAATATCGGCTTTCCGTTACCTCTTGTAGTATATTTCAGCTCAAATCCATCACTAATAACCGTTTGATAAGTGCTCATCCTCATCGTCTCCTTTTCTTCTTTAAATCACTCCCTTTCCGTTGTTTAAATCCCTTGTATTCTCCATAGAGCGTTCCAGCACTACAACTCACCTCTGAAAGTCCGTTTATTTTATGAGAAAAGTTTAACATGATATTTTCAAAAATAAAACGGGTTTACTTTTTCTTACTTGTCCTGACTTATCAGATTCATATTGGATTTTTGAGAAGCACATCTATTTAGGAATCAAAAAGACCGCGATAATCGCGGTCTTTTTGATGTAGAGATTATACTTTTATTCGCTTGGCGGCGTCCTACTCTCCCAGGACCCTGCGGTCCAAGTACCATCGGCGCTGGAGGGCTTAACGGTCGTGTTCGGGATGGGTACGTGTGGAACCCCTCCGCCATCGCCACCAAACATGAATTTGCTCCGCAAATTCTTCCGTAGGGTTATTCGGTTCATCACAAATTGTGTGAATGAATAGCCATACGCTTGTCGTATGTACTTCTACATACCTTCAAGGTTACACCCTGAAAACTGGATCCGAAACTGCATTGCGTCTTATCTTTAGGATAAGCCCTCGACCGATTAGTATTGGTCAGCTCCATGCATTACTGCACTTCCACCCCCAACCTATCTACCTCGTCGTCTTCAAGGGGTCTTACATACTGGGAAATCT
>NZ_JAKWFI010000012.1:0-92552 GCF_029522175.1 Paenibacillus sp. P2(2022) | reverse complement strand
TAGAAGCAAGCTTCTAACTGACCCCGCTCGACTTGCATGTATTAGGCACGCCGCCAGCGTTCGTCCTGAGCCAGGATCAAACTCTCCATTAAAGACGTTACAAAGTAACGTCAACCTGTTTCATCTTCATCCACTCCAATGAGAAGAACCGAAGATGAAACAATATAGAAAGAGCGATTAGCTCATTTTGAAACTGACGAGATAAAATATCTCTTTGTTGCTTCCATTTCATACAGCCAGATAGCATGTACCAAAATTTCAGCATTGGACTTTATAAATAAAATCCGTACTCACTCGTTGTTCAGTTTTCAAAGATCAAATTCTTTTTCACTGCGTTTTTCAGCAGCTATAAGATCATATCATGTTCATTTCAAAAATGCAAGGGTTATTTTATTCTTTTTTATTAAAATCATTTCACCCTAATTATTCTTTTTTGAAACGGCTGTTTTATTGTCAGCTCAAATAATATACCACTTCGCTTTACTGATTACAACATGTAAAAAATACCAATTAAAAACCACTAACTGATTTTTGAAAGTCGGCTCTACTACTGTATCCATCAAACTTTTGAATTTGTTTTTCTTCATTATAATTATCGTGAGTATTTGACTGGATCTATTGCACTTGAAAAATGCTTTTCATGCATAGCGATTAGATATATTACAGGCCTAGACTGGGCGATCAATAATGCAGGCGGTGCTTTAGAGCAAGCACCATTAGCTAAAGTCAGGGTAATGACCTTCCTTTTTGAGTACCATAAAAATTAATGCATTCAGGTGTATATTGGAACATGAAAATTGAGATCCAACAAATGCTTACAGAGAATCAATTGTCAACGTTTCTTCAATAGTTGGTCTGAAAGCATTTCTGGCATACGGTGCTTACGTGGCATCAAAACATGCAATTCAAAGTCTTACCAATGCAACTGCGCTTGATTATGCAAGTCAAGGCATTCGTATCAATACTGTAGCTCCACGACAACCCAATAGGGCAGTTGAATATCAAGGAGTGCTAGCAGTTATGCTGTATTTGTACCAATTGAAGCCAGCTGGCGATTTCAAAAGTTGCAAAAGGTATTGCTTGGCTTCTCTCTGACGAAGCTTCCTATATAATATAATTGGATCTAAGTTAACGATTGATGGTGGCTTGATGCTTTTTAAAATTACTTCCCCCAATAAATAGCATCCTTTACATTCACATATACGCTTTCCCATCACCGTCCGCATCCCCCTATATCCCCCGTACCTCTGGATCAGTGCCAGGTTCGTCTTTTCTTCATCAGAAAAACGACCTTCTTTTATAGGCTGTCAGTCCGGTCATCCTCACTACATGCAGAAACGGGGATATGGGGCCATTAACAGAATCAAATCCGCGTCAGAAAATTCTTTTTAGAATGCACGCGGCAAAAGAGACTGTCCTCTGGACAGCCTCTTTTCTGTAATAGGTCTAACTCATTTAATTCGCTAGTCTGTAGGTTACTGATGGATGCCTGCTTTTATTGCTGGGTCAAGATGATAGGACCGTCTGCTGTAATTGCCAGCGTATGCTCGTATTGTGCCGACAAACCACCGTCCAACGTACGTGCGGTCCAGCCGTCCGCATCAATTTTACTGCGGTATGTGCCTGTGTTGAGCATCGGCTCAATTGTAATGACCATGCCCTCTTTCAAGCGTGGTCCACGGTGCGGAGGTCCGTAATGCGGAACCTGCGGTTGCTCATGCATTTCTTCCCCGATGCCATGCCCAATAAATTCGCGTACGACCGAAAAGCCTTCCGCTTCCGCGTAAGTTTGGATCGCATGGGAAATATCCCCGATCCGATTACCAACAACAGCTTGCTCAATCCCTTTATACAGAGACTCTTTGGTAACGTCCAACAGCTTTTGGGCCTGCTCAGACACATTCCCCACCGCATACGACCAAGCGGAATCTGCCAGCCAGCCATTCAGGTTCACAACCATGTCGATCGTCACGATGTCGCCGTCCTTCAATGGTGTTTTGTTCGGAAAACCGTGGCAAATCACATCATTAGGGGAACCACAAGTTGCAAACTGGTAGCCGTTATAACCCTTTTGCTCCGGCGTTGCGCCGTGCTTCTTCATAAATGATTCTGCAAAGGCGTCAATTTCCAGTGTCGTAATACCTGGCTTAATCATTTTAGCAATTTCCCGGTGGCAAGCAGCCAAAATTTCGCCGGCTTTTTTCATATTTTCAATTTGTTCTTTGGTTTTAATGATAATCATTAAATGTTCTCCTTCTTATCCATGTTCGTTCCACTTTTCACTGCTTCTTTTTTTCTGCTTCTATTGTAACGCTAAAAGCAGTGAAATGGAACCGATGTCAATTGATACCGTTTACAAGGGCTTAAACGGGGTTTATAATACTCCATAATTTGTATACAAGTATGCAAAATTATTTGCAAGATAGGAGTATTCTATGAAATATCCAACAACCTGGTTACAGGGCGCATCGCTTGGAGAGAGGATTGCTTGTGAACTCCGACTTCAGATTATACGTGGTATGCAGACACCCGGCACTGTTCTATCTGAAAATCAGATTGCTACCGATTTTGGTACCAGCCGTTCTCCTGTGCGTGAAGCCATGAAAGTGCTCTCAACCGAAGGACTTATCCGCTTGGAGCGCATGGGGGCGGTTGTGATCGGCATGACACCCGATGATATGGAGGAGCTATTCGACGTACGAATGCTGATTGAGCATTTTGTTGTTCAAAGGTATGTACATAGGGATAATACCATATTGGTAAACACTTTAAATCAGATGATCGACAAAATGGAAGTCGCTCTCAAGCACAGAGATATCGCTGAATTTTCACTTCAGGATTTTAATTTTCATGAAGCTCTGGTTCTGGAAGCAGGCCATACCCGTATTCTCCATACCTGGAATGGTATGAGACAGTTGATCCTGACGGTTATGCTGGCTGCGACAGAACAACGTTTTGCGTCTAACATCGAAGAATCTCAAGTCACGATTCACAAGCACCGCACCTTTGCAAATGCTTTAAAACAAGGAAATGATCAAGAATTATCCCGACTCATTGAGGAACATTACCGAGACACTCGCAACGCGGTTAACGATAGTGTTTTGTCCTCCTATAGAAAGACATTATCCTAGCCGGAACATACCCGACAAAGAGCCAATTGTATCGCGTCTTTATGCCCACTCCAACTGACGCGGTTCTCTTTTCAGACTAAATTGTCGACAAGTATACAATTAACTATACATATTAGCACCTTTACTCTTTGAATGTTATGGAACCATCCTCTCCCTAGTCGCATTCGGTTTGATTATACTGCTGGATGTGTTAATTTAACGATAATAGCTAATAAGGTAAGTGAAGGGGAGAATGAATATGACTGAAACCCGATATATGATCGGCGTCGATATTGGCACGACCAGTACCAAGGCAGTGCTTTTTGAAGAAAACGGCAATATTGCCGCGCAGCATCATGTGGGCTATCCACTCCATACACCTGAGCCAGATGCGGCAGAACAGGACCCTGAAGATATTCTCAAAGCTGTCGTAGAGACGGTGCAAGAGGTCATGACACAAAGCGGAGTACCCGCCGAACATGTGCTGTTCGTCTCCTTTAGTTCGGCTATGCACAGCGTACTGGCGGTGGACAAGAACGGTAAACCACTGACCGCCTCCATCACGTGGGCAGATAATCGTAGTGCCAAATGGGCTGAAGCGCTCAAACATAAATACAATGGACACGATATTTACTTACGCACGGGAACGCCCATTCACCCCATGTCACCGCTGACAAAACTGATGTGGATTACACGAGATTTACCGGATGTAGCGGCCCAGACGTACAAGTTCATTTCTATAAAGGAATATGTCTTTGCCCGGTTATTCCACCAATATGTCGTGGATCACTCGATCGCCTCTGCTACCGGACTCATGAATTTGAAGCAGCTGGATTGGGACGAGGAAGCGCTCACTATTGCAGGTGTGACGAAGGAGCAGCTGTCCGAGCTGGTACCGACAACTCATGTGCTAAAAGGACTGGACGCAGCCTATGCACATGACATGGGCCTGCTGGAGACGACCCCTTTTGTGATCGGGGCCAGTGACGGTGTCTTGTCCAACCTCGGTGTGAATGCAATCAAACCTGGAGTTGTCGCTGTTACCATCGGCACCAGCGGAGCCATCCGTACTGTAGTTGATAAGCCTCTCACCGATGCGAAAGGGCGCTTTTTCTGTTATGCCTTGACCGAAAAGCTGTGGGTCATCGGCGGCCCGGTGAACAACGGCGGTATCGTGTTCCGCTGGATACGGGATGAATTTGCAGCCTCTGAGGTGGAAACTGCCAAACGCTTAGGAATTGATCCGTATCATGTGCTGACCCAAATCGCAGAACAGGTGCGTCCAGGCTCGGACGGTCTGCTTTTCCTTCCGTATCTATCTGGCGAACGCGCTCCTCTGTGGGACCCAAATGCGCGTGGCTCCTTCTTCGGCCTGTCCCTGCGGCACAAAAAAGAGCATATGATTCGCGCCGCACTGGAAGGTGTACTGTTCAATCTGTATACAGTCATGCTCGCTATGGAGGAAGTCATTGACAGACCGTCTGTCATTCACGCCACGGGTGGATTTGCACGCTCGGAGCTGTGGAGACAGCTCATGGCAGATATTTTTGATCAGGAAGTCATTATCCCCGAAAGTCTGGAAAGCTCATGTCTAGGCGCAGCTATTCTAGGCTTGTACGCGTTAGGGCGAATTGATTCGCTAGATGCAGTATCCGGTATGATCGGCACCACTCATCAGCATAAACCTGCGGCAGAGCATGTAGATATCTATCGCGATTTACTGCCGATCTATATTCGCATTTCACGTAAATTTGAAGAAGAGTTCAAGGATATTGCAGAATTTCAGGTCAAGTCCCTACAATCTTAAATTAGCGGAACCTGTTCTAATGTTGTTGCGTATTATCGTTTTATAAGACCTGTCTATACTCAGTTGGATAGGATAAGAAGGAGGATTAGACGATGCTCAAAAAATTACTGCACCGCCTGCTACATTCCACCTCTCATTCCCATAAGCGGCGATACAGCAGCTCAGATCGTTATTACGACCGTAGACGCCATTCTTCATCAGACGGATACAAGAACAGCCATAACGGTCACCGATATTATAAGGATAAACGCCGTCACTACTCTAGTTCCTAGCCACACAACAAAAAGCAGTGGCGGAGTACAACGTAACACAAGAAGCAAGCCACAGGCTCCTTAAGCTTATAAAGCGAAGCCCCTTCTCATCAAGGGCCTTCGCTTTATTGTTGTGCGCCCTTCGTTACGCAGAGCAACATCAGTGCATTTTACAGGAAATCGGCTATAACCGAAATTACAGAAATAGGGTTTTAGAGATAATCACCAACAAAATAAACAGTACCAGAATCGCTCCTACAGAGGTCCAGGCTCCTACGCCGCAACCCATACCGCCTACTCCACACATATGACTCATTTACAACACTCCCTTCGCTCATTTCAGGATCATTGTATGTAGACCTAGTCAAATGCGTAAGGGGCATTCCCCCATTTTTGCGGCGAATGCCTGTTTATTTTTAGGGATTAAAGTTATGGATTAACCTCTAACTGCAACAATGCTTCCTCCAACTCCTGCATAAACTGTCGACTATGTTCATAACGTGGACGAATTTGAAAAAGCCGCTCCAGTATATGACGCACAGGTTGACTCAGCATTAATTCTTCCTGCCAGCTTCCAGGGGGTTGATCCGGCTGAGGCTCATAACTGCTATACAGCATAAAAAGCATGAAATGCCCGACATCATACAAATCGCTGTAGAAGGCGACATCTTGTCGCTCAGGTGCGCGCTTTTCCAGCATGGCTTCGGTGAATACATCCTCCTGTCGTTCTCCCACGGCCAAAGCAAGCCCAAAGTCGATTAGGTACGGCTTCCCTTCGCGGTGAATTACGTTAGGAATACGGATATCGCGATGGATGTATCCCCGTTCATGCACATGCAGAACTCGCTCCATTAACTCTAAAATGTAGACGATACATTCCTGTTCCGTAAAGGAACGCTCCTGTTCAAAGATAAGCTCTTCCAAGGTCATACCGGAGACGTATTCCATGACCATATACATTCCGTCCGAATGTTGGTCAATTTCAAGCAACTTTGGAATAAAAGGGTGCTCCATCTTTCGCATAATGTGAGCCTCGCGCTGCAATAGTTGAACTGCCTGCGCTCGTTTGCTCGGTCTGGGCAGTTTTACCGCCACCTCCTGTCCGCTGTGCCGATCCAGACAAAGGTAGGTTAGACCATAGCTACCCATGCCTAAAAGCGAACGAACACAATAACGTCCGCTCAGCAAATCACCAGGCTGTTTGGGATAATCTATCCATGATTCATAAATGTTCCGCAACCAAGCAAACATACTTAGATCCTTTCCTATACATGCCGCAGCCACGTTTCCTATGCGACTTGTCCTCGTATTCTTGTATTCCGTTATTATATCATCCACGCCAAAAGACCATCAGAGCCGGGTAGGTCTGATGGTCTTATTAGACAAGATAATGATCGTTATGCCTCTCTGCGGCTACGTGGTGTCAGACCGAGCCAGGACAACAGCGAACTGCGCGTTTTGCGTTGCCGGCCCTGATAGGTACGTAGATTAGTGATTAACTGCCGATCCCGTTCTTCCTCGACCCTTTCTTTCATCCAACGTTTATGGTCCTCTAGTTGGTTAGATAAGCTAACATTCTTCTCCATCAAACGGCTGTGCTCTGCTTCCAGTTCCTCCAAACGGCTCCGCATTTCCAACAAAGCGGTTTGCACCATATCCTGCATCTGCGCCAGTTCTTGTGGCTCTACGGACTCCTGCGTTTGTACGGATACAGGTGCTTGCTCCAATCTATACTCCATGGTTGGGGTCAAAGTCTGGAACTGTTCCTGCGACTGCATGGGTTCCTCTGATAGCTCCTGAACATTCATTTCATCCTCTATCTCTGTCAGCTCAACCGTAGCAGCAGCTTGCTCCTGCATGACCGTCTCTTCCCTACCCTCAGCCGCCGCCATTATTTCTTGCCAGGTTGCGGTCAGTGACTCAGCATCCGAGATGGGTGGCAAGCGGAATTCTTCATCCTCCAATTGGAAGGGAGCGGTTATTCTCTCAAGTACCACCTGAACGGATTGCTCCATTGTCATATGCTGCTCACGCAACGCCCTCCGCATCACCTTCAAGCACTCAACATCCTCTGCACTGAACATTCTTGACTGATTAGTGGAACGTTGAAACACATATCCCTGTTCCTCCAGCGCCGCTGCATATTTACGAAGGGTACTCGCCCCGATTCCCAGTTGCTTTGCTGCTTCCGTCGTCGACTTGCTTTCTTCCATTTAATCATTACCTCCCCGGATGGTATGGAAAGAAATAAGCTTGTATATGTAGAATTCGCGGAAACCATTGGAAATCCTTTGGCAAAAAAGTTCTAATATTGCAGACTACTAAGAACCTTTGTCATAAACGAATACATTATAAAAATACAAGAAGCGACATCGCTAAGAATGCTCCTGCACTGTATACTCTTGAGACTCATTAAGATACGTCACATAAATGTCATACTCCCAATATTGTTACGTAAACTTTTCTTCCATGGATATGGCTCATGTTATGATTTATACGGAAACCACTTATAAATAAATAGATAACTTACATCCTGTCTTCCAATAAAAGAATATGGATAATCTACACTTATTCTTTGATTAATCCTAAATTGCTCCCCCTATTCACCGTTCTTTTTTAATTTATCGGAATGAGGACAAAAAAATGGATATTTTCAAAAGATCAGCAATATGTTATGTTATGTAACGTAAAATGGATTTCAGGCATAATTTGTAGCATATTAACGTTCGTTGGAACGAGGAGGAAACATAAATGAAGGGGAAGGCAAGGAAAGTAGCGATTGTCGGCGCGGGAATGGTCGGTTCGAGCTGTGCCTACTCAATGGTCAATCAGTCCATTTGTGACGAAATCATGATGATTGACCGCACGTATGACCGGGCTTTGGCCCATGCACTGGATCTGTCCCATTGTATGGATTTTACGTCTACACGCACCAAGGTCCGTGCAGGCACATATGCAGACTGCACGGATATGGATGTTGTGATTATAACGGCTGGGTCCAATCCTAAACCGGGTCAAGACCGCCTATCTGTATTGGACGATGCCGTGCATATCACCAGAGAGATTGTAACAGCTATTATGGAGGGCGGTTTCGACGGTATTTTCGTTATTGCCGCTAATCCTGTCGACATTGTTACTTATCTGGTGCAGAGTATATCCGGTCTGCCGCGCAACAAGGTGATCGGCACGGGCACCTCTATCGACTCATCCCGGCTCAAGACGTTGCTTTCTGAGGTGTTTTCCATAGATCCACGCAGTGTACAGGGGTATGCCTTGGGCGAGCATGGCGAATCCCAATTCGTGGCCTGGTCGCACGTTACGATTGGCGGCAAGCCGCTCTTGCACATTTTGCGTCAGCATAAGGAACGATTCAGACACGTTGATCTGGATGACATCGCCCGTAAAACAAGGGATGCCGGTTGGGAGATTTTCACCCGCAAAGGTGCCACTTATTTTGGTATTGCCAATGCGCTGGCGTACATTACCCGTTCCATTTTGAATGACGATGGTAAAATTATAGCAATTTCTGCCGTATTGGACGGCGAGTACGGACACACTGATGTCTGCACGGGCGTTCCAGCAATCATCGGCAGTAGAGGAATTCAGGAGGTCATCGAGCTTGAGCTGAGTCCAGAAGAACAAGCCAAGTTTGACGCCTCTTGCCGCCTGATCAGCAATAATATTCGTGCTATTTCAGGCTTAGTGTAAGCCCATAGAGTAAGTGTCTTATTCAGAACACGAACCTGCAGCACCAGCAAAAAAGCTCCTTACCCTCTTTTTAGGATAAGGAGCTTTTTCAGTTTCCATATTTCGTCTTATATCTCTTTATAACGAAATATCATCAGGCCAGCAAACGCAAACACGACAAAGCTACCCAGTACCACCATCAACAGTGTATCCGTTGGCACCATGAACGCCCCGAAATTGTCTCCCCCACTCGGCATCATTGCCAATAGAGGCTGAGTCCATGGATAGTACGGACCATAGGTCTGAGAGTTGGCGACCAGCATATTGGGCACGGTAAATACGAAATTCAATGCAAGCGGTGCAGCAAAGCTGGACCACAAAAAGGACACCATCAGTTGCAGGGCTGCTAGCGGCAAACAAGCAACCCAGCCTGCAAGCAGGCTTTGGGCAATTGCGGCCCAAGGAATCGGTCCGCTCATTCCCTGCACAGTTCCAACACCCAGCAGCGCTCCTCCAAACAGCAGCTGAGTCAGTCCGACCATAGCCATGATGATGGTCAGCTTGGCTGCGTACAACCCCGTGCGAGACAACGGCAATGACATCAGTTGCTTCCAGCCGCCGCCCCCATGCTCGAATCGGCAGACTAGAGACCCAAACACGGCGGTCAGCATCGGCAGGAACAGCATTGCATGTATTGTAAGCATAGCAGCCAGCAGCAACAGCCAGTTTCCTCCCGGATTCGCCAGCAAACCAATCAGGACGGCAATCGCTGGACTGACGAGCGCGAGCAGCCAGACAGGCGACTTTGCCATTTTCATGCGTTCGACAGAAAGTAGCCGCACGTATCCTCCAAGCATTACGCCACATCCTTTCGGCTAAAATGAGCTGCAGTCAGCAGGCTGAGAATTGCACCTGTTCCGCATCCGATGGACGCAAATATCCACGCTTGTGGCGCAACCCATGCGAATTGCGGCCAAGCCAGCGGAAACCATTCGGACAACTGGGAAGCAAACAAGCTCCCAATGCCTAACGTAATGCCCAGTGTTACAGGTAGCGCTTGATTATGGAACGTGACCGTTAGCCACAACAACAATACGAGTATAGGCAGCGTGCCGCCCAAGGGCCAAAATCCGAGCCGTATTAGCTCCCCTATCGGTGCAGGTTCTCCCCCAAAGCCAAGAAGCATTCCTAATGTCCAAGTCCCAATCGTCAAAAGTAGACAGGACACGCATAGCATTCCAATGGCTAATGTTAGCTTTGCCATATAAACACTAAATTTGGAAATAGGCAAAGCCAGCAGCTGCTTCCAGGAGTTAGATGTATGCTCCACATTCGCCAACATGGAAGCGACCATCGTAGCTCCAAGCACCAGCGCAAGGGGGACAAACAACGCGATGTTATCCATCAAGCTTTCCCATAAGCGACCCTTATATCGTGGAATCAGATAGTCATAGCGGAGTCCGAAATTCAGTCCCTGCATGGCCACCAGCCCAAGAGGACCGAGGAATACCAGGAACCAGATTCCCTTTCTGCGTGCTTTGAGCAGATCCGCTGTCAGCGCTCGCAGCATCATAGGGAACCCCCTCCTTTGCCCACCACCTGCATGAACATATCCTCCAGCGATTTGCGGCGTTCCTCTACACGATATACAGCATGTGTGTTTTCCACCAATCTTCTGACCAGCAGCGCAACAGCCGCATCATTCATGTTGTCAAAATTCAGTGCTGACCCATCCTTCACTGAATGATAGCCCTGTTCACGTGCAATCAATTGGGCTGCTTCGGGTTCCGATACTACAATCCGAATCCCCCCTGCGGACTCTTGTCGAAGATTGTGAATCGTATTTTGGAAGACTAGTTGCCCTTCACGAATAATACCGACGGTATTCGCCATATGCTCTACCTCGCTCAGCAGATGACTGGATACCAGTACAGTGATCCCCCGCTGCTTGGGCATCGCCTGTATCAATTCGCGCATTTCTTGAATGCCCTCGGGGTCCAAGCCATTCGTGGGCTCGTCCAGAATTAGCACTTCGGGATTGCCGAGCAGGGCTGCTGCGATACCAAGTCTCTGCTTCATGCCCAGCGAGTAGCCTTTAACCGAGCGTTTGGCGTGCTTGGTCAGGCGAACGACCTCCAATACTTCCGCAATGTTCTCTTTCGGTACATTCAAAATACGACGGATAGCCTCCAGATTTTCGATGGCGTTCAAATGACCATAATATGAAGGATACTCTACCAACGAACCGACTTTACGCAAAATATCGAGTCTATGTCTGCGGATATCTTTGCCGAATATACGGATCGTTCCTCGAGTTGGGCGAATAAGCCCAAGCAGCATGCGGATTGTTGTCGTTTTCCCTGCTCCATTGGGACCGAGAAATCCGTAAATATCTCCCCGTGCTATTTTCAGGTCCAGCTGATTAACCGCGGCGCGGCCTTTGTATATTTTGCTGAGACTGTTCGTTTCAATAATTGTTTCGTTCAAGTTCCTCACCTCGACACCTATCGTAACGTGCCAAGTTTAAAGCCAAGGGAACTCTGAGTTTAAGTTTTGTTTAAAAAACGGATTTGCGTCCCGGCTGATGAACTAGAAATCTCCCTCTCCAAATTCATTTCGCGCGCCAAGAGCTCTGTAATCGCCAGGCCAATTCCAGCTCCTTTTTCACTGGATTGCTGCTCCATTCCCGGGCCTTTATCTGTGATGACCAATGCCTCTCTTCCGTTATCCTTCTGTACTTGAATACCGATATATCGACCGGAGGCGGCATGCCGAACTACATTTTGAAAAAGATTGTCCAGCAGACGGCGGAAGCCTTGCTCATCGACATTCCATACCAAACTATGCTCAGGCAGGTCGATATCCACTTCAAAGCCTTCCTTTTCCCACACTGGGTACCAGCTGGCTGCACACTCGCGCACCAGCCGCAAGATATCACGCGGCTCGTTATTCATGGTGTATTTGCCACTGGATAGCAGATTATAGGTTAGCAAGTTGTCGATCAGACTCCCAAGGTCCTTTAACTTATTTTCCATCAGTGTAATCGACTGCTTCCCTTTGCTGCTGAGATTTTCCGCATCCAGGGTATACAGATGGCTGCGCACAACCGTAAGTGGTGTTCGAATATCGTGTGACAGATCGGCGACTAGTCTCTTCCGCAGTTCCTCCTCCTGACGCTCACGTCCTCGACTCTCTGCCAACTGCTCAACCATCCGATTAAACGACTCCTCCAGTTTGCCGATTTCATCCGGGCGTCCGGTAGCAACGAGAATGGGTAATCCATCCTCGCCTCGCTGCGACATGGCGGCCTGAAGCTGCAACAGCCTCCGCCGAATGCCTCCAAAAAACAGAAGCGATACGAATATAAAAGCCCCCAGAACCAATAGAATAAAAAGGAGATAATACATCAACATGCCATTGTCACTAGTCGGATGTTCAAAGAACGAACGGGGCACTTTTAATACCATATAGCCCTGATTCACATCATCCTTGCCCCCGCCAATAAAGGCCACGACCGTAAACGGCCCCTCAGAGCTGGCTTGCTTCATAAAAGATATAGCTTGCGCCGCACTCCATTGTTTTGGAATGGTAGGTTGTGTCGGTAGCTCCAGTCTGGTTAACCCTGCGGTATCGACCCAAAATATTTGTGAATCTGGGAACATATCCTGCTGTATTTTGCGCAGATGGGCTGAAATTTGCTCTGGACTAGCTCCCTTCAAGGCGATAGCTTCTCGATGCCAGCTATGTTCAGTTTGGGTCGTAGAGGGATAGTAAGGATTCTTAGGCTTGATATCCGTCTGCAAATTCAACAGTATGCTATATATCAAGGTTGTAACAGGCAATACAATGGGCAACAACATCATAGCTAACACAATAATGACCAAATAGCGGAACAACAGTGAACTACGAAACCGCCCTCTCTGGGCTGGACGGGAGCTGCGACGCCACCATGCCCACCTCTTACGCATACCGTTCATTATGCTTTCACCCGATAACCTACACCACGGATCGTCTCAATGATGCGGGGTGCCGCAGGATCAATCTCCAGCTTTTCCCGTAAGTGCCGAATGTGGACCATTAAAGTTTTGTCTCCGTCGATATATGGATCTCCCCATACCGCCTCATACATTTGCTCTTTCGTCATAATCTGGCCCAAATGCCGCAGCAAATAAGCAAAAATATGATATTGCTTGCCTGTTAGCGTAATTTCCTCCCCGGTATCACGATTCACAATACGATTATCTGGAGGAAACACAGACAGATGCCCCAGTTGTAGAGATTCTTCGGACACGCTTCCTGATCGCCGCAGCAAAATCTCCATACGTGCTATGAGTTCGTCGGGGTGAAAGGGCTTTGTCACATAATCGTCAGCAAAATCCAGTCCTTGTAACTTATCATCAATGGACGTACGGGCAGACAACATGAGGATGGGAAGCTCCGGGTACTCTTTCTTGAGCCGCTTCCCAATGGTGAACCCATCCAGGCCGGGTAACATCACATCCAAAATCACGAGTCGGCACGCGCGAGCTGCTTCCACAGCTCCATCCCCACTGCGAAGCCAGGTTACAGCGTAATTCCGCTCTTCCAAATACTGATGCGTCCAAGCACCAATATCTTGATCATCTTCGATGTATAGCACATTTGTTTTCATAATAGACACCTACTTATCGTTTTTCTTTTATGTAATGGGCATTATAGCAGTTATGGTACATAACCCACTTAAAAAGGTTAATAACTACCTTATACGACATACGCTTCACAATTTCAAATTTGAATGCAGGTGAACAAGGAGGCCTATCTGATGCTGCTGGAAGCGATATACCACCACCCGAAACGTAATTGGGCTTTTGGTTATGATGATGAAACGATAATTTTACGGCTCCGTACAAAGAAAAATGACCTGACTGCTGTTCACGTTCTTACCGTAGATAAGTACGACTGGGATCGTACTCGGCAGCTTATTCCGATGTCTAAATTTGCCACCGATGGCAGGTTCGATTACTACGAATGTACTGTAAAGCCTACTCACCGTCGGCTGAAATATGGATTTTTGCTGGAAGACGGCGAGGAACGAATTTGGATGAACGAGAACGATTTCACCACCGAGGAACCCCAAAATGCAGACAGTCTGTTCCAATATCCGTTTCTAAATCCGATTGATATATTGAAGCCACCTGCATGGGTGAAGGATGCTGTTTTTTATCAGATTTTCCCGGAACGCTTTGCCAACGGCGACCCCTCCATTAGCCCGGAAGGTGCTGAGGAATGGGGTGGCACACCGCAAAGAGACAATTTTTTCGGTGGCGATCTACAAGGGATTCTCGATCATCTGGATCATCTAAGCGAGCTAGGGATCAACGCCATATATATGACCCCTGTCTTCAAGGCGACGACCAATCATAAATACGATACTGAGGATTACATGGAGGTAGATCCGCACTTTGGGGACAAGGAGATATTAAAAAAACTGGTCGAGGCCTGCCATGAGCGGGGAATCAGGGTCCTGCTCGATGCGGTGTTCAACCACTCGGGGCGTACTTTTAAGCCATTCGTTGACGTACTGGAGAAAGGTGAAGCCTCTCCTTATAAGGACTGGTTCCATGTCCATAGCTTTCCACTGGAAGTGAACGATGGCACACCGACCTACGATACATTCGGGCTGGAACCGATGATGCCCAAGCTGAACACAGAGCATCCTGAGGTAAAAGAGTACCTACTGAATGTGGCAAAACATTGGATTGAAGAGATCGGTATCGACGGCTGGAGGCTGGACGTGGCAGACGAGGTGGATCACGCCTTTTGGCGTGAATTCCGTACGACAGTCAAGCAGGCTAACCCGGATGCATATATTTTGGGTGAAATGTGGAATGAATCGTCTGAATGGCTTCAGGGCGACCAATTCGACGCGACGATGAATTATCCGTTCACCTATGCGGTAAATGATTTTTTCGTCAAAAAAGTGACCGATGCCCAGAGCTTTGCCTTTGCCATTGGGCGACAGCTTGCCCGCTATCCACAACAGGCATCCGAGGTTGCCTTCAATCTGCTGGATAGTCATGATACACCGCGCCTGTTGACACTGTGCGGGGGCGACAAGCGACTGATGCGGCTGGCTGCTTTGTTCCAGTTCACGTACATGGGTGCGCCCTGCATTTTTTACGGCGATGAGGTCGGTCTGGATGGAGATGCTGATCCAGGCTGCCGCCAGTGCATGGAGTGGGACACCGATAAGCAGGACCACGAGCTGTTCGACTTTTATCGTGAGCTGATCGCTCTTCGCAAGGCACACCCTGTCCTTCGTGATCAAGGAAGCATCACTTTCCTGGAGGCACAGCCGGAAGGCGCTTCACTCGCCTACGAGCGCCGCAGCGACGAAGAAGTGCTGCTTGTGCTATTCAACCGTTCCGATGAGCATCACACTTTTGAACTGTCTATTCCAGAGCAGGAATGGGAGGTAGCCTTTGGCGAAAGCCAGTGGTCCGTAGGACCGGAGGGGCTGCATGTCGAGCTTCCACCCTACGGATACGCTGTGCTGAAGGCAGCACCTCCCCGGTCAGTAAAACCTGCTTAAGATGGTGGTGTGAAGACGAGAAGAAAGGCATAAGTTATGTAGGCGCGGATGCTGATGAAAGCACCTGCCGACTATGGCAAAAAACGAGATCGCCGGGAACAAGTTAGATAATTTGTTGCCGGCGATCTTTTTACGTCGAGGATGTAGCTTTTGCACAAGCTGATTATTTATTTTTGACATCTGTTCTTACTACCCCAACATCCGAAGCATTGATCGAAATGGGGTTACCGCCTTGCCCTGTGTGAGCTGAAGAAGATTGTCTAACGTCCACCCTAATTCTTTTGCCCTTAAAGCCAGTTCGTCTCCTTTTTCCCAATGCCATGGCCTCCTTAAGTCTTCGTGGCTTATAAACCTCTCAATATGACCTAACTGTGAAGAGATATGCTATATGCATATGCCGCTGAAAAAAGCAGGTCTCGGCGAATATCAGATCATAGCGAAAAGAGGCGATTAAAATGATTTTATCCACACAAAAAAACCGCTTCAAATGAAGTACCTTTTGAAGCGGTTTTTGAGCGGCTACCTGAAACAGTACAACAGTCTACGCAGGTAGCGTCTGTGTTTTCAATTGCACGTACAACTGGTGTGTCACCTGCTGCGGCTCAATACCCAACTCATCTTCCAGTAAGCTGACGAAGCTTTCATAATGCTTTTGAGCAGCTATATACTCTCCCAGTTGGGCATAAGCAGTCAGCAGCAAACCGCAGATATCATCTGAATAAGGTTCACGCTGCTGTAGGTTGAGCAAGCGTTGGACGGACTGCCGGGCACGACCTGAACGGAGCTCTTCTCTAGCCAGTTCTGAAGCACATGCCAGATACATATTGCGCAGCTTTTCTCTTTTTGCATACGCCCATGGGTAATCGTGTTCCTCCAGATAATTGCCACGGTACAGAGCCAACAGGCTCTCGATACGCGGCGTACCGCCGTTGCCAGATGCCGCCCATTCGGAAATTCCCCGCTCTAATAGCTCCACATCTGTAACCCAGCCATTACGGTTCAAACGATAGCGATCCAGATTGTACTCCAGCTTCGTATCTTGCATCCGTTCTTTCAGCGCCTTGCGAATTTGGTAAATGGACGTATGTAGATGAACAACAGCCTTGTCCAAATGATATTCGGGCCACAGCGCATCCAGCAATTGCTCCTTGCTAACCCATTCCCCTTCATGGTGTAGTAAAAAGGAGAACAGCTCCTGCGACTTTAATGTACGCCATTTGAATGGCTTTGCTCCCACGGCTCCTTGTCCATCCTCCAAAATTTCAAGCCTTTGAAAACAACGCACTTTGGGTAATTGCTCTGCTGCGACGACCGAGCTGGAAGGACGGGAATCTGCCAGCGTGGCTACAATCCGATCCAACGTTTTATTAAGCCGCCGGGCATGAACAGGTTTTAACAAGTAATCCAGTGCTTGCAGTTCGAATGCTTCAATAGCATATTCCGAGTACGCAGTCACAAAGACGATATGAATATGCGAGTCCAGCTGTTGAATCCACTCGGCGGCCTCCAGTCCGTTCATCTCCGGCATTCCGATATCTATAAAAACAATATCCACACGTTCTGCCGCCAGATGATCCAACCCAGCTTGTGCAGACGTATATTTGCCCATGACCGTTAATCGTCCGTCCGCCTCCAGCAACCGTTCCAAGTAGGTTAGTGCCGACCTCTCATCATCAATCAATATCGCCTTCATCTGTGTCCGCGCTCCCTTCCTGCTGCAACCATCCATTACATTGCTCCATGACCAAGCTGTCTGCTTTACCATCCGATTTTTAATTTCTTATATTTTATATATCGTATAAACTCGGGCGCGACATTAGCTTTTTTCGGCAGATGCACTGTATTTTTTATTCATTCACTAGGGCGAGATAAGGTCATTTCCGGCACACGGAAGCTTACTGTCGTCCCTTGCATAGGATTGCTTTCAATCTCCAATCCTTCTCCATACATATGGATCAGACGGCGATGGATATTACGCAGCCCCACACTGGAGGATACATGCTCCTCCGACAGTAAGTGTCGCAGTCGCTCTGGCGGAATCCCTACGCCGTCATCGGTCACGCTGACCACAAAATCGGCTCCAGCCTCTTGTACAATCACCCGCACCGTTCCACCTGTGGCCCGCTGCATTACACCATGTCGTATTGCATTTTCCACAATGGGCTGAATGCTTAATGGCGGGATCAGCGACCGGATGTTCCTCCCTACCTCTATAGTCATCTGCAAACGTTCTTCAAAACGGGCTTTTTCCAATGCCACATACGATTCTACCAATTCCAGTTCCTTGCATAGCGGAACTGTATTCTCCCTGTTCTGAAAATCAAAGCTTCCCCGCAAATACTGGCTCAGCTCCATAAGCAGCTCCGCTGCTTTGTCCGGGTCTACCGCTACGGTCGAAACAATGACATTTAATGCATTGTACAGAAAGTGCGGCTTGATTTGTGCCTGTAAAAAGGCCATTTCCGAACGCACCGCTTCCTCTGCCGAATGGCGCATGTTCAGCAGGGTGCGCACACGCGCCTTTAATTCCTCAGCATCAACAGGCTTACGTAGAAAGTCATTGGCTCCAGCCATGAAGCCTGCACGGATATCGCCGGGCAGGTCGCGTGCCGTCAGCAGCAACACGGGTAGTTCGGAGAGAGAATACCGTTCGCGAATCCGTCGGCACAGCTCAATACCGGACATTTCTGGCATCATCCAGTCCGTAATGACTAGGTCAAATCGGGTACGGCTATTCAGCAGCTGAAGCGCCTCCTCAGCATGTTCCACAGCCACCACACTACAACCTGTGGTGTATAACAGCTCTTCCAACACCCGAAGGTTAACCTCATCATCATCTACAGCCAGCACTCTGTAAGGAACATTCCTCACTTGCTCCAATCCATCTTCTTCAAGCGGATTCACATCCTGACTCGAGGTCACACCAGGCTGCAATATAACCTCAGACAAAACATTTTTTTGAGCTTCATGTGCCGACGTACCAGTCTCCGCTAAGGGCAGTGTAAAATAAAAGGTCGAACCTTTACCCAATCTGGACTCTACTCGGATATGGCCTCCATGCAGCTCCACCAGACGACGGGTTATGCCTAACCCAAGCCCAGTTCCACTATATCCTTCGTCCTCAGCATTCGCCCCTCGGTTAAAAGGTTCAAAGATGTGCAAAAGATAGTCTGGGGCAATACCTGGTCCGGTATCCTTCACACTAATTTCCATTTCGCGGTTCCTGGTCTTGGCAGAGATTACGATTTCGCCTTCCTCCGTAAACTTCATCGCATTCCCCAATAAATTGTATAAGATCTGATTCAGGCGATGTTCATCTGCATCCACCTTAGGCAACGAATTAGGCCATTCTTTGACGAATTGGAGCTTTTTCTTACCTACCGAATGACCCAATACCTCCAGCACAGAGTTCACTGCAGCTTGTACGTTTACAGGCCGGCGGTTTAAGGCTAATCTTCCATTTTTCAAATTAGAAAAATCCAAAATATCGTTAATCAAATAGGAAAGCCTGCGCCCTACATTCGCAATCAAGACCAAATTGTGCTTTTGCGGCTCATTGAATTGTGTCCCATAGCGGTCTAGCATGGATTGAGCGATATTAATAATTCCATGTAGAGGAGTACGCAGCTCATGTGACGTGTTCGCCAGAAATTCGTCCTTTAACCCATCCAGGGTTAGCAAACGTCGTGATAGGTTCTCAACCTCCATGAACGAATGTACAAAACGTTTGGCCAGCAGCAGCGTTTGAGCCAATACGAATATGAGCATTTCATAGGCTGTTACCCCACGTACATCTCCCCATCCCAGAACATACACAAAACTGGTCACCACAATCATAAGAATGCTCATAATACTAATGACTAGCAGTGCAGCGTCGTCCGTCCGTTGAACAAGTCCACGAATTAGGATCAGTAATACATATCCCACACTGACTACACCAAAAAGAAGGATAAACGTTTCAAAGGATGAGAGTACCAGTGTAGGCAACAATAGCCCCATACCCAGCATCAGTGCGGTTGTAATACTATAGAGACGCAGCACGATCCGATTCATAACAATCTGTGTCGTAAGATGAACATACCGAATCAGAAAATAGTAGAACAGCGTCGAAGAGAACGATTGAATTTTCAATATCCATTCATAAGGCAAATCCGGCATTCCCCAGACTAGCAGCTTCTCTCCATGTGTCAGAATGTAAAATATTGCCGCGACGCAAAAGCATGCTAAGTAAAGCAAGGCCTTCTCTTTTTTACGTAAAAGGTACAGCATGATAAAAAATACAGTAGGGATAAAAAATCCTGCGACCAGTACGGTGTCCTCTGCCATCGCTACTTCCCGGCTATGCGTAATACTGGCATAATCACCAAACAGCAGCGGATAAATGATTCCCCCGGAGGAATAGCTATAATTAGCCACATGCACGATAATATCAGTCGCATGTCCATCTATTGCAGCAAATCCAACAAAGGGGGCGTTGCCCTGTTTGCCTTTTTCGGCCGAAACAGAGGGAATACCGCTTGCCCCCACCTCTGCTCCATCAATCCATACTCGGCTAGAGTTGCGAATGTTTTGCATATGGATGCCGTACAGATTTTCCAATTTTTCAGGTAAAAGTACACGAACATGGTAGGTACCATATCCAGTCGCCTGTCCCCCAGGCATCCACTGATTCCATCTACCAGGCACATCCACAATTTTGGCGGAAGATCCGGTGCCTGATCCCAATTTGGAGGAGTTTCGACGATTTCCCCAATCCTGATCTCGCGTTTCCTGAAAAGATGAAGGCTGCAAAAGCTGATTAGGATAAAACTCCCACTCTCCTCCCAACTGTACAGCGCCTTCCTTGTCGGGGTCCCAATTACGCAAATCAATAACACCGTTGTGAGCTTTCCAATGACTGTTTCCGGATAATACGCCCGACACTAACGGATACACCGGCAACGCAACCGCAAGCAGAAGTATAATAAAAAATAAAACACCCTGTTTTTTCATAAATCCCCCGCTCTTTTCAATAACGTCTATCTTTTTGTATCGGTTATTCTATCCAGCTACATTAGAAGCGTTGTCCATACAAAAAGGGACGCCCGCCGCAGATAAAATCTGTGCGGAATCGTCCCCTTCTATACATCCTTGTAGTTCCTAACTTTTCCTATTAAGGAATCAAACCGTCATCATTGCCACCGCCAGGAATCGACCCTGAACCGTCGCCGCTTCCTGTTCCGGTGCTATCGCTTGGCGATGTTGCTCCACCATTGCTGTCGCTGCTTCCTGTTCCGCTGCTATCGCTTGGCGATGTTGCTCCACCATTGCTGTCGCTGCTTCCTGTTCCGCTGCTATCGCTTGGCGGTGTTGCTCCACCATTGCTGTCGCTGCTTCCTGTTCCGGTGCTATCGCTTGGCGGTGTTGCTCCACCATTGCTGTCGCTGCTTCCTGTTCCGCTGCTATCGCTTGGCGGCGTTGCTCTACCATTGCTGTCGTCGCTTCCTGTTCCGCTGTTATCGCTCGGCGGCGTTGCTCCACCGCTGCTATCGCCGCTTCCTGTTCCGCTGCTATCGCTTGGCGGCGTTGCTCCACCACTACTTTGTTGCTGGCTGTCTATAAAATCTTTATACTCCTGAATCGCATCTTCCAGATTCATATAATTTTTCTTAACTTCCGGCATAGGATAATACGGGTCCAGACGATTGAATGCATCCACTACTCTGTGAAAGTAGACCGTCGTAGGATCTGTACCATTTACTGTAAGCAGATTGTTCGCAATGTTCTTGAGCTCTTGGATGTCAAGATCAGTTACGATCCATTTGGATTGGTAGTTTGAAATCGCCGTAATCAAATCTGTGTTAGCCTGATCTACCTGAAGCTGTGTAATATACGGAGTATTAAGCACAAGGTTTGCCTGATTAATTTGTCCTTGAAGTTCTACGTTATCTTGTTCGGTATAATGACGACCGAACGTCTGAACTTCATTATTAGCTATACTTATGTTGAAATTTAACAACATGGTATCCACTGCTATTGGTGCAGCATACTGGCTCTGTACCCGTTGCAGCTCCTCGTATACGGGAACAACGTCTTGCAATTCAAAGCTGGACATCCCCAAGAAGATGGAGGCATGCTCAGAAGCAAAAGACAGGGCTTGTTGGGCTTCAGCGCTTAACGCTCCTGAGTTTTGCAACAAAACTTCATTGATCGATGTCTGCATTTCAATGATTTCGTGTCTCAATTGTAGCCTTTTCTCGTTATATTTTTCAATATAGGTCTCTTTAGCCTGACTTAATTGGTTATAAGAGATCACCAATTGCTCCTCGGGAGTAAGCGGAAACATGAGTGCAAAGTGGGCTTGCATTGTTTGTTGATCTAAAAGCTGCATTTCCGTATTCAAGTAATTACGAGCCACAGGGTTAGACAGCAGCTTGAGTTGAACATCTTGAACCAACTGCTGTAGTTTTTCACGAGCTGTAGCAGGCACTGGCGCAGTGAATTCCGTAAGCCTTTGACTCAGCTCCATGTTCAAGTTCAATACATCCAGCTGCGTCATAGCGGTGTGCATCTTCTCTGTATATTCCTGAATGAGGTTGTCTAGTTCAGTATTTTGAGAACCACTCTGATCGTAGATAACCTGCGCTTCTTGTAAAGTATTTTTAAGCACTGAGAAGTCCGCTGCTTGCAGTGCCAGGAATGATTCTGTGGCACCTTCTATTTTTTGTGTCCATTCCTCCAACTGCTCAGTTGTAGATAATGGATTCAGATATACTTTTGATCCTTCCCTCACTATGGACTTGTAACGCGCTTTGTCCGTTTTCAAATTCTCCACACGATCCGTTACATCGAGAAAATGCAGATAGGCATCTCTGAGTTTTACTGATGCTTTGTATACCTTGATTACTCGATCCAAGCTTTCTACTTCCCGATCCACAATATTCTGAGGCGCATTCCCTTCCAACACATTGTTGCCAAATCGAATCGCTTGACTTAGTGAGTCATCCCAGAGAGGCGGAAATTCGTCACCAATCATTCGGTTTTGTTCAAGGGTAGTCGAAGCTAACTGAATCAGTCTAGTTAATTCCTGTGTTCCAATCACCGGTTCTGTGGCTGAGGCTGTGTACACAGAAACGTCCTGTTTCAATGTGCTGAGCGCTTGATCTACTTCTACTTGTGTAGCTGCTGTATTGTTTAGTACCAGCATAGCTTGATGGATGGCTATGGACAGGTTTTCCTTCGCTCCGGCTGGGTAAAGTGCTTGATCCGTTCCACCCTCGCCTGCACGCTCCAGCAGTTCTTTGGCTGCATGGACTTCTGTCTCCAGCCGACTGCGGTCTACGCTGATAATGTCACTGTTGTGTTTTTTCTTATCTTTGCTGTCTGTATCCGTGACAACCGCTCCAGTAGAGGACGATTTCGTCGTACCATTCACGAGACTAACAGCTTCTTTCATCGCATTATAGTTGATAATAACATCCTGTGGCTGTTTTTGTTCCGGCAGGTTAAGCTGGCTGATTGCTGCTCCCTTAGCCAACGTAATAAAAGGAACGCCCACATATTGAGATGCATCCAGCAAACCAATACTACCGTTAACCAACAGCTTGCCAAGTCCCTGTTGCAATGAAACACGACTAATCGCGGCATTACCTTCGGTCACGATCGATGCATCATTTTTCAGCGTCAAGTTGTCAATCTTTGTCGTCCCAGTTGCTGTCAATTGTGCATCTTGAGAGCCAAGCTCAACACCAGACCATGTCGTATTTTCCAAAATGGCTGATACCGGCTGGGTACCTGAGCCTTTGATTTCTAATACGCCTGTGGAGGACATGTTTTTCAAGGTTACCGAACCATTGACGATTAGGCGTCCATCAAAAGACACACCCTTACCGTCAAATACGCCACCGTCTGCGTTAATTTCCAGCTTATTTACACCTGTGAGTGTACGCAAATTACGGTTAAGATCGATTTTTGCCCCTTTTAATACCGCTTTATTATTTTCACCGAACAAACCTTGCAAAGATCCTTCCAGCTGGTAAGGGATATTTCCGATTCGAACCGTATTGCCCTCTGATTTCACTTCTCCTACTGGATGATCCAACAGGCTAACAAATACTTCGGCACCACTCTCCCGGTTCAACGGATTTTTCAAATCTGTTGCAGAAGCATCCTCTGATAATAGACCATAATTGCGAGCTACCTGAACTGCATTTTGCTGTGCGTCCGCATTACCTGCATCCTGCAAGTCCATTGCGCGTACTAGCGATACGATCAGTTCTTCCTTGGTAATGGCATCCCCCGGACGGAACAGTTCTCCGTTGCCTGTCATATACCCGGCTGCACGTACAGCCTCAATATAGGGAGCACCCCATGCATCCGAGGATACGTCCATAAAAGAAGTTTGCGGCTGATTGTTAACTTCCAACTGGAACAGACTGCACAAAATCTTAGCCGCTTCGGCGCGGGTCAAATTCTTTTGTGCCATAAAATCGCCCTGATTACCACCTGTCATCAAACCCAAAGTGCGAGCTTGTGCTACAAATCCAGTTTCACTTTGCGTATCTGCTGTCGCTGCATAAGCAGTCTGGGCGCCGCCCATCCAAGGCAGAGATACAATGGAGCCTGAAGCAATCCCCAGCACCATTGCAGATGCAATCCATTTATTTCGATTTACAAGTTTCAATATTTTCACTCCTAGACGCTATTTATTGGCATATATCCTGTTATATCAAAGGCTTTAGTCATGTTTAGTTCTACGATTTATGCAACCAAGGAACTATGCTAAAAGAATTATACGAAACCCCACTGAACCGATTCTGAACAATTAGACCTATACAACGTGTTTCGTAGAATATTGCTTGACTTGGAGCTAACTACACATGGCCTAATATGCTTGTATTCATTTAATTTATTGCTGCGAATGGTTATTTAGACAGAACTAGCGAGGATGGGTGAGACGGTGGAAAATGACTATGACCGTTCTAATATAAGAAATGACAAGAACGCCCTATCCATTGATATAGGGCGTTCTTGATCAGAAATGAAGAGGTGAAATCTAAATATTTGCAATTTGCTCATAATGAGCGAGGATGCTCTTGGATAATGGAATGATGCTAAAACCTAACATGCCAACTACATATGTTGAATATCCGTTTTGTTCATTAACCCCTGCGTGCTTTGCGAGAGAGCAGGTTGCCCAAGGATTGAACCCCTTGTACAAACACGACTAGAATGACGACGGTTATGAGCATAACCAGCGTATCAAAACGTTGATAGCCATACGCTATCGCCAGATCGCCAATGCCGCCGCCGCCGACCGCACCAGCCATAGCCGTTGCACCAATCAGTCCAATGGCGGCTGTCGTTAACGACAAAATCAGAGAACTGAATGCCTCGGGCAGCAAAAAGTATCGAATGACCTGAAACGGAGTTGCTCCCATCGCATCTGCTGCCTCCAATATCCCCGGATTGACCTCCAACAGCGAATTTTCGACCAGCCTACCGATATAGGGTGCTATATAAATAATTAAGGGGACAATCGCCGCACTGGTCCCAATGGATGTATGCACAATTAGACGGGTTAACGGAATGATCGCGATCAGCAAAATAATAAACGGTAAGGAACGAACAATGTTAATGATCGGATTCAAAATACTGTATAGCCATTTGTTCTCCAAAATTCCGCCTGGACGGGTGACGACGAGTAAAATACCGATAGGGATACCAATTAGAGCGCCAATAAATAATGATATGCTGACCATGAGCACGGATTCATACAAAGCTTCCCACAGTTGATCCCAAGTTATCGTGGTACCTGTAATCATCATAGACTCTCCACCTCCTGAATATGAACTCCTTTGCTCTTGATAAAATCAACAGCCTGCTGAACGGCATGCTGCTCACCGCGCAATTGAAGTGTCATATAGCCAATCGTCGTTTCTTGAATCTCCGTCATGTTGGCAAACAAAATGTTCACATGGATATCGTGCTTCCGAATCAATTCATGAACCACTGGGTCGGAAGCTGCCTGTCCGATAAATTCCAGCTTGTAAATGCGTTGCGATTCTTGTTGCTCGAACGTTTGCAGCACACTATCCGGCACCTGATCGTGAATAACTGTGCGTACAAAGCTTTGCGTCGTTGGATGCTTCGGCTGTCCGAATACCTCCAGCACGTTGCCCTGCTCAATGATTTCTCCCTTTTCCATGACGGCCACCTTATTGCAAATCCGCTGAATCACCGACATTTCATGGGTAATGATCAAGATGGTGATCTTGTATTCCTTGTTGATTTTGCGAAGCAAATCAAGAATAGACTGCGTGGTCTGCGGATCAAGTGCCGAGGTTGCCTCATCACAGAGCAAAATGGACGGGTTGCTCGCAAGCGCCCGCGCAATCCCGACACGCTGCTTTTGCCCGCCGGAAAGCTCGCTGGGATAGCTATTTGCCTTATCCGATAATCCTGTGAATGCCAGCAACTCTGTTACACGCCTCTCAATTTCCCGCTTGTTGCGCTTGAGCAACACCAATGGAATGGCAATGTTTTCGAATACTGTTTTCGATTCCAGCAGATTAAAATGCTGAAAAATCATTCCGATCTTTTTCCTTACTTTTCGCAGCCCGGAGGTCGAATAGGCATTTAAGCTCTCCCCTTCGACAAGAACCTCACCAGTCGTTACTTTCTCCAGACGATTGACCAAACGGATAAGCGTACTTTTCCCTGCACCACTAAATCCGATAAAACCAAAGATATCTCCTTTATCTACTGTGATATTTATATTCTTTAACGCTTGAATGCTTAAGCCTTTTCTTACATAGGTTTTGGATACATTCCTAAGTTCAATCATAGCTCCTAACTCCTTCCGCTCCATCAAGTATGTAAGATCTCTCTGAGTTGATTTCTTTCCTATGGCATGAATACTCGAATTAAATCCGAGTATTTTAGTAAGTTTTATAGAGTATACTACTTCGATTTTATATTGATGTCAATATGTGTTTTAAGTTTGGTGCAAGCATTTCTTTCTTTGCATAAATGAACATGATATTGCAGATGGTATGGAATATGCCGAAGTATACACATCTTACCCGAACCGGGGCGGAAGCGGAGGAACATAGATGAAGCGAATATTGACCTTGTGGCTATGCATTGCAATGATGGGAATGTCCACAGTTATAGGAGAATCGGCATCAGCTACCCAAGCTGTGGACGGACAAGCGTATCATTTTGGGTTTAAAAAAAGCAAGGGAGGCGAGCTGCCCTCCATCGCACAAGAAGGCTTTATGCACCTGATTGAAAGACAAGGCGGCATCTTTTTGGGGGATACGACTAAGAAAGAATTATTTCTTACTTTCGACAACGGTTACGAAAATGGATATACCCCCAAGGTACTGGATGTATTGAAAGCGAAAAAGGTTCCGGCCGCCTTCTTTGTTACTGGGCATTTTGTAAAAGACCAACCAGATTTGATGCGCCGCATGGCGAGTGAAGGTCATATTATTGGAAACCATTCATGGAGTCATCCTGATATGAGCACCATCTCTTCGGCAGAGATTCGATCTGAGCTGGATCGGGTACGAACTGCATCTGCAGAGCTGACCGGGCAAAAGGAAATGAAATATGTCCGACCACCGCGCGGCATTTTTAATGAAAAAGCATTGGCATCCTGTCGAGAAGCCGGATATACGAGTGTGTTCTGGTCGGTAGCCTACAAGGATTGGGACACGAATATTCAGCGAGGAACGGACTATGCCTATCGCCAAGTCATGCAGCAGCTCCACCCTGGAGCGGTCATTTTACTCCATTCTGTATCCAAGGATAATGCCGAGGCACTTGGCTCGATCATTGACGAGGCTCGTAAGCAAGGATATGAGTTCAAAAGCCTGGATGACCTTAAAGTTAAGCATTATCACTAAAAATAGCTCTAACTTAATGACTTAATACCGTCATCAGCCCGATCCACATCTGCTCTAGCAGACAGTGTGAATCGGGCTTTTTAGTTTACGAATAAGGAAGGTCATGGATATAATGACGTAAGAAACGATTTGGAGAGCACTTTTTTGGAGGTACATCTATTATGCACTTTGTATTTGATTTGGATGGGACGATCTGCTTCAAGGGGCAGTGTGTGTCGGATAAGATTGCAGGCTGTTTGGAACAGTTAACTCAAGCGGGACATGAAGTCATTTTTGCCTCGGCACGACCAATCCGCGACATGCTGCCTGTACTTCCTGAACGCTTTCACAACTATACCCTGATTGGCGGTAACGGCTCAATGATCTCCCAAAATGGCAGTGTAAAATACGTAGAGTCCTTTCTTCCGGAAGTACAGAATGCTCTGCTCTCACTGCTGGAGGAACACCAAGCTACCTACTTGATTGACAGTGAGTGGGATTATGCTTATACAGGCGCAGCTGATCATCCCATACTCAACAATGTGGATGTTAGCAAGTTGGCACAAAAGCTGCCTTTGGCGTCCCTGAAATCTATTGTAAAAATACTCATTTTAACTGCTGACGATATGGAAGGCTTGGCTGCTAAGCTTCTACCGCTGGGTGTGGTCATTCATCAACACCGCAATGAACAGGTACTGGACATTAGCCCCCAGAATATCCATAAATGGAACGCGCTTCAGAAGCTAGGTGTGCAGCCTCGTCGATTTATCGCCTTTGGTAATGATGCAAATGATATTCCAATGTTCAAAGAGGCACACCATGCCGTCATGATTCACCATCATGCTGAACTGGCTGCCTACGCGACTGAATCTATTCCTAATGAGGGAGAAAATCAAGAAGAACGGATTATCGCCAAAATACGTGAATTGGCTGAAACAGTAACTATTTAGTCCAACGCTAAGGAAGGGGAGGCTCCTCTATGAGCCTCCCCTTCTTTTATCATCTTAAGGATAACGAACATTTATTTTAAGGTTAACTTATACACTCTAGCTTCGTAAGGGCGCAGCTTCAAAGCGTGCAAATTTTCTCCTTTTACCGGTTCATAGTTGGAGAGAAGCAGCCCCGCCTTGGCGATAGGAAACTCCTCACCGTCGGGCCAGTGGAACACTGGATCACGGTCAAAGAAATTCAGAATGACTAGCAAACGCTCTTGTCCCAGCATGCGCGCAAATACATACAGTTCTGTATCAAGTGGCAACAATAGCTTGTATTCGCCATAGACTATGACCTCATGTTGTTTGCGCAGAGCAATCAACTTGCGATAATAGTGATAAATCGAGTTCGGATTATTTCTTTCCGCCTCTGCATTAATGTGCGTGTAGTTATCATTAATTTTCATCCACGGCTCTCCATCGGTAAATCCGGCTGCAGGTCCGGCATTCCACTGCATGGGAGTGCGTGCATTATCCCGACTTTTTCGCCAGATCGCGGCCATAATCTGCTCCTCCGGCTCACCGATCTTTCGTTGCTGCTCATAATAATTCAATGTTTCTACGTCCCGGTAATCATCAATCGAAGGGAAGGCAATATTCGTCATCCCAATCTCTTCACCCTGATAAATATAAGGCGTACCCTCAAGCATATGTGTGAAGGTTGCCAGCATTTTGGCGGATTCCACACGGTATTGCCCATCATTCCCAAATCGAGAAAGAGCCCGCGGTTGGTCGTGATTATTAAGATAATTGGCATTCCATCCTTCCTGATGAAGCACCGTCTGCCAACTACTCATTATTTTTTTCAGTTCCACCAGCGTCCACGACTTGTACTTCCATTTTTCCGTTCCTAACCCTTGGGCATCAATAAACATGTGCTCAAACTGGAACACCATATTCAGCTCATGCCGCTGATCTCCCACATAATCCAGTGCCTGCTCTGGCCCTAAACCGGACGTTTCACCAACCGTCATTAAGGGATAACGCTCCAGTACCTTTTCGTTCAGCATCCGTAGAAGTACATGTACCTGTTCAAGGTTGGAAAAGAGCTGATAGGCACGCACCAAGGTTTGTTTGTCAGGATTATGCGCATCCGGCAGTCCTTCGGCTTTGACAATATGGGCAATAGCGTCAAAGCGGAAGCCATCGACTCCCTTTTTTAACCACCATTCCACCATACGATAGAGTTCACCCACCATCTCTTCATTTTCCCAGTTCAGATCCGGCTGATGCTCGGAATATAGATGCATGTAATATTCGTCTGTAAGCTTGTCATATTTCCATACAGAACCGGAGAAATACGATTCCCAGTTGTTCGGATATCCGCCATTTTTGCCTGTTCGCCATATGTAGTAGTCCCGCTTCGGATTATCCTTGGACGAGCGTGACTCCGTGAACCACGGGTGCTCATCCGACGTATGGTTTAATACCAAATCCATCATAATTTTGATACCTCGTTCATGCGCCTGATGAAGGAGTTCATCAAAATCCTCCATCGTTCCAAACTCATCCATAATGGCATAATAATCGCTAATA
The DNA here is from genome assembly GCF_029522175.1 of Paenibacillus sp. P2(2022). Lineage (NCBI taxonomy): Bacteria > Bacillati > Bacillota > Bacilli > Caryophanales > Paenibacillaceae > Paenibacillus > Paenibacillus sp. P2(2022). The sequence continues at coordinate 62,728 of NZ_JAKWFI010000012.1, read as the reverse complement.
TCATATCCGTTATCATGATTGGGCGACTTATATATCGGGCAAATCCAGATCACATCAATACCCAGCTCAGACAGATAATCCAGCCGAGACAAAATGCCGCGCAGGTCCCCTTTTCCGTCTCCGTCAGAATCCTGAAAACTGATCGGGTATATCTGATAAACAACAGCTTCCTTCCACCATATTTTTTTAGGCATGTTTCCCTCCTGTATCTTCTCTGTACATCCAATAGCTTATGCTCTTAACATACACGCAATACCTGTATGCGAATCGTCGGTGCAGGGAAATGAGGGACTTGTAAGCTTGCTTAGGTACACAAGCAGAGCTGCTATAGCCTACGATATGTTTTTTTAATTTTTTTTTTGAAAAACAGGTTGTATACATGGACTTGGCGTTACCTATATTTATGAACTACCCATATACTTGAACCAAAAGCGGTGCCATTCTTGAATTTAGGGAGGAATTGATATGAACTTTCGGCCCAAGGAGCCAAAGGATTTAATTGTGGAGTCAGCTGTGATCCCGCCCGACATCCATGTGGATGTGGAGTCAGCCACTGAGGGGGGAACACGCCGCCTGATGCTTAGTGATAACCCGGAGACGCTTACCCACGTGACGGTACCTACCGAGCAAGCCACTTTGTGGCATGATGTGGTTCGCACCACCACCCGGACAGTCAAGCACCGAATTTTCGGCTGGCATTATAACAAAATCGGCAGCCCTGTTAAACTGGGGATCACCATAGAGAATAAAAGCACGGCCCGCCTGGAAGTACGCCATATTGAACGTGCCCTGGAGATTGTACCTGAGGATGGCAACTGGATTATTGATGTCGGGCAATCTATTGCCAAAAGCTGTTTGGCGGGTACGATGAAACGTCTGAAGCCAGTAGACCGTCACAAATTCGGCAGAGGCACCGCCTTGCTGGAGGAATTTGAGCTACCCGAAGGATCACTGGCCGGATTCGTCTATGACCTCACGGTAGAATATGCCGAAGGCCACGGTACGCTGGACTATGTGATTCGCACCGTAGTCAGCAAAGATACGCAGACTGATCTGCGCGAGATTCATGAGGATGCGCTCCCTCCTGTACCCCCTCCACAGGCGCATCCACGGGGCGTATGGTCCTTTTCTGAAACAAATGCGCGTATGCCGGAGTATGTAGTAGGAGAAAGCGCCAACTACCGAGCATGTGCCACTAAGAAACTGAACGGCGAAACTCCTGCCGATCTACTGTTTACAGGGGAACGCAGCGAGCTGGGGCCTGCGCTTGATAATCGCGGACAATTCGGAACAATATATAACGCAACCATTCCTATCGTTAATCACAGTAGTGAGGTACGTACCGTACGAATCTACGCTAATCCACGTGGAGGTGCATTCGCCGGGTCTGTACGCGTAGATGGTCATGTATACGGTATCCCCTTGCTACAAGATAATACCAAGGTATGCCGACTGACTGACATCCGCGTCCCGCCTGGCCAGTCGAGCTATTCTCTTAGCTTCATGGTTGCAGGTAGCGCGACTACTCCGCTGGGTCTATACGTGATCACACTATAATCGTAATAACATTAGATGGACATATGGGTCGCCTCAATAGTGCAAAGAATATAATTAAAATGTAATTGTTCTAAAAAAATTAAATAACCCGGTGACCATAGATCATCGGGTTATTTGTGTCGATTTCTTTATAGAATACGCTATTTCAGATTACACTACTCTACTAAGTATAAAATTGGATGGTGGAGTAGGCTCCGGCTTACCAAACAAATAACCCTGGGCTAGCGACACACCTGCATCACGACAAAATTCAAAATCCTCCATTTGCTCTACACCTTCAGCCAACACCTGACCACCAAAACGAAAAGCGGATTCTACTATCCCAGTAATTTGGCGTTTTTGATCACTGTTACTGTGACAGCCATCAATTATACTGCGGTCAATTTTAACATAATCGGGCTGGAGGCAATTCATAAGCTCTGTCGTAGAATAGCCTGCCCCTACATCGTCCAGTGCCACCGAAACTCCCCGTGTACGATATTGTTCAAAGATTTGATGCAAAAAATTCAGGTCGTCTATTTCTTCCGTCTCTACGACCTCAAACACAAAATCCTCCGTATTCATGGATAACCGATCAATTGTCTCAAAGGTGTGATTCAAGCAATAAGCCGGATTATAAATAGTTGAAGGGAGAAAGTTAATAAATCGTTTAATTCCCGTCGGAAGGCATGTCGCACTTTTTTCAATGGCGGAAATACGAGCCGAGCGATCCAAATGAGCATGCAAGCCAGCTTCACGAGCAACTTCAAACAATCGGAAAGGCTGAAAAGACTTATCGGGCTGTGATGGACGCAGCAAAAACTCAAAGCCGATGATATTCAGCTTGTAGTCAACAATAGGCTGCATATGGCTGGTAAAGTTTTGATTCTTAATAATACTCACCAGATCCGGATGTTGCAGTCGAGCTTGCAATTGACTAAATAAAAGCCAGTCCTCAAATCCCTCAACATGTTGCAAACCAGTCACCACAACTTGCATTCGGTCCAAGCACTCCTGCGGCAGACGAGCCAGTCCGTTAACTAGCTGTTCCAACTGTGAACGGCTGTCGTAGCGAAACACGATGTTATCCTCACACCAATATTCTGGTTTCATTTGTTCCGATAGCATACCCAAGCCCTCTAATGCTGGAGTAAGCGACACCCTAGAATGCCTAATTTTCAGCAATCCTTGATCCTTAATAGGTAATATGATGCTGCAATTGCTGCAAGTCATAATGGTCCTCCTCGGAACAATTTCCCGGTTTTTTCACCATTATATCACAAACAATTAGAACAAAAGTACTATATAATTACGTGTTTTGACAAAAAATAAGCTTATTCCGAACAACAACTTAGGACTTAAGTACATATTCGACAAAAACAAAGCCTTTTTACACTCATAATAAACACGGTACTGTTGTATTGGGCATCAAAAAAAGCAGCAAATCTCTTATTTAAAGAGACTTACTGCTTCATTCTGTTATGGAGTGGAGACTAAAATCCCAAGTTACTTGGACGCCTTTGGCTTCGTTGTTTTAGCCGGTTTTGCAGCCGCAGGTTTAGTCGTTTTGACAGCTGGCTTCGCGGTTGCTTTCGCAGGTGCCGCAGCTTCCTTCACAGAGGTCGTTGCTGCACTAGGCTTAGCGCCAGCTTTCAAGCTGTATTTGGCAAACCCGTCTGCCGCGCTGCTCAAGTATGAAATTTGTTGATTTCCGGCCAGCACGTCTTTGGCATCAGGAGAGGACTCAAAAGTAACCTTGGCCTGACCAAAAGGAGCAATAGACCAGTTGCCGTCCGCTGACGGATTAATCGTTCCGTTCGTACGGATATAATCAACAACGACTTGGCGACTTTCATCTGGTGCTGCCATCACAATACGTTTGCCATCTGGGTTGGCCAGTTTGGAGGAGGAAGCACGATAGTTATTGGTCGCAACAATAAATTTCTGTGCAGGATCAATAGCCTTCCCGTTGTATTGCAGATCCTTGATACGATGGGCTGAAGAATCAATAATAGTTCCCTTGGCATCATATCGTGCAGGCTGAGTTACATCAATCTGGTAATTCACACCGTCAATCACATCAAAATTGTAGGTTGGGAAATCTTTGTTAATCAGCGATTGTTCCTCAGTTTTGCTAGGATCAATGCGGTTGAACTGACCCGCAGACCACTCCAGCCACTCCTGAATTTCAGCACCAGTAACTTCTACAGCATGAACCGTGTTCGGGTACACATACAGATCGGACACGTTTTTAATCGCTATTGTACCTTCAGGAATGTTGGTATAATACTCGGCACCGTTGCGACCACCGGCTTTGAATGGAGCGCCTGCCGATAATACGGGAAGATTTTCGTATTCGGTTCCTTTAAGATGGTTTTGAACATACCATTTCTGTGCATTTGTCACAATTTGAATGGACGGGTCATCCTGTACTAATGCAAAATAGCTGGTAATCGGTGCAGTCGTTGTTCCGACAGGTTGACGAACATAATCCAGCGTTCCTTGATGCTCTCCTTTGATCGCATCAATCAGTTTAAATTCAGGAGTAAACTGCACAGACTGATTGGTAGTACTCACAACTGAACGCACTTTAGACTGAGAGTCGATTACGTTCCATTCATTCTTTTTCTTTTCCAGGGTCAGGTCAATAACGCCTAAATCTTTGCCCCATGAAGAAGCTTCTACAGCTGGTACGCCATTAATAGTACCTTTATCCAGATCTACCCCGCTCATATCTTTAAAATCAGGGCCTGGGAAAGATTTGTGAGCATGCCCAAACAGAATCGCGTTAATCCCGTCTACCTGGCTCAAATATTTAACGGCATTCTCCATCATTGGCGTTTGCGGCACATCCTCATAGCCTGTATGTGCAAGCACGACAATAATGTCAGCCCCTTCTGTTTTCATTTGTGGAATAAACTTTTTGGCTGTTTCCACAATATCCTTTGTAACGACCTTATCCTTCAAATTAGCTTCATCCCACTGCATAATTTGAGGTGTTACTAGACCGATGACACCCACTCTGAGTGTATGCTCTTCGCCCTTCTCATCCGTTACTGTTTTATCAAGAATCTGATAAGGGGTAAAATAATTTTTAGTAGCTTGCCCCCCTTTATCAACATAAACGTTCGCATTTACGTAAGGAAAATCAGCACCCTTGAGCGATTTATCCAGGAAGTCGAGACCATAGTTGAATTCGTGGTTGCCGACAGTAGCCGCATCATAGCCCATCAAGTTCATCATCTTGTAGACCGGATGGACACCGCCTTCTTTCTCAAAGGTTTTGTTGCGGGCCATATAATCGTCTAATGGATTGCCCTGTAGCAAATCACCGTTATCGAACAACATGCTGTTTCTCGCTTCACTACGAGCCTGTTGGATTAGTCCGGCTGTGTTAATCAAGCCATATTCGTTGGTTTCTTTGTCCGAATAATAATCATAATTCATCAGCGCCCCATGAATATCTGTTGTTTCCATGATCCGCAGATTCACCGTAGCTTCATCGTGGGATTTGTTAGCTGCCCAGGATGGAGCGGCTGAAAACACCAGCAGGCTACAAGTTACAACTGCCGCTGTAAACCCTTTAAACCAATTTTTACGAAATAACAAAATATACCCCTCCTCATTAAGGTGTATGCCTCATATACATACTTTTGCACATATATGTAAGCTTTGAACCCACCATTCCTATTTTAATCCAACGCCAGACAAAAGAGTAGTCATTTGCTTAGAATATTTATGAAAAAATAATTATTTTGCGTATAAAAAAAGCCAGTAAATCTCCTGAAAAAGTTGGAAATTTACTGGCTTGTCCGTTTATATTGTTTCTATTTCGTCCACACCTGGCGCTCCGTTTGTTGACCCACGTACTCAATACGAGTCGGATTGACGTCTAAGATGACATAATCGGGATCATCTGGTCCGGAAAACCATTTTTTCAGAGAATCATTCCACACTTGTTTGCGTAACCCCTCATCAGCTGTAATCTGGACGGTAGCCTCCACTTCCAAGACTTCCTTCGTGCCACCCACTTCATAGCCCAGCAGCAGATAAGCATTCGGATTGTCCTTTAGCTCATCCACTTTATGTGTTTTGCGATCCGTCGCCAGATGAATGTTCATTCCATCGTTAAAAAGGGCCATATAGCGTACTTTCGGTTTTCCGCCCTCTACCGTACCTAACGAGCAAAATTTGTTGTTATCCAAAGCCTTCACAATGGCTTGTTCCAGCTGACTGCGATCCAGTGTCTCCGTTTTACCCACAGTACAACAACTCCTTTTTACGAATTAGAATTCTATAGGGCTATGCCACTTGGCACCAGCTCTCCTAAACATACAGTGTAGCTGTTCTAAAAATAACATGACCAAACAGATCTGAATGATTCATGTTCATTTTCAGATCAAAGCTCACAGTAAAAGTGTACCCTGTCGTTCGGCAAATGAACCGTGAGCGCTTCCTCAAAGCTGGACAGCCCCGCTTTCAAGGCATATAATCGTCGTAGTAAACCCGAATAAACGAACCCATTAAACCATACAATGCCAGGGGTGCTGGAATCGGCCGGCTGAGAGTGTGTCCCAAGACACTGACCCTTACAACCTGATCTGGGTAATGCCAGCGTAGGAATGCTTAAGCAAGATGTGCCTTTTATTAAAACAGGACATCCCTTACTTTGGTATATACAAGCGCAAGCGTCCCGGATCTCGGGACGCTTTTTTTGTTGAAGATAAAGTTGTTGGAAAGATTGCTTCCGGCAGATGTGATTTTTGTGAAAATGGGGAATATAAACTGTCTGATTGGACGGATAACGGGTAATTAAAAAGGAGAGAACACAACGATGAAGCGCATGAAAATGTTAAGCCTGGGTCTGATCAGTCTGTGGCTCATGGCTATGACTCTGACCGCTTGCGGCGGCAATCCCCCTACATCTCAAAAGGAGGTTCCTGCTGCCGACACTTCAACGTCTACCTCGGCAAAGGGGCTCAAAGATGTTAAAGTGGTGCTCGACTGGACACCCAATACGAATCACACGGGACTCTATGTCGCCAAGGACAAAGGATTTTACGAAAAAGCAGGCTTAAATGTCCAAATTGTTCAACCTGGTTCAGGGGGAGCCGACCAAATGGTTGCTTCGAATGCTGCACCTTTTGGTATCAGCTATCAAGAAGGCGTCACTCAGGCTCGCATCCAAGGCGTACCGCTCGTATCCATCGCTGCGGTGATTCAGCATAACACCTCTGGCTTCGCAGCTCCGGTAGACCGCGGAATTAAAAGCCCGAAAGATTTCGAGGGTAAAAGCTACGGCGGCTGGGGTTCTCCTGTAGAAGAAGCGGTCATGAAATCCATCATGGATTCAGACCAAGGTGATGTGAGCAAAGTGAAAATCGTCAATATGGGCAATGCAGACTATTTTACAGCCGTGAAGCGGGATATTGACTTTGCCTGGATTTTCTACGCATGGACCGGGATTGAGGCCGAGCTTCGAGGCGAGCCCTTGGATATGCTGTATGTAAAAGATTATTCCAAAAGTCTCGATTACTATACACCTGTAATTGTGAGCAATGAACAGACGATAAAAAACGATCCTGACCTAGTCAAAGCGTTCATGGACGCTACTGCACAAGGCTATGAATACACTATCGCCCATCCAGAAGAAGCGGCGAATATCTTAACTAAAGTTGTGCCAGAGCTGGACAAAAAACTGGTACTTGCTAGCCAAAAATGGCTAAGCCCGCGTTATCAGGACGATGCCACGCAATGGGGCTTACAAAAAGCAGAGGTATGGCAAAACTACTCGGATTGGATGTATGAACGCAAGCTGCTCAGCAAACCTTTGGAAGTCGATAAGGCCTTCACAAACGACTTCTTGCCCAAGCGTTGATCATTTTGTTAAATCGCTAAATAAGACTGGACTAGAGAAGTGAACGAAGCGCCACTACGCGGACGGATGATGCTTCCCATCGCCACCGCCCCCCGGATTTCTCGTATAAAGCCCTCAGCAGGGTAGAAATCCGGGGACAAAAGCGACCGTTTTGCTTGTACAGCACCATTCCGTCCAATTCGTTCTCGTTCCACTTGGTTTATTTCTCTAATCTCATAGTATCTAAGCGCAAAAACAGGTGCGCTTATGTAGAAAATACCGTACAAAATACTGTACAACCTAGCTTTAAAACTAAGTGGCTTTTAAGGCGGTTGGTAGCGGAGCGGTTCATTTGAATCTGAAGAAGCGAAGCGGTCTCCCCACCTTAAACCACCATATCTTTTTTACTAACACTCCAATAAAGGACAGGTGAAATTCACATGGCTAATACACTGCTCAGCATTCAAGTAATCCCTAAAACACCTAATAACGAAGACTCTTACCCCTATGTAGACAAGGCGATTGAGGTCATCCAGCGTTCCGGTGTCAAACATCAGGTGAATCCATTGGATACGACCATGGAGGGCGAGCTCGACGAGTTGCTGAAAGTGGTTAAAGAAATGCACGAGGCTTTGACGGAAGCTGGAAGTCCCAGCGTCATTTCACAGATCAAAATTGCACATAACCCACAGGGCATCAGCATGAGCAAGCTGACCGAGAAGTATCGCCCATGAATCCGAAAGGCAAGAACGCATCCTGGTGGAAAAGCGTATGGCCGCCCCTTGTGGCGGTCCTCTTCTTTTTAGCGGCTTGGCAGGGAGCGGTTTCCTATTTACATATTGAATCCTGGCTGCTGCCAGCTCCATCCCTAATCGTACAAGAGGGTATGGCGCAGTCGGCGTTGTTTGGTGCCCATACATGGGCTACGATTCGCCTGACGCTTGCGGGATTTGCTATAGGGACAGCAACAGGACTGCTGATCGCCATCGTTCTCCATACGATTCCTTTTCTCAAATCTGCTCTGTACCCGCTCCTGATCCTTAGCCAAAACATTCCGATCATTGCCCTCGGTCCGTTGCTCATGGTATGGTTCGGTTTTGGCGTGCTGCCCAAGCTTATGGTCATTACATTAGTATGCTTTTTTCCCGTGGCTGTAGCAGCCATGGACGGGCTGACACGGACAGACCGTATGATGATGAACTACATGCGGATGTCGGGTGCAAGCCGCAGGGCTATTTTTATGAAGCTGGAGCTGCCACACTCCCTGCCACAAGTCTTCTCTGGCGTTAAAATCGCTGCTACCTACAGTGTGATGGGCGCGATTATTGCCGAATGGATTGGGGCCAGTGAAGGAATTGGATATTATATGTTGCTGCAAAAATCTGCCTATCGTACGGATCTCATTTTTGCCGCTATCGGTATTATTGTTACACTCAGCTTACTGATATTTGTCGTTATTCTACTACTGGAGAAATGGTTGGTGCGCTGGAAACCCGATCAAGAATAGCCTCCACATATTGCATTAAAGCATTAATGAAAGGACGTGGCACATATGAGTCTGCATCCGACGGACTTGACATCACCACCTGTGGCTGATGAACAGCAACAAGCCGGAGAACCGCAGGTAATGACACCTGCTCCTCCTGCTTTGGAATTGGACGGGATCAGCCTCGCCTTCCGGGAAAAGCGAAGCTCACTGCCTGTACTACAGGATGTATCCCTTACCGTTAAGCCAGGCGAATTTGTCTCCCTCATTGGTCCGTCAGGCAGTGGCAAAAGTACGCTGTTTCACATCATCGGCGGGCTGCTCAAGCCGCAGCAGGGACGTATTCGTATGCATGGACAGGACGTGACTGGTGAACGCGGTCATATTAGCTATATGCCACAGCAGCCCGCCCTTTTCCCGTGGCGCACCACGCTGGACAACATACTACTCGGGCAGGAAAATGCACCGCGAAAGGATGCAGTAGCGGACTCCCGATACGTCAGCGAACGTGAACGGCGCAAAGAAGCCTTGCAATGGCTTGAGCAGGTTGGGCTGGGCAAGTTCGCGAAGGCGTATCCGCATACGCTGTCTGGTGGCATGCAGCAGCGAGCGGCCTTTCTTCGCGCCCTGCTTAGCCCGCAGGAGCTAATGCTGCTGGATGAGCCGTTCAGCGCACTCGATGCGTTGACACGCGCAGATATGCAGCAATGGTTATTGCGGATGTGGGAGAAGAACCGCCGCTCTGTGCTGTTCATTACCCACAGCATTGAAGAAGCGCTGTTGCTCTCCGACCGCATTTATGTGCTGTCGGCGCGACCTGCTTCAGTGATGCATGTCGTAGACGTTCCTTTTCCTCGCCCGCGTAGGGAAGAAATCACCCTCGATCCACGCTTTATGGAATGGAAGCGGACAATGACTGGCTGGATGCGTGAGGAAAAGCACAAACTGGACGGCGATATGGACACCGCTGAAAGTGTCCGTAAAAACACCTCTGACGGCGGGGTAAACCATTATGAATGATCGGAATGTGCACTCTGCATTGAGATTGAACGCGACAGCAACTGTTCCCTTAATCGACGCACACATTCATGTAGACAGCTACCCACCTGAACAACAGGAGCTATTGCTCGCTTCGCTTGTCGACAACCATGTAGAAGCCATCGTAGCTGTGTCCATGCATCTAGCTTCCAGTCAAGCCAACTTGCGCCTGGCTGAGCGTTGGCCCAGGCTAGTACGTCCAGCCTTCGGCTTTCATCCAGAACAGGCTCTGCCATCACAAGCCGAGCTTGACCTGTTGTTCCACTGGATGGACGAACATGTACACCAGATGGTCGCGGTGGGTGAAGTCGGCTTGCCCTATTACAATCGGCTGGAGGCCTCACGCAACGGAGATGCTTTTTACCTCGCTCCCTACATAGTGCTACTGGAGCGTTTTATCCAGTTTGCAAGCAAGCATAGCAAGCCCATCGTGCTGCACGCCGTTTATGAAGATGCAGACATGGCCTGCGACCTGTTGGAACGTCACGGCGTTACGCAGGCGCATTTTCACTGGTTCAAGGGCTCTGCCGCCACGACCGAACGTATGGCCCGTAATGGCTATTATGTGTCCTTCACACCGGATCTCCTGTACGAAGAAGAAATCCGCAGTTTGGCAAGACAGTATCCGTCTGATCAGGTCATGGCAGAGACAGACGGTCCATGGCCATTCGAGGGCCCTTTTACCGGACAGCAGACACATCCACGGATGACTGCCGAGGTCATTCGCGAGTATAGCAAGCTGACCGGTCAAGATGAAGCTACTGTCCGTCAATTGTTTTATGATAATACGAGCCGCTTTTACTCCCTGTCCAATTCATAAAGGCATATCAGCTATTTACTAAAAGGCTCACAACCATAACTTGTAGTCAAAGCAAAGAACCTCCTTATATACACGAAACTTTATCATGCGTAATTAAGGAGGTTCTTGTAATTTTACATACACGTGTTGCTCAAATGCAGCTCATCCATTGCAACGTTTTTTGACGTTGCTCCACTTTATTGCTTCAAGAAACCCTTCTGTTCCAAAAATGGCTTCAACTGCAAACGCGCTGGCTCAGTCAATCTCGTCGCCATTTGCTCAGACCAAGGTGTAGAGCGTTGACCGCCCGTACGTTCCTTCAGATATTCAGCTGATGTATGGTCGTATACCTCTACAGCTTTCATCGTCTGATTTTTATCGTAACCGTTCATATGCAACACACCGGACAGTGGAAGACGTGGACGCAAGCCCGTTTCCTGATCCGGTACACCAATGCACATACCGAACACTGGATATACCAGCTCTGGTAACCCTAACAACTCGGATACCTCTGCTATTTTAGTACGAATGCCCCCGATGTAAACGATGCCCAAGCCGAGTGATTCAGCGGCCACTGCTGCATTTTGTGCAGCTAACGCGGCATCAATGGTTGCAACCGTATAATTTTCGACGGACCCTTCGTAGGAAGGCTGGCCTGGCTGATGATGAATCGTCACCTGCTTCAAACGATACAGGTCTGCGCACCACACCAGAAATGTAGGGCATTGCTCAACATAAGCCTGCCCTCCTGCCAACTCGGCCAGTTTTGTTTTTAAGGAAGGCTCGGTAACGGCAATAACGGTATATGCTTGCACATTGCTGGACGAGGATGCCATTTGGCCAGCTGCCACAATAGCTGCGAGCTGCTCGTCGGTAATGGGGTCTGACTTGAATTTTCGCACAGACCGATGGTTCATCAACAAGGAAATCGTATCATTCATGACGGCTTCACTCCTAATCCATAATATAAGCTCTTTATCTGCTTCAAGCTGTGAGTACACGAAAAGGTTCTTGCATACTTGCATGGCACTCCTACAAATATTATGAAACTTTCGCTGATGATAAGCAACCTGACGCAATGAAAGATGGCACCATGGATTAGACAAATGAAAAACTTAGCAAAAAAGCAAGTACGCACAAAGCTAAAATTGTGCGTACTTGCTCCAAATTACAAATCGATCTTGCTGCAAATATCCAGCAGTATGCGTCTGCCTAATACATCAAAACATTTACAGCTTCACGCGCTGGAGACGCAGCGCATTCAGCACGACCGAAACAGAGCTGAATGCCATGGCCGCTCCCGCCAACCATGGAGCAAGAAAGCCTAAAGCAGCAATCGGAATGCCGATCACGTTATAACCGAGCGCCCAGAACAGATTTTGCCGTATGTTTGTCATGGTCCGCCGGCTCATTTCGATCGCGTCCGGAATGCTATTTAGGTTACCACGCATGAGCGTAATATCGGCAGCCTCCATGGCCACATCTGTACCCGTGCCCATTGCCATCCCTATATGAGCTGTAGCCAGCGCCGGCGCATCGTTAATACCGTCCCCGACCATGGCTACGATCTTGCCCTGTTCCTGAAGTCTCTTTACCTCTTCGGCCTTTCCTTCAGGCAACACTTCCGCCAGCACCCGTTCAATTCCCGCCTGGGCGGCAACGGCCCGCGCCGTCCTTTCATTGTCACCCGTAATCATGATGACTTCAATGTTCATCGCCCGCAGACGGGCAACAGCTTCTCGTGACGTTTCTTTAATTGTATCCGCGACGGCCACTAATCCGGCATAGGAACCATCCACAGCGACAAGCATCGCCGTTTTCCCTGCGCCTTCCAGTTCATTCATTTGCTGCTCGGTTGAGTCATCAATCGCGATGCCTTCCCTGCTCATTAACCGGCGTGTGCCCACCAATACCTGCTTGCCTTCCACAGAGGCCTTCACACCATAACCCGGAATATTTTCAAAATCCGTCGGGCTCACTAGCTCAATACCTCGATCAGCAATCCCTTTTACAATAGCTTCTGCCAGCGGATGCTCCGAGCTTTTTTCTGCCGCACCGAGCAATCGCAGCAAATCCGTTTCAGCCAGGCTGCTTGCGCCAACCATAACATCCGTTAGCTCTGGCTTGCCGTTCGTAACCGTACCTGTCTTATCCAAAATCACTGCGTTGACGGAACGGGTCATTTCCAAATGCTCGCCGCCCTTGAACAAAATACCGTACTCAGCGGCACGTCCCGATCCTGCCATAATGGACGTTGGGGTAGCCAATCCGAGCGCACAAGGACAAGCAATGACGAGAACTGCAATCATTTTCTCCAATGATCCTGCAAAATCAGACGGTGTCACAAGGAAAAACCAGACGAGAAACGTCATCACGGCAATAGCAACTACGATGGGAACAAAGATACCCGAGATTTGATCCGCAATCCGCTGAATCGGGGCCTTGGAGTTTTGCGCATCTTCCACGACCTTAATAATACGGGCCAACGCCGTATCACCACCCACACGCTCAGCCTGGATACGAAGTACTCCGTTTTTATTGAGCGTGGCTCCTGTGACTGGGGAACCCTCTCCTTTTTCAACCGGAAGACTCTCGCCACTTAACATGGATTCATCCACTGCCGAACGCCCATCCACGACTACACCATCGACGGGAATTTTCTCCCCTGGACGCACAATAAAGATATCCTTCACACGCACTTGTTCAATCGGTATATCTAGCTCTTGTCCATCACGTACCACACGTGCCGTTGTCGCCTGTAGGTTCATCAAGCTCTTGATCGCCTCAGACGAACGTCCTTTGGCTACCGCTTCGAACCATTTACCGACCAGAATAAGCGTAATGAGTACCGCGCTTGTCTCGTAATACAGCTCTGGCATGGTCATGACAGGCATTCCCGCCATTCCCTGCATGACATCAGACGGACGCAGGGTAAGGTACAAGCTGTAAAAATAAGCCGCAGACGTACCCAGTGCAACTAACACATCCATATTTGAACTGCCGTTGCGAAGCGCTTTATACGCACCCACATAAAACTGCCATCCAATGATGAACTGAATGGGTGTTGTCAGTACAAGTTGAAACCATGGATTCAAGAACAGTTCCGGTACATAAATCCATGAGGTAAAGGAAAAATGAGCCACCATCGCCCACAATAACGGAAGCGACAGCACTGCCGATATTATCCACTTCCATTTTTTACGTTGGATATCCTTACTGCGAACATCCGCAATATTGTCCTCAGCACTCTGTGGGATCGCTCCGTAGCCCAGCTGTTCAATCTTGCTTACCAGATCACTAACCGTAGTACTCCCAGCAGAATATTCCACATGAGCTGTTTCCATCGCCAAATTAACCGTAGCACCTGTTACGCCTGGTATTCGGTTTAATCCTTTTTCAATTCGAGCTGCACAGGCTGCGCAAGTCATGCCCGTCACATTCAAATTGGCTTCTTCACTCACAGTTCCAAAACCAAGAGAAGCAATTTTATCGCGGAATTCAGGGATTTCCACCTGCTTGGGGTCATAGGATATAGACGCCTGCTCCAATGCCAAATTCACATTAGCCTGCGCCACTCCGTCTATTCGGTTTAAACCTTTTTCAATACGGCTTGCGCAGGCTGCGCAGGACATCCCCGTAATATGAAGTGTTGTATGCTTATCACCGTCGGTCGCGCGGTTTTCCATGGTAGTCCTCCTTCTACATACCCCAGTGGGGTATATTGTGTTCAAAAAGAAAAAGCTCCTTACAAGGAAGCTTCTTCTTCGAACAAATCTGTTCACGCATCATACAGCATCTTAATCTTAAACAACATCATAGCCTTGGTCTTCAATGGCTGTTTTCAGCGCTTCAACACTCAGCTTGGATTCGTCATATTCTACACTTACTTGTTTCGTTTCGAGGTTGACCTTGCCGGTAGCGCCTACTTTTTCCAAAGCTCCTTCTACGGCTTTCACGCAATGATTGCAGCTCATGCCTTCTACGTTCAATGTAACTTGTGCCATTTTCGTTTCCTCCTCAAGGGTACGTCCATACCCATAATGTGTATATCTGCTACTTTTAACGGATTAGCTTCTTAACCGTAACCAGCAGCTCATCAATCACTTCCTGCTCTCCTGCCTGCATGCGCTCAATGACACAGCTTTTCATATGCCCTTCCAGCAGTAGCTTGCCGACACCATTCAGTGCCGACTGAACAGCCGCAATCTGGTTCAGCACATCGTCACAGTAAGTGTCCTTCTCAATCAAGCCCTTAATCCCGCGTACCTGCCCTTCAATACGGTTTAACCGGGATACAAGGCTGTTCTTGAATTCCGCCGAATGATGACTTTTTCTAACTGTCTTCTCCCCATCTGTTCCACAATGAGTCCCGTGGACTTCAGTGTGGGAAACAGGTTGCTCCTCAGCCATACATCAGCCTCCTGTGTGGTGTAATGCACTCATGCATTTAATATAATCCCATCATAATATACCCCCGAGGGGTATGTCAACATTCCTGAAAAATGTCACCATTTTGCCTTGTTTCACACTTTTGAGCGTGCTTCCTTGGCAAGTACAACAAAGCTTAACAGCGCACCAAGCTCAGCTATAGCAATAACAACCGCCATCGGTACGGGGGTTGTTCCACTACCCAAGCCTACCAACGGTGAAGCGATGGAGCCCAGCAATAGAGGCAGCAAGCCAAGCATGGCGGACGCACTGCCTGCGGAACGCTGCTGACTCTGCATGGCCAGTGAAGTCGTCGTTGTACTCACAATACCTACGCAGGATACGACAAAAAACATCGGAATTAATACAGCTAACAATTGGCCTCCGGTAAAAGCTACGGTAAGCAAGCTGATCCCGGCTACAGCCGCAATTATCAGACCTGACAAGAGCAACTGTCGTTCGCTAAATCGACCCACGAGTCTACCCGTCAACTGGGAAAACAGTACAATCCCCAAACCATTCACCGCAAAAATGATGCTATACGTCTGGGGAGAAACCCCGAAAATATCCTGAAGCACGAAAGGCGAGCCAGCGATGTACGCAAACATCGCCCCTGTAATCAGTGCCTGCGAGAGGGCATAACCCATAAAGCGCCGATCTGCAAATAGATGACCGAGTGTTCCTAGCGTCTGCTTCAAGCCACCGGATGAACGACGGTTCGTTGGCAACGTTTCTGGAAGACCCAATACAACGGCAATTAGCATGGCCACACCAACTACACACAGCACCATGAAAACACCGCGCCAGGAAACAAAATTCAAAATGACACCGCCCAGCACAGGTGCAGCAATGGGAGCCACACCATTCACCAGCATGAGCAGTGAGAAAAAGCGTGTCAATTCTTTGCCCGAGTACAGATCACGGGCCACTGCTCTGGAAATCACGATCCCCGCCGATCCCGTAAGCCCTTGAATAAAGCGAAGCGCAATGAGCACAGCGATATTTGGAGCAAACACACATAACAGCGATGCCGCGGCGTACAGAATAAGCGAAATCACCAGCGGTCCTCTGCGCCCCCTCACATCGCTAAGCGGACCAGCAACGATCTGACCAACGGCCAGTCCCAACAGACAGGCTGTCAAACTAAGCTGTGCCAGCGAAGTAGTCGTATGCAAATTGTCGGCTAATGTAGGCAGTGACGGCAAATACATATCTATGGACAATGGTCCGAAGGCACTTAATGCACCCAGAACAAAGGCAATCCATAATATTCGTGATTTGGTCATATCTGCGGCAACCATTACCGTATTGGATAACCGATTCATGATAATAATCATCCTTTTCACTAAAATATAAATAATGACTTCAATATATTATGATATCATTCATTTCATCTGGCTTCGAATAATTACACGCTAATCCGCGATTTTTTTTCAAAATTGCTATAAATCAGGCAGGAATTTACCAATTTCAGGTCGAATTACACGGTAACCAAAACAAAAAAATTGTAGAATCTGGAGAATGATAATGGTCTATGATGGAGTGCTGCTGGGTCTCATTGTAGGCCTGTTCAGAGGAGGCTGGCGACAAGGTCTGATCCGTTTCAGTCATATTCGCCTTGTAGCCGGTTGGATGTTCCCCCTGCTGCTGGTGGTTCAATTCATTATTTTTTATGCTCAGGAAAAGTGGGCTTGGCTGGCAGCCATTAATGGGTATCTATTTATGGGAGTCTACGTGGTCGGATTGATATTTCTCTGGTTGAACAGACATCATAAGGGATTCAAGCTTATTTTAATCGGCGTGTTGATGAATTTTATCGTTATGGCAGTGAATGGCGGCAGGATGCCGGTCTCGCTGAGCGCTTCTGAAGTACTGGGTCCCTATTATACAGATATGCTTAAATCCGGCAGTGTCATCTCGAAACATTACATGATGGATGCGAGCACACGTTTATCATTGCTTGGTGACATCATTCCCCTTTCCAAGCCCTATCCCCGCACGCAGGTGATTAGTATTGGAGATGTCGTCATGAACTTCGGGATGTTCCTGTTTATCCAAAATGTGATGGTCGTAAAAAGAAATAAGGATAATCAACAAGAAACCAACCCCCACCATGCCTAGTTCAGAGCTTATTCCAAGGAAGGGAGGGAACCGTATGAAAAACTTGAAATACTCCCGTGTGATTATCAATGCTATTATCGTTGCTTCTGTCGTAATCGCGTTGACTTCCGGTTACAAAATTGGAGGCTAGTCACCGATAAAGAAAAAAAGGAAGCACAGGCTCAACAAAACAGGCTGGATTCCGGCCTGTTTTTTCATGTGAAATTTTCGATTACAAAATTGTAAATTATCCCATTCACCCCTGGTAGCTTTGACATCAAGATACGACAAGGCAGGAGAAAAAATGATGAGTATATTAAAAAAGCTGCAAGAACGGGTTACCACGACGGGAATATACGTATTTTTCATGTGTATGGTAGGCCTGATCGTTCTCTTGTATACGAACCATTGGTCCTTTTTGCACTATTCGACGACAGAGTGGGTCACGATCTATTCCCTGTTGGGAGCAGTTCTGATTCTGGAGCATTTTACATTCCAGTTGCCACCAGCCAGTAACAAGCAGTCCATGGATTCCTCCGTGTACCTCGCTTGTATTTTTGTGCATGGCACTGAAATTGCCATTTTGATTTTGCTGTTCAATGTGATCATTGCTGCGTTTCGGCATACAGAACTGTCCTGGTGGAAACATGCCGTCAATTTTTCCATTTACGCACTTTCCATTTTCCTGTCGTCAACCGTGTTCGAACTAAGCGGCGGAACGCAGGGAGCCTTGAACGAGGACCATTTTGCTTCCTACCTGCTCGCATTGATCTGCTACTTTACGGTAAACACAATCACCTTGGGCATCTACTTCTATATCGCATATAAAGGGTCGTTCAATGAGCTCAAACAGGCTTTTTTGGCAGAATCCCTGCTTGTATACTTATGTACACTCATCCTGTCTTTGGTCTTGACCACGCTGATTTATTACAACGGCATTTTAGGACTTTTGCTGTTCTTGGGGCTAAGCATGCTCTTATCCCACGCGTTCAAGCAAATGTTCACGATGTATCGTGAGATTGAAGAAAAAGCCAACACGGATCGCAGAACAGGGCTGTACAATCACAGCTACTTTGAAAATACACTTGAAGCTGAACTAAATACATCCAGATCGCAGAATACTCCCCTAAGTCTGGCGCTGATTGATATTGATGATTTCAAAAAATACAATGATCACTTCGGTCATCTCAAGGGCGATCAGCTACTGGGGTTTCTCGGTGAGTTTCTCAAAAAGGAAACGTTCGGTACTCATATTACCGTATCCCGCTATGGTGGAGAAGAATTCACTTTGCTTATGCCCGATCATACTGCTGAACAAGCTTATGAAAAGGTCAATGCTATCCGAAAAAAACTGAATGATTCCCGTTACGAGGGAGTTGAAATTTTCCCACACGGGTGTCTGTCCTTCTCCGCAGGCATTGCACAAAGCCGCATTGACATCTACGACAAATCACAGCTGGTCGATCTAGCGGATAAAGCACTGTACTATGCCAAGAAACAGGGCAAAAATATCGTTCATACACACGGCAGTCTAAATGAAGTGGAACGCGAGGTCGATCTCGGACAGGATATTCGTGATCTGGAGCAGCAGCTTAATCTATTCTTGTACAAGGATATTAACACCTTCAAGCATTCCAAACGTGTATTCAGATATGCAGCGGACATGAGCGATGTGCTTCAGCTCGGTCCGAAGGATAAGCGACGTTTTTTACTGGGAGCCCTCATTCACGACATTGGCAAACTGGAAATACCCTGGAATATTCTTAATAAAAAAGAGAAGCTGTCTAGCGAGGAATGGCGGATGGTACAAGCTCATGTCATGTGGGGCAAACGTATTGTCGAAGCCAATGAACGATTCATAGATTTAGTTCCTTTTGTGGAGCTGCATCATGAACGTTATGACGGGGGAGGCTATCCGTTTGGCTTTAAGGGCGAGCAAATCCCAAGGCTGTGTCGGATGCTGACGATCATCGACTCTTTTGACGCGATGACAACAGAACGTCCCTATCAACCGACCAAAACATTCGAGGAGGCCATCGAAGAATTGCGTACTTGTTCGGGGAGCCAATTCGATCCCGATCTAACGGCTATTTTTATCCAATATATTCAACATAAGCAACCTGCTTTCACGCAGTCTATAGAAGCAGGCATCTAATGTCTCATACACTATTCCACTTTATCCCTACTGTGAAAGAAATCCAGGCGATTTCTTTCACAGTAGGGACTTTTCATAAGAGTGGCATTTTGCATCATGCTTATTATTTCAAATTTCATATAAATGTCATAATTCGCTCCATCTATTCACGCTATATGCACTATGATTAAGATAGGAATTGGTTTGTCCGTATAAAATGCTACAAATGAGGATATCCTCGCTTCAAGTAATCGAGAGAAGGTGACTTCACAGGCATGTTGTACCTGTCCAGACCAGCCCGTGTGGCTTGTCTTTTATTGCTGTGTCTCCCTCTTCTGTTCCTGTTTCCTCACTCATCGTGGGCTCATGCATTTGTCGTTGAATCCAGCCCGACCGAAAATCAGGTTTTGGACAAGTCCCCTTCTCAGGTGACTATCACTTTCAACGAAGATTTGCAGTCTGCCTTCATGTCCATCAAAGTGACTGATGAAACAGGCAAGCGGGTCGACACAGGAAAAGCACAGCTCAATCCAGAGCACCAATCCACCATGGAGATCCAATTGATTCCAGGGGTGAAGAATGGAATTTACACCATCACTTGGAGAGCTTTGTCCGCAGATGGACACCCAGTCAATGGAGTGATTCCATTTCAAGTAGGTAGCGGTTCCAATGCGTATACCGATCAAGCTACCCCTTCTGAAAGCTCTGGGACATCACGAATCGACTTAATTGCTGTCCGTTGGCTCCTTTACATAGGGTTATCGCTGCTGTTTGGAGCGATTTGTTTCCGACTGTTCCTCTTACCGAGCATAAACCGAGCCAAGAATCGCAGTGAACAGCAGACGCTTAGTCATCGACCCTCTGACACATTACCCCGTTGGACTAAGCTGCTCTGGAGCGGCTACGGCATAACGTCTGCTGTCATTTTAATTAGCCTACCGCTTCAGGCGTCTTGGGATGCCGGAGTCTCCATCGGGGAGGGCTTCTCACTCCCTATTCTGGGAGAAGCTCTTCAATTTACGGGAGCAGGGCAAATCTGGTTTATCCAGATGATTCTCGTGCTGCTTCTAAGCGTAACGCTAATTTATGCGATCGATCCCAGCATTTCTGATCGCCAGCGCCGTGTTTGGGGCTACAGCTCCGTTTTACTCACGCTGAGCCTCATGCTGTCCAAGGCCTTTGTCGGGCATCCGGCAGCAGTCACCCACCCGGCTCCAGCCATTGTGGCAGATTTCGTCCATCTTGCAGCGTCAGCTTTTTGGATCGGATCACTTGCCGTCATGGTGGTGTGTCTGCCTGTTGCCGGATTGGAGCTCCCTGTATCCGTGCAGGCAACTCTGCGACAAACGGTCCTGCGCCGCTTCGCTGGCTGGGGCATGGCTATGGTGGCGGCGCTACTCGCCACTGGTATCTATGGAGCGGTGCTGTACATTCCAGCTCCCTCCATGCTGCTGAACACATCCTATGGACTCGTTCTGCTTGGTAAAGCAGCGCTACTGCTAGTGATGCTGGTCTTCGCAGCCAGCCAGTTTCGCAGCGCTCGGCAAGCGGCGGCGAGCAAGCGAGCCGTCGGAGGATTGCGTACCGAGCTGTCCGTCGGTCTGCTCGTGATGCTACTGGCAGCGGTGCTCACTCACCTGTCACCTGGCCAGGCACCTGCTGTACCGTTTGAGGAGACTCGCACTACTGGCGAATACAGCGTTACACTGGCAGTCAGCCCTAATGCTGTGGGCAGCAATGAATTTAAGGTATCCGTTCAGGATAGCAAGGGGGCTGCCGTTTCAGGAATCCAGCAGGTCACATTAACGCTTATCCCAGCTAATCCTGACCAAGATCAACAGGAATTTGTCTTGCCCGTGAAGCAGCAACAGCCTTTCCGCAGTCAGGAATTGATAACCTCCGAAGGAACATGGGCGGTAAAAGTACATGCTCTGACAGCATCACTCGATGCGGTTGATGCTGAATTCACTCTGCAAGTAGAAGGTAAAAAATAATTATTTTATTCTTAAAAGGAGCGAAATAAATATGAATACAACGATTCAAACAGCAAAATCCAGGTTGTCCAGGTTAGCAACTTCCATGGGTTTAATTGCGGCTGGTGCCTTGCTTTTTGCAGGTATGGCCAGTGCGCATGTGACGGTCAAGCCTTCTGTTTCACAACCTAATGCGTGGGAAACGTACACGTTGAAAGTGCCTGTGGAAAAAAACATTCCAACCACTAAAGTGGCCTTGAAAATTCCCAAAGAGGTCGTTTTCAAACAATACGAGCCAGTACCGGAATGGAAGGTAGCCACCGAAAAAGACAGCTCTGGCAAAATAACTACCGTCACCTGGACGTCCGAAAAAGACGGAATTCAAGCGGGTCAGTACCAACGCTTCAGCTTTGTAGCACAAAATGCAGATCAGAATACTGCAGCAGCCTGGGACGCCTTCCAATATTACAGTGACGGAAGTATTGTGGAATGGACAGGCGATGAAGGAAGTAACAATCCTCATTCCATTACTACAATCACGGCGGATGCCACACCGGAAACTCCTGCTCCTGCCGCAGACAGCGGACATGATTCGGCAGGCACCGCAGAGGGTCATGCAAGCACAGATACGGCTAAAGATAGCAGCAGCACCGCACCTACCTCGGACAATGCTGCTGAGGCTGCCCCTGCTGCTTCTGCTCCAGCCAGCTCTGCTGCACAAACCACAGCACTTGTCCTCTCGATCGTAGCAGTCGTGCTTGGTGCAGCAGCAGTAGGCATTGCACTCAAGCGCGGCAAGTAATCGGGGTTACAATAAAATATAAAACTGTTTTAAAAAGAAAAGGCTGACACCGTTTTAAAAGGTGTCAGCTTTTTTTATATGAAAAATAACGATGTTTTTCTTATACTATTCAGCTTAAATACATACTCAGATTTATCTCATCCTATCATTTCACATTCACCTATCTATCATTTTTTTGGTAAAATGGTAGAAACCTCACGATTCTAACATGATAGCATTGCAATCTATTGAGCATAGGAGATCATAGGATGAAAATCGTAAATAAGGCTTTGTTATCTAGCGTTATCCTTCTGAGTACCGCAGCGGGCATCTATAGCCCCATGGCACAAGCGGAGGCGAGTAAGATCAGCATCATGCTGGACGGATATCCATTGCCGTTCCCTGTACAGCCTGCCATGATGGACGGCACGACGATGGTTCCCTTTCGCGCTATTTCTGAGGCTCTGGGCATTACAGTGAAATGGGATCAAGCCAGCCAAAGCATCACCGCTACCAAAACGCAAGGCAGTGCAACCAAGCAGGTAGTTCTCAAAATGGGGAGCCGCAATGCCACAGTAGACGGACAAACCGTTCAACTAACAGCCGCACCGCAAACCGTGCGCGGCAGCACGATGATTCCGCTGGGCTTTTTCGGGCAACAGTTTGGAGCCACAGTCAACTGGAATCAGGGAACACGGACAGTCTCTATTACATCGCCACGTGAAGCTATGTATACTGTAGGCTTCTATGCGCTGTCTTCCTTTGACCAAAAATCCAAAATACCGAATTTTAATGCCGTTGCCTTCGGCTGGAGCCGAATTGATACGAACGGACAATTCACAACGACTGGCAAAGAATATAAATGGCCTCAAGCCGCTGGAGCTGTAACGCCTGAGTCTATTCTACAAGAAGCAGATAGCCAGGGGACTTCCCCTTACCTGATGGTTTATTCTGTAGACGGTAATCATGAGCTAACCAAGGTTTTGGAAAATACGCAGCTTCAAGAACAAACCATTTCCCAAATCGTCAGCACTGCCACCGATAAGCAGTTCAAGGGCATTACGTTAGATCTTGAAGGATTAGGCTGGAGCGGCGATAAGGCCAAAGCTCGTTCTGATTACAACGCTTTTATTAAAAAGTTATCGGCCAAAGCGCATCACGCGGGACTCAAGCTCACCGTCGTTCTGCATCCGCTGAATAGCTCTTACACTGGTTATGATTACAAGACGCTGGGTAATCTGGCGGACGATCTGATCATCATGGCCTATGATTACGGACAAAAATCTACGCCTGAGCCACTAGATAAAGTGGACGAAGCCATACAACTGGCGTTGAAGGAAACCTCGCGGGATAAGCTCATTTTGGGAATTTCAATGGGTAGCGAAAAAGACAGCACCGTTAACGCCAAGATCGGTTTAGCCAAACGTTATGACCTCAAAGGAATCGCTATCTGGCGTCTGGGCATCATCGGAGAAACAGCCTGGGCACAGATGAACGAAGCCATCGAGTTTAAATAAGATTATATTTTATAAAGATATCCCGTTCTTATTCCGCCCGCTAATGATTCTCATGCGTCTGCTATGAAATCATCGGTGGGCTTTTTTCATGTCTATTTTAGCAAAATGCTTGCCTGACTTGGAAGTTGTCGCCACAGGCTCGCAACCCTGTTCTCCGTAGAAGACACCCCAGTCTCTCATAAAATCCAGCAACGGTCTTAACGTATCTCCCAACGGGGTAAGCGAGTACTCCACACGCGGTGGGTTCTCGTTATAAATTTCACGGTGCACAATGCCATCACGCTCCAATTCGCGCAACTGCAAGGTTAGCATCCGCTGTGTAATATTAGGGAGGGTCCGTCGAATTTCATTATAGCGCCGTGGTCCTGTGGTCAAATGATACAAGATGACCCCCTTCCATTTGCCGCCTATAATCCCAACAGTTGTCGCGACAGGACACCCAAAATTAACGCTAACTGTATGTTCCATCTCCTGTGCCATGTATTCCCCTTCTTTCTACAGGTTGTAGACTAATAGCCCCAGACCTACAAGGTACAAATATGTGCGTACTTGTTCCCGCAAAAAACTTTCTATATGATGACTATATATTCGATATCAACTCTCATTATAGTAGCAGAAAACCAATGGAGCACCAACTAAACTCAAATCTAAAGGAGTACATTTCATGTCCAATACATCAGCTAAAAAACAGGAAATTCTGGATGCCTTTCTATTCAGACATGCCACGAAAGAATTCGACCCTAATCGCATCATACCGGAGGAGGATTTTCAATTCATTCTCGAAACTGGACGACTTTCCCCAAGCTCCGTAGGATTTGAACCTTGGCAGTTTGTAGTCGTACAAAATCAGGCATTGAGAGAAAAACTGGCTGCGGTTTCCAGTGGTGGTCAAAAGCAGATCCCAGCGGCCAGCCATGTCATTTTGATTTTGGCACGTAAGGATGTCCGTTATGATTCACCTTACGTGGAGTACATGTATAAAGAGGTGAAGGGTATGTCTGACGAAGACTTTGCCTCCCTACCAGGCCGCTATAAGACTTTCCAAGGTGAAAACCAACGCCTGCTGGAAAACGAACGCACGTTATTCGACTGGGCCTCCAAGCAAACTTATATTGCCTTAGGTAATATGATGACAGCGGCAGCTCAGATCGGCATTGATTCCTGCCCGATTGAAGGCTTTAACTATGATCAGGTACATGCCATTTTGGAGGAAGAAGGCCTGCTGGAGGACGGGCTGCTGGATATTTCAGTCATCGCTGCCTTCGGTTATCGTGCTCATGAACCCAAGCGGGAAAAATCCAGACAACCACTGGAGAAGGTCACACGCTGGGTTCTGTAGCCTGCGACTCATACCCTTCCAAACCTTGGACATTAAAGCATCTAAAAAGCGGGCTTACGGCGCTTCATCTGAATGATGGACACACCGCAGCCCGCTTTTTTAGATCACTTCAATCTCTATTAAAATTCCTTTGGAAGCCAGGTTATCCAGGCACTCCTTCATATATTCGTCATCATGCTCCACATATGCGTCCGCGCCTGCCAGTTCCTCGCCTAGCTCCGCTTCCCAAGGTTCACACTGCTTACCACGATACAATGGCTGTTCCCATAGTGGATCAACATTGTATCCTCTGCTTTTCATTTCGTCCATAATGAGCTTATGATAGCGTACCAGCAGCATGGGGTGATAGTCGAACACATAATTCACTGTGGCGTGTGGCTTTCCCCACCCGTTCCCCCGCAGGGCACAACACTCACGATGTTGTCCCAACAGTTGGGGACGGGGGAGCTTGCCAATCAATTGTTCATGCCAAAGCCTCATGCTTCCACAACCTTATCTGTAGCTTTTTCTGTATTATTGGATTAGCATACGGATACCTGTCAGTACAATACCGATCAGGAAGCCTGTTACTGCGCCGTTAATACGTATCCACTGCAAATCCTGTCCCAGTTTGTCCTCCATCAGTGCAATCAGGGATTTGTTGTCCATTTTGTCTACATTTTCGCGCACCAGGTTACCAATCCGGCTATGATTGGCTTCCACGAGACTAGTAATTCCTTCCACGATTCGTGCATTAATTTTGTCCAGCAATTCGGTATTCCCTCTTAAATCAGCCAGCATCCGATCCAGTAACGGTAAAATGTAGGTCGGCACATAGTCTTCGTCTTCCATATAGTTCAATAAGCGGGTACGAAGCTCTTCCATTTTACCGAGCACGGACGCTTCGCCTTCCCAAGCTTCAATCAGGCTATCCTTCCAGCCGTTCAGCCCTTCCTGAACCGTATCCTTCGTTGCCAATCGGGTCACCTGTGTTCTTAGACCGTCGATCACTGCCAGACGGCGCGGATGCTCTTCCCTTTGCAGCTCTGCTACCTGATCCAGCAGGAAATGACGAATCATTTCACCCATGCGCTCTTCGTTCAGATAGCCGAGGAAGGCGTTCAAGGCAAATTGCATCAGCCCGCTCACCTGCAAACCACTGACAGCCTGCATCCCTAAGGTGCCAAGTGTATAGCCTGTTTCCGGTCGCAAAAGCCAGGATTCCGCCTGCTCCAGCGTGTAATCCAGTGCACGAATATCATAGCCCTTCTCACTGGATTGGCGGGCAAGCGCCTCCAGTAGTGGTCCGGCATCGATGTCCGTCACCTGTCGCTTGATCTCAGCCACGATAATCGGAGCCAATTCCGCGAGCGGGAGCGACTGGACGAGTCGCTTGGCGAGCACATCTATCGATGCTGCCGCTTCTGGTGTACGCAATCCTTTTTCCACACCGCCCAGCATCAGCTCCGCCAAACGAATGTCCGCGATTTTAGAAGCAATGCTGTCTTTGTTCAGCAAGTTATTTTCCACCGTATTCACCAATGCATTCGTGAGCTTGTCCCTATTTTTGGGGAGAAGCGCCGTATGTGGTATCGGGATGCCTAGCGGATGACGGAACAATGCTGTGACAGCGAACCAGTCTGCCAGTCCCCCTACAAGTCCTGCCTCAAAGGCTCCGGCTAACAAACGAGCCCAGCCATATTGCTGGAAGGGCACGGTGGCTGCAAAGCCTGCCCCTAGAATAACGAGCGACCAAGCCGCTGCGGTTTTCGTATTTTTGGGTTTTTCCATCCTGTAATCCTCCAAACTGACTATCGATAAGTTAAGCAACTATACATATATTACCCATCATATCATTGCCTGTGTAATTTCCAAAGTTGAGAGCACTTATAATTCAACACATAAGGACATTTTTTGCGTAATTTTTTATGCATATATCTCTCTTTTTTACATTCATGTTCGTGAACCAAATCACAACACTGGGTCCAAAATCTCATTTTCAATAATAAGCCTTACGAACCATTTTATCAGAACCAAGTCCTAAATTTCTTAAACCGAAAGGAGAAGTGAATGGAAAAGTTGAATGGGCATGTAAGATATTTTTTTCAACACTATCCTATATTTGACCCCAGAAAGGATTTGAATCCATGATGACCTCAGAATTCTTTCAACAATATTCGACCTTTTATACGGATAACCAGGTTGAATATCCATAAGAAGCGGGGCTTCTATAAAACTCACACACATAATTTGATATATAGACATATTTAATGTGATAAAATAAACTTTTATAAATAGTAAATCATGTTTAATCAGCCATTATATATTGGTAAATCAAACCAAGATAAGCTAGATAAAATTGCTTTTTTGTAAAGGAATTGAATATGACAACAGACCAAAAAAACACCGAGGGCCTCTGGAACGGCGAACCTGTCGTAATTGTGCGCACTCCCTCCGCTTTTGCCAAGCAATCCCTTTTATATATTCAGGAATTAGGCTATTTCCAAAAAACCTCTGATTTTACAATAGAAAGGAAAGAACTCACCTCCTTTTTGCTTGTTTTTACGCTGTCTGGTAAGGGAGAATTACTGTACCGGGACAAGAAGTATATTTTAAAGCCTCATGATTTGTTTTTTATTAATTGCGATGAATATTTACAATACAGCACCTCCGGTGATGAAGCCTGGGAGTTTATCAGCTTATACCTGTACGGCAACCTGATCGAACATTTTTATGAACAATTTGCCAAGCATAATAAACCGGTAATATCCCTGCACAATCCATATGTTATATTGGACAAGCTGCATGCTCTAATCTGCGGGCAGTCTGATCGAAGCCTTTCCGGCGAGCTGCTGACGTCCAGACTCATTGGTGAAATACTGACGTATATTTTGCAGCATCCTTATGATCATCGGTATGTAAATGCTGGAACGCTCAGCGAAGTACGTCAGGTGCAGCAGTATTTGGACCAGTCCTACTGTGAGCGAATTACGCTGGACTCGCTGGCAGACATGTTCAACCTAAACAAATTTAATCTTGCTAAAAATTTCAAAAAACAGATTGGATTTTCTCCAATTGATTATCTCATTAATGTCCGGATCACAGCCGCTCAGGGATGGCTTAAAACCAGTGACATATCCATTGTGGATATCGCAAGGTACGTTGGGATTCCCAATACGAGCCATTTTATCAACCTATTCAAGGAACATGTAGGGGAAACACCTCATTCCTTCCGTAAAAAATGGGGAAACCGCTCCAAATTGTAAATAGGAGGTCTCCTGTACTCCGTTTGATAGACGATAGACGCACAAGCTATTCAAGCTAATGGCAAAGCTGTCGAAAGACAGTGACGCAAAACTATAGGGCCTTCCTACTCGGATGGCAGCCAGTTACCAGGTGAACGAGCTTTTTATTATGCCTTTTTACATAGCTCCATCACAAAATTGCTATACCTCTCTCGAAGAAAAAACCTTGATCACTATGATCAAGGTTTTTTCTGTTGGGGTAGTCATGTCAACCTAGCATGCTGAATATACTAATTTCGAACTAGGAGGAGGGAAGGAAAACAATATAACACAACATAATCGCCGAAGCTTTCCATATTACGATGAATAGGAGAATCACTTGGAGCATGGGAACCAAAATAAATGTCATGATTATTGCCTTATTGCTCATTGTCCAAAGCTTTTTCAGCACCACACTGGCTTACGCAGATCCTCCTGCCCCTGAACTGCCGCACAGTGCTGTATCCGATCCTACAACCGTTACGGATGCTGTATATGCGGTCCCAAACCCTGAACCCCCTAAGGAGGTTCCGCCAAACACTGTCCCTTCCGTGCAAGGAGCAGCTCATTCAAAGTCTCAAAAGGAAGCAGCTCCCCAGAGTATACTAACGAAGTTGATTCTAACGGACGAAGCCGGACGTGTCATTGATGCGGTATATAATCCAGGTAGTACGTTCGACATTGGATCAGCCATCCAACTTGGCTATGAATGGGAGCTTCCTGACGATGCTTATAAAGCAGGGGATACCTTCACCTTTCACTTACCAGAACAGTTTGTCATCTACACTGATATCTCATCTCCGCTAGTGACTACAGACGGGACCGTGGGGTTCTTTACAGTAGATCGTCAGGGTAAGGTCATCATGACCTTTAACCAATATGTAGAGAACCATTCCCATATCAGCGGCAAACTGCAAATTAAAACCGAATTCACAAAAGAAACGGTGAAAGGCAGCACAGAAGTCATCATTGCGATTCCAATTAAAGGCGGGGTTCAAACGGTCATCGTAAATGTGAAACCCCAGTCAGGGCCAACTTTAAGCAAGCAAGGAAAAATAAATGGCACCCACCAGATCGACTGGGCCATTGATGTGAACAAACAGCTAAACACCGTTAAACACGCCCTCATTACCGATCCAACTCCTTCAGGACTGGAACTCGTGAGAGGCTCTATCCGACTCTATCATCTGCAAGTCAATATCGATGGCACGACCGTTGTCAAAGACCTAGTGAATGCGAGTAAATACGCCATTGAATCGGATCAAGCCGGGACCGGATTTGCAATTCGTTTTCAAGATGCTAGCATTAGCACTGCCTATCAGATCCAATACTCCACCCGCATTACTGGCAACGAAACTCGCTTTTCCAACACAGCGACGCTTTCAGGGGATGCGATAGATAACGTTGCTGCCACCGCTACAGTTCAGGTGGAGCGTGGTGAATTTTTGTCCAAAAAAGTTGAAAAGTATGATCATGCCACACAAACACTCTCGTGGGCCATAAGATATAACTTTGGCGAGACAAAAATCCCCGAAGCCAAAGCCCTTTTAATTGATCATTTCAACAAAACTCAAAAATTGCTGCCCGGTTCTTTGAAAGTATTTAAGGGAAATACACTGGAGGAGCTTCCATCGTGGGCGTACACCGTCATCCCGGTTGACTATCCCGACCGTAACGGCTTCAAACTTCAATTCAACTTCGACGTAGATTCAGCCTATACCATCCGATATCAGACCCAGGCTAGAGGCCGCGTCTATGAAGATGAAAAAATTACAAACATCATCACCACAGATGGAACCCAGAAGATCATATCGACGGAAATCACAAGCGGAGTTATGACTAAAATGTATGACACTCCCAATTACAACACGAAAGTCATACCTTGGGTGATCACCATTAATACAGACTCATACACCATGAAAAATATTGTCATTAAGGATGTGTTCCCTAATGGGGGCCTCGCCTTGTTGCCCGACACCCTGAAAATTCAAAGTGTTGACGGTACAACGGAACTACTCGCGCCCATGGATTATGAGCTAGTTCCACGATCAGCGGACTATAAACAAGGGTTTACACTTATTTTTCATAAAACGATTCAGAAAGCTTATACGATCAAATATTCAACTCTCTACAACAATGATTGGAAAACAGATACGACGAAGCCCGAATTTCGCAACAAATCCTTTATAGATTATCAGTATGAAAATGGTGAAACATCGTCGCATGAGGTGGAATGCCCGATCTGGCCGGACTTTATGACACAACGGAACGGGGCCAAGCAAGGAAGCTATGATGCGAGCTCCAAACTCATTACCTGGGATATTAAAGCCAACTATAATCGCAAGATCCTGAATCATGCGGAAGTGAGAGATGTCTTATTGCAAGGTCAGAGGTTACTGCCTGGCTCCGTAAAAGTATACGATATGACCTTGCTGGGATGGTGGGATGGCGTACAAAAAGGGGCTGAAATCCCGGCAGATCAATATACGACGATCCTCCCCACTGAGCAAAATGGTAATGAATTGCGTATCCAGTTCAAGAAGCCGATACAGACTCCGTACTGGATTACCTTTCAAGCTTCATTGGAAGGAGAATTGATTGAAAAGGAAATTCATAATCGCGCTCTTCTACTGGATGGACAAAAAACCGTCTCCGATTGGGCAGCCCAAGTTACGGTACCTCATGGCGGGGAATATGTGTCTAAGGCCGGCGCACAAAATGGAAATAAGATCGACTGGAGCATTCGTATCAATGAAGGACAATCACATGTGTCCAACGCTAAAATAGTCGATCAGCCTAGCAACAACCAAATCTTAATTGAAGATTCCTTTCATTTATACTCTGCAATCATGGCTGCCAATGGAAATACCACCAAGGGCACCGAATTAATCAAAAACCGAGATTACTGGCTTCACATCAAGACAGACACTCAGGGCCAGCAAACTTTTGAGCTTACTTTTGCCAAGGATATTTCCACTGCTTTTATTCTTGAATATCAATCGTTCATTCATGCTGAGGATAAAGCTAAGGTGAGCAACAAGGTTGCTTTTGCAGGAGATCGTTTGACGACAGAACTGCGGGAAACCAGTCAGGAAATCATCGTACGAACGTCTTCCGGCTCCGGTTCTGGTGGGGGCGTAACCGAAACCCTTGAGCTGACCAAGGTAGATCAGGATGCTCCCAACAGGGTACTGCCTGGCGCCCGGTTTGCGCTCTATGATAAGGGACAAAAAAGAGCACCGCTTATACAAACGACCAATGCGGAAGGCAAAATCATCTTTTCCTCCTTGCTTCATGACGATTACATTTTGGAAGAATTGGCAGCACCGGAGGGGTATGAAATAACAGAGGGTAAACTTGAGATCAGAATAGACGCAGCACTCCAACAAAGCTCTGGCATAAAGAAGGTTGTGATCACCAATCGTAAAGAAAAGAAAAACGAACCCGAAACACCTGTAGACCCAGGCACACCTACCCACCCAGAGCCGTCTCCCCCAGCGGGAGGCTCCGGAAAAAAACATGATAAAGATCCCGAGGTGCCCGTGACACCATCTATAACCGTTCCTCCGTCACTGCCAAGGCCTCCGGAAGGCATTGTCCCTCCACAGAAGGAACCCGCACCCACACCGCCACCAGCAGCCCGGGAGGAACCCAAAGCACTGCCTGAACCACCAGCCGTCATGCCTCATCAAGATCCGTCTCCTCCAGTGGAGCCGAACGACGAGCCCAAACCTAAAATCCGTCTCCATGATCCGGAGAAAGAGCCGGAGGAGCCACCTGCAGTGCATCAGTTGCCCCAAACAGGTGAAAGTAGCCCCGTTCCGTTTTATTTGGCAGGCATTGCCATGATTATAAGCGGCGTATTTTTGAAATTTAGACGGACAAACCAAAAATAAATGCAATCTACCTGCCCTGATCTTCCGTCTCATTCCCGGTTGGAATGAGACGGAAATGGGGCATTTTTTTCAAAGTATGTATCATCCGTACATTGCTTAGGGGAGATGAGGTTGCTGAATCTGCGTAAACTTTCCTATCTGTTTATTGGGTTGGGCTTACTCTTTATTTTGTTTCCTAAAGCGACCGAATGGAATGAGGAACGAGAACAACACAAGCTGTTACAAGCAGCGGAGTTATCACTAGAAAAAAGCAATTCGGTATTGCCTTCTAGTCTTGCAGACAGCTATGCTCGCTTGTCCACTCGGGTAGCGGAAGCTCCGGTTAGTGAGGCACGGCAACATACCTTTCCATCCCCCGCTCCCAATGCCAGCGTTAATGAACAAACTCCTATAGCCACTATTAGCATAAGTCGTATTGCTTTAAAGCTCCCTGTGTTGGAAGGCGCAACGAGGAAAAACATGAAATATGCGGCAGTACATATGCCGGAAACGGGAAAGCTGGGACAAGTGGGGAATGCTGCTATTGCTGCTCATCGAGCCCGTACTCCCGGACGTTTATTTAATCGTCTTCATGAACTGAAGATTGGAGATAAAATTATTGTTAACGCTCAAGGTAGCCAGTATATGTATAAAGTTTACAGCATAAAGGTAGTCGATCCAATGGACGTGTCTGTTCTGAAAAGCTTCAAAAACCATAAGCTGCTCACGCTAATTACATGCGACCCTCTCGTGAATCCCACCCATCGTCTCATTGTTCAAGCCAAGTTAAGCACCTAAACCTAGCTAAATCGCCCATTCCTATGGATAAAATAAATCAGGCGGGCTATTCCTGCTCGTTTACAGAAATACACCCGCCATAGTTCACATCATGCTTCAGTTGAATTCTTGGCAATCAGCTTGAAATCATCAAAGTGGAATCCTGGTGCAACAACACAGGTTACCAGCACAGGCTCATCCCCCAGCGGACGTGCCGTTTGCCATACTGTTCCTGGTACGAGTGCTTGTGGATGTTGTCCTGCCTCCACATCTGCACCAACGATAATGACCGTTTCTTCGCCAGGTTCTTCTCCGCTTCCACCCAATTTTAGCTCTATAGGACTTCCGCTATGGTATAGCCACAGCTCATCAGAATGGACCACATGCCACTCGGAGAACTCACCCGGATGCAGCAAGAAATACGTAGACGAAGCTGCAAAGCGCGGACCGGAATACACATCCGGCAGTACAGGCTTCGGAATTTGAAAATTGGCCTTCCACATCTCTTTGTACCAGCCGCCTTCTGGATGGGGCTCCATGCCCAATGCCGTGACTAGCGGTGAAATAGCTTTCGTCATTGTCTATCCTTCCTTTACCCTAAATTCCTTCTCCCCTACTGTAAAACATAGCGCTGCTTTTGTCACGTTTCTCCCTCTGCATGTCGAAGGTCAACAAACTATGTCAGATTTAATAACATTAAATTTGTGGATTCATACTCGTTTTCATCATATAAATAACAGTAAACTAGTAAAAATACATTCAAAAACATATTTCACGTAAAGTTTATTGACATAAAATCTTGTTTTTTATTGTAAGCTTATAGTATCATGAGAGAAATTTTGAAATTCTAATAGAGCTTAATCATGTCAGTCGTCTACTAAGCGATGTATTCAAGTCAAAAAAGGGGTGAGCTCTCTGATCCATTTTCGCAATGTCAACAAGCATTACGGTCACTTTCATGTACTTAAAGACATCAATCTTCAGATTAAGGAGGGCGAGGTCGTTGTCATCATCGGTCCCTCCGGCTCAGGTAAAAGCACCCTGCTTCGCTGCATCAATCGTCTGGAAACGATATCCGATGGGGAGCTAATCGTTAACGATGTCCCTGTGCATGACAAAAAGATTGATATTAACGCCTTCCGTCGCAATATCGGGATGGTATTCCAACATTTCAATCTGTATCCCCACAAAAAGGTGATTGAGAACATTGTACTGGCACCGATGAAGGTACTGGGCATCCCGAAAGAAGAAGCTATTCAAACAGCCCTCACCTATCTGAAGCGTGTCGGAATCGAGGAAAAGGCACAGAGCTACCCCGCCCAATTGTCCGGTGGACAGCAGCAGCGGGTGGCAATCGCCCGTGGACTCGCCATGAATCCGAAAATTATGCTGTTTGACGAGCCTACTTCAGCCCTGGACCCCGAAACCATCGGAGAGGTGCTGGATGTCATGCGCTCGCTTGCCCATCAGGGCATCACGATGGTCATCGTCACTCATGAAATGGGCTTTGCCCGTGAAGTGGCAGACCGCGTGATTTTTATGGACAAAGGACAGATCCTGGAAGACAGCCAACCTGCTGAGTTTTTTCAGAATCCGGGTGAAGAACGGGCTCGCCTGTTCCTGAGCCGTCTGATTCATCATTAAACAGACTATTAATGGAATAAAAATCGAAAGGGGATCATCTTGATGAGAAAAAGATTTCAGTGGAGTACTTTGGTGCTGGTTGCATTATCCTGTCTGCTCGTCTTGGCAGGCTGTGGAGGCAAGCAAGAAGCAACAACGCCAGGAAATGAGGCAGCAGCTTCCAACGGGCTGGAAGCCATCAAACAGCGTGGCAAGCTGGTCATTGGGGTGAAGTACGATACCAAGTTGTTCGGACTAAAAGACCCGGCTAGCGGGAAGGTCGAGGGCTTTGATATCGACATCGCCAAGGCTGTAGCCAAGCATATTTTTGGTGATGAAACCAAGCTTGAGCTCAAGGAAGTCACGTCCAAAACACGAATCACCTTACTGCAAAATGGGGACATCGACGCTATTATCGCCACGATGACCATTTCGGATGAACGCAAAAAACAGGTCGATTTCAGCGATGTCTACTTTAATGCAGGGCAATCCCTGCTTGTGAAAAAGGGAAGCCCGATCACAGGTCTGGAGTCCCTGACTCCCGATACCAAGGTACTCGCTGTTAAAGGCTCTACCTCCGCAAAAAATATCCGCGAAAAAGCGCCCAAAGCAACGATTTTAGAGTTTGAAAACTATCAGGATGCCTTCAACGCCCTCAAGGCAGGTAAAGGGCAAGCGCTGACGACCGATAACTCTATTCTGCTTGGCATGCAGCAGCAAGATCCGAATTATACCCTAGTAGGCGGGAACTTCACAGAGGAACCTTACGGTATCGCAGTGAAGAAGGGACAAACCGAACTGCTGCAAGCCATTAATGATACGATCAAGGAACTGAAAAGCAATGGTGAATACGATAAGCTGCATGAGCAATGGCTTGGGGTTAAACCCGAATAATGATCTTGTGAAGGAGCCGCGATTGCGTGCTCCTTCCTTTCTTAGCTCTGGATAAGGAGGTATACCCGTAGATGCTTACTTTTGATATCAACGTACTTCTCGATCATGGCGACCGTTTTAGAGAGGGCTTGCTTCATACCGTTCAAGCTAGTGTTATTGCCTTGATCGGAAGCTTTATTCTGGGCGCTATCATTGCCATCTTCCGAATTGCGCCTTTTAAATGGCTAAACTGGATCGGTACTGTCTATGTAGAGGTCATCCGCAATATTCCATTGCTGATTGTCGTACTGTTTTTTTATCTCGGTCTTCCCACTTTGGGCATCCCCTTGGATGGCTTTGTATCTGGAACGCTTGGATTGACTGTGTACACAGCCTCTTTCATTGCAGAAGCTATACGTGCCGGCATTCAATCTGTACCCAAAGGACAATTTGAAGCGGCAAGATCCTCCGGGTTGAATTACAACCAGACGATGATCAGCATTATTTTACCGCAAGCCATCAAAATTGTACTGCCTGCAATCGGCAACCAATTCATCAATCTGGTCAAAAACTCTTCCGTGCTGGCCATTGTGGCCGGACTGGATCTCATGTATTACTCGGATCTCATTAACTCGGATACCTTCCTGCCCATCACAGTCTATGCGATCACGGCACTGCTGTATCTTATATTGACGGTTCCGCTCAGCTTTCTTGTACTCTATATGGAGCGACGCCTGTCCAAAACATCCTAAGGAGGGAAGCCCGTATGGATTTCAGCGGATTGTTTGTATGGCCTAATGTGCGTTTTATACTGGAGGGCTTCCTGCTCACGCTGGAAGTTGCCATTTACTCTATCATATTCAGCTTCGCTCTTGGTATCGTATTCGGCATTCTGCGCTATACCCGCTTACCTGTGCTCTCACAGGTTGCAGCCTTTATCATTGATCTGATTCGCAATCTGCCCTTATTGCTCATTATTTTCTTCATCGGCATGGTTTTGCCATCCATCGGATTTTCAATTTCCCTCAAGTGGGCAGCCATTACAGGACTGTCAATCTTCGAGGGAGCCATGATCGCCGAGATTGTGCGCAGTGGTCTGAATTCGGTCCATAAAGGACAGGTGGAAGCCGCACGTTCCTCCGGTCTAAGCTATTCTCAAACCTTATGGCATATCATTCTGCCCCAAGCGCTTCGTCGCATGGTGCCCCCGATTGTCAGCCAGTTCATTTCCCTATTTAAGGATACGTCACTGGCTGTCATTATCAGTTTGCCGGAGCTGACGCATAACATTCAGATCGTCGGTGGGCAAAATCAATCCTTTGTCATTCCAGCTCTGCTGTTCGCTGCTTTCCTGTACTTTGCCGTTAATTACAGTATGTCACTGATTGCACGCAGGTTGGAGGTTCGTACACATTAAGGCTTGTGATACTCATCACGGTTGCCATTAGTTGGAGCGCTCTGTCAGCACAGCTTGTATCTTATCTATCAATCGTTTCACTGCTTCTCCCTGGTAACGGTCAGCTCGATAAATCAACTCTAGCTGACCTTGAGGCGCACCACGCAAAATAGGCACCGTGCAAAAATGCGAACGATCCAGTTCGGCTGCAAGGGACTTCGTCTGTAAGGTTACGGCAAGTCCCTCCTGCACCCAGCGCAGGATTGAAGCTATAGAATTGGTTTCCAAGACGGTTGCAAAGGGATACCCGCGATCACGAAAGCATTTCTCAATCAGCTTCCTGCCGGGATGGCATTCTGGCTGCATCGCCCAGGGGACATGCCTCAATTCGTCCAGCATAATGGAAGAACGGTTGGAAAATGCATGGTTTACCGGGACAATAAGACAGTAGTTCTCTGTGCGAAGAGGAAGCCGGACAAGCCTTTCATCTGTACCCGAGTGTAGGGTGATGCCAACATCCACACGGTTATCCAGCAGCTGTTCTGTTACATCAAAGAATGGGCAGATGTGCAAGCTGATTTTAGGAAATGACCGATGAAAATGGGCAAGCATCTTTTGCAAAGGCTCCTCCAGCTCAGGTAATGCGATACCAATCCGTAAACTTCCGCGTTGCTCGGTACGCAGCTCCTCAATGGATGCCTTTGCTTGCTGTAATCCCTTGAGCGCATGGGCACTGTGTTGTAGCAGCAGTTTACCGGCATCTGTCATTTTAATTTTCTTGCCTGCGCGGTCAAAGAGCGTCATGCCCAGTTCCTCCTCCAGCGCCTTAATTTGTAAGCTAAGTGTGGGTTGAGAGATACCGATCTTTTCCGAAGCCTTCGTAAAATGCAGTTCCTCGCATACGGCTATGAAGTATTGAAGCTGACGTATTTCCGTCTTCCTTCTCTCCCTTCGAAAATCCAAGAATGTTTGCATGAACAGGTCAAAAGAAGCGCGAGATCGGATCATTCCGGTTCGCGCTTCTTCGCAGGTTATTGCGCTTTTTTTAGATTATTGACCTACTTCTGCTTTTTCCGAAGTCAACGTAATATTCGCAAACGCGTCTGCATCGTACTCCTTACCACGGGTAATATCGTAATTGGCTACCCGATTATTCACTGCCTCCAGCGAATAACGGAATAACGTCGGTACAATGGGCGCCTCCTCGCTCATATACGCCTGCCACTGGTTGTATATATCTTTACGATAATTGTCGTCAAAGGCTTTCACAGACACCCCTTCCTGCAACAGCTTATCATTCTCTTCACTGGTAAAGCGCGAGTAGTTAAAGCTGGCTCCGCGTCCATACAGCCCACTAGGGTCTACATCTGTACCCGTACTCCATGCGCCGCCAAAAATATCAATGCCAGGGTCATCCTTCTGCACACGGTCATAGAAAGAATTGAACTCAAGCAGACGACCGTCCACCAGCTCGACATGAAGCCCGACATCCTTCCAATTTTGCAAATAAAACTTCGCCAGCGATTCAGCTGTCGCATCCCCGCTCATTGCTGCATAATGGAGCACCAGTTCCTTACCTTTAGGGTCCTCACGGTATCCATCTCCATTGGTATCCACATATCCTGCCTCGTCCAGCAGCTTTTTCGCCTTGTCTGGATCATACGCAATGCCCTTCGCATTCACATCATGGTATCCCTTGAAGGCGGGCGGGATCAGGGATGTCGCAGGAGTCCGAAGCCCATGATAGAGCTGCTTGCCAACCTGCTCATTATTCAGCGCGTAGCCAAGGGCCTGACGTAATGACTTGTTCGCCAGCTTGGCGTTCGGGTCCATGATATTCAGACTCTTGGCCTGATCGAATTTGCCCAGCTTAAAGCCTACATAGCTATAAGACAATTCCTCCTGACCGAGAAACTGTACATTTTTCGGATTACTGGCCTCATTGTAACGGGTGGTCGGATAGCTGGCCCAGTCGATTTCTCCACTTTTCAACGCCTCGGTAATGACATTCGGATTCACCACCTTCAGATGAAGGCCATCCAACTTGGGCGCACCGCGGAAATAATCTTCATTTTTGACGAATTCTACAGATTCACCTGTGACCATAGATTTAATTTTGAATGGCCCATAGCCAATCGGATGTTTACGGACAGGATCAGATCCGGCCATGTCCTTCACAGGAATGTTCTGAAATACCTTCTTCTCCAGTGGTGTGGACCAGAGTCCCGACTTTACCGAAGGATTAGGTTCCTTAAAATGAATGGTAACCTCTTTCTCATTCAGCACCTTGATGCCAGAAATGTTTTTGGCCTTGCCGGCGTGATAATCTTCCATCCCTACAATGTTGGTCATAAAACTATCATAACGCGGACCTTCGTAGTCTTTGTTACCGATCACTTCATAGGAAAAGGCATAGTCCTCTGCCGTTACGGGATTACCATCTGTCCAGTTCAGTTTGGGATCAATTTTGACAGTCACCGCCTTATTGTCTGCGGAAAAGGAAATCGTCGCCGCTCCTTTATCGTCAATATTCAGATTGGAATCAATCGAAAACATGGAAGGGTAGAAAAACTGGAAGACTTCAAAATCCGGATTTCCATCATAAAATACAGGATTCAGAATACCTTCAAAAGGGGTGTCGGACACGAGTGCATAATTGATGATGCCGCCCTTAATCGGGGGTTTATCGTTCTTGACCGCCTTTGCCAGCGCAGTCGTATTCACCTGCTTGTTGTCGGACCCTGACCCACCTGTACCGTCAGACGATTTTACTCCACTCGAAGTGGAAGGCGAGCCGCTGCATGCGACCAAAGAAAGCACCAAAATGGCAGATAGAACAGGCAAAATTCCTTTTTTCCAGCTTTTAATCATTGTAAACCCCTCCTTGTCGTTGTCCTTATCCTTGAACTTCGGTTTAACCCAATCGTTGTCTGGCATCCGTGGCACGTTTGAGCGCCTGACCGATAAAATTAATCGCCAGCATCAGCACTAATATAAGCAGTGAGGCAGGCAACCACATCCACCAGCTGTTCTGCAATACATCCGGGTCATTGGCATAACTCACTAGTGTACCCAAGCTTGGAGTTGATTCTGGCAAGCCAAAGCCGAGATAGGACAGCCCGGTCTCAATCCCGATATTTCCTGCAAGACTGAGCGTTAGATTAACAATCACAACAGAGCTGAGATTGGGCAGCACACCCAACCAGATGATCTTCCAATTGGGTGTGCCAAGGGTTTTGGAAGCCTGCACGTAGTCCAGCTCCCGCTCCGACAGTACCTTGGCCCGGATCAGGCGCGCTTTTCCAATCCACAAAAAGGCAGTCATAATGAAAATAAAGGACCCTATGCCACTTTTGGGCACAATGCTGACAAATACGATAACCAGCATCAAGAATGGAAGCACTAGGATAAAATCAATGATTCGCATGATGATGTTATCGACCATTCCTCCATAAAACCCAGCCAGTAAGCCCAGCGTCAAGCCAATGGCGGCGGATAACAAAGTAATCGTAAAGCCAATGGTAAAGGAATTGCGGGCCCCAATGACCAACTGGCCGAATATATCCCTGCCCGCTCGGTCCGTACCCAGCCAGTGCACTGAGCCGGGAGCTTCGCGGATCGCGCCCAAATCGACCGTCGTGACTACATCCTGATTGACAAACAGGACAGAGGCATATATAAAAATCAAGAACAGAGCCACAAATCCAATGGAAATCAAGGCCATTTTGTCACGTACCAGCTCACGACGCAGTACAGACCAACTGGATGGTGATTTACGAATGATTTCCGGCGAGAAGACCTCCTCCACCTGCATAGACACCATAACCCCTCCTTTTCTCTAGACTTGTTCGCTATTCAATTCGAATGCGTGGATCGACCTTGCTCAGGATGACATCAGATAAAAGGGTTCCTAATAGTGCCAAGAAGCCGGAGATCATGACCAGCGCGTTCACGACTGAAAAGTCCCGTTGGGTGATAGACTGAAGAAACAACTGGCCCAATCCCGGATAACCAAAAATAGATTCCAGGAAAATGTTGCCGGCAATCACACCCGTCAGGTCGTAGCCCAAAAAAGCAGCAATGGGTAATAAAGAGTTCTTGAAAATATGACGGGAATAGATCTTTCCTTCGGGTACCCCCTTGGAACGTGCTGTTTTCACAAAATCCTTCAGACGTGTGTCAATGACCTCATTGCGCAAATATTGAATTGTAGCCGTCGTACTGAGCAATGCGCCTGTAACCGCCGGTAGTATGAGATGATACGATTTATTCACGTAATATGACCATGTCCCCGGTTCAACACCTACATCCACACTGCCGCTGGTTGGAAACCAGCCAAGTCTGAATCCAAACACGTACAGCAGCAGCAACGCGAGTATAAACAGAGGTGTTGCAAAGCTGAGATAGGTATACCCCACCACGGTTTTATCCAGCAGACTATGCTGATACCGACCACTGAGTACTCCCAGCGGAATGGCGATCAGATACGTCAGAACCAGAATCACTACACCCAGAAAGAACGTGTTCCCCAAACGACTGCCAATCAAATCGGTAACGCTAATTTTATGTACATAAGATTTACCCAGATCCCCATGAGCAAGCTGGACAAGCCAGTTCCCATATTGCACCCACACCGGGTCATTGAGTCCCAGTTTTTGCCGCTGTTCTTCCAGTGCAGCCGGATTCAGATTGGGTGTTGAAGTGATGAGCCCTGTCAGGGCATCCCCTGGCATAGCCTTAGCTAGGAAAAATATAAGCACACTCAGTGCAAAAAGTTGAGGGATCATAACCAGCAGCCGGCGCATTGTAAACTTCCACATATTCTGTACCTCCCTTAAGGTAGCGCGACTTGATGGGATGGACTTACTGATTTTAGTGCAAACGGCTTTCCACTCGCATCTAAATGTTTGGGCAGCTCTGACTTGTAAGAGGATAAAAGCTTCTGCCTTTTTCGAGCATTTTCTAGCCGCTTCGCAGGATCAATACTGGGAATGGTGGCAATAAGCCGCTGGGTATACAAATGCTGTGGACGCTCATAAATGTCCTGCTCGCTTCCCTGTTCCACTAAGCGACCTCGGTACATGATGCCGATTTGGTCACACATATGGCGGATAATACCCAGGTCATGACTAATGAACAAATACGTCAATTTGAACTCTCGCTGCACATCCTTCATAAAATTAAGCACCTGTGCCTGCACAGAAACATCTAGCGCCGATACCGGTTCATCAGCAATAATCAGTTTTGGATTTAATGTCAGCGCACGCGCAATCCCGATTCGTTGCCGCTGGCCTCCGGAAAATTCATGCGGATATTTGTAGGCCGCATCAGCGTTCAAGCCGACCTTTTCCAGCAGCATCTGCACTTTTCGACGCTCTTCCTCATTACTCAGCCTTTCAAAGTTCCGCAGCGGTTCAGCAATGACATCCAATACGCGCTTGCGCGGGTTAAGCGAAGAATAGGGGTCCTGAAAAATCATCTGAATGTCTCTACGCAGCGGATGGCGGTTATTCCGACTCAAAGCCGCAAGGTCCTTTCCATTAAAAAGAATCTGTCCGCTCGTCAGCTTATTCAGGCCGATAATCGTCCTGCCTGTCGTCGTTTTTCCGCAGCCGGATTCTCCCACTAGCCCATATGTTTGGCCTGCCTCTATGCTGATCGACACGCCATCCACTGCTTTTACCTGATCAACAACACGCTGGAAAAAACCACCGCGCACCGGATAATGAACCTTCAAATCATTTAGCTCCAGTAGTGCCATGAGCAGCCTCTCCCTTTGTTTCGTCTTCAAAATGAAAATGCTGGTAACATGTACAGCGGACCCAATGGCCGGGAGAAATTTCTTTTAATCGGGGATGGTCTTCATGCATTCTCTGCTGAATCCAGGGAATACGCGAAGCAAAGCGACAGCTATTGCGAGGAATATCTTGCAATGAGGGAACAATGCCACCAATGACATGCAGCGATTCTCCCTTGGTATGCGATCCCGGCATGGAGGCTAGCAAGGAACGCGTATACGGATGCTGTGGATGCCGGAATAATTCAAAAACATCAGCGCTTTCCACGGTTTCTCCGGCATACATGACCACCACACGGTCAGCTACTTCGGCCACAACGCCAAGATCGTGCGTAATCAGAATAATTCCGCTTCCAGTCTCCTGTTGAAGCTGTTTGAGCAAGTCAAGAATTTGCGATTGAATGGTTACATCGAGCGCAGTCGTCGGCTCATCTGCAATAATAAGTGAGGGTCGGCAAGCTATGGCAATCGCGATCATCACACGCTGGCGCATCCCTCCTGAAAGTTCATGTGGATACTGTTCATACACACGTACGGGGTTGGGTATATCCACGCTTTCCAGTAGCTCCAGTACACGTTCCCTTTTTTGCTTCGTAGATAGGGACGTATGATAATCGAGATTTTCCTCGATCTGCTTGCCAATGCTCATTAACGGGTTCAGTGCTGTCAGCGGGTCCTGAAAGATCATGCCAATGCCCGCTCCGCGGATTTTATTCATTTGCCCTGAGGAGAGACGGATCAGATCCGTGCCTTTAAAAAGAACCTTTCCTTCGACACGTGTCCGCTCCATGTCATGCAATTGTGGGATGGAAAGCGCCAGCGCGCTTTTGCCACAACCGGATTCTCCGACTACAGCCAGCACTTCATTGGGGTTGACCGTCAGATCCAGATGATCGACTGCCGGGTGGTATTGATCGTTGATACGAAAAGATACGGATAATCCTTTAATCTCCAACACAGGCTCGATATTCAATGCGCGCGTTTCCTCCATTCTCCATGGTCTTGTCCTGCTTATTCTCACCATGTTTGATGTTAAAACCTTCCACAAACATTACATACCGTTTTTGTCGGAATAATTTGAATACATCCTATCACCAGTATATGGATATATCAATTAAGATTATGCTATCAACATCATTTAAAAAATCAATGATCCAGCCGTAGCGCGACCTTCCTGGCACAAAATGTAATAAAATAACCAACCACAGGTTAATTTTCATCACAAAAAAGCCGTTTGATCCCCTACAGAGGACCAAACGGCTAACTAGCACCCAACCACTCACACTGAATTATTTTTTGCGTTTATTATGAAGCCGCTCCATAGGAGCCCGGCTTGAACGTTCTTGGATCGTACCATTTGTAGCCTGCTGCTGGAGCAGACCAAGGCTCCGGTTGCGGTTCTGTGGAAGCCGCAGGCTCTTCAAACGGCAGCAGCTTCGTCGGTTGATCCAGCGTTAAACCTGCCACATCGGATAATTTCGTGTAGTCCTGCTTCCACGCAAGCCATTGAACCGTTTGCACTAGGAAGGTGGCATCGTCTACTTCCTTAAAACCATCATATGTCTTTTTCGACTGTCCGTTTTCCTCACGTGCATATTTCGGAGTAGCATCTTCTACAGGGGAAGAATCACCGATAAATGCTGCCTTGCCTTGACCCACCTTGGAGATCGCAGCATAAGGACCTTCCGCACGGCCTCCGCCGTTATAGACTCCTTGGTCTACTGCATTGCCCCATTTTTTTGTACCTGTCGGGATATAGGCAATTCCTTTGGCTTTGGTAGGATCAATAATAGCCAGCGTAGATCCCGCATGCATGGCAATCGAGCGTACACCCTTGGTAATGCCGAAGGATTGATCTGCGGCTACGATGTCCGTAGCATTTACATCGCCAAGCGCATTATAACGGAAACGAACACCAAAGTTGGTCGCCAGCCAATCGGAGCTTGTTAATCCTTGCATCGCCGGCGATGCAGCTTCTTCTGCAGTCATGCCTTTGGCCGGATTAGTATAGGCTCCACGACGGTAGCCATTCATAACCTCGGAGGAATCCCAACGGTTTTTGTTACGGTCGGCATTATAATGGTCGGAGATGAAGAAGACACTTCCCCCGTTATTCACATATTGCAGCAGGGCAGCCTGCTCGGATGCCTTAAAGGCCACATTCGCTTCACCGATGATGAACACATCATATTG
Organism: Paenibacillus sp. P2(2022); assembly: GCF_029522175.1. Taxonomy (NCBI): domain Bacteria; kingdom Bacillati; phylum Bacillota; class Bacilli; order Caryophanales; family Paenibacillaceae; genus Paenibacillus; species Paenibacillus sp. P2(2022). The sequence continues at coordinate 17,943 of NZ_JAKWFI010000012.1, read as the reverse complement.
GCGCAGCTTATCATAGGTTATGGCCTGTTCTCCATAAGTAAAAGGAATAGGGCGGTTCAATTGATCCACAGTAAAGCCTACATTACGCAATCCATTGGCAAAGTCGGAGAAGGCGCCTTCAATGACCCAATCTGCTGCACCAGCCGTCTGTGCGTGCGTATTATCGAACAGCACCTTTTTGCCTTTTCCATCCGGCAGTGTAGTACTGGGTTGACCCGGGTTGCCAGGTTCAGGTTCGCCAGGTTCGCCAGGTTCACCTGGTTCCCCCGGCTCGCTTCCACTCACCAGTTCCACAGCGCTTGGACTTTTTACTCCACCAAAATTATTGTAGGCACCAAGCGTACCTGTCACGCGAATTTTGCTGCCGACCAGCTCAGGATGACCTGTTAACCCAAATTGCCCTCTGTACGCAGATGTCAGCTGCACATCCAATAGATTAGACGTGAAACGTTCATTGGCCTGGTCGGCAATCAGTACGTTAAAATCATTCGCAAACGGAGCAGAAAAATTAGCTGTTTTCGATCCGGTAGCATGTCCGACGATGTAGCCTTCCACCGTCACTGCACCTCCACTGCCTTGGCGCTGAAGTGCTTCGTCTACTGTCAATGCTCCCTCTGCCTTGACCTGACCGAATGGAACGAGGATCCCAATCAACAGCGATACGATCGCTGCTAGATGCAGCACCCCTTTCAAGCGTGAACCTGTGAACCGCAAGCCTTTTACCATACGTCAATATCCCTCCTATAATTCCATAAATGTACTTGTCCTCTATCAGATTAGCTGTCAATCTTCTAATTCCTTCCTGATTTCATCCATAAATATGTAAATTTTAATCTTTTTTATCGGAAACTCGCCTGTTTATGTAAAAATTGAAACCTGCGATTGACACCGAGCACGGCATACATTACGCTAAGAAAGATATGTAGAACGGTATACGCGAATGAAGATGACGGGAGAGTCTGTCCAGGAGCTTACACGCTGGCGGCACCGAAGGAGCAAGCCGCCAGCACCCGGCTGGCGGATAATCTCTCAGGTCCATGTATCGTCATCTGACGCAACTCTGGAGAGAGCGCAAGCCACCCAAGGGGTAAGGCGGTAAGGACACCGCACGAAACTCTCAGGTAACGAGGACAGAGATAAGGGAAACTTCCTTATCCTGTCCTTTTTTGCGCTCACATTGTACGTCAGCATTAGGAACCGTCATAGCTGCGCACAAACGCGGAAATACCATATACTATGGTACTAGAACATACAGGGGGCCACACCATGCGTTTCAAAGATGTATTTTCCATTATCGGTCCGGCCATGACCGGACCTTCCAGTTCACACACTGCAGGCGCGGTGCGGCTTGCACGCGTTGCCCGTCACTGGCTCGGGATGCAGCCGGACCGTGCCCGCATGACACTGTACGGCTCCTTCGCCGACACCTACAAAGGACACGGTACAGACCTAGCACTCATCGCAGGCCTGCTCAATTACGATACAGACGACCACCGAATTCCAGATGCCGAGCAATGGGCGGAGCAGGCTGGAATGGCCGTGGAGTTTGCCGTCAGCGGACTACCCGCGCCCCATCCAAATACCGTCCGTTTTGAACTGTGGAAGGGTGAGGATCAGCGCACACTGCTGGGTTCCTCCATCGGCGGCGGCAGCATCCATGTCCAGCAGCTCAACGAATTCCGAGTCAACCTGACCGGGGAGCTGGCTACGTTGGTGCTTCTTCACTCGGATAAGCCCGGCACATTAGGTGCGGTGACTTCAGCACTCGGCGCTGCCGACATTAACATTGCCTATATGCATGTGGATCGCAAAGGCCGAGATGGTGAAGCACTTACCGCCATCGAAACGGACAGTCCTCCTACGGCTGAACTGATCGCAAAACTACGATCCTTACCACATATGTACGAAATTAAAATGATTAATTTGAAAAAAGGAGCTGAATCTGATGCGATTTAGCCATCTGCATGAAATCAGCGCCATATGCGCGGAGGAATCCACCACGATTGGCCGCCTGATGATTCAAGAGCAGGTACAAGAGACGAATACAACGGAAGAAGAAATCTTCCGCCAAATGTCTGATTATTATGAAGTCATGAAGGAGGCCGTTCATCGTGGTCAGACACAAGACACCGTATCCCGCAGTGGATTAACAGGCGGTGACGGCAAGCGTCTGGCCGAGTATCTGCGGGCAGGGGAAACCTGCTCCGGCGACGCCTCCGCACTCGCCATGGCTTATGCGCTCTCCGTGTCGGAGGTTAATGCGTCCATGGGGCGTATTGTGGCTACGCCCACTGCTGGCTCTTGTGGAGTCATCCCCGGTGTGTTCATTAGTGCGCAGGAGCGGTTCGGCTGGGATGATGAGCATATGGTGCACGGCTTGTTCGCAGCCGGAGCCATTGGCTACGTCATCGCCAACAATTCCTTCATTTCCGGCGCGGAGGGAGGCTGTCAGGCTGAGATTGGCTCAGCCATCGGGATGGCCGCTGGAGCTATGGTCGAGCTACGCGGCGGCACACCTGAGCAGGCCGTTCACGCCGTAGGCCTAGCGCTCAAGAACACGCTCGGTCTGATTTGCGACCCCGTCGCCGGACTCGTCGAGATTCCGTGCATCGTGCGCAACGGGCTGGGAGCCGTGACCGCACTTGCCGCAGCGGATATGGCTTTGGCGGGTGTGCGCAGCGCCATTCCGTCTGACGAAGTCATTGACGTAATGCTTGAAGTCGGCAGCGCGATGCCGTCGAAGCACCGCGAGACCGCCAAAGGCGGCTTGGCCCAGACACCCACTGGCAAGCGTTTGACCGAATCACTGACACGCAACACATCAACCAAGAAGAATAAATCGTAGCTTCTAAGCTTTAAAAAATAAAAGAGCAAGCATATCGTCTCTAGACGTATGCTTGCTCTTTTTCTTTTCATTTTAACAGATTACTGAACGGTTACCTGTACCTTCGTCATTTTACCTGCATATTTCACTGTAATTACAGCTTTGCCCTTGCCCTGTGCCTTAATGTTGCCGTCTTTGACGGTCGCAACAATAATTCTGGACGAGGACCAGACAGCAGGTTTGGAAACATCCTTCTCCGACTCATCCTTATACGTGGCTGTAGCCGTAACTTTGGCCAGCTGCCCTGCCTTCAAAGTCAAGGCGACTTCGTCCGTTTGCAGGTATTTAAGCGTATCAACATCAACAGGTACGCTGATCACCTTACCGCCAAACTTCGCCTGAATGTTAGCCTTACCGTAGCTGACCGCGGTAACCTGACCCTTTTTGACGGTGGCTACCTTATAGTTGGACGTTTTCCATTCAGCTTGGGTTGTAACATCCTTTTCTTTGCCATCACTGGATTTAACTACAATCGCAATCGTTTTTTGATCCCCGGATTTTAGTGATAACGCAATGGCATCCGCTTCAATCTTTTGCGCTACGTCCACTTCTACCGTAAACGTAATGGTTTGCTTGCCATATGAAGCAGTGACCGTTGCCTTACCGCTTGCATTCGCTTTAATCAAACCTTCGCTAACTTCAACTACTTTTACATTACTAGTAGTCCAAGTGGCGTCCTTGGTTACGTCTGTTTTTGTGCCACCACTCTTAACGCCTGTTATTTTCAGCTGCTTTGTTTCCTGAGCACCAAGCGCAATTACACGCGAGTCTGTTTCCAGACGGTCCACAAGACCCACTTGTACGTTTATTGTCAGTTTTTTGCCGTTATAGGTCGCTGTAATAACCGCTTTACCGGCTGCTTTACCCGTAATCGTTCCTTTGGACACAGAAGCAATATCTTCCGCGCTTGAAGCCCACTCCGCATCCTGTGTCACGTCTTCCTTGCGTCCATCCGCATAAGTAGCCGTCAGAGTTGCAGTATAGTCCTCATTAATATCAATCGTTGCCGTTTTGGAAGACAAAGACAGATCACCAGGCACATTTACGGATACTGTAGCTGTAGCTGTTTTGCCGCCATAAGAAGCTGTGATCGTAGCCTCACCTGTTTTATAACCTGTGACTTCCCCCGCGCTGACAAAAGCGATATCTTCATTGCTGGATTTCCACTCTGCCTTACTTGTGATATCTTCTTCCGTACCTGTTACGTACGTTGCAGTCAGCTTGAGCTTTTTGGATTCCTTGGCGTTCAAGCTCAGCTTGTCCTCGCTCAAATCCAGAAATCTAGAGGTTTCGACATCTGTCTTGATCGAAACTGTCTTATCTCCATACTTAGCAGACACTGTAGCTGAACCCGCTCCAATGGCCATAATCGTTCCTTTATTCACCGTTGCAACTTTTTCATCGCTTGATGCCCAAGTAGCTTTATCTGTGATATCCGTTACTGTTCCATCCGGGTAGACAGCAGATACCTGAATTTTTTTAGATTCATCCAAACGGAGAAAAATATTGGTTTCGCTGGCTTTCAGCTTATTCGTCTGATCTACATCCACCGCAATCGTAGCGGACATCGTGCCATATTTACCTGTGATCGTCGCCTTACCCGCGCTATAGCCGGTAATAGTGCCTTTCAGTACATCTGCCACAGCTGCATTGCTGGAGCTCCACTCAGCAGACTCTGTCACGTCCTGTACCGATCCATCCGGGAACGTTGCTGTCAATTTAACCTTCTCTGTATCCTTCAACAAAAGAGAAACCTCTGATGAACTGACATCGAGACGTTTAACCTGCTCTACCTGTACAGCAATCGTTACAGTCTGTTGACCATAAACAGCCTTAATATTAGCTGTACCTGCTCCCTGAGCAGTAACCAATCCGTTGACTACAGTCGCTACCTTTTGGTTATCCGAGGTCCAGGTCGCATCACCTGAAACCTGAGCTGTCGTATTATCACTATAAGTCGCTGTCAAATCAATCTGTCCTGTGCCGCTCGAACGTAAGTTCAGGCTTTGTACATTGGATGTCAGCGCCTTAACCTTTTTCGTAACATGTACCTGAACCGATTGTACCTTCTCTTTATAGGTCGCTACCACGGTCGCTTCCCCTTCAGCTTTGGCTGAAACCGTACCGTTATACACTGTAGCGATAGCTGTATTATCACTTTTCCAATCCGTGCTTACGGTTACATTCGAGGTCGTCCCATCGCTAAAAACAGCCGTAGCCGTCAGCGCAGCCGTATCTCCCTGCTGCAAAGTTACCTCGTTAGAGGAAAGGACAATCTTGGAAAGCACCGCATCTGCTGCAGATGCAAACCCTGCATATGATGTAAAACTTGAAATCAGGATGACCAACGCCAGAAATCCGGACCATCTATTCTTCAAAATCTAATTCCCTCCCATTTCAATGCTAAAAATTGAGGATTTCGCAAAATCCCTACACCTACGTTTTATGTCGTCATATGGAAAAGAATAGTTTAGACTTTAAAGAAAATTTGGTCCTTATTAACTAGAATCGGTATTACCGAAGATCAAATCGTTAAATATACCCTTACTTTTACAAACAGCTATAAGCTGCTGCACGTATTCTCAAATGGTGATACTCTTCCATATTGGGATCAAGCTGATGCATATAAACGACGGAGAACTGTTCGCTCGGATCTATAGAAACCCATGTGCCTGCCATTCCCGTCCAGCCAAATTCCCCAATCGAGCTGTTTGCATGACCAGCCGCTTTATCCATTAACGTACGCACGCCCAGTCCATAGCCATAACCTGTATGGTATGAATTGGTGAAATCCGATAGTTGGGCTGTACTCAGATGATTTGTGCGCATTAAATCAATGGTTTTTCTCCCCAATAGCCTCACACCGTCTACCATGCCGCCATTTGACAACATTTGTGAAAATGTCAGGTATTCTTTGACTGTCGAATATAAGCCTGCGCCTCCACCTTCATATATAGCATCTGGCTGATGATGTTCATCCAAGAAACCTTCAATTTTTTCAAGTTTTCCGGCGTCTGTCCGTTGATACATGGAGGCCATCCGCGATTCAATATCTCCACGATAACGGTAACCTGTATTGTTCATTCCAAGTGGATCAAAGATTTCATCCTTCAAAAATTGTCCTAATGATTTACCTGAAATGACTTCAATTAGACCTGCAACAAGATCATGTCCATATCCGTATAACCATCGTGTTCCCGGTTCAAATGCAAGCGGAACTTTAGAAAGCGCTTTAATTTCTGTACGCAGGTCATATTTCCCTTGCTTTTCCTTTAAAGCTGTAATGACCTTGTGCATAGCTTTTCCTGTTTCTGAAAACTCGGAAGCATAAGGAAGCCCCGCACTCATATTGAATATATGCTTAATTAAAATGGGATTATCCGCCTTGTCAACGTAGGTGTATCCGTTAGGAGCAGTTTTGAATACATACGAATCGCGATACTCAGGTAAATATTCACACAAAGGCTCATTCAATAAAAATTGTCCGCGTTCGTAAAGCATAAGGGCAGCCGCACATACAACAACCTTTGTCATGGAAAACAAGCGATACACGGTATCTTCAGTAATCGGTTTCCGAGTTTCCACATCAGCATATCCATGATATCCTTCATACAACACTTGGCCATTTTGTGCAATGGCACAACCACACCCTGCCGGTCCATTCGCTAAGAATTGTTGCAATAGCTGATCTACCTTGTCAAAACGAGACATTTTCATCCCTCCTATTTTCCTTCAAAAGAAACAAGCTTCCCCTCACGCTCTAATTCCTGTTCCAACAAGCTCAACCTGACTCCTTGTAAGCGCTTATTCCCTTGCATCTATTTTAACGGTAAACTTGGTAAATACAAAGATGATTTGTCATCATCAGATAGCTTTATACCAACAACTCTGCCACCGTCTCTTTCCAGCGATTGATCACCGATTCCGGCTCCTTCAGGCGAATTGTGACACCTGTCAAGATATCCGCATATTGGGCCGAATCCTCTCTAGCTGCGAAAACCTGTGCCGCAAATCGCTCACGCACATGCTTGGCATCACGCAAAGCGGACAGATGTTCCAGCGACAACCGCACATAATGCGCCTGCCCGCCGGTGAAGACCGCGAGCGTCGCCTTCCCCGTACGGATTATGTTGCCCGTCGTGGTCGTACCGGGCCACAGTGCCAGACGCAGATTTTCCTCGTCCAGCGCTACAATCTCACCCACACTAATCATCGCTATGTGCGGCCACTGATCTTCCGTAACCGTCAACAGCATCATTGCTTCCTGTTGCTTGTGCTCCAACTCCTTGCCGTTCAGCAGCGTGAACAGTTCCTTACCGATCCTTGGCGTCTGCATGAAGTATAATCCCCTTTACATTTGGCCTATAACTTCAAAATACCATAAATTACGGCTACTTACGAACGACCCTATATCCGCTCTGGAATAGGAGGAACATGAGCAGCATCCGGAATATCTTGGGGGTTTACCTTGAACGCCGATTTATACTTTGCTGGATCAGTAATGCTATCCGGTTCTGAGGTTCGCCATGTGAACAGGCATACAGGGCATAACAAAACCTCCCAGGCACCTTTAACCGGCGAATGGGAAACGACTTCTGAACGATTGGACTCACAACGGGGACAAATATGCATCTGTCAGCACTCCTTTAAATTTTCTTTGTTTTTAAAAATATTTAGCGAAGCATTTGGCTCAACTTTTTCTCCCATTCCGCTACACCCAGCGGGGAATCGAGCGGCTGCGAGTAATGGCCTCTAATATCCGGTGCTACAGGGGTCGTCGCATCCAGTATCATTTTGTGCGTCATACCTGCCGGATCAGAGCCGGGGTCAAGCGGTAAAATAGACAAGCCAGGAACAATGACAGCATCATGCTTTGGATGAAGCTTGGTGGATAAAGCCCACATGACTTGCGGCAGATTGAACGGATCGACCTCCTCGTCCACCACAATCACCAGCTTGCAATACCCCAATCCATGCGGAGTCGTTAACGCACGCATTCCCACAGCCTTCGCGAAGCCGCCATACCGGGTTTTCGTGGAAATAATAGCGACCAGCCCATGCGTATACATGGCATTAACAGCTACGATTTCATTAGGAAAAGCATCCTTAAGCTGCTGAAACAACGGTACACTTGTATTCACACCGATCATATAATCCGTTTCCGTCCAAGGCATCCCGATGTACAGATGCTCAAAGATAGGCTGTTTGCGGTGATATACACGATTAATCTGAATGACTGGCATCGCGCGACCGCCAGAATAGTGACCTGTGAATTCACCGAATGGACCTTCATACTCACGTTCACCTGCTAACACTTCGCCTTCCAAAATGACCTCGGCTCCCCAAGGCAGATCCAGATCTGCATCCTTCGCTTTGACCACACGATAAGGCTCGCCCTGAATGGCGCCCGCCATCTCATATTCGGATTGATCGTACAGCAGCGGCGTAGAAGCAGCCGTTGTAATCACAGGCTCACATCCGAGGGCAATAGCCACCTTCAGATTTTCGCCACGCTCCTCAGCCTGACGGATATGGATCGCAATATCATGCTGTGGTACAGGCTGGATGCCCAAACGGTTCTTGCCTTTCACCTGCATCCGGTATAAGCCGACATTTTGCTTACCGTAGGTGTCCGGGTCATCCAGATCGCGTGAAATTAGAATTGCTTTATCCAAATAAAACCCTCCGTCCCCCTGATTCAAACGAAACAACGGCAAAATATCAAACAAATTAATATTCTCCGTAATTTCGACTTCATGAAAAGGAGCGGCTTCTTCCCGCTTCACGGGCACCGGAAATTGTTCATAGCGTCTGGCAAATTCAAAAAACTGCTCCTTGAGCGGCGTATTTTTGGGCATTCCCATCATGAGGGCATGATTGGGCCAGGAGCCCATCACATTCATTGCAATACGAGCATCCGTATATCCATAGATGTTGTTGAAAAAGAGAGCAGGCGTCTTATCTCCAAGATTGTTTAATGCTCTGTTAGCTGCTGCGAGGTCCGGCTCCGGCTTTACCTCATCGCTGATCGTGAGTAATTGTCCCTCCTTTTCCAAGGTGTGTAGAAAATCGCGAAAGTCTTTATAAGCCATCATTCATTCTCCTTCGTCTTTCGATTTCTCAATTCTGGTGCAGCCTGGAGTCATTCTGCTTCATCCCATCCCAGCGTTTGGCTGCGGTTGTGACAATACCGAACTGATCCAATGCGCGAAAAACAATATGATCCACTAATTCCTCGATACTTGCAGGATGATTATAAAAGGCAGGCATCGGCGGCAGGATCATCACGCCCATACGTGACAGCTCCAGCATATTTTCCAGATGGATACTGCTTAATGGTGTTTCTCTGGTCATGAGCAGCAGCTTCTTTCGCTCCTTCAGTATCACATCCGCTGATCGGGTAAGCAGGTTGTCCGCCATACCGATACGAATAGAGGCAAGAGTCTTCATACTGCAAGGAGCGACGACCATACCATCTACCCGGAAGGAGCCGCTAGAAATACGTGCGGCCTGATCCTTATACGAGTAGACTGCATCCGCCATTGCCTCCACATCCTTCACCGTGTAGCCTGTCTCATAGGGAATGTTGGCAATAGCCCACGGGGATAGCACCAGATGGCTTTGGACTCCAGCCTCCCGTAATTTTTGCAATATACGGATACCAAAGATTGACCCTGTCGCTCCCGATATTCCTACAATGATTTTCTTCATATGTCCCCTCCTTCCATCCCATCGTTTTATGTTCACCCATGCATTACTGTCAAAAATTATACGCCCGTTCCCTGCACACGAAAAATATATATAATATATGTAATGCATACTTTAAAAGTATTTAAATTGAAGCGTTGTTTAGAAATGAGGAGGAATCCCCAGTGGACTTGAAGCATCTGCAATACTTTTGCGTCATCGTGGAGGAAGGGCAAATCACCAAGGCCGCCAGAACGCTCAACATGGCCCAGCCTCCACTGAGTCAACAACTCAAAAATATGGAGGACGAGCTTGGTGTAAAGCTGATTTACCGTGAAGGAAAGAAGTGGGAAGTTACCGAGGCCGGATATACACTGTATACACGCGCCAAACGATTATTGGCTGAAATGGAGGACACCTGTAGAGAAATTGGGGAGTTTGAAAACAGAGTAACCGGCACACTTGCCATAGGCACGTCATCCGCCTGTATGTCTCTGATTACTGAACAACTCAGTCACTTTCATCAGGTTTATCCAGAGGTATACGTTAAAATAGGACACGGAGACACACATCATCTGGAAGAGCTGCTGCATCAAAATAAAGTCGATCTGGCCCTGCTGCTGCTTCCGGTAGACGACAAATCGTACCATACGATTGAACTGGAGGGCGTTTCTTTTGTTGCGGTTCTTCCGTGTGAATGGGCAGATCGCCATCCCAGTGGGGAAATTACATTACAGGAAGCTGCCAGCTATGACCTCTTGTTGGGACGCCGAACAGAAGGACACGGACTATACGAAACCGTCATCCGCAAATTTCAGGAACACCATCTTATTCCGCGCGTGGTACTGGACTGTCCAGAAATATCGACCATTCTCTCGCTCGTTTCCACAGGCATGGGAATTACCATTATTCCAGACGCTGGCTTGGGACAAGAATACGGGGACAGATTTCGCACACTCTCCATTAAGGAGCCATTCCCTTTCACACAGCCTGCCGTCGTATGGCGCAAGGATCGTTATTTATCCAATGCAGCTCGCAAATTTGTTGAAATTCTACAAGCTGGAGACACGAAAAAGACTGTTCCCGAGTAGATGCTCTACCGCTCTACTCCTGAAACAGTCTGATGCTGTATGAACTTCCTTCATTCGGTCGTTGATACCAACTTATTTAACTCCTTGATGCCGATACTCAGTCGGAGTCATTCCACATTTGCGCCGAAATACCTGTGTAAAATGCCTCATATCTTGATATCCAATCCGCTCGGAAATATCAGCCAGCCGCAGATGAGGATCATTTAGCAGTCGCTTTGCCTCTTCCATACGCAATGAAATAACGTAATCCTTATAGCCTTGTCCCGTCTTTTGCTTGAATAACTGGCTGAAATACACCGGATTTAAAAATACGATTGAGGCCACTTTTTCCAGTGACAGCTCCTCTGTAAAGTGTGCCCGAATATATTGCAATGCTACATCAACCGTATGCATACCCTTGCGGAGGCATTCTCCTGTATCCGCTGCTGCGGCTGCAATCTCCTCTGGTGTTCGTCTTAGTCGCGCTACCTCTTCAGGTATGGATGAGAAATTGTGGTGAACACCTGAACGTGTAATTTGCAGAGGCACTCTGACATAACGCTTCAAATGGGATTCAAGCAACGTCTCTAGCCGTGCAGCCTCTGCTTCATCCCTTAATCTTGCAATCCCCAGCAGACTATGGCGGTCTAGACTAACGACAAAGCCACTGCCTCCAGCCTCAATGAGCTCGGACAGTACATTTTCAATCATAAAATGCTCCAAATGCGTCTGCTTGTGATCAGGTTCCATGCGAACCATAAAAAGATGGAATTCTGGATAATTTTCGACGAAAGGCTGTATATCCAGCTTACCCGTATCCAGTCCGAGCGCATAACGCTGGAAAACAGCTTCACGCAAATAAACCATATTGGATTTAAGAAGCCTGCCCTCGTTCGCCTGTTGCGAGGCCACAAGCGCTTCGGCTGCTAACATTTCAATGCATTCCAGTAGCTTCTTTTTACCGATTGGTTTTAACAGGTAGTCTTTGGCACCCAGCTTTACTGCCCTTTGCGCATATTGGAAGTCGGAATGGGCCGAAATGACAACCCACTGCAGATGAGGATGCTTTCGCTTGGAAATGCGCATGAATTCCAGACCATCCATACCGGGCATGAGGATATCGGTCAATACAATATCTACAGGATGCTCCGCCAGAATGCCTGCTGCTTCCTCGGTGGAAGCAGCGAGATGAATGCCGCAGGTTGGTAGTGCTTGGCCAATAGTACGCCGAATCCCCTGTCGAATCATATTCTCATCGTCAGCTATCAGAATATTCATGTTTCTCCTCCTTCTGTGGCAGAGGCACACTTACAGTGACTGTCGTTCCGGCCCCTGGTGCGCTGGAGATCCGTAGGCCGTACTCTTCTCCGAACATGTGCCGTAGCCGTAAATTTAGGTTTTGCAGGCCGATGCCTCCCGCCTGCCCGCTGCCCGCCTGTTTGCCGGGTTCTGCCAAAGCGACCTGGACCACCCCCCATCGTTCATATTCCATCCCTACACCGTTGTCGATGATGTGCAGGCTCAATACACCGCCATACTCCTCCGCTCTGACGAGCAGTGTGCCACCTGTATCTGCATGAAGAGGCTCCAGCCCATGTTTCACCGCATTTTCAATCAACGGCTGTAAGGTCATTTTAGGTACACGGATATCCAGCCATCGTTCTTCAATGTGGACGTCAACAGATACCCTGCCCTCCAGCCGAGCCTGGATAATGGTGAGGTAGTGACCGACCTGCTCTACTTCTTCCCGAAGGCTCACATCGGCTCCCTCTTCCCAGTGACTGCTGTAACGGAACATATGGGATAAGGAGAGAACCACCTCACCGAGCTGATCCTGCCCCTTTTCATCCAGCATCCAATAGATCATATCCAGCGTATTGTACAGAAAATGTGGATTAACCTGCGTCTGCAGAGCGTGTAGCTCCGCATTTTTCTCGCTGACCGATGATATACGCACCAACTCAATCAGTTCTGCAATCTGCCTTACCATATGGTTGAAAGAGGTAGCCAACTGGTTGATTTCTTCATAGGATTCGATGTTTACCGTGTGGCGGAAATTGCCTGTCTCTACCCGTTTCATTTCCCGAATAACTCGTTTGAGCGGAAGGGAGATGCCCCTGGAGACGATAGACGCAATTAGCGCCGATACCATAATGAGTATAGGTGCCACGATAAATAAGTACCTTTGAGTTTGAGCCAGTTCCACATTTAGATCCTCGCTGGGTGTCACACTAATCACCGACCAATCGGCAAACGGAAGTTTGGAAGCGATTACAACTTTCTCATTATTCCGATCTACAATTACATCCTCCTCCGGGACCTGTGGCTCTAGATTTCGCAAATCTGGTGGTGGATCAGAAGAAGTAGCCGATACAATTCGATTTTCATGGCCCAACAGATAGACCTGACTATTAGTGCTCAGCCGTAAATTGTGGAGAGCGGACAATATTGAACGCGGTTCAGCCTCAAATAGAACAATACCAATCGGCTTGTGTTCATCCAGATCATAGAGCTGCCGTCCAAATGCAAACACAGGCCTGGTTTCCACTTGGTCGATGACAGAGTGAGGATAAACACCCAGCCATGCAATTTTGCCTGCCGACCTTCGAATTTCCCTGTACCATTCCGTATGCTCGTAATGAGTATCAATGACATTCATATAATTCCCATAATTGTATACCTTGCCTGTGTCTGTGATGACATGAATGCCGATTAGATCCTCGCGCGAATAGTAGATGGCTCCAAGGATATTCGTAATCGTACGTTCGTTGATGTAATTGACAGCAGGTAAATCACCATGATCTGTCGTCAGCAGACGAACCAAATCCATATTGTTGCTGATCGACTTGGAGAGACTGTTATAGCTGTCGAGTAGCAATTCGAACAATCCTGCCGTCTGAGATACATTTTTACGCGCAAGCTCACTGATCTTATCATGGAACTGCACCGTAGTACGGTTGTAAAATAATAGACTGACCGCCAGCACAATGCTGGACATGCTCAATAGGAACAGAACAAACAAGCGGTATTGAATGGATTGAAAACGGCGCATCATACCTCTGTGCGCTCCTTTCGCATCGGCCGCCTATCCTTTAACCGCTCCTGCAACCATGCCCTTGGTGATTTTTTCGGACAGGACAAAATAAATAATAATGACCGGTAAGGCTCCCATGACTAAAAAAGCACCAATATTGCCGTAGTTCACAGAATACTGGCTGACGAACGTATATACGCCGAAAGGGAGAGTTTTTAGCTTTTCGGACGAGATAAAGGTGGCAGCCATAATGTATTCATTCCAGATGTTAATGAAAGTTAAAATACACACTGTCATGATAGGCGGAATCGAGATGGGTAAGATTACACTGCGGAAGATACGATAGATGCTCGCTCCGTCAATGTAGGCGGATTCTTCAATTTCGTGGGGAATGGACCGCATAAAGCCGGATAGGATGAAGACCGCAATCGGTGTCTGAAAAGCAATGTAGGGTAAAATCAGCGAGAAATACGTATTCAGAATATGGACGTTTTTAAACATCACCATCAGCGGTAGCAGTGTAGCTTGCATGGGAATCATCATCCCGACCAAAAACAATGTCAGCACAACAGCCCCGAAACGCCAGCGAAAACGTGTAATTGCATAAGCAGTCATCGAGCTTAATACAATGACAAACATCATTGTAACCCCGGTCACCAGCACACTGTTTCCTAAATAACGCAAGTAGCTCCCTGATTCATAGGCTTCCTGGTAGTTGTGCCACTGGGGCACTTGAGGGAGTGCAAAGAAGCTTGAACTTAATATCTCTTCATTCGTCTTCAACGAATAGGTCAGCAGCCAAAAGAGTGGATACAGCTGGGTGACCACTAAGACGGCCAACAGGGAGAAAACCCCCATTTTTTTCAAAGCGTTCAACAGTCCCATCCCCTTTAGCTTACCTTATTTCCGATTCGTTTGAAAACAAAATTTATCACAATTGTAAATGACAAGCAGATTACTACGAGAAACGAAGCCAATGCACTGCCATACCCGTATTTCATAGATAAAAAGGACATATTGTACATATACGTGGATACTGTATCCGTCGCATGGGCTGGTCCTCCCCCCGTCATCACCCAGATCAAATCAAACGATTGCAAGGACCCGATAAAGGCTAATACAATAGATATTTTGAAAATAGGCACAATGAGTGGCAACGTAATGTAACGGTCTGCTTTGAATCCTTCTGCTCCATCAATTTTAGCTGCTTCATACAGCTCATTGGGTATGTTTTGTACCCCAGTAAACTGGATAAGCAAATGGTAGCCAAAATATTGCCACAACGATACAAAATATAGAGCATACATTGCTATCTGCGGTTCTGTCAGCCAAGAGCGTGTCCAGCTTTCCAGTCCGACCGCCATCAATATACCATTCAACATCCCACCCATCGAGGCCGGATTATAGATCGTTTTCCACAACTGGCCAATAATAACCACCGATAGAATGACCGGCAGAAAATACATCGTTACCAGTGTATTTGCCTTACGCACATAACGATTGAGTAAAATGGCCAGCAGCAGACAGAGCGGAATTTCCAGCATGGAAAATACAGCGAACATCATCGTTCGCTTCACGGACGGCCAGAACACTGGATCGGCCGTAAAAATACGCTTAAAATTAGTCAGCCCCACAAACTTCGCCTCTGCAATCCCGTTCCAATCCAGCAACCCGCAATACACAGATACCAAAATCGGAACAAATACCATACAGGTATACAGCAACAGGCAGGGCAGCACGAAAACGGCAATCGTGCGTGCCGGCACCTTCAGTACATTCATGCTCTAATCTCCTTTGTGTTGATTCGGAGCATCTTTCTGGGAATGCTTAGCCATATGTGATTCCGAATCAGGGAAGGGAACTTTCGCTCCCTCCCCTCAAGTCTGCTACTCCAGGATTTCGTAAAATTCGATTCCAGTCGCTCCAAAGTGCAATATCTAGACGAACTAGGCCATTTCGATCTATACATTCTTCATTGGAAGTCACCTATTGGATGTTTGCAAAATTCTCAATTATTTATTCGCTTCAAAAGTGTTCTGATGTTCCTTCGCAACTTGCGCAGAGTCTTCTTGTTGTACAAACAGGTTTTGAATGCTACTTAGATGCGCCTGTGCAATAGCCGGATTCATCGTATTATCAAAAGCAAGGTCCCCTCCTTTTACATTTTTGAACAGCTCATTGAGACTAATGGCTAACTCGGAATAACCCGCTTCCTTCAGATCGCCTTTCATTTTCTGACCGCTGCCAATTGCATTCTTCAGATCAAACTGAATCTTGGGCATCTCTGTAATAAAATAGTGCAGAAAGTCCTTCGTCTCCTGTAAATGTTCACTATTCGCAGATACCGCAAACGCGCTACCCGGCGCAATGACATACTCATTCACATTCCCTTTGCCATTCACCGTAGGAAATTGAAGCGCTCCGACCTTACCCGCTACTGGGGAGGCATCAATAGAACCTGTTTCCCAGGTGCCCATAATATACATCGCAGCTTTCCCTGTTTTAAAAATATTACCGCCTGCATTATAGTCAATAGATGTAGCTCCATCCGGGAAAGCCCCGGCCTGCACTAATTCCTGAAATGCATCCACAGCTTCCACAAAAGCCGGGTCGTTAAACGTCTTTTTGCCATCCAGCACATCATTGAGGAAGTTTGGTCCTTCATTTGTACGCAACAGAATATTCATAAAAAGGAGGGAACCGGTCCATGAATCCTTTTCCCCAATAGCAATTGGAGTAATTCCCTTTGCCTTCAGTGTCTTCACCGTTGTTATCAGCTCATCAAAGGTGGTCGGCAACTTTTGAATTCCCGCCTGCTCGAACAGTTCTTTATTGTAAAAGACCACTTCTATATTGTTACCATCCGGAAAAGCGTAAAGCTTATCATCGAAGCTATAGTAGTTAAGAAGGCCATCCTGAAACGTATCTTTTAACCCCTCTTTATCAGCTACATCATTTAATGGTGCCAGTAGCCCGGCATCTACGAATGGCTTCATCTGTGCAGCCGGATTTACAATCGTAATATCCGGTACTTCCTTCGCTGCTGCTTGTGTTTTCAGCTTGAGCTTTTGCTGATCTGTATTTAGCGAATCCAATTCAATTTTGACATGAGGATGATTCTGCTCGTATTGACTTACAATCTGCTTTATCATTTTGTATGAAGGGGTGCTCGGATCAGGATTGATGTTTTGAAAGGTAATCGTCACATCCTTCATTACATTGCCTCCACCCTTTTCCCCTGAATTTCCCGGACTTGCGCTCTGTCCGTTATTACAAGCTGCCAGCGTCAATGCCAAGGCGCCCGCCGCCACAACGGCAAACGCTTTCATTTTTACTCTGCTCATGTTCCTTTTCCTCCTCTGGTTGAAGCATTGCGCAATTTATCCTCCTAGTCGGTGGACACTCAATGCCCGCTTGTTCTTTTCATTATGTTACATAGAAAAGACGTGAACAATGCGTGAACTTAAGGAGAAGGGTTTGTTTTTTTAAGCCCTCATTTGCGTGCTTCAAAATTCATTCATATCATAACTTGCAATTTATCTAGAAGACAGGCATAATATGAATAAGATCTTTATTTGATAATGATTATCATTATTAAATGATAAATACACATAGACTTTAAAGGAGGCAGGACCGCAGTGAAAGAAGCTTTTAGTAAAACCTCCCTGCATATCGATGATTATTTGGATCTTCTCAATCTTGCCGTACAAGTCGGAGATACAAAGTGGCAAAAGGAAATTACCCGTAAACTTCAAGCCTTAAGTGCCCTCCAGGCAGAACAGGTTGAAATAGATTAACATCCTACAGTTAATACTGGATCTCAGTTGAAACAGCACGTCAGGCAGTACTGTACAAGGAGCAACCAGAGTATTGTAGTACTTCTAACCAAAGGCATGGCATGAGCCGTTCAGGTGACCGATAAATAAATCGGTTATACAAAAGAGGACCATGATCTCAGTAAGATCATGGTCCTCTTTACTTGTTGCTTGGCAACGTCCTACTCTCCCAGGACCCTGCGGTCCAAGTACCATCGGCGCTGGAGGGCTTAACGGTCGTGTTCGGGATGGGTACGTGTGGAACCCCTCCGCTATCGCCACCAAACATGAATTTACAGTGTAAATTCTTCCGTAAGGTTATTCGCTTCATCACAGATTGTGTGAATGAATCGCCATACGCTTGTCGTATGTACTTCTACATACTTTCAAGGTTACACCCTGAAAACTGGATCCGAAACTTCCTTGCGTCTTATCTTAGGATAAGCCCTCGAC
>NZ_JAKWFI010000011.1:0-96312 GCF_029522175.1 Paenibacillus sp. P2(2022) | reverse complement strand
GTGTTACTCACCCGTCCGCCGCTAGGTTAATTAGAAGCAAGCTTCTAATTAACCCCGCTCGACTTGCATGTATTAGGCACGCCGCCAGCGTTCGTCCTGAGCCAGGATCAAACTCTCCATTAAAGACCAACCAAAGTTGGTTATAGAAAGAGCGATTAGCTCATTTTGAAACTGACGAGATAAAATATCTCTTTGTTTGATTTTGCAAACAAAATCAATTTACTCACTCGTTGTTCAGTTTTCAAAGATCAAACATTTCTTTCGTTGAATCAACTCATCGCCTCATCAACTCTTATATCATATCACTTCCAAACCAACTTTGCAAGCATTTTTTAAAACGTTTTTTTGTATCTCTCGCTCGCAACCACTATGTCTTCTTGGCCGGAATTAGAGTATATCATTCTGAATTTTTAAATGCAAGCTTTTTTATTAAATTGTTTTCACACCTATATGTTTGTAGCTGGGCCCTAGGCTTTTGTTCAAATGGTTACTAGATTGTATATTCATTTTTTCTTTAATATTGATGATTTGACAAACAAAGGATGGGTATAAATGATAAGGAACGCCCGCGCCATTCCCCCCAGCCTTTAATAGTGAATAGGTAGATACTACAGAACTCCAACTTAATGTTTACATGAAAGTTCATCATGGCCCAACCACACCAAAGCAATTTTACCTCATATGAAATAGATTTTGTGAATTGAATAATGACCTTATAGAGGAGTAGATGTTATATGAAACAACGAAGGCTGACCTGGACGAAAGTTGTGTTTTGGGTTATCTCTTGCTTACTGCTTGTCGTTATCTCTGGATTTGTGTATGAGTGGATTGCATCCAAACATGATAAGTCGCAACATCCTCCTCTGGGGAGAATGGTCGACGCTGGAGGTTATCGTCTCCATATTCATAAAATGGGTGCCGGCTCTCCAACGATAGTGCTTGAATCAGGGAGCGGGGAAAGTAGCCTTTCTTGGAGAGATATTCCCGAGAAGCTATCATCCTTTGCCACCGTTGTATCCTATGATCGGGCAGGCTATGCATGGAGCGAAGAGGCAAATACTCCACGTACCGGCGAAAACATCGTTCGGGAGCTTCATACCGCTCTAAAAAATGCAGACATCCAAGCTCCATATATCCTTGTAGGCCATTCCCTCGGGGGGATGTACTCAAGACTCTATGCACAGACGTACAGAGACGAAGTCGCAGGATTGGTTCTGGTGGATGCTAGGCCTGAGAATGATGCCCGGCGGACAAATAAGATCTATGCCAAAGAACGGCCTAAGGTTAATCCCTCGCCGCTCATATCCATTCTCCTAGAAAGATCGGGGGCTTTTCGTCTGTTCCCCAACTTAATGCTAAACGGTCGGGTGGAGTATCGAGATAGAAAATCTTTCGTGAACATTGTTGCTTCCCCCAAGTACTTTCGCTCTGTTGCCGAGGAGGGTGATCTGGCGAGCACTACCGAAGATGCCATACGCGGCCAGCATTTGGGCAACCTCCCTGTACGCGTAATTGCCCGAGGCATTCAGCAAAATTTGACTCAGTTCGGTATAAGTAAGCGTGGAAATGATCAGATCGAACAAAGCTGGCAAATCGGGCAGCGCGAGATGCTCCACATCTCTAACAACAGCAAGCTTATTGTCGCCAAAAAGAGCGAACATATGATTATCCATGATCAACCTGAGCTCGTCATTCAAGTCATCCGTGATCTCATCTCCAATATCCATTATTCTCGGTCAACCATTGCTAAAACAAACACTGATCATTAAGGGCACTACTCTCTGCATGTTGCGGATTTCATAAAATAAAAAGGACGCCCGGGTCCCTCCTTTATAAAGGAACCCGGGCGTCTTTGTTGCCCACTACTATTCTGGTTGATTGATATTAAGACAAAATAGGCTTGTTTTTAGATGAGGCTTCTGCAATTTTACCAAGTATCTGTCTCAGTACTTTAGCATTCTCCCCAACAAAACCGGAATCAAGCAGCACATCGTGCGTTCCGATGACCCCGTATTCTTTGTATTGGCCAAGTGTTGCCTGTTGCCATAACAATTTATCTAATGATGTATCCGGACCAACACTATCATCCTCTGCAATCATAGCATGGATATTCGCATGAACTTCACCTGCGTTAATAAGCTCATCGCGGTAGCTGGAGTAAACCAACATTTTGTCCATGACTCGCTCCCTGTCGGCTGGATCGGCCAGGAATGCTTTGTACTGCTCCCTAATGCTGTCCAGCACCGTCTCGACAATCTCTTCAAGCTCCTCAGGTGTCGATTCATCCTTGGACATCTTTCTCATAGCATCTACCATAATAATGTCCCCAACATGGTAACCTCGGCTTTCCATGGCTTTAGCTACCTCAAAGGCAAGATTTCCTCCAAGTGAGTATCCCAAGAATATATATGGACCCTCTGCTTGAATATCTACGATGGCATCGATGTATCGATCCAACATATCTTGACCCTGGAAACGGTCGCCGATAAATTCCATCCCGTACACCTCGCAAAGCCCATCCAGCTCCTTGGCCATCTCATAGTACCCCAGAGAGTGACCTACCCGAGGAGGGAAGCAAAATACTTTAAGCGCTCCTTTTCCTGGGAAGTGGATAATTTCCATTTCTTGTTCATCGGCAGCAGTTGTTGCCTGCAGCTTGAAAATTTCATGCGCCATTTCTTCCACAGTCGGCAGATTAAATACGGCTTGAAGTGGGAGATGAACACCCATACTGGACGAGATCCTTTGGATCAAGCCCAATACTTTCAGGGAATGACCGCCAAGTTCGAAGAATTGATCCCTGATCCCGATTTCCTGTACGCCGAGCACCTCGGACCAAATCTGTGCGAGCTCTACTTCTGTCTGCGTACGCGGCGCAATATACTCGGCTGTGCTCCGCAGAAGGGTTTCTGGTGCCGGTAGCGCTTTGCGATCCAATTTACCATTTGGATTCAGCGGCATTTGTGCGAGCTGTACGAAAGCAGACGGAATCATATAGCTTGGCAGCTCGCTGCCCAGTGCCTCGCGTAGAACGCCGGCTGCGAGCCCTTCCCCGGCCACAAAGTATGCGCAAAGCTGAGTACTTCCACTGGAGTCAGCCAGTGCTAGAACAACCGCTTCCTGCACCGATGGTACCTTCAGAATTTGTGCTTCCACTTCTCCCAGCTCAATGCGGTAACCGCGGATTTTTACCTGGTGATCAATCCGTCCCAAGTACTCAATATTCCCGTCAGGCAACCACCGAGCCAAATCGCCCGTACGGTAAATCCGTTCACCCGACTTGTACGGATGAGGAATGAACTTCTCTGCCGTCAGTTCCGGCTGATTGAAATACCCTCTCGCTACCCCTTCACCTGCAATGCAGAGTTCCCCCGGCACACCTACTGGTGATACCTGAGAAGCGCTATCCATCATCCATACTTGGACGTTAGCGTACGGTTTGCCGATAGGCACATGCGTTAGAGTCGCAGTCTCACGACTCGTTGTATATCGAGTCGCATATACAGCAGCCTCCGTAGGACCGTAGATGTTCTCCAGTACGGCATAAGGAGACACTTTATAGTACTCTTCCACAAGTTTGGCAGGCAGCGTCTCGCCGCAGGCAAACAGATATTTCAGAGTAAGGAATCCTTGGGTACTGCTTTCCTTCAAATATTGAACGAGCACGCTGAGCATCGAAGGTACCAAATTAAGATGCGTGATTCGGTTCGCATCCACAGCCTCCAGCAGTGCGACCGGATCTTTGTCCACGCCCTGCGGCAGGATCACAAGCGTCCCCTGTCCAAAGAACCAGCAGAACAGCTCTGGCACGGAGAAATCAAAGGTGAATGTCGTTTTGAGCAGGAATCGGTCACCCGCCAACATCGGATATTCAGCTTCCAACTGGCTCAGTGTATGGACGGCGGAGCGATGCTCAATCATTACACCTTTCGGCTTGCCGGTTGAACCCGACGTGTAAATGATATACGCCAGATGTTCTGGTCCTGCAATTGGCTCCAGATTGGAGTCATCCGCATGATACGCCTGCGGATCATCCAGTGCCAGGATCGTGCCAGTGAATGGGAAACGATCCTTGAGATGGCTCTTCGTCAGCAGAAGCTTCGCTCCCGAATCCTCCAGCATGTGGTGAATACGATCCTCAGGGAATTCCGGATCAATCGGAACATAAGCGCCGCCCGCTTTTAGAATGGCATGGATACCTATGATCATCTCAAGCGAACGCTCGACCATGATGCCGACTGGCTGATCTGGTCTGACCCCTTGCGCACGCAGCGTACGTGCGAGGCGGTTGGCCTGCTGATGAAGTTCTCCGTAGGTAAGCTCCGTTTCGCCGAAAATAAGTGCTGTATGATCCGGTGTGAGTGCAGCTTTTTCCTCAAATATGCCGTGAAGGGTCTTCTCACGCGGATAAGGAGCTGCTGTGTCTCCCCATACCTCTATAATTTGTGATTTCTCTTCTGGCGTTATCAGCTCCAGCTCATCAATACGGATAGCAGGTTGTACAGATACGCTTGTCAGAATTTTCGTCAAGTGCCCTTGAATCCGTTCCACGCTCTCCCGGTCATAGACACGGGCATTGTAACGATACAAGAACTCCAGACTACGTCCCGGCAGCACAATGAGGTTAAAATCATAATTTGTCTGTTCAAACATCTGAACATCCGTAATTTTGTATTCAGCCTCATCATTGGCAATTTTCTCTTCCAGATGCTCTTCTACCGGGTAATTCTCAAATACCATGATATGGGAAATCAAATCTTGCTTTTGTTCGCTCTGTGCCTGAATCTCATAGAGCGGATAGGAATCATAAGCATGCCCAGCCAAATATAATTCCTGCTGTCTCTTCATCACATGAGAGAACGTTTCGCTTCCTTCGGCCTGAACTCGAACTGGAACTGTATTAATGAAGAGACCGATCATGCTTTCGATGCCTGGAATCTCGGCAGGTCTCCCCGAAACCACACTTCCGAAGACGACATCCTGGCTTCTATTGTAGCGTTGCAATACGATTCCCCAAGCAGCTTGCATCAGCGTGTTCATCGTCACTTGATGCTGTTTGGCCACTTGTTCCAGGCGCTCGGTCAATTCCGCATCCAATGTGAATACCAGCTTCTCCGACACGTAGGCTTCTGCTTTTACCGATGGCTGTGTGACGGCCTGTGGCAGCTTCGTCTGCTGCTCGTAGCCTTCCAGATACCCTCTCCAGTAGGAGGATGCCTCTTCCTCGCCTTGTTTCTCTAACCATTGAATGTACTGGCTGTACGATGCTGCTACAGGAAGTTCAGGTTCCCTTTGCTCACGCAGAGCTCCGTACGTTTCAAACACTTCCTGGAGCACAAGAGGCATACACCAGCCATCCAAAATGATGTGATGAGAGCTCCACAACAGATGGTAATGCTCTTTTGCAGTACGTAGAATAGCAACACGCAGCAAGGCTTCATTCGTCAGATCAAAACCTCTCGCTTTGTCCTGGTCCATATAAGCTGCAAGACGCGTTTCCATTTCGCCCGGTTCCAGCTCATGCAATTCCTCGTATACGAAATCGCATGCTCTTTCTTTGAACACAATCTGTATAGGGAAGTCGCCCCATCCAGCATGGAAATTCGTTCTCAGTATGGCATGCCGTTTCATCAGATGCTGTAAGCTGCGTTTGAAATCCTCAGGATAGAATACTCCCTGAATTTCAAATGTGGCCTGCTCAAAGTAGACCTCTGAATGAGGCTCCAGCAAGCTGTGGAACAGCATTCCCTTTTGCATCGGTGTCAGTTTATACACATTTTCAATGCTACCGATGTGCCGTGTCTGCTCTTCCAGCTCCTCGATTTCCTCCAAGCTGATATCGTTGAGGAGTACATCGCTTGGTGTAAGCTCGGTTCTATCCTTGCGTGCACAGTGTCCAATGACTTCACTGAGACGTTCCTTCAAGATACCGGCAAACTTTTCTACCGAATCCACATGGAATTGTTGATGGTTATAGCTGACCGAAAGCTGAAGCTGTCCTTCGGTAATCAG
This sequence comes from Paenibacillus sp. P2(2022), assembly GCF_029522175.1. Classification (NCBI taxonomy): domain Bacteria; kingdom Bacillati; phylum Bacillota; class Bacilli; order Caryophanales; family Paenibacillaceae; genus Paenibacillus; species Paenibacillus sp. P2(2022). The sequence goes on along the minus strand of NZ_JAKWFI010000011.1, from coordinate 90,300 downwards.
TCCATTAATATTCAAGGCCTGATGCTGCACCATCTCCTCACTGACCTCAGACCCTGCCGAGTAAGGGGACACCTCCATCGTTCCTTCTGCAAGATCCTGGTCAAACTGCCCCAGGTAGTTGAAGGTAATCTCCGGTTCTGCCGAGAAGGAGGAGCCAGTGGATACGTCACTCAAATATTTCAAAATACCATATCCTACACCTTTGTTCGGGATACGACGCAGGCCTTCCTTAATACGCTTGATTCTGGCGCCGATCTCCATTTCGCCTCCCATCTCAAGGGCGACAGGATACTGACTTGTAAACCAGCCTATTGTGCGAGTGATATCTAATTCCGGTACAACAGGCTCCCGTCCATGTCCTTCGAGCACGATGCCTACACGTTCGATCCCTGTCCACTCGTGAACAGCCATACCTAGGGCCGTCAAGAGCAGATCGTTAACTTCCGTATTGTAAGCGCGATTCGCCTCTTTCAGGAACTGCTCTGTCTCTTCTGGCGACCATGTTACCGTAACAGCCTCGGTGTCTTTTATGAGAAGAGCGCCGTCTACCTTGTCTTTTGGAAGAAGGGCAAATCCCTCTCCTTCTACCTCTGCCCAAAAACTACGTTCTTGTTCAGCCGCCGGGCTGTTGGCATATTGCGTAATCCCATCAACCCATGCACGGTACGAATCTGTCTTTTGTGGGAGCTTGACCGCTTCTCCACGTGCTGCTTGTTCGTAGCCTTCCTGCAAGTCCTCAAAGAGAATACGCCAGGATACGCCATCCACAGCCAAATGATGAATAACGATCAACAAATGTTCGCCTTCCGCACAGCGGAACAAACCTAGTCTAAAGAGAGGCCCATCCTCCAGAGAGATGCTGCGCTGAATGGCTTCTGCACCAGCTTCTATTGCCAAAGCCGGGTCTTTTTCATCCTGCAAATCGTGGATTTGGAGGCTATACAGCTCACCTTCGCCCAAACTGCGGTTCCACGCTTCTACTCCGTGCTCTCCTTGGCGGAATACCAGTCGCAGCGCATCATGGTGTTCTGCAATTTTTTGAATAACCTTGGCGAGCGCATCGGTATTAAAGCCTTCGCGTCGGTACAGCATGACCGACTGATTAAAGTGATGTAGATCCTTTGACTGCTCTTCGAAAAATCTGCGCTGGGCAGGTCCCAGTTTTACCGTTCCGTGTACCTCGCCCTGATCTGCAATTCGGCTGACTGCGCTAACACGCTGAGCCAGTTCCGCAATTGTTGGATAGCTGAATAAATTCTTCATTTCCAGTTTGTAGCCTGCGTGGAGAAGTCTTGATGAAACCTGAATTGATTTGATCGAGTCGCCTCCAAGTTCGAAGAAATTATCATGTATGCCAACAAGCGGTACGCCGAGCACACCTTGCCAAATCGAAGCCAAAATATTCTCCACATCCGTCCGCGGAGCAGCAAAGGCGGCTCCTGCTTTCACACCCAAGTTTGGTTCAGGCAGTGCCTTACGATCCAGCTTGCCATTTGGTGTCAAAGGCATTACGTCCATTTGGACAAAGTAAGACGGAATCATATATGCAGGCAGTTCGGCAGACAGTTCATTTCTCAGCTCGCTGACAGACATTTCCCGATCAGCTACAAAGTAAGCACATAGAGACTTCTGTCCATTGGCGTCTGCCCACGCAACAACGAGAGCTTCCTCCACAAGTGGCATATCCAGCAACTTGGCCTCAATCTCACCAAGCTCAATACGATAGCCCCGTATTTTAACTTGATGGTCAATACGCCCAATGTACTCAATGTCTCCATTAGGAAGGCGACGAGCCAAATCTCCGGTCCGATACATATTTCCTTCCGCAGCGAACGGATCCCTAATGAATTTTTCTGCGGTAAGATCCGGACGATTCAGGTATCCACGGGCTACTCCGTCCCCGGCGATGTACATTTCGCCCTCCACACCTAACGGTACAAGACGAAGCTGTTCATCCAGGATATGAATGTATATGTTGTCGGACGGCAATCCAATCGGTACGGATTCCCGTGTATCCTTCGCAGGATCGTACAGGTGAATCATGCAGCCAACGACGGTTTCGGTTGGGCCGTATTCATTGTAAATTTTGATGTTGCCGCCAAAGAGATCGGTAATCGTTTTGGACAAATGCGTGGTCAGATTCTCTCCACCCACAATAAGCTGCTGAATACGACTCTCCGCTGGAATGGTCATGTCTTTTATGAGACTGAGATGCGTCGGCGTCAGCTTGAGAATATCGACCGCATTTTCGCGCAAAATATGCTGAACGACCTCTGCCTTATCTATACCATCATAAATCCGTACTATTCCTCCGTTTATTAACGGAGTAAACATTGATGTCATCGTCAAGTCAAACGAAATGGATGAGTACAGCGGGAAGTCCGTTGGTTGCCCTGCACAATAGACCTTATTGGCCCACCAGATGTAGTTCACGATCCCTTTATGGTTAATCATGGTTCCCTTCGGATTCCCTGTTGTACCTGAGGTATAGATTAAATACACTAAGTCGTTTCCTCTTACAGGAATATTAGGATTATCCACTCCGGTTCCGTAGATGTGCGGAGAATCCAATTCCATAACCATTCCCTCAAAGGAGGCCAGCTTCGTCAGGTGGCTCTGTGTGAGCAGAATCTCAGCGCCGGAGTCCTTCAGAATATACTGAATCCGCTCCTGCGGATATTCAGGATCAATAGGTACATAGGCTCCGCCTGCTTTGAGTACACCCATGATGGCAACCAGCAGTTCCACTGACCGATCCGCCAACAGACCCACTACTTGTTCACTCCGCAGTCCCTGGTCTATCAAGGTCGAAGCCAGTCTGTTCGCCCGCTCGTTCAACTCCCGATACGTGATCTGGATATCGCCGCTTACTGCTGCGATCTTATCTGGCGTACGGACAACCTGTTCCTCAAACAAGGTATGCAGACCCTGATCACTTGGATAGGCATGAGCCTTGCCACCCCAGTCAAGCAGCTTCGTCCGTTCCTCCGGTGTTACAATCTCCAGCTCCTGTATCGTCGCTTGCGGACGAGTAGCTACCTGATCGAGCATTTGCAACAAATGTCCTCCGATTCGCGCAATGCTTTCTTGCTCGTAGACCGAAGCATTGTAGCGAATGCAGACCTTAATGTCCTCGCCTGGAATGACAACGAGGTTAAAGTCATAGTTGGTTTGCTCAAACATGGCGAAGTTGGCGACTTCGAGATTGTCCTCTGTGTGATTACCCGACTGTTCTACCTGTTCGTCGAGCGGATAATTTTCAAAGATCATAATATGAGAAATCAGGTCTTGCTTTTGGCTTGTTTTCCCCTGAATCTCATACAGCGGATAGGTGTCGTAGGCACGACCAGCCAACGAATGTGCCTGTGTACGTTTCATCACCTCGACAAAGGCCTCGTCTTTGGATGACTGTACGCGGATAGGTACTGTATTAATAAACAGACCCACCATATTCTCGATCCCTGCAATCTCTGCAGGTCTACCTGATACAACGCCACCGAAAACAACATCCGAGCTGGCATTGTAATGTTGGAGAATCAGGCCCCAGGCTGTCTGCATGAGTGTGTTGACGGTCACATGATTGCGCTTCGCGACAACATCCATTTTATGGGTCAAGGACGCGCCCAAATGGAGAACATGCTCATTCAGAACGTAACCCTCTACTTTAGCTTGAGATTTCGTTTTAGCTTCCGGCAATACAGTATTACCGTCATAGTCTTCGAGATATTGGCTCCAATATGTTGAAGACTCTTGATCGTCCTGTGCATCAAGCCATTCTATATAACGGCTGTAGGGCTGAGCCGGTGGTAGTACAGGCTGTACTTGCTGACGCAGGGCAGAATAATAATCGAACAGCTCCTGTGTAATAATCGGGATGCACCAGCCATCCATGACAATATGATGGAAGCTCCACAATACAAGGCAGCTTTGTTCCTTTTGCAAAACAGTCACTCGCATCAGCGGATCTTCTGACAAGCTGAATCCCTTAGCCATATCTTCAGTAGTGTAAGCCTGAATTTGGGCTTCTTGCTCCTGCAACGTACCGGCACGCAAATCTACGTAGTTTAGAGGGATTGGCCGTTGCTTAAAGACAACTTGCAGCGGTACATCAGCGATATTGTTGTAAAAGCCGGTACGCAATATGGCATGTCGTTGCGCCAAAGCCTGGAAGCTCTCGAAGAAGATATCTACATCGAAGCTGCCACGTAGCTCAAACGTTGCCTGCTCAAAGTATGAAGAGGAGTCCGGCTCCAGCAAGCTGTGGAAGAGCATGCCCTTCTGCATTGCCGTTAGCTTGTACACATCCTCAATCTCTCCAATATGGGCCGTTTGGGCTGTGAGTCGATCAAGCTGCTCCAGGGTCAGTCCTTGGAACAGAACATCACTCGGCGTAAGCTGCGAACGCTCCTGAGTCACACAATGCTGGATGACCTCGCTAAGACTCGACTGTAATAATTCAGCAAAATGACTTACCGTCTCCTTACGGTACTGCCTGTTGCTGTACGTAATCGTCAGTGATAGCTGGCCTTCGGCAATCATGCCATTCACATCCAGAGCATATTGCTGTGGTGTGTGATCACTGAGCGCCTTACCGACTGAATGTGTAGACAAGCTAAGAGCATTGCCTTCCAAATCCTGATCAAACTGTCCAAGGTAGTTGAAGGAAACTTCCGGTTCTACGCTGAATCGAGTACCTTTTTCCGGTGCCATATACTTCAGCAAACCGTAGCCGATGCCTTTGTGCGGAACCTCTCGCAAATTCTCCTTGATGCGCTTGATTTGGGCAGATACTTCCTGCCCACCTTGCACGTTCAGCAGAACAGGGTATTGGGTGGTGAACCAGCCCACGGTACGGGTAATATCCAGATCTGGTACGATCATTTCCCGGCCATGCCCTTCAAGGTTAACCAAAATCTGTTCCATGCCTGTCCAGCGCTGAATAGCTGCTCCCAGCGCAGTCAAGAGCAAATCATTCGTCTCCGTATGATAAGCCCGGTTTGCTTGTCGCAACAGCAGGTCCGTTTCTTCAGCAGACCACGTTACCGTAACCGACTCGGTATCCCGAATGGTGCCCGGTTCCTGATCCTCATCCTTTGGCAGTGGAGCCAGCATCGTCTCCTCAATCTGCTGCCAGTATGAACGTTCCTCGTCCAGGGCAGGGCCTGCTGCATATTTCGCCGCTTGCTCGGACCATACAAGATACGAATCGGTCTTTTGCGGAAGAACAATCGCTTGTCCATTCAACGCCTGCTCGTATCCTGTTGCAATGTCTTCAAACAGGATGCGCCAGGATACGCCGTCAACCAAGAGGTGATGAATGACAATCAACAAATGATCGCCATCATTACAATGGAACAAGCCTAGCTTGAACAGAGGGCCGTCTTCCAAGTGGAAGCTTGCCTGGATGGCATCGGCCTGGGCTTGAACAGCAGCTGCCTGGTCTTCTACCTGTCTCATATCGACGATGTCCAATGTGTAGCGTTCGCCTTCGTCAATTCCCCGATTCCAAGCTGCATATCCAGCTTCTGTAGACCGGAAAACCATACGTAGCGCGTCATGATGAATCGCAACTTGGTCCATTGTCAACCGGAGTGCAGCCTCATCAAAGCCGTCTTTCCGATGGAGCATGACAGCATGATTGTAATGATGTGGCTCCGCTGTGTGACGTTCAAAGAACCAGCGCTGAATTGGCATTAACTCCGCTGCACCTTTGATTTCACCCTGCTCTGCTGTGCGTCCGGCTACTTGAAGATACGGGCTTAGCTCAGCAATTGTCGGATATTTGAAGAGATCCTTCATCTCTAATTTATATCCTAATTGGAACAATCTAGAGGACACCTGAATCGCCTTGATGGAGTCACCACCCAGATCGAAGAAGTGATCATGGATGCCGACCTGCTGTGCTCCTAACACACCTTGCCATACAGAAGCCAAAGCTTCCTCAGCTGCGTTCCTCGGCGCTTCATAAACCGCTCCAGTCTGCACATTGGTCTCAGGAGCTGGAAGTGCTTTGCGATCCAGCTTACCATTTGGTGTCAACGGCATCTGTTCCAATTGCATGAAGTAAGACGGAATCATATAAGCCGGCAGCTCAGCAGCCAAGGCTTTTCTCAATTCGCCTACTGTCAGCATCTGATCGGCAGTGAAATAGCCCACCAGTACTTTTTGTCCACTTCCATCCTCCCGGGCAAGCACAACGGCCTCCCTCACAGACGGAGCATGGAGCAACTTCGCCTCCACTTCTCCCAGTTCGATACGGTAACCCCGGATTTTAACCTGATGGTCAATCCGTCCCAAATACTCCATGCTGCCATCCGGCAACCAGCGTGCCAAGTCACCTGAGCGGTACATGCGCTCGCCCGCTTCAAACGGATGAGCTACAAACTTCTCTGCCGTCAATTCCGGTCGGTTCAGGTAGCCACGCGCCAGGCCTTCGCCCGCCACATAGAGTTCACCCGGAATGCCAATCGGTTGTGGACGGCGTTGTTCATCCAGAATGTACGCACGTAGTGTCGGAATCGGAATACCGATATTGCTGCGGCCCTGTTCAATTTCCAGTTCCGTAATTTCCTTATACGTTACATGCACGGTCGTTTCCGTGATGCCATACATGTTGATGAGCTGTACTTGCGGATATTTCGCTCTCCAGTCCTTGAGCAAGGCCGGGCTTAATGCCTCCCCGCCGAAGATAATCATGCGAAGACTCAATTCTGCCGCGCGATGACTAAGTTCTTCTTGTAGTAACTGATAGAAGTATGTTGGCGTCTGGTTCAACACGGTAACCTTCTGGTCCTTAAGCAACTGCAAGAAACGCTCTGGGCTCTTCGCAGTAAGCGATGGAACGATGACTAGACGACCTCCGTTCAGCAATGCCCCGTACATCTCCCATACGGAGAAGTCGAAACAGAATGAATGGAACAGCGTCCACGTATCCTGAGGACCGAAATCAAACATATTTTTATCATTAAAGAGCAAGCGGACTACATTTTTGTGCTCGATCAGCGTTCCCTTTGGCTTGCCTGTCGTACCCGATGTGTAGATAACGTAGGCAAGATGATTCGGTCCAGCCGTAGGCTCCAGATTTGAGACATCTTCCTTGTAGGAAGCCGCCTCGTCCAGATTAACGATGTCCCCGGTGAAGGAGATACGTGTCTCCAGATGCGCTTGTGTCAGCAGCAGCTTGGCTCCCGAATCCTCAAGCATAAAGCGAATGCGGTCCTCTGGATATTCAGGGTCGACAGGGACATAAGCCCCGCCTGCCTTCAAGATGGCCAAAATCCCGACGACCATTTCAAGGGAACGATCCGCCATGATTCCAACCAAACCGTCTGGTTGCAGACCACGCTCGCGGAGCGTTCTGGCAAGTCCATTGGCCCGCTCATTCAGCTCGCTATAGGACAAGGTTGCCTCTTCACATACGACCGCTACTGCATCCGGATTACGGACAGCCTGTTCCTCGAACAGTGCATGAATCGTTTGGTCACGAGGATAATCTGCTTTGGCTTCGTCTGCATCTTTCATCAGCATCGACTTTTCCTGCGGTGTCACGATATCAAGGGATGACAACGACAATCCCGGATTGGCGATAGCTTCCTGAATAAGCTGTACAAAGTGGCCTGCCATCCGCTCAGCGGTCTCCCGCTTGTAGATTGCAGTCGCGTATTCCAACGTGCAGTTCAATGCCCCATCCGCTTCACTCACTGTCAGCGTGAGGTCGAACTTGGCAGCAGGATGGGCCTGATCGTAAGGAGTGAAACGCAATCCCTCTATTTCTTGTTCTCCCTGCTCGATATTTTGCAGAACAAACATAGTATCAAATAGTGGGTTACGACTCAGGTCACGCTGAAGCTCCAGCTTCTCTACCAGCTCCTCGAACGGATAATCCTGGTTTTCATAGGCCCGCAGTGCTGTTTCCTTCACTTCCTTCAAGTAAGCCTCGAAGGACTTTTCGCCCTCTGGATAAGTACGCAGTGCCACTGTGCCTACGAACATACCGATAAGGCCCTCGAGTGTGGCATGGGATCTTCCCGCCACTGGTGAACCGACAATGACATCTTCCTGCCCCGTGTACTTGTGCAAGAGCGTCGTATAGGCTGCCAGCAGCACCATGAACAGCGTAGAACCTGTTCGGGTAGCCAGCTCCTGGAGTGAAGCGCTCAGAGAAGCATCAATCTGGAAGTCAATCCGATCTCCCGCAAAGCTTCGTACCGCAGGACGAACTTCATCTACTGGCAAATCCAGCACTGGCAAGCTTCCGCGGAATGCATCCAGCCAGTAAGCTTCCTGGGCTTTTAGACGCTCGCTTCCGAGCTGCTCTTGCTGCCATACCGCATAGTCTGTGTACTGGATCTGCAACGCAGGCAATACGTCCTCTTCTTGGTAGAAGTGAAGGAACTCTTCTATGAGAATATTCATAGAAACCCCATCCGAGACAATATGATGCATATCGAACAACAGTAAATGGCGCTCGTGTGCAATTCGAATGAGACCTACCCGCAGCAATGGTGCTTCGCCAAGGTCAAAAGGATGAACAAACTGCTGAAGGGCAGCTTCTGCCTCTGTCTCGCTCAACTCCGCATATTCCACCGTAAACGGAACATCCGGTAGGATCTGCTGTACAGGTTCACCGTTAACAGTCACAAAACGGGTGCGCAGTGAACCATGACGATGAATCAGACGACGGAATGCCTGCTCCAGTCGTTCCCGATTCAGGGCTCCCTCAACCGTAAGAATACCTGGCATATTGTAGCTCAGCTCTCCGCCTTCCAGCTGGCTAAGGATAAACAGCCGTTTTTGGGCTGAGGACAATGGGTAGTGCTCTCGCGCTCCCGCTGTAGGAATTTCTTCAAAATTCAGCGGTGTATAGCCCTCAATGGCACGAGCCAAGCCTTCAATGGTAGGCGACTCGAACACTTCTCTTAGGCTAATCTCGCGGTTCATCTCCTTACGAATTCGTGAGACTAGCAGAGCTGCACGCAGTGAATGGCCTCCAAAATGGAAGAAATTATCCTTTACTCCCGCGCTCTCTACACCCAGCACCTCTTGCCAGATTTCGGCTAATTGAATTTCTACAGGTGTCTGTGGAGCCTCAGATGAAGCAACTGCCCATCCTTGCTCTCCCTGCAGCGCTTTTCGATCTATTTTTCCGTTCGACGTCAGAGGCATGTCCTCCAGTTGTACGAAGCGGGAAGGGATCATATATCCAGGTAACATCTCCGACAGAACTGCCCGGAGCTCCGATACCTCAAGCTTCTGAGCAGCTACAAAGTAAGCGACTAGATCTTTGTAGCCATCCTCACTTTCCACAGCCAAGGCCACGACTTCCTGAACGAACGGCACTCTGAGCATGTGTGCTTCGACCTCGCCCAGCTCGATCCGATAGCCACGAATTTTGACTTGGTGATCTATTCGGCCTAAGTACTCGATAGTTCCATCTGGTAACCAACGAACCAAATCACCCGTCCGATACATACGCTCTCCTGGAGTAAACGGATTGTCCACGAACTTCTCATCCATTAACGCAGGCTGGTTATGATAGCCCCGGGCTAACCCGATACCTGAAATGCATAGCTCTCCAGCTACGCCGACAGGCAGCACTCTGAAATGGTCATCCAAGATATACACACGATGGTTAGCAATGGGTTGTCCAATGGACACCCGTTCCATCGTTTCTTCACTGTCCGGGACCGTCCACATTGTGGTGCATACAGAATCCTCTGTTGGGCCATAGCCATTGAAGTACTGTACGTGCTTCCTCCATTTTTCGATCAACTCGACCGATGTGGCCGATCCGGCGGTTAGCAGGCATCGCAGTGCTGGCAGGCGCTCCGGCTCAAGGTGAATAATGTAAGCTGGTGGCAGAGTCGCTATCGTAATTGCCTTGCTGTTCATGAACTGCTCGAACAGGGCATGATCTAAAATATCTTGCGTAGAAGGAATGCATAGAGTAGCCCCGTGGCTCAGTGCCGTTATAATCTCGGAAACCGATGCATCGAACGACAGACTTGCAAACTGAACGATCCGATCCTGCGGTGTAACTTCGAAGAGTCCCCGATATACGTCCGACAGATTTCGTAGTCCGCGGTGTTCCACTAATACGCCCTTAGGCTGACCCGTCGTGCCCGAAGTATAGATCACGTAAGCCAGGTCATCAGAGTTGGCCGTATCCTTCAAATTCGATTCATCGGCATCATAGGTCGACGGTTCTTCCAGCAACAGGACATTTCCCATCCAGTCTATATGCTCCAAAAGATGCGCTTGGGCAAGGATCATCTTCGTCCCCGAATCTTCGAGCATGTAGTTGATTCGCTCTTTCGGATACTCTGGATCCATTGGAACGTAGGCGCCCCCGGCTTTCATAATGCCGTACATCCCAACGATCATATCCGTTGACCGTTCAACAAGCAGCCCCACCAGGTCTCCCGTCTTGATTCCCTCAGCACGCAGTCTTCTCGCCAATCCATTGGCTTTTGCGTTCAGCTCGGCATAGGTCAGCATCTCGTTCTCAAACAGAATGGCAGTCGCGTCCGGCGTTCGAGCCGCCTGTTCCTCCAACAGCCCGTGAAACGTGGTACGGTGTTTGGAGCTGGCTTCCGTTTCTCCCCATACGTTCAGAATCTGCTCTCTCTCCTGCGGCGTAACCAATTCCAGAGCGTCCACGGAAATCGCTGGATTCTCCACAATTTGTTCCATGAGGTGAAACAAGTGACCCTTGATTTGTTCAATCGTGGATGGATCATAGACAAGCGCATTGTATTGGAACAACAATCTCATCTCTTTGCCCGGTAGAACAATTAAGTTAAAATCGTAATTCGTTTGTTCAAGAAGCTCCGCTTCCTCAATCTCAAAGGCAGCCTCGCCATCTCCTAGACGCTCTACTTCCTCTTCCACAGGATAATTCTCAAATACCATAATATGTGAGATTAGATCCTGCTTTTGGTCCGTCTGAGCCTGAATTTCAAACAACGGGTAGGTGTCATACATATGAGAAGCCATATATTGCTCCTGCTGTTGCTTCATCAGGACTGTGAAGGGGAGATGTTCTTCCGTCTTCACACGAACTGGAATTGTATTAATGAACAAACCGATCATCCGGTCAATTCCCGGAATTTCAGCCGGTCTGCCTGACACTACACTTCCGTATACAACATCCCGACTACCGTTATAGCGTTGAAGCGCAACGCCCCAGATGGACTGCAGCAATATATTCATCGTGACATGAGCATCTCTGGCCACCTTTTCCAGACGTTCAGTCAATTCCCTGCTGACAGGATAGTTCAGCTTTTCTGCTACATAGCCTTCTCCTTTGACTGCTCCACCGACTTGAGGTAAAAGCGTCTGTTGCTCATAACCGGCCAGATATCGGCTCCAATAGTCGGCCGCAGCTGCTTCATCCTGCTGTTCCAGCCATTCAATATATCGGCTATACGGCTGGACCTCTGCCAGCTGAGGCTCTCTTCCTTCCAGGAGGGCAAAATAGTGTTCAAACACCTCCTGTGTAATTAATGGAACACACCATCCATCCATGACGATGTGGTGAAAGCTCCACAAGAGACGGAAGCTCTCTTCATCTGTTTGCAAAATCGATACACGGAGAAGCTCATCTTCAGACAGGTTGAAGCCCTGTGCTTTGTCCTCAGCGGCAAATGTCTTTAGGTAAGCTTCACGCTGCGGTGCATTCATCTCACGCAGGTCTTCATACACCAGTTTGGCGCCTCTGTGCCGAAATACGACTTGTAAAGGCTCACTGCCCCAACCACTGTAGAAGTTCGTGCGCAGAATGGCATGACGCTCCACCACTGCATCCAGACTGTGTCCGAAAGCGGTCGGATCAAAACTACCCTTAAAGTCAAAGGCGGCCTGCTCAAAATAAGCACCTGTATGCGGCTCGAACATATCATGAAACAGCATGCCCTTCTGCATCGGCGTCAGGCTGTATACATTCTCAATATCGCCTATGTGGCTGGTCTGCCTCGAAAGCTCCTCCAGATCAGCAATGCTCAGCCCCTTGGCAAGCACATCGCTTGGTGTCAATACAGTTTTTTCCTGGGTTGCACAATGCTGAAGAAGCTGCCGTAGGCTTTCTTCAATATATCCAGCGAGCTGTTTCATTGTAGATGACTTATACTGTTTTCCGTTATAACTCATCGTCAGAGTCAAGGCTCCGTCTGTCACCATGCCATTAATATCTAGCGTATAGGCTGGCTCTCCCAACAGGCTTTGCGGGCTTCCGGTCGGATAAGGAGAAACCTGCAACGAGCTTCCTTGCAAATCCTGATCAAACTGCCCCAGATAGTTAAAAGAAATTTCAGGCTGCAAATTGAAACTGTCTGCGTCCTCCTGACTCGCCATCGTTTTGAGCAACCCATATCCGATACCTTTATTCGGAATACGGCGCAGCTCTTCTTTCACTGATTTGATTAAGGCTGACAACTCAAGATCATTTCCCAAGTCTAAAATGACTGGGTATTGGCTTGTAAACCAGCCAACAGTACGGGTAATATCGATATTCGGTATAATCGGCTCACGACCGTGCCCCTCAAGATTCACAGCGATCTTACCAATACCAGACCATTTGGATACCGCCATGCCTAGAGCAGTCAATAGCAGATCGTTCGTCTCCGTTTGGTAAGCACGATGGGCTTTTCTCAGCAGTTGATCGGTTTCTTCTACCGTCCATTGTGCTGTCACCACTTCGCTATCCTGTAATAAAAGGCTTTCCACAGCCTCATCCTTCGGCAACTGCTCGAGTGGCTGATCCCCAAGCTTGCTCCAATACGCCCGATGCACCTCGATTTCTGGTCCTTCCGAATAACGGGCAATAGCGTCTCCCCAATCACGGAAGGAATCCGTTTTCTGCGGAAAGGTCAGTGCTTGTCCTTGGATCACCTGTTCATAGCCTGCTGCGAAGTCCTCGAACAAAATCCGCCAGGATACTCCGTCCACCACTAAATGATGGATCACGATCAGAAGGTGGTCTCCATCCTGACAATGGAAAAGCCCTAACTTCATCAGTGGACCTTCTGCCAGATTGATGCTGCGCTGGATGTCATCCGACAGCGTTGTAATGGCTGCAACCGGATTAGATTCGCTCCGTAAATCAGCAGTGATCAGGCTATACAGCTCTCCTTCTCCAAGATCACGGTTCCAAGCTTCGTAGCCATGCTCGGTCTGCCGAAAAATCATGCGAAGGGCGTCATGGTGCTCAGCCAATTTTCTCAGCACATGATGCAAGGCCTTTTCCTCAAATCCCTGTTCACGATACAGCATGACCGCTTGATTGAAGTGATGAGGCTCTGCCTGTTTCCGCCCAAAGAACCACTGTTGGACTGGAGTCAAGCGAGCCGCTCCGCGCACAACTCCCTGTTCAGCCATATGCACAGCCGTTTGTATTTCTGCACCTAGCTCGGCAATGGTCGGGGACTTGAACAGTTGCTTCATCTCTAACCGATAGCCAGCCTGCAGCAACCGTGACGACACCTGAATGGCCTTGATGGAATCTCCGCCCAATTCAAAGAAATTGTCATGGATACCCACCTGTTCGGCACCCAGCACCCCTTGCCAGACAGACGCCAAAGCTTCTTCAGCCGGTGTACGAGGAGCTGTATACTTCCGTCCTGTATGCGCACCTACTTGCGGAGCTGGCAGAGACCTGCGGTCTACTTTTCCGTTTGACGTTAATGGCATACGATCCATCTGGATAAAGTAGGATGGCATCATATAGCCCGGAAGTACCTGCGATAGAGCAAGGCGTACTTCGCCTGCCGTGAGTGTACGATCTGCCACATAATAAGCGCAAAGCTGCTTCTCTCCAAGCTCATCCGCGCGAACGACGACTACGGCTTCAACTACTGACTCCACCTTGGCTAATTGAGCCTCGATTTCGGGGAGTTCGATACGGTAACCGCGTATTTTGACCTGCTCATCAATTCTTCCCTTAAACTCCAGGTTCCCATCTGGAAGCCAGCGAACCAAATCACCAGTTCGGTAGCAGCGTTCCCCTTCCTTAACAGGACTAGGGACAAATTTTCTGCTGTGAGGTCAGGACGATTGAGGTATCCGCGCGCTACACCTTCACCGCCGACGATCAGCTCGCCCCAAGCACCAATGGGCTGTAATTGCAGCGATCCATTGACTACATAAGCGGTCGAGTTACTGATCGGGCGCCCAATCGGCACGCCCCCTTCAACACGACCCGGAATCTTGTAGGTGGTGGAGAAGGTCGTATTCTCTGTCGGACCATAGCCATTGATAGGGACAAGATCAGGATTAGCCTCAATGACACGGTTTATATGAGATATGGACAGTACGTCACCACCTACCAGCAATGCTTTCAGTCCTCTGAACAGGTACTCGTCCTGCAGTGAAAGCTGATTGAAAAGCGGTGAAGTAAGCCACATGGTCGTAATTCCGTATTTGGCAATAGCTGCTTTGAGCCGATCGGCAATCAGGATATCGTCGTTCTCTACGAAATAAAGCTGTCCGCCGTTAAGCAACGCTCCCCATATCTCAAAGGTCGAGGCATCGAAGGCCACGGCTCCTGTCTGCAAAATTCGCGTGGATTCGTTCAGCTCCACATAATTGGTTTCTTTGACCAGACGGACCACGTTCCGATGTTCAACCATAACGCCCTTCGGTCTACCTGTCGTACCCGAGGTATAGATCACATAAGCGAGTCCCTGTGGTCCCTGAACTGTCTCCTCAGCTTGGACAGGATCAGACGCATAAGCCTCTTCACTGCTGAGGTCAACAATCGGTATACCGTAGTCTACATTTATAAGCTCGCCCTTTTGTACCAGTAGTAGCTTGGCATCGGAATCTTCGAGCATATAACGAACCCGATCTTCTGGGTAATCAGGATCGATCGGCACATAGGCTCCACCAGCCTGAAGCACGGCAAGCATACCAACCACCATCTCGATACTCCGTCCGCCCATAATAGCCACCGGTTGCTCCCTTAGCGTCCCCAAACGACGCAGTGTTTGGGCCAAGCGGCTCGCCTTGTCTTCCAACTCAAGGTATGTTAACCGGACATCGCCGAATACCAACGCCGTCTGCTCCGGTGTATGCTTGACTTGTTCCGCGAACAATGCATGAATGGTCTTATCCCTTGGATAAGGAGTAGCTGTCGCGTTGAATACTTCAATGATCTGTACTTTCTCCTCCGGTGTAATCATTTCAATCTCAGCCAGTTGCAACTGAGGATTGGCCGCGACTGCATGCAGAACCCGAAGCAAGTGCGTGGCCAGTCGCTCTACAGTTTCTCGCCGATACAAAGCCGTACTATACTCAAGGCCAAAGGCTAGTTCTGCGTCTTTCTCCTCTACATTAAGGGACAGGTCAAATTTGGCTGTGACGGTGTCCATCGGGTAAGGAGTAAAGTGCACGCCATCCATGTCTTGCTCTTCCTGCTCCGTATTTTGCAATACCAACAGGGTGTCAAAGAGCGGATTGCGGCTGACATCACGTCCTACGCCCAGTTTTTCGACCAATTTTTCAAAAGGGTAATCCTGATGCTCGAACGCCTTGAGTGCTGTTTCCTTGACTTCCAGAAGATAATCCTGAAAGGTTTTTTCTCCTGCCGGGTAGCTGCGCAAAGCCAGTGTATTGACAAACATACCAATGATGCCCTCAAGCTCCGCTTGTGGTCTGCCGGCTACTGGAGAACCTACGACGATGTCCTTCTGCCCTGTATATTTGTGCAGCAGCACCGAATAAGCGGCCAGCAATACCATATACAGTGTAGTACCTGTACGGGATGCAAGCTCTTGTATCGCCTTATTGCCAGACTCGTCCAATGTAAAATCAATACGGCTACCCTCGAAGCTCCGAACCGAAGGGCGCTGGAAGTCCGTAGGCAAATCCAATACCGGCAACTCTCCTTCAAAGGTTTGCAGCCAATACGCTTCAAGGTCTTGCCATTCTCTTTCCGACTGTTCCCGTTGCCATACCGCATAATCCTTGTATTGAATATGCAGTTCTGGTAGTTGTTCTCCTTGATATAATTGCGTGAGTTCCTCCACTAGTATTTGAATGGAAACCCCATCTGAAATGATGTGGTGCATATCAAACAGCAACAGATGACGCTCCTCCTGCAGCTTCACTAAGCTAACACGAAGCAATGGAGCCTGGCTCAGATCAAAGGCACGGGTAAAGCTGTGAATGAGCGTATCCGTCTCCTCCGCTGAAGCCTCTGTGTAGCCCAACGTGAACGGAACATCCTTATGCACATGCTGAACAAGCTCTCCATCCTGCATATAAAAGCCGGTTCTCAGCGATTCATGGCGCTGGATCAGTGCCTTGAACGCAGACTCCAGCCGCACGCGATCCAACGGTCCGTCCACGGTGAAGGCACCTGGCATATTGTAGCTGAGCTCTCCCCCATCCATCTGTCTCAGCACGTATAACCGCTTTTGCGCTGAGGACACTGGGTATGCTTCGCTTTCTTCAGCCTGTGGAATGGACTCGTACACGGTTGGAATGCGTTCCTTCACCAGTCGCGCCAGGGATTCAACCGTAGGCGATTGAAATACTTCACGCAGCGAAATGCTGCATCCCAGCTCTTTGCGAATCCGCGTAACGAGCAATGTTGCCCGCAAAGAGTGACCACCGATCTCAAAGAAATTATCGTGGACGCCAACGCGGGCGGCTCCCAGGATATCCTGCCAAATAAGCACCAGTTGTGCTTCCACTGCAGTTCTTGGAGCCAGATAATCCTCGCCGGATTGTACGCTACCCTCAGGAGCCGGCAACGCGCGGCGATCCAGCTTGCCATTAGGTGTAAGCGGCATTTGCTCCAACCGAACAAAATAAGAGGGAATCATGTAAGCTGGTAATTCCGTTGCCAGCTGAGACCGCAATTCCCCTGGCGAAAGATCGCTGGAGGCTACATAGTAGGCGCACAGCAATTTTTGTCCCTGTTCGTCGTCCCGGGCGAGGACAATCGTTTCCCGTACGCCCGGAGCTTTGAGAATTTGGGCTTCGACCTCGCCCAGCTCAATTCGGTAGCCGCGAATTTTGACCTGATGATCGATCCGGCCCAAATATTCAATATTGCCGTCAGGCAACCAGCGAGCCAGGTCCCCAGTTCGGTACAGGCGTTCTCCCGCTCGATACGGATGTTCTACAAATTTCTCAGCCGTCAAATCTGGCCGGTTCAAATACCCACGGGCAAGACCATCCCCCGCAATGTATAGCTCTCCCGGAACCCCGACAGGCTGCAAGCGTCTGTGCTCATCAAAAATATAAGCGCTAAGCGTTGGAATGGTTCTACCAATATTGCTTTTGCCTGCTTCTATCTCATGTTCTGTGATTTCCTTGTAAGTGACATGAACCGTCGTTTCCGTAATTCCGTACATATTAATCAGCTGCACATCAGGATACTTTGCCCGCCAGTTTTTCAGAAGAGATGGGCTCAAAGCCTCTCCGCCAAAAATAATTTTTCTAAGGCTAAGTTCTGTGGACGATTGTGCCAATTCTTCCTGTATCACCTGATAAAAATATGTCGGCGTTTGGTTTAAAATGGTGACTCGATTGTCTTTCAACAGCTCCAGGAAGGCTGCCGGGCTTTTAGCTGTAAGGGATGGGACAATTACCAGTTTTCCTCCGTAAAGAAGCGCCCCATACATCTCCCAAACAGAGAAATCGAAGCAGAACGAATGGAATAGAGTCCATGTATCATGGGAACTGAAATCAAATAAATTGTTATCGTTAAAGAGCAGACGAACTACATTTTTGTGCTCGATCAGCGTTCCCTTCGGCTTGCCAGTTGTACCCGATGTGTAGATAACATAGGCCAAATGGCTCGGTCCCGAAATGCTCTCCAGATTAGAAGCATCTCCTGTATACGTTGCCGCTTCGTCCAAACTCACAAGCTTTCCGTCAAAAGTGGTACTCTCCCATAGATGGCTTTGGGTGAGCAATAGACGGACTCCTGAATCCTCTAGCATGTAACGAATGCGTTCTTCAGGATATTCAGGATCAATTGGCACATAGGCCCCTCCTGCCTTCAAAACCGCCAACATGCCGACGACCATATCTAGGGAACGATCCGCCATAATCCCCACGAGTACATCTGCACCAACGCCTTCGGTGCGCAAATATCTCGCAAGCTGGTTAGCCTGCTCATTTAGAGCTAGGTATGTAATGCTCTGCTCGCCCATCTGAACAGCTACGTGGTCCGGCGTGCGCTCAGCTTGTTCCTCGAATAAGCCATGAATGGTCTTATCACGCGGGTAATCCACTACATCGCCTTCCGAAAGAGCCAGAATGGATTGCTCTTCTGCTTCTCCCAATAGATTTACTTCTGCAATGGAAAGCTGCGGTGTATGAATGATCTGCTCGGCGATCGTAAGCAACTGGGACACCATGTCCGTTACTTCACTGCGTTCGAACAGCTCTGTCCGATAATCGATATCCAGTACAAGCTCGCCTTCATCCAAGATTTCCACGATATGAAGCACGAAATCATTCACTTCATCGCCGCAAAAATCATAATCCGTCAAAATGCGCACGTCATCCAAATCAACCCAGTTGATAAGGCGGTATTCCATGGAAACACCAAAAAGCCGCTGAATATCCTTGTTGCCGTGCATTTCTCTAAGATCCTGAATTAACTGATTGTATGGATATTTCTGATGCCGCAAGACTGACATTTGGTCCCTGGCTACTTCCTGCAGGAAGCTTAACACCTCTACATCCTTGTCAACGTATGTTCTGGCGGCAGCCGTGCTGACAAACATACCGATCTTTTGCTTCTCTTTCTTGTTCCCCCGGTTAGCGAACGAGGTACCGATCACCACATCCGGCTGATTCGTCACTTTGTGTATGTAGATATACATCGCACCCATGAAGAATTGGAACAGAGAAATCCTATTTTGTTGGCAAAATGCCTGTAGCTCGTTATATAGCGTCTCCGGCACAGTAAAATGTTCTCGAACAGCTTGGGTACTTAGCGATAACGGGTTATATGACTTCCAGCCTGTGAGTTCAGGCAAATCGGAGAATTTATCCAGCCAGTATGCCTTATCCTTTTGGTACCTGTCAGAAAGCTCATATGCGTTCTCATCTGCAATATATTCAATATAAGAGCAATCATCGCTCAGCTTAGGTTCATTTCCTTGAATTAAATCCATATAAAAGGCTGTCAGTTGATTTCCATAAACCACCATAGAGATCCCGTCAGAAATAATATGGTGCATTTTGATATTAATCCAATACTCTTCCTCACTAATCTTCACAATCAAAAACTGGAAGAGTTCAGAGTCCAGCAATGGCAGAGGTTTGCTTTTGTGCTGCTCAAGTAAGGCTTCCACCTCGGAAATACTATCGATATGAGTAAGATCCAAGCACTCCAACTGTCTTTCTTCATAAGGAACGACATACTGCTGGGGCACTCCATCCACTGAAGTAATACGAATGCGGAACGCATCATACTGTTTGATAATCAAATTGATGGACTGCATGAAGGCAGCGATATTGATGTGACCCTTCATCTTGGCTGTACCGGATAGCTGTGACACGGATGTATCTGGATAGAGTAATTCGGTATACCATATACGCTTTTGCGCATTCGTTAAATCAAATAACTGCATGTTATTCATCTCATTTCACTCCTATTTCCGTGATGTGAATATCCTCCCGCTGCACTTGGCAGTCAGGAGGACAAAAAGACAGTTTAACGCGCGCTTCCACCCCGTCATTGATCAAGTGAAACAATTTCTTCCGCCTCAGCCACCAATCGTTCGCCTACGGTAGCCCGGCCACTTCCGAGAATATAACCACGCCGACGCTTGACCACTTCAAAATAGAGATCTATTCGGTCCCCAGGCTTCGCAAGGCTATGAAAGCGAACGCCATTGAGGTTGGTTAGGTATGAAATACCTCTTTTGTCAATCGCAGCGAATGCCGCTAATTGTGCAAGCGACTCCACGATCAGCATAGGAGGCATGTATGGATTAGCTTCTGTAATAAACCATTCGCTTGAGGTAACAAGCTTGTACCCCTTTGCCCATTGCGACGTTTCGTACCCGGTCACACCATCGAGCAGAAGAAATGGGTACCTGTGCGGAAGCACATCC
Organism: Paenibacillus sp. P2(2022); assembly: GCF_029522175.1. Taxonomy (NCBI): domain Bacteria; kingdom Bacillati; phylum Bacillota; class Bacilli; order Caryophanales; family Paenibacillaceae; genus Paenibacillus; species Paenibacillus sp. P2(2022). Next base: position 70,222 of record NZ_JAKWFI010000011.1, on the reverse strand, counting down.
TGGATATGGATTAGCTCTTCGCTCACAGGCTTATACCCCCTCCCACTTACGAACGGCAAGACAGACGTTGTGTCCTCCAAAACCAAAAGAATTACTAATCGCCGCACGGACTTCACGTTCCTGATATACATGCGGTACAAAATTCAGTTCAGGGGCTTCGGGATTGTCACAATTGAGTGTCGGTGGTACTTTGCTGTGGATCATGCTCTGTACCGTTGCAATTAATTCGACTGCCCCAGCACCGCCCATTAAATGGCCTGTCATGGATTTAATAGACGATATTGCCAACCGAGGCGCATGCTCTCCAAATACTTTTTGAATAGCATTAATCTCCATGCGATCATTAAATGGCGTACTCGTACCGTGGGCATTGACATAGTCAATCTCCTGCGGTGTTAAGCCCCCATCTTGCAGCGCTATATTGATCGCTTCTGCCGGGCCGGAGCCCGAGGGATCTGGAGCCGTGATATGATATGCGTCCGTTGTGCATCCATAACCCGCTACTTCGGCCAAAATGGTGGCGCCCCGGTTCAAGGCATGTTCCAACTCCTCCAGCACTAGAACCCCTGCCCCACCACCGATGACAAAACCGTCGCGATCCGTATCAAACGGGCGACTGGCTTTCTGTGGCTCTTCATTACGTCTGGAAAGAGCGTGAATATTCGCAAAAGAAGCCAAATCAAGCTGACTAAAGTTGGCCTCTGCTCCTCCAGCCACTACGACATCAGCTGTGCCGTATTGGATCGTACGTAATGCTTCACCGATGGCATTGCTTCCTGTGGCACAAGCAGTGACCACAGCAAACGAAGGTCCCTTAGCACCAATGGCAATAGAAATTTCGCCAGGCGCGGAATTAATCATCATCGAGGAAACAAAATAAGGAGAGACCCTTTTAGGACCAAGCTCCGTTAATTTTCTGTAGTTCTCCTCTATGACATCGAGGCCGCCTGCTCCAGAGCCGACGATAACACCCACACGACCTGCATTTCGTTCGTCTATGACTAACCTCGATTGCTCGACTGCCTGACGGGCAGCCGCCAAAGCGAATTGAGTGAACTGTGCAACCTTTTGGGCTTCCTTTTTGCTCATATACTCCAACGGGTCAAAGCCCGTAACTTGTGCACCAATTTTTGTTGGTATATTTGCTGTATCGAAAACAGTGACAGGTCCGATTCCACTCTTTCCTTCCAGCAGTGAATTCCAGAAATCTGTAAGATGAAGCCCGATCGGCGTTACGACTCCCTGTCCTGTCACTACAACACGTCTTCTCACCATACCCACGTCCTTCGCTGAAATTAATTCTTGGAAGCCTGTTGCTCGTAGAGAGGAAAGTCGCCATATACATGACTAATTTTCTCATGCACATCTGCAAGATCAGCAAACACCTCGACGACCACAAGCTTGTTCTCCTTGTACTTTTGCCAAGCAAGCTGAAGCTGCTCCCGAGCCTCCCCCTTGCTGCGGATTGCCAGACTTTCGACAAATTCATACTGGGGAATTTGGATTCCTGTCTTGACCGCCTCCGAAACAAATGGGAAGGCTTGTCCTGAGATATGCTTATAATTCATCTGGTTTTGCAGCCAACCGTAGCCGCCATTATTAAGTACAAGATAAATTACTGGTATTTGATACTGTACCGCCGTCATAAAATCTGAACAAAATAGATTGAATGCACCGTCACCTACAAGCGCTACTACCGGGCGTTCTGTCGCCACACTTGCCCCCAGAGCAGCGGCCGCACCGAATCCAAGACTCGTTTGGTCACTGGGGACAATGGAAAGTGAGCCTGTGGTAAAACGGAAATATGGATAAAAGTAGGACCACATATCCTGCAATCCGTTCTCTTGTAGAAGCACTAGGTCTTCAGGAAACTCCGTCTGAATCATGTCCAACAGTTCTGGAACGTGGATGCCAGGGGCCTTTTTCAGCTCTTCCAAATAATTAGTCCTCTCTGAAAAAGCCTTCTGTTTACATCCTCTGATCGTTTCAAGCCACGCTCCATCGGGCTCCTGTCCGCGCCGTTCTAGCCATTGCTCCACTGCCGCATATCCATCGCCAAGCACCTTGATGCCTCTGAATTCGTGCGCAAAATCCTCCAGCTCTACATTGACTTGAATTAAAGGCGTACCCTGTAGCAAAATATCCCACTCGAACGTAGCCGTTTCTTCCAATCGACTACCAAGCGTAATGACCACATCGGATTCCTGCCAGATTTGTCTCAGACTAAGATCGGTATAAAGACCGGCAACACCACAGAAAAGTTCATGGTCTTCATTCACTACACCTCGTCCCGAGGCAGTTGCGAACACAGCCGCTCCATGTTGGTTAGCGAACCGCTCAATCACATCGCTTGTCCCTGACTTCATTCCGCCTCCGACTAGAACGAGTGGTCTACGGGCATTCTCAATGATGTTCCATGCCGCATCCAGTTCCCGAACAGACGGAGAGCACGAGAGCTTTTCTGGCGGGGCAAACTGAATCCCTGTTGGCACAGACTGGTCCATCAGGTTCTCGGGTAATTCTATATAGACAGGACCTGGTGCTCCATTGATAGCCAAAAAGGCAGCCCGCTCCATCGCCCATACAAGCCGATCCACATGCTCAACACGATAAGCCCATTTGACGAGCGGCTTCACGAGTGAGATTTGATCGGCTTCCTGAAAGGATCGGGTACCCAGCTTGTCTCCTCCGGTGCCGAGCGCCAAGAGCAGGAGCGGGGCACCCAGGTTCTTGGCTTCCAGTAGCCCCGTAAGTGTATTGCTGAGCGCAGGACCTTTTCCCACAACACATACGGACATCTGGTTAGTTGTGAGCGCATAGCCTGCAGCCATAAACACAGCATTACGCTGATCTTTGCACAAAATAAAATCCATACCGGATGAGGGGAGTGACGCTACAATATTGAGATCGTCACTTGGTAATCCAAAGAGGTGCTGGGCCCCAGCCGATTGTAAGTAGCCAATGATGGCATCCCAGGGGGATATGCTCGCGGTCATACCAAACTCCTCTTTTCTGACAAATATTCTGCGACAATTTCCGAGATCAAGATCGGCTTCGAAACGAGCTTATAATCGTAAAAAATATAGTTCGACATCGTGCCATAGCCACCAAAAGGCTTATTGCCTTGATCCACATCCTCAAGGGTTTGATTAATGGTCAATGTGTGCTTCTTTCGTAGAACGTCTGCCAGATGCTCTGACCCGTATAAGCTGCAACCCATTGCCCGTTCGCTGAAATAACTGGAGGAAATGCGCTTGATCAATTGCTCGTCGTCTTGGTAGCTAACTACATTGAACACAGGCGAAAAATACTCAATAATCTCCAAGTTCTGATCCAATTCGCTATATACAACCGTTGGCTCCATTTTTTTCGTACGGAAATCAATGCCGCCGCCGTAAATAATAAACTTATCGTTCGTATTAAAATATTCAGAAACCGAATATAGCGTGTCTTTATAGAATATAGGGGAGTAGTTCGCGTTCGGATCATTGTTGGCCCCAAATACGAGTTCGTCAATCCGTTGAATCAGCAAGTTTTTAAATGGCTCGCTCACCTCTTGATGTACCAGGATGATGTCGGGTCCCAGGCAGTCCTGTCCAGAGTTGAACAATCTCATGCGGATCACATCGGTAACCGCCAGCTCCAGATCGGCATCTGGTCCAATGATGAAAGGATTGATCCCTTGTCCATAAAAAATGTAGAGTTGATCCTTGCGAATCTGTTTTTTGATCTTCTCCGCATTGGTATAGCTCCCGGTGAACACCACAATATCAGCTGGCATCACGGAATTCTCCATGAACACCTTCTGGCTAACTTTCCGAATATAGATAGGTAATTGGTGTACTGCTTGCAGCTTTTCATGCAGCATATCGACATACTCGTTTACGTGAGAAGAAGGACGAAAGTCTATATTTTCAACGTACAGGGATGGAATCAAGAGGTATAATGCATAGGAGTACAAAATGACGTTGGAGGGCATAAATACAGCCATAGATCGTTGCCAGCTTGGCTGATGGGTCTGCACTTCTTGCAATGCACCTTGAAGTGTGAGGATCGTGGAGTCAATTTCTGCATTGGCGGCCCGATAGGATGAAAATTGTGTGAGAATATCCATCACTTCTTGCCGATTTTCAATCAAATAATTGAGGCATTTCAGAATAGATTCATGCCTTTTCAAAAACAGCGTGTTTTCTGCCAGTTCTGGATTTATACTCATGGCACATTCTCCCTTTCCTATATGCGATTTTGGTAAATATCTTGTTATGCTTTGCGAGAAGCAGCTTTCTCTAGAGCAGTGCGCTCCATCTCCAGACGATCTACTTTTCCATTGCGATTTAAAGGAAAATGGTCGAGCGGAAGCAAAAGATCGGGAAACATGTAAGAAGGGAGTACCCGATTCATCTCTTTGCGGAGCACAGGTAAGACCTGTGAGGATTCACTTTCGATGAATGCAACAAGCAAAGTCCCTTTTGCCTCATCCTCCAAAGTAATCACACAGGATCGGTAACCTAGTGAACCAATCCGGTCCTCGATATAGACTGGGGAGACCATGTAGCCCATCCGGTTGACTGTCTTACCACTGCGACCAATAACATACAGCATTCCGTCATCCAGATAGCCTAGATCTCCCGTCTTAAACCAGCCATCCTGGAGAACAGATTGTGTCAGGTCGGGACGATTCAGATAACCTTCCATGCATCCGGCACTTCGTATCCACACTTCGCCTACGATACCGTCCACCTGATGGTTGCCAGTAGAATCAAGTATTTTCAAATCCACACCAGGTAATGGTTTGCCACACCCCTTCGGACACTCCAGCGTCCCCAGCGTGACGTTGCCCAGTTCAGAAAGGCCATAACCATTCAGCAGGGGCTGTCCAAATATGTTGTTAAATTTCTCTTCGAGGTCTTGAGTAAGTGGAGAGCCGCCTACGCACCACATGCGGACTGGGGATTGCTTGATCAATTCCAGTTGTTCGGGTTTTCGGCTTAGCATACGCAACAAGGTGTAAAAAGCAGAGGGGTTAGCGTCTACGACCGTCGCCCGGTCTTTCGTAATACTTGCAATGACGCTCCAGAGGTTTTTTGGATTGCAGATGATGAGAGAACATGAGGTTAACCACCAGGAGAAGATAAGTGAAATTCCATAAAAATGAGAGAAAGGCACTACGGGGAGCATATGGTCAGACGGTATGTAGTTCATAGCGTGTATGGAATGTCTGATATTCTCCATAAAAGCTGAACCAGCTTTCACGATTCCCTTGGGTTTTCCCGTCGTACCTGAAGAATACAGAATGAGCGCATCCGGTCTCTCGCACCACTTGTTAAAGTCGAGGGCTTCGGGCTTTGGCTCTCCCACCCAATGCGGGTGTACTGCTTCTTCTTGAATGAGATCTTGAATCAGAATAACGAGAGCATGAGGAACTTCTAAATCGGAATCCGTCAGAATGCAACAGGCACCCGCTTCATCATAGATTTGGGCCACCTCATCAATTACAGTCTGCTCGTCCACCACAGTTACCGAAACTGCGAGATGACACAGGGAAAACAGAGAAACAACAAACCAATAAGAATTGGCCGCTTTCAGAATCACTCTACTATCTTCAGGAATTCCTCTGAGAGTCAACATCCGTGAGAAGATCGCCACGTCCCGTTCCAGACGCTCCCTACTCATAATTCCTTCAGGTGAGATAATACGGCAATCCGTATGCGTAATAAGCACAACGTTCCCTCCTTACATCCCCGTAATATGATATCCAGCATCTACATGGATAACTTCACCCGTAATGCCTCTCGATAAATGGGAAAATAGGAATAACGCCGTATCTCCGACTTCAGACGTATCGACCGTCTTGCGTAGGGGCGTAGTTTCTTCAATATGCTTTAGCATTGTGTTAAAATCTTTAATGCCATAGGCGGCCAAAGTACGTATAGGACCAGCCGAAATCGCATTTACACGAATGCCGTAAGTACCCAGATCATTCGACAGATAGCGCATGCTGGCTTCTAGTGAGGCCTTTGCTACACCCATAATGTTGTAATTCTTGATGGCTCGTTCTGCACCGATATACGTCATGGTGACGATACTTCCACCCTCCGTCATCAGCGGGTATACACGGCGGGATACAGCAGCCAGAGAATAGGCACTGATCTCTTGAGCAACCGCGAATCCCTCGCGAGAAGTATCGACGAACGAGCCTTCCAAATCCTCAGCCTTAGCAAACGCAACACTGTGGAAATATCCGTGTAAGACGCCTACCTTCTCCTTGAGAAAGTCCGCCAGTGCATCCAATTCTTCATCGCTCTGTACATTGCAAGGACAGACAATGGAACCCGGAATGGTTTCAGCGAGCTTTAGCACCCGTTCTGCAACCCTCTCATTTTCGTAAGTAAAAATGAGATTTGCTCCTTCCGCAGCTAAAGATTGGGCTGTCCCCCAGGCAATACTCCTGTTATTAGCCACACCCATAATCAAAATGTTCTTTCCACTCAGTAGTACTGCCACAGAAACCACCTTTCCTTTTTACATTTTTAAACATAATAACAACTTAATTGCGTTTGTCTACATATATAGACATATATAATCTTTCCTGGAATATTATCTCGTCAGTTGCCAAACTTATATAGGCGCCGTTTTAGGCAGATGACAAGAATATTTTAAAAATTGTGAATGTGGTTTCTGTTGGTCTGTGTTCAAATCGAAAGGAGTCCATGCGTGTGAAAAAAGTGGTGAAGCAACGATAAGATGACTGTCAAAGCGATTTTAATATAAAAATATCATATTCTTATAAATATTTCCATTCCGACGATAGACTCATCCCACTATCGAAAGTAACCACTTCATTTCACCGTCAATGACTCTCCCGATTTGAACATCCTGATTCGTTTCAAGCTTGAGGCTCTATTCCTCTTGGCTAAGCCTTATGTTTATGTTTTTTAGGAGCTAAGGTATAGCTGAAGGAGACAACAAAGTCGATTGCCAGAACGATCGCCCATGTTTGCATGATGCCCTCCAGTGCCGCCGTACGCTGCGGATCACCTACATATACAATGATGGCGAGCAACAAAGCGTTGCCTATAGCCCAGCCCAACAGGTGAAGCAACCAACCTATACGCTCCTCTTTTGCATGAGCAGCACCATACTTGCGTTCAGGCTTGGGTCCTTTACCAAACCAATGAGAGAATCGTACATCGGCCCACTTAATTAACCTATGACCAAACGCTACGGTAATACCAAAATAACAGGCTGCCAGGCCAGTAGCAGTCGTAATCTCCATGCCACTTCTCACCGTGATGAACACCGCAATCAGCAACAGGATATCAATAATTGGGGTAAAGAGTAAAAGAAGGCCCCCTAATTTCTTCAACCCAAACATATACCTTGCGACTAACCCTGCAACAACAAAAACCCAAAATAAAACCTCAGCACTAATAATAAATAAATACATAATGGACGATTCCTTTCAAATTTGAAATTGGTATTTCCCTAAGTCCCCCCCTTCATGCCCACTATCATACAATATTATACATAATATTCCTAGTATTTTGTCTATAATTACATAAAAGGAAACAAATAGCCGTTTTTTTACAATAAAATTGCGGCTATTTAGTCTATTTCCTCTTATTCTCAAATTGGGCATTTTTCATAATATGCTGCAAATAAAGGATTATGTTATATGCAATAAAAAAAGATGCGCCCCTGTCATCAGTACGGGTGCATCTTTTATATAGATAAGCTATCCAATTACAATATGTCCTTCAGGACGACGGTACAACGTCTTGGTCGAACGTGGGCGAATGGCATAAGCGATCGTAAGAGGACCGATTCGACCAATAAACATCGTCACACAAATAATCAGCTTGCCTGCGTCAGACAATCCTGGCGTCACTCCTACAGACAGCCCTACCGTTCCGATGGCAGAAGCCGCCTCAAATGCAAGAGAGAGAAATGGGGCATCCTCGGTCATTAAGAGCAGTATAACCACAATCGAGAATATAAATAGCGCCATTACAATAATGGTCAACGCCCGCATCATGATATCCTGAGGAACCCTATGACGGAAAAACACAATCTCCTTCTGTCCTCGCATGACGGCGATTAACGCACCTACCATAAGCAGAAACGTAGTTGTTTTAATTCCTCCTCCAGTAGAGCCTGGAGAAGCACCGATAATCATCAGCAGCATAATAAAAAATTGACTCGCCTGCCTTAACCCGCTGATGTCGACCGTGCTTGTTCCCGATGATCTCGTGGAGACGGATTGGAAGACAGCGGCATATACTTTGCCTTCCCAGTTCAGTCCGCCCAAGGTTCGTGCATTGGTAAACTCAAAAATAAATATCACCAGCGCACCAATGACAATGAGTGCTCCCGACACGCTTAGCACCATTTTAGAGTGTAAAGTCAGTCTCCGGGTACGACGAAAATCGAACAAGTCGCTTAGTACAAGGAAACCCAATCCTCCCGAAATCACAAGCACAGATGCAATCATATTGAAAACAAAATCTCCGGCGTATTGTTGAAAGCTGGTCCCAAACAGATCGAATCCCCCGTTATTAAAGAGGGATACGGAATGAAAAATCCCATAATATATCGCCTGTCCGACCGGCATCTCTCGCATCCACCGCAAAGCTAAGACGACAGCCGCAATTGCTTCAATGGTAAAAGAAAAGATCAGCACCTTGCGAATAATGCGCACGATCCCTTCCATGCTATCAGCGTTAATCGCTTCCTTAAGCAGCAGCCGATCCTTCAACGATAGCCGTCGTCCCATCAACAGCGCAAACAAGGTCGCTAAGGTCATAAACCCTAGCCCACCTAGCTGCATCAGCACCAAAATGACGGTTTCTCCAAATACCGTATAGGTCGAATCGACGTCAACGACGACCAATCCTGTGACACAAGCAGCAGAGACGGACGTAAAAAGCGAATCAATCCAATGCGGAGCATGTCCACCATGATTGGCAATAGGAAGCATCAGCAGCAAAGTACCCAATGCAATAATCAATACATATCCGATGACCAATATAAAAGGAGGCGATGCGAACCGACTAAGCTTGACGCTGCGTTTCATCAGAACTATTCCTCTCCATCCGTTCTTATGAAAAAGAGGAACTAGACACGGGAACCCCGGCTGATCCTCTATATTCATAATGTGATGTTATTCTACTGTACGGTTACGCATATGCGGGAAAAGCAGCACATCGCGAATGGAAGGCGCATCTGTCAGCAACATAACCAAACGATCGATGCCGATGCCCAGCCCGCCTGTTGGCGGCATACCATATTCCAAGGCGCGGATAAAGTCATCATCCATTTGATGAGCTTCATCATTGCCATGCTCACGTTCCAGCAATTGCGATTCAAAACGTTGGCGCTGGTCAATTGGATCATTCAGCTCAGTGAACGCATTCGCATGCTCACGAGCGACCATGAACAGCTCGAAGCGATCCGTAAAACGCGGGTCCTGTTCATTTTTCTTCGCCAATGGCGAGATTTCAACCGGATGTCCAGTAATAAAGGTCGGCTGAATAAGCGTTTCCTCTACAAAATGCTCAAAGAATGCATTCAGGATATGACCAAATGTCATGTGCGGTTCAACCGGAACCTTATGCTCTTTCGCAAGGCGATGAGCTTCTTCATTACTCATTTGCACACTAAAGTCTACGCCTGTTACTTCTTTAACAGCATCGACCATGGAAACTCTGCGCCATTGCGGCGTCAGATCGACTTCCTGACCTTGATACTGAATGTGCTGTGTGCCCAGTACTTCCTGCGCAATATGTGCAATCATGTTTTCCGTCAATTGCATGATATCTTTATAATCAGCATATGCCTCATACAGCTCAATCAACGTAAACTCAGGGTTATGACGAGTCGATACACCTTCGTTACGGTATACACGTCCGATCTCATATACTTTCTCCATTCCGCCAACAATTAGTCGCTTCAAATGAAGTTCAATAGCAATACGCATATAAAGCTGCGTGTCCAATGCATTGTGGTGTGTAATAAATGGCTTCGCCGCCGCCCCGCCAGCAATGGCATGCAACGTTGGAGTTTCAACTTCCAAATAACCGAGCGAATCCAGATAACGACGCATGGATTGAATAATACGGGACCGCATAATGAACGTTTTTTGTACTTCTGGGTTCATAATCAGATCTACGTAACGCTGACGATAACGCAATTCAACATCCTTCAAACCATGATATTTCTCCGGCAATGGATACAAGGATTTGGACAAGACTTCAATATCCAATACTTTGATCGTCGTTTCGCCTGTCTTGGTTTTAAAGAGCACGCCCTTAACACCAACAATATCGCCGAGATCCAAAATACCAAAAGCTTTATAATTTGCTTCAGGTACAGTGTCTTGACGAACATAGATTTGAATACGTCCGCTAAGATCCTGTATATGAGCGAAGCTGGCTTTCCCCATCACTCGTTTAGCCATAATGCGGCCTGCTATGCTAACTTCAATATTTTTTTCTTCCAATTCTTCCTTGGTCAAGCTGTCATACTTGCTCAGTAGTACGCCCGCTTCATCCGTGCGTATGTATTTGCGTCCAAAAGGATCAATGCCCAATGAGCGAAGCTCGTCCAATTTGGCACGACGAATTTGCAATAATTCACTTAATTCCTCGCGATTTTCCTGTAATTCCTGGTTAGTAGTTTCATCCGACATGGTGCTAAATCAGCTCCTTCAATATGAATAGACGGGCCGGGGTCCGTCTCGGGTGTAGAGAAAAAAAGCTTCCACAAGGAAGCTTTTACATTAAATTCCAAAGTCCGTGTTTTTATTTCTTGATATCCACGATTTTATATTGAATAACACCTGCTGGAACGGTTACATCTACAACAGTTCCTTTTTTCTTACCGAGAATAGCTTTGCCAACCGGGCTTTCATTGGAGATCTTGTTTTGGAGCGGGTCGGATTCGGCAGAACCTACGATAGCATACTCTGTAATATCCCCGAATTCCAAGTCTTCAACGGTTACAGTTGCCCCTACTCCCACAACATCGGTGTCAATTTCATCGCTATTGATAATACGGGCATTACGTAGCATCTTCTCTAAAGTAATTACACGGCCTTCAATAAAGGCCTGCTCATTCTTCGCATCCTCGTATTCGGAGTTTTCACTAATATCTCCGTATCCGATGGCTACCTTAATCCGTTCAGCCACTTCGCGGCGTTTGACAGACTTTAAGTTCTCAAGCTCATCTTCGAGCTTTCTAAGGCCTTCCTGTGTCAGAATGACTTCTTTATCGCTCATCTCAACCGATTCTCCTGTCATGGGAAAAGTTTAAAAGTGCATCGGAATGCACGCTTTCAAAACATAATATGCCACTCTGAGGGAATGAGAACATTTCCTGCTGTTGTCTTGAGAGCTGCATACAATTTGTAGTATACATCAAGATTTTATACTGAACGATTATAGGGCAAGCAATTGGAAAAGTCAATCGCATGCACAAGCCGGAACTGCTTCCTTATTGCGCAACAGTAACAGGAGAAGCAGCGCTTGTAGAAGACCCTTCGTTTTCCACCATGTGCAATTGAGATACAAATTGATTCAAAATACGTACCATATCGTCGCGCTTTGTTTCTTCCATAATTACATCCTTAATACGTGCAGAACCTTTAATCCCCTTGAGGTACCAAGCCAGATGCTTGCGCATTTCACGAACAGCTACTGCTTCGCCTTTCAGCGCCACCAGACGGTCCATATGCAGAATGGCAATACGGATTTTTTCTTCCGGTGATGGATCGGGCAACAGCTTACCCGTCTGCAAATACTCAATCGTACGGTACAGCATCCATGGATTCCCCAGAGCGCCGCGTCCAATCATAACGCCATCACAATTGGTCAAATCCAACATTCGGCGGGCATCTTCCGGAGTTAACACATCACCATTTCCAATGACAGGAATGGATACTGCTTCTTTAACTTCTTTTATAATATCCCAATTCGCATGCCCCGTATACAATTGCTCACGTGTACGGCCATGTACGCTGACGGCCTGACCTCCGGCACGTTCAACAGCACGAGCGTTCTCTACTGCGTAAATATGCTCGCTATCCCAACCGATACGCATTTTCACGGTAACCGGCTTGCTCACCGATTCCACTACTGCGGATACCATCTCATAAATCTTGTTTGGATCGAGCAGCCAACGAGCACCTGCATCACATTTGGTCACTTTGGGAACCGGGCAGCCCATATTGATGTCAATAATATCTGCATTCGTCTCCTGGTCTACGACTTTCGCTGCTTCCACCAAAGATTTGCGGTCGCCCCCGAAAATTTGCAAGCTAAGCGGCTTCTCGCGCTCATCTACAAACAGCATCTCGCGTGTACGCTTGTTGCCGTGAATGATGGCCTTATCACTAACCATTTCTGCACATACCAAGCCTGTACCGAATTCCTTGGCGATCAAGCGAAAAGCAGGGTTGCACACGCCTGCCATTGGTGCCAGGACGACTTGGTTTTTCATTTCAATGTCGCCGATTTTCAGCATATCCGTTCCCTCCTTTACTCCTTCTTTATATATCGTATACTTATCTTCATTCCGTCAATTCCCGGACTTCAATCTCTAGCGTTTGGGCAATGATGTTTAGCATGTCTGGGTCTACTGCACGGTTACCTCGCTCTACAGCACCTAATACAGTCAAAGATATGCCCGTTCGGTCTGCCAACTCCTGCTGGGTGAACCCTTTTAGCTTCCGAAAGGCGCGGAGTCGTTGCGCCAGCTGCAAGTTTTCCAAAGCTGTATGCCGTCCTTTCCATCCACAGAATTCAATGCAGTATGCACGATACTGTACAGACCGGACGAATCTTGGTTCGGAACAATGTCAGCCAAGGGAACCAGCACAAAAGCACGCTCCAACATACGAGGGTGAGGAAGCTCCAAATCCGTCGTAGCCAGTTGTTCCGCTTCCATCCACAACAAGTCCAGATCAATGGTTCGTGGACCGTTAGGAATATGTCTTACCCTTCCCAGACGACTCTCCACGTCCAGCATATAAAACAAAAGCTCCTCTGGAGCAAGTGTTGTCGATACGGCTACCGTCATATTCAAAAAAGAAGGCTGATCCAGATATCCAACAGGCTCTGTTTCATACAGACTGGAGCAGCGCAGCACTCGTATCGCCGGATGTTCGTCCAGTGCGGTAATGGCTTCATACAGGGTATGCTCACGCTCCCCCAAATTAGCCCCTAAAGCAATATAAGCCTCTGATGCCTCAGAGGTCGAATGTGCATTCATGTATCGTTCCTACTTTCTTGCGCGATAAAGCTCAACCGTCACACCCTGAAAATGAATATCAAACGGCGGATGCGGCTTCGTCACTTTGACAGTCAGTGCATTGACACTAGTATAAGTGTCCAGTAGGGAAGATGCAATACGTTCGCCTAAAGCTTCAATCAATTGGTAAGATTCCTTTTCTACGATATCTTTCACGGTATAATGCACCTCAGCATAATTAACCGTTTTGTCCAAAGCGTCCTGCTCCCCTGCTTCACGCAGATCAAGCTCCAGTTCCAAGTCAATATAGTAACGCTGTCCCAGCTTACGTTCCTCGGGAAAAACGCCGTGATATCCGTAATACTCCATGCGATGCAATTTCATTTTATCCATCTTAGGTAAGTCCCCCTGTTTTTTTGATTTTATCTATATAAGTTCCACATAAAAGTTTCATATCGCTCGCCTCCAAAGCTTTTCAAGGAAAAGCTACATCGTAAGCATATACTTAACGGGATTCTTACAGATATATAATTTATCAATTCAAAAGAATCCCATTGCAACAGCGATCGTAGAATCAAAGGATCGTGAAGCGGGCTTTACCCACCATAACTCAGTGGATTTTTAGACCCGTACACCATCGCATCACACATACGTACAGTGCGCTTGATTTGTGCCACATCGTGTACACGCACAATCTGACACCCTTGGGCAATCCCAAAGGCCACGGTAGCCGCAGTTCCCTCCACTACATCATCCACTGGCAAATCCAGTGCTGTACGGATAAATTTTTTGCGCGACGTAGCCAACAACAGCGGAAATCCCAGCTGACTTAATGTATCAAGAGAAGTCATGGCATGAATATTTTCATCATAGTCTTTGGCAAAACCGATGCCTGGGTCTAAAATGATCTGCTCCTTACGGACCCCTGCTTTCAGTGCTAATTGGATACTTTCTTGTAAATCGGACAGCATATCAGAAACCAAATCGGTATAGTTACGGTCGTGACGATTATGCATCAAAATGACCGGACAATCGAATTCAGCTGCTACTCGTGCCATATCGGGGTCTGCCTTAAACCCCCACACATCATTAATGATGTGTGCGCCTGCTTCAAGCGCCTGTCTGGCTACTTCGGCTTTGTAAGTATCCACAGATAATGGGATGTGCGGTGCAATACGATGGATTGCCTGGACGACCGGAATGACCCTAGCCAGTTCCTCTTCCACACCTACTGGTTCATGACCCGGACGGGTAGATTCCCCACCAATATCAATGATATTCGCTCCATCCTCCACTAGCTTCAATGCATGTAAAACAGCAATCTCTGGATTATAATGTAATCCTCCATCAGAAAAAGAATCCGGGGTCACATTAAGTATGCCCATAATATGGGTGGAATGCCCGAGTGTAAGCTTGGCATCCCCCATTTGATAGCTGCGTTCATAAAGAGTTGGTATATTCACTTCATCCCTGCTTTCTGCCTATAATCATGCAACAGCAAAGCTGTTATGGACTCGGTCTGCGCCAAGGGCACCGATAAATGACTTGTTACGCCTCCCGGCTCCAACAATAAATCCACGGGTCGTATTTCTTGTATAGAGTTGGTCATAAAAATTTCATCAACCTGTTTCAGCTCATCCCAGTGGTATAACCCTTGCTCACATGGAATGCCTCGCAGGTCCGCCAACTCCAAAATGAACTCACGTGTAATGCCTGGCAGAATTCCTGTAGACAAGTCAGGGGTATACAGCGTATTATTCCGCACAAAAAACAGATTGCTAACTATTCCCTCTGCCAGAAAACCGTTGGCCGTAAGCATTATTCCTTCAGCCTTATAATGGACAGCCTCGGCATACTGCTGAAGTTCCCGCTTCGCAAGAATATTATTCATATAATGGAGCGATTTTAATCGAACCTCCCCCTCCGGAGTATTTCTGGGGGTTCGTAGCAACTGAAGCGCCGAAGGCGCTGAGGACTGCTCGGTTTGTGTATTTGTAGAGGGCAGCGGCTTGGCGAACAAAATATGGTTGGGCCGCGTGTAGTCACCAGATGGCAAGCCCAGTGCCTCTTCACCCGCCGATACGGTGTAGCGGATATAGGCTTCATCCAGCCCATTTGCCACCATCAGATGCTGGATGTGTTTCGTAAGCTGCTCCTTATCCGGTTGAAAAGGAATGCCGAGCATTCGGCAGCCTTCCTCCAGTCGACGTAGATGCCGATCCAGCAGGAAGGGAACCCCGTTATAGGTGCGGAATGTCTCAAACAAGCCCATTCCGTATAAAAAGCCGTGATCACTTACGTGAATCACGGCTTTTGCGGCTTCCGTGAGGACGCCATTGACTCCGATATATCTCATAAATCAGACGCCTACCTTGCGTTTTAGGAAATTGCGCAACAGTTGATGCCCGTAGTCCGTAATAATGGATTCGGGATGGAACTGGACTCCTTCTACGGCAAATTCTTTATGCCGCAAACCCATAATTTCACCCTCTGCGGTTTCAGCGGTAATCTCTAGACATTCAGGCAGGCTCTCGCGCTCTACAAGCAATGAATGATACCGGGTGGCTGTAAATGGAGAAGGCAGGCCTTCAAATACTGAGGTATTGTGATGGAGAATCGGTGACGTTTTGCCGTGCATGAGACGATCAGCCCGGATAACCTTACCGCCAAAAGCCTGTCCGATGGCCTGGTGACCGAGACACACGCCAAAAATCGGAATCCGGCCTTTAAAATGGCTGATTACATCCAGCGATATTCCCGCTTCATTCGGCGTGCATGGACCCGGCGAGATCAAAATGTGATCTGGTGCCAGCTCTTCTATGCCTTTCACATCAATCTCATCATTCCGTTTTACGGTTACTTCTTCGCCAAGTTCACCCAGATATTGAACAAGATTGTACGTAAATGAATCATAATTATCAATCACCAAAATCATTAGACTCACCCTCCTGTGATACCGCTCCTGCTCAAAGCGGCTTCTTCTTCCCCACATTGTACCGCCTTCATGACAGCTCTGGCCTTGTTCCGACACTCCCGATATTCTCTGTACGGGTCTGAATCAATGACGATACCCGCACCTGTCTGTAAATAGGCAGTATTGCCCTGAACAGCTAATGTTCTTATTATAATATTTAATTCCATATTACCATTATAGTCAATCCATCCAAGGGACCCCGTATAAGGACCCCGACGGACGGGCTCTAACTCTTCAATAATTTCCATCGTACGCACCTTAGGAGCTCCGGTAATGGTTCCACCCGGGAAGGTAGCAGCAATTACGTCTATAGCTGTACGACCCGTGGCTAACTTCCCCTCAACCTGAGAAACCAGATGCATAACGTGCGAATAATATTCGACAGTCAACAATTCAGGAACATGCACCGATCCGTATTCAGCAATCCGTCCGATATCGTTACGCTCCAGATCGACGAGCATAATATGCTCGGCTCGTTCTTTTTCACTTGATAGAAGCTCTGCGGCCATAGCGGCATCTTCATCCGGTGTTAGTCCCCTTCTTCTCGTACCTGCAATAGGTCGGGCACTCACACGTCCATCCTCCAGCTTCACCAGCAATTCCGGTGAGCCACTGACAATCCGCAAATCTGGCATGCGCAGCATCCCCATATAAGGGGAAGGATTCAGCAGACGAAGCCATTCATATATATTCTCAGGAAGGGCTGCAAGCGTACGTTTCTGACGAATCGACAAGTTCACCTGAAATACATCCCCTTGAGCAATGTATTCCTGCACACGTTTCACAGCATGTTCAAAATCTTGTTGACTGAATGCCGTTTTCCAGCCCTCAGATTCCTGATGAACAGCCTCTAATCCTTTTTCGGACAGCCGAGCACAACGAAGAGGGTAAGCTGGATCAGTCTCTCCCGCATGTATAATGTTCTTCCACTGAGTCACCATGCGTTCTGTACGTTGGACCGCTTCCGTATAATGCTTGCCAAGTATCGATGCGGTCTCATTCAACATAACCTCATTTGCCAAATCAGTCTGACTACTGAATTCACCGAAGCGGACAGGGTTAGGCATATGAACAGCACAGTATAGGCATGATGTTTCATGATCATAAATCCATAGCTCATTCACCCGCATCCACACATAATCAGGTATATCGGTATCGTCTGCAGCTTGAGTTGGCAAACGCTCTAACGAGCGAGCTACATCGTAGCCCAGGTAGCCTGCAAATCCCCCAGAGAAAAAAGGCATGCCAGGTACACGTGGCGCACGGTAAGGGGCGATCCAATCGTTCATGACTGTCAAAGGTTGTCCATGTATAGCACCATGCTCCCCGCTTTGCAAATCAGTCCAAACTGCTTGTTCTCCCTTGCCTTCCAATATAGCAACCGGATTCAAGGCTAGATACGTATATCTTCCACCTTTAGCGCTCTCCAGCAAGAAGGCATATGGCGACGAATCCTCCCAAGCCCTCCGCCACGATGAAGGTAAACCGCCTACGGGCAAAGGGTACTCAACAATATAGGGAAGTACATTCCAGCCTTCCTTCTGCCAGGTTTGCCACTGCGCCTCCGTCACTCTAGCTGTCCATTTCATCTGTGTGTGCTACCCCTTCCCTTACTATGCCAAAAGTCTGCATTTTCTCCCTACAAAGAAACCCTCATCCCCCCCGGTTACAGGGAAATGAGGGTTTCCTTACGTATAGTATACACAATTACGACATAATTACAGCTCGAAATTGTATAGTGGTGTACTCAGGTAACGTTCGCCATTACTTGGAATAATGACAACAATCCGCTTACCCTTGCCCAATTGCTTAGCAAGCTTCAAGGCTGCATGAACAGCCGCGCCAGAAGAAATACCGGACAAAATGCCCTCTTCCTTGGCCACTCTACGCGCTACCTCGAAAGCTTCATCGTTTTCTACATGAAAAATTTCATCATAGATATCGCGATTTAGAATTTCAGGAATAAAGTTTGCACCCAGCCCTTGAATTTTGTGAGGTCCTGGCTTGCCGCCTGCTAGCAATGGGGAAGAAGCGGGCTCTACAGCCACGATTTTAATATCAGGGAATTCTTTTTTAAGCACTTCTCCAGCACCGGAAATGGTTCCACCAGTCCCTATACCTGCTATAAAAGCATCCAGCGTGCCACCAATGGAGCGAATCGCTTCTACGATCTCAGGACCCGTCGTTTCACGGTGAATTTTGATATTGGCTTTGTTCTTGAACTGCTCGGCAGCGAAATAATCCGGGTTTTCGCTCAATAGCTCTTCCATTTTTTTAACAGATCCGTTCATACCCTCTGAGCCAGGTGTTAACACAAGTTCGGCTCCATAAGCACGCAACAAATTACGACGCTCTATACTCATCGTTTCTGGCATAACAATTACTGCTTTATATCCCTTCGCAGCAGCAACCATAGCCAGGCCGATTCCTGTGTTACCGCTAGTTGCTTCAATAATGGTACCGCCCGGCTTAAGCAGACCTTCACGCTCAGCTTCTTCCACCATACTAATCGCAATACGGTCTTTTACACTGGAGCCCGGGTTCTGATATTCGAGTTTCAAATAAATTTCAGCGCTATCTTCCGGTACGATCCGGTTGAGGCGAACGAGGGGAGTCTCCCCGATGAGGTCGGTGATGTTATTAACAACTTTAGCCATGATAATTCCTCCCTGACTGTAGATGATATATTAAAAATTGCGAAAACATATTGTAGATGATTCTAGGTAAATCTATCTTAGTTTTATGCCGTTCATTTAATTTCCGATAAAAATAGTTGGTTTTATACGCTAATCATAACAATCTTCAATTCCAATGTCAATACAAGTAAATAAGCCAATAGGCTGTTCTCCCGCGTTATCGGCACCGTATCTTCATCAAAAGCAAGATCCTTTCACTATGCTAAAGAGAAGCAGAGGGTGCCTCTTTCCCAGATAAAATACGAGCTCCATATTTATCACGCAGACTCTTTTCGACCTCGTCCAAAGGAGCGGCTTGTGCAAGCGCAAGAGAGCGACGGATTTGCTGGCGAATTTGCTGCTTATCGGGAGAATTCTTTAGTCTGACATCCTGTACATAAATGACCGCATAGCCATCATTAACAGAGATGGGACCTGCAACATCCCCGGAGCTTAGTTCTCTCGCCGCCTTCATGACTGCCTCTGGTTGAAATGGATCATATTCATCCAACCATCCCAACTGTCCGCTGTGATCCTCGCCAAGAGGGTTACCTGAGACTGAATGCTCCCGAAGCAGCATGTCGAAGCTTTCTCCTTGCTTGACCCGATCGAGCAACGTCTCTGCTTCCTCTGCTTTAGCCACATAAATAGCTGCCAGTTTGATCTGCTTACCAACGGCAAACTCTTCGGGGTGCTGTTCCCAATACTCGTCAATCTCCGTTTCCTCAACATGAATACCTTGGGTGGCTATTTTCTCCAAGCCAATCCGGTACTCCGCTTCATTCCGCAAGTCAACCGGATTTAAGCCAAACTGTCGCTGCATTTCCTCAAAGTAGGCATGTTCTGAGTCGTACCCTTTACTATCCTGCTCCAGCACTTGCTGTAAATCCTCTTGGGTGATCTTAATACCGAGACGCTTGGCTTCAGCCTGCACGGCTTTACGATTCAACATTTGCAACAGCGTATTCGTTCCATATCGCTTTTTCAGTTCCGCTACCCACTGTTCTTCCGATATGCCTTCCTGACCCATCTCCGCCACAGTATGATCGCCGTCATCCTTGCTTACATCACCCGGCTTTAACAGCCCCCGAAGCATGATAAGACCACCCAAGGCGGCGACGCTAACGGTCAGAATAATGACAGCTGTCCATAATCCCTTTTCCCGTGTAGTCATCGCTTGCACCGCCTATCCGGTTAGGCCTTGGCTTGATCTAACAGATTTTGCAATTCATCCTTATTAAACTGATAAGCCTCATTACAAAAGTGACACACGACCTCAGCCTGTCCTTCTTCCTCAATTAATTGCTTTAATTCACTTTCTCCCAGACTGATCAATGTTTTTTCCACGCGCTCGCGTGAGCACTCACATTGAAAATGGATATCCATTTCATCCAGAACTCGAACGTCCGGCAGCATCCAACGCAGCATTTCATCAAGCTCCAGCCCTTGATCCAGCAGAGCGGTAACGGGTGGAATTGAGCCAACTGCATTTTCGATAGCAGTAATCTCATCATCATTCAGACCTGGAAGCAACTGAATAATAAATCCGCCGGCCACAATAACGGAGTTATCCGTATCTACCAGCACACCCAAACCCACCGCTGACGGAGTCTGTTCGGATTTGGCAAAATAATAGGTAAAGTCCTCACCGAGCTCACCGGAAATAATCGGGATACTACCGCGGTACGGTTCTTTTAACCCCAAATCCTTGATAATATGAATGAATCCCTCTGTACCTACGGCACCCGCTACATCCAGTTTGCCCATACTATTGCTCGGCAAATGCACGTGCGGTTCAGTAACATAACCCCTCACTTCTCCTACAGCATTGGCATCAACGACAATTTGCCCAATCGGTCCATCGCCTTTGACTTGAATGGTCAATCGTTCTTTGCCTTTTAGCATAGAACCCATAATTGCACCCGCTGTGAGGGTTCGTCCCAAAGCAGCGGTTGCTGTAGGATAAGTATCATGTCTTCTCCGCAACTCCTCTACCAATTGAGTTGTCCGAACTGCAAAAGCTCTGACCCTTCCATCCATGGCTGTGCCGCGAATAAGTCGATCCTGTTTATTTTCCATATTGATATCCTCCCCTATTATCCAAGGCAGCCATGCTGCTTATTTTCGTTAGTATTTCCTCATCCTTGAAACATCATTTCCCACTATATAAACAACCTGCCTTAACAGATCACCGAATTGTTCAAAAACGTAACATATTTCAGTATAGACGAAAAACGCCGCTAATCCAAACCGATAAGATCATCGGCTTGACTCAGCGGCAGCTTATATCCACTTTTTATTCGGCGTTACGTTGGTAAATGATGCGTAATCCTTCGAGCGTCAACATCGGCAACACTTTCTGAATGCTCTCTGTCTCTGATGCGATTAGCTCTGCAAGACCTCCGGTAGCAATAACCGTGGGTTCTGCCTGCATTTCTTCCTTAATGCGCCTCACAATGCCATCCACTTGCCCAGCGTAACCGAAAATAATCCCGGCTTGCATGGCATGGACCGTATTCCGACCAATAACCTTTTTGGGTTTCTCCAACTCGATACGAGGGAGCTTGGAAGCCCGTTGATACAGTGCCTCTGTCGAAATGCCGATACCCGGCACAATGACTCCACCCAGATAGTTTCCCTTATCGTCAATACAATCAAACGTCGTCGCCGTTCCAAAATCCACCACAACGAGAGGCCCGCCGAACCGTTCTACAGCCGCAACAGCGTTCACGATCCGATCCGCACCTACTTCACGCGGATTCTCGTAACGCAGGTTAAGACCGGTCTTGATTCCCGGTCCGACGATTAACGGCGTTTTGCCTATATATTTATCGCACATTTCCTCTAATACACGGACCAACGGCGGAACGACAGAGGAAATAATAACTCCCTGAATGTCATCCTTTAATACGCCGCCCATACTAAAAAGATTATGTATGAGTACGCCGTATTCATCCGCTGTTGCCTGTCTGGAGGTGCTGATCCGGTAGTGGTGCAACAGCTCGCGCCCTTCATACATTCCTAGAACAATATTGGTATTACCTACATCCACTACAAGAATCAATCGGTGTCACCTATCTTTCTTAGCGTTAAGGTCAAGGCTGATATCCAGGTTATGAAAAGAGTATGTCAGCCTGCCTACAGAAATCACATCTACGCCGCTCTCAGCCATCTCACGCACTGTATCCAACGATACATTGCCTGAGGCTTCTGTTTTGACGTGTGGGGCCTGTTCACGAATGAAGCGAACGGCTTCCTTCATATCTGGGACGGACATGTTATCCAGCATAATAATATCCGCCCCAGCCTCCAGAGCTTCCCGGACTTGCGTCATGTTTTCCGTCTCTACTTCGATCGTCATTGTATGCGGTATATGCGCGCGCGCTCGGCTGACCGCCTGTGCAATCCCACCCGCGCCCTTAATATGATTATCCTTAATCATAACCGCATCGTACAGACCAAAGCGATGATTCGAGCCGCCACCTACACGCACAGCATACTTCTCTAACAGTCGATGTCCTGGCGTTGTTTTACGTGTGTCCACCAAGCGCGTGGAAAGTCCATGCAGTTGATCTATAAAAGTCCGCGTCCGCGTTGCAATACCGGACATCCGCTGAAGTAAATTTAATGCCAATCGCTCCCCGGTCAAAATCGCATGAGTACTCCCATTCACTTCTGCCAAAACGCTCCCCTTTTCAATCCATTGGCCATCGGTCACCAACGGAGTGAACGACAAGGAAGGGTCCACTACTCGAAATACAAGTTCAGCCACAGGTAAACCCGCAATCACGCCGCTCTCTTTGGCATGAATGACAGCCTTGGATTGGTGACCCGGCTCAATCGTCCAACGTGTGGTCACATCGCCAGAACCTGTATCTTCTCGCAGCCAGCTGCGAATTTGTGCCGTCAGTTCTTCCTGATATCCGCTAAACTCTCCATAAAGCTCGCTGTTAGATGTCATGAACGCTCTCCTCCGTTATGCCTTGCTCACGTCGCTGCTGGACATGCTTTCGCCACATGCGATCATCTGTCTCAGGGAAGTCCTCACGATAGTGTGCCCCCCGGCTCTCCTCACGCAGTAGCGCACCATCTGCTACTAATAAAGCACAGGTGAGCAAATTGGCGAATTCGATCTCTTCCCGGCTGGTGATCACAGCCTGAAAAACAGACACTAGCCCGTGCAGCTCTTCTAAAGCTGCTTGCAGCCCTTCACTATGCCGACGAACTCCAGCATAATGAACCATCGTTTCTTGCAGCTTATGTCGCTGTCCCACGACGGATGAAGCCTGGAACTCTGCACGGTTATCACTGTAAGATATCAAAGTATGGCCGACCAGCGGTGGCAATGAATGCAGCCGCTCGATAATCCTGCTGGCGAACACAATAGCTTCAGATAACGAATTGCTCGCCAGACGATTAGCACCGTGAACACCTGTGGAAGAAGTCTCTCCACAAGCGAACAAACGCCTAACGGAGCTTTCCCCGTATAGATTAGTCTGGATACCACCCATCATATAATGGGCAGCAGGAGCAATGGGAATCCAGCCTGTCGTCATATCCAAACCATATGACAGACATGTCCGATAAATCGTCGGAAAACGTTGCTTTACCCGCTCAGGCGGCTCGTGTGTAATATCCAGGTATACAAACGTAGACTGAGTGCGTTCCATCTCATGGATGATCGCACGAGCTACGATATCTCTGGGTGCAAGCTCCTGTCGGGAATCGTACTTATCCATGAAGCGTTCTCCATGAATGTTGCGTAACACGGCCCCTTCTCCCCGTACGGCTTCGGAAATTAGAAACCTTGGAGCGCCCGGATGGCACAACGCCGTAGGATGAAACTGTACGAATTCCATATCCCGTACAACTGCCCCCGCACGATAAGCCATAGCAATACCGTCCCCAGTTGCGATATCCGGGTTAGTCGTGTAACGGTATAATTGCCCGCTACCTCCTGAGCACAAAATGGTTGCATTGGCAGTGATATACGACCTTTCTCCATCTGGCATTTGAACGAGGGCCCCAATACACTCACCATGCTCAGTCAGCAGGTCAATGACCATGCACTCTTCCCACACCTGAATACCGGGATGGGCGACAACCTGCTGTGACAAGGCACGCACGATTTCATAACCGGTGGCATCTCCATTTGCATGCAAAATGCGACGATGACTATGCGCCCCCTCTCGGGTTAGCGCTAGTTCACCATCCACACGGTCAAAGGCTGTCCCCAATCGTATTAACTCTTTAATACCGTCTGGTCCTTCATGAACAAGCGTTCTGACCGCCTCGGGTTCACACATACCTGCACCAGCAATCAGAGTGTCTTGCATATGATAAGCCGGTGTATCCTCGTCCGATGTGACAGCAGCAATGCCACCTTGAGCATAACGTGTGTTGCTTTCCATTAAAGTTTTCTTGGTAATCAGCAACACTTTCCGATTCTCCGCAGCCTTAATCGCTGTATATAAGCCCGCAATACCGGAGCCGATGATTAAGACGTCGGCTTCGTATTGGGTCAATTCCGCTACATCAAAATCAACTAGATATCTTGGAATCATGCCTTTCACCTGATTTCACAGAAGAATAGCGCACACCATAGATCGTACAGTATGCGCTCACGGATATGTTCAAAATGATAGTAAGTCGATTGCAGCGGCTGTTGGCCTTTTAAGCTAGGAAGGCGACAGCCGTTTATTTAACAATAAATGTACACAACGTTCCTGTGTCTGTCAAATCACGTCAGCAATAATCTTCCACATTTAAAAAAGCTTCGGGAAACCAATAGGATCTGGTTCCCCGAAGCTTACATATATGCTTATTCAACTATCCATCAGATGATCAGGTTGTTGTCGGTGGAGTACCGCCGGAATTGCCTGAATTGTTATCATCCTCTGGTTTTTGCAGATTAGGGATATCGTTCGGTTGATCTGTTGTATTCTTAGGCTCGTCATCCTTACCTTGAATACGTACACGAACATCACCGATGTTGTCGATCACAGGCTCACCGTTTTCCGGTGTTCCTTCTCCCTCATTCGTATTGCCGTTCAAAGAACCTGTCTCGATCAAACGTTTGATTTGTTCAAGCTCCAGAGTTTCTTCTTCCAACAAGGTTTGAGCGATCAAATGAACCTCTTTCGAATACTTCGTCAAGAGTTCTCTAGCACGCTCATAGGAGTCAGTGATGAAGCGATTCATCTCCTGGTCAATCTCATAAGCAATCTGATCACTGTAGTTTTGCTCATGACCGATATCACGTCCAAGGAATACTTGACCTTGGGAAGTTCCGAACTGCATCGGGCCGAGCTTCTCACTCATACCGTATTCCACGATCATGCTACGCGCAATGCCTGTCGCTTGCTGGAAGTCACTATAAGCCCCTGTTCCGATCTCACCAATAAACAGCTCCTCGGAAACACGTCCACCCAACAATCCAGTGATTTTGTCCAGCAATTCCTGCTTGGTTGTCAGCATGCGGTCTTCCTTCGGAAGCATGATGACATATCCGCCTGCACGTCCACGTGGAATAATGGTTACCTTGTGAACCATATCGGCATTCTCCAAGAAGTAACCGATAATCGTATGCCCTGCTTCATGATAAGCAACAATTCGTTTCTCGCGGTCACTGATTACGCGGCTGCGTTTTTCAGTACCTACGATCACGCGGTCGATAGCTTCATCTACTTCTCGCATCGAAATATCTCTACGGTTGCGACGAGCGGCCAGCAAGGCAGCTTCGTTCAACAAGTTTTCCAGATCAGCGCCCGTAAAGCCTGTTGTACGTTTCGCAATGACGTCCAATTTAACATCCTTCGTTAATGGTTTGTTGCGTGCATGTACATGCAATACTGCTTCGCGACCTTTAACATCTGGACGGTCAACCGTAATTTGACGGTCAAAACGTCCCGGACGAAGCAAGGCTGGATCAAGAATATCCGGACGGTTAGTAGCAGCAACGATGATAATGCCTTCGTTTGCCCCAAATCCATCCATCTCTACGAGCAATTGGTTGAGCGTTTGCTCACGTTCATCATGTCCGCCACCCAATCCGGCACCACGTTGACGTCCAACGGCATCAATTTCATCAATAAAAATGATACAAGGTGCGTTCTTCTTCGCATTCTCGAACAAGTCACGAACACGGGAAGCACCGACCCCGACGAACATTTCTACAAAATCAGAACCTGAGATACTGAAAAACGGCACTCCGGCCTCGCCTGCAACAGCTCTCGCCAAGAGTGTTTTACCCGTACCTGGAGGGCCCACTAACAGAACACCTTTTGGAATACGAGCGCCCACGGCTGCGAACTTACGTGGGTCCTTCAAGAATTCTACGACTTCGACAAGCTCCTGCTTCTCTTCGTCAGCCCCTGCTACGTCTTCGAAGGTAACTTTCTTCTTCTCTTCGTTATACAGACGGGCTTTGCTCTTGCCGAAGTTCATTACTTTGCCGCCACCGCCCTGTGCCTGATTAAACAGGAAGAAGAACAACAGGAACATGATCACCAAAGGAATGATAGAAGTCAAAAATGTCAGCCAAATGCTTTCGCCTTCCATTTTCTTCTGTACGTATTCAAACCCGTTCGTTTCGCTGGCATTCACCAGTTCACTTAGTGCTTGATCCGTTGGCGGAACGTATACGGAAAAATTGGTTGATTTAGCATTAGCCGGCTGCTTCTTATATGCACCGGTTACAAGATAGGCGTAACCGTCAAATTGGACCGTTACTTTAGAGATGTTATTAGCTTTAACCTCTTGCCGTAATTGGTCATATCTAGGGAGATCGGAGGCTTCGTTACTGTTGCTAACAAACTGAACGATACCCACCACAACTAAAAAAAGAATCAAATAAAAACCAGAATTCCGGATGAACCGATTCATCCCCTACCTCCTCTCGAGACACTTAAGTTATTTTACCATAGCCTGTAAGCCCTTCTCAACAAAGGACCCTATTTAGTCCTAGGACTGGAGGCTGAGATTAGCTGGTGTAGATTTCCGGCTTCAAAATCCCTATGTATGGGAGGTTCCGGTAGTGCTCGGCATAGTCCAGACCATAGCCGACAACAAACGCATCCGGAAGTGTAAATCCGGTGTAATCAGCTTCAAGGTTAACGGTCCGGCGTGCAGGCTTGTCGAACAAAGTTACGACACATACCGAATTGGCATTACGATTTTTAAGCAATTCAATCAAATGTGTCAGTGTCAGACCACTGTCGATAATATCTTCGACAATCAGAACATCGCGTCCTTCTACGGAAGCGTCCAAATCTTTGATGATTTTAACGACTCCTGATGATTTGGTGGATACTCCATAACTAGATACAGCCATGAAATCAAGTTCCAACGGCACTGTAATGGATTTAACCAAATCGGCCATAAAGATAAACGCACCCTTCAGCACGCAAATCACCAATGGATTTTTCCCTTCATATTTCACGCTAAGCTGTGCGCCTAATTCCTTGATTTTACTCTGGATTTCTTCTTCACTGATCAATACTTCCTGAATATCATTTTGCAACGGTGTAAACCTCCTAAGTTTATACTATGAAAGCCGTTCCTGCGCAATTACCGGTGCCCCGGACTCTCTCGTCTTTGCCATGACATATATATAACCGAAGACGTGTGCTTTTGCACCGCAGCATGTACAGAACGTCGTACGCCCGGAATCCAGAGAACAACTCCAGAATGGTCGCAGACGATGGGAATAACGGAACGCATTGAAGGAGGTATTTTTTCATCAATAAAAATATCTTTAACCTTTTTTCTTCCGTTTAATCCCATTACATACATGGTATCTCCAGGTAATCGCGAGCGTACAGTCAACGGCAGAGTCAATTCATCTGCGTCGAACCATGCTTCTTCCTCATTCGCCGGATGTTGTCCATCCAAATAGGAAGCTCTTTGCCACCGGAGTATACCACCCGCTTCAGGCAACTCAAGCTCACCGGAAATAGGCAATACGCTCAGTCCATAGCTCCATTCACCCATAACGACTTGCGTACGGTCAAACAAAACCGCCTGGTCATATTCGCGGACTCCAACCGCACCGCCGCCCAAGTCCAAGCTCCATGTAGAAGTTGTCTCCTGGAGAAGTCTTAGTCGAACGGTCTCAATTTTACGAAAATCAAAATTTCCACTGTCCGAAGGCAGATAATTTAATATTAGTTTAATCAACCTCCGTTGTAAAGCAACGGATAGCTTACGGTATGATGCGATGGAAAACATGTACCTGCCATTATTGAAATGCACCATTTTCTCGTATACCGACAGTGTAGCTGCCTCCATAAAATCATTTTCGTCAGCCATCGTTTCGGCCAGCCGGTTCAGGGACGGTGTCAGTTGCTCATTATATTGCCCCAAAAAAGGAAGCACATCCATGCGGATGGCATTACGACGGTATTTGGTCGATAAATTAGTGCTGTCTGTCACATAGGAAAGACCATAAAAGTTACAATACTCAATCAAGTCAGCCTTGTACATACGAAGCAGCGGGCGAATGAGTTGCACATTTTTTTCGGTGCGTGCCAAACGCATACCCGCCAAACCCGCCGGTCCGCTACCGCGCAGCAAGTGCAAGAGGACTGTTTCCGCTTGATCATCGCCATGGTGAGCCATAGCAATATGCTGTGCCTCCCACTTCGTAGCCGTATCATGTAAAAAGCTGTACCGTAGCTCACGGGCCGCTTCCTGTGGACCCTTGCCGCTTTCCTTTATATAAGCGGGTGCATCAACCCGGATCATTTCAAATGGAAGCTTGAGCTTTCGGGCAATATTGCGTACCTCTTCAGCCTCCGCATCCGATTCCTCTGGCCTGAAGCCATGATGAACATGAGCGCAGACAAGTTGTAATGGCATATGTATAACGGATATTTCATGTAAAATGTGCAAAAGGGCCACCGAATCCGGTCCGCCGGATACAGCAACCACAATGCGGTCTCCGGGGCTCCACAGGGAATGTTCTCGCGCCAAAGCGAGCACTTCCTGTACAACACCGGTCGGTTTTGTTGTTCCCATTCACGACCCTCTTTTCTCCCGACCGTAAAAATGATGATCCTATGTTATCTTATGTAAGTCATGCTGCTACCTTAACGCAATCCAGAGCGCTCCAGCAAGCAGCAAAAGCGATACCGTGAAAGCATATCCCAACCAGCGTGGATTTCCTCTTTTGACAGATGATTGCCTGACATGCGCGGAAGCCAGACGCGACCAAGCTCGGGCCGCTGCACGAGTATCGGAATATTCGCCACGTACTGCACCCAGCAGCCATTCGGCGTAGGGGCGTAATACACGACTGCGACGAATAATGACTGTCAATTCTGCCGTATTACGTAGCTGCGGCAGCCTACTCGCAGCCGCCTTTAACGATTCGCTCTCCAATATATGAACCGTTAAAAGAGCAAAGGCAAACAGATCATACTGGGGATCAGCATTTCGGCTACCAGCATTCCAAAATCCCCTATCGTACCATTCTGTAAATTGTTTAACACTCCGACCTGCAAGGGACACGCCACCATAATCAATCAACTCAGCCTCTCCATAGGCATTGACCAATATATTTTGAGGCTTCAGGTCGCCAAACACCCATCCTGCCTGATGGAGATCGGCCAGACGATTCAGTATGCCAGTCCCAGCCACACCATACCATTCAGACCCTTTGGCTGCCACAAATTTATGAAGCGGATCTCCTTTAACGTATCGCATAACATAAAAGGGGATCTCCCCATTGCGTAACACTACATCATCCACTTCAAACAAGAAGGAAGGATTCCCATTCCGCTGGAGGGCAGCCTGAGTCCCTTGAGACTGTAATGTGGTCAGCACATTAATCTCCGATTGCAGATCAAGCGTGTTCTTTCCCATTTTGAGAGCAAATTGCCGATCGGCCTGTGCTTCTTTTACCAAATATACAGTTCCGTTCGCTCCCCGGCCCAGCAAGCGCTGGATGACATAGCTACTCCGCTTCCACTTGCCCTTGATGACCGTTCCGGGTGCAAGAACGGGATCAGACGACGTAGTCACCGAGCATCCCTTCTCCTTTGCCATAGGATTCTTCCAGATCTTTCTGTTCCCCTAGTGTAACATATCGGTAATAATCAATCACTTGTAAAATGGCTGGTCCTGTCGGTGTCGCTCCTTTCATCCGCAAGCGTCCGAATATCGATTTGATCTGGTCTAGCTCAGAGGTCCACCCGATATCCATGACTGCGTCTTCTCCCATTCGTCCACCCGGAAAATGAAATACAGATATACGGCTGAGTCCGCTTCTGGACTGTAAACTGAGCAGCAAATCGCGGATACTATCCTCTACAGCAGGCAGCTTAGGCTTCATGCTTGCACTTGCATCAATGAGTAAAGCAATTTCCAGAGGGCTTGTTTCTGTCAGTTCATCCATTACCTCAACTACCTGGGCTCGTTTGGCCGGAGGCAGTTCACCGATATGCCGGGCGCCGCCCTCACCCAAAATGTGCGTTAACTCTCTATTAACCGCCTGCTGAATCGTTTGAACCACTGTTTTGCGCGTCATCATTTGCATGGTTTGTGCCAACTGCTTCGTACCGACGATTTGGCTAAACCCTCCCCCTGCTTTAGCAATTTCCTGAATCTCTGCGCTCCCAAGCTCGCCGATGGTTCCATAATCTATGACTCCGGCGACATTCACTGTAATTCCCTCACGTAAAGCTTGGGCAGCCGCCATCACTGGGCTAACCCCTACGTTAGAGCATCCATCTGTAATGATCAAAATTTGCTTCATCGCTTTTTGACCTCCGCTTCCTCTTAATCTATTCCGATAGATTCTATCTTTGCCTAATCCGGAACGATTCAAACGAAGGATGCGGATTTTTAAAAATGAATAAGCAATTTCCCGGGCAATGTCAGTCTAGCTCACCGTCCGCGGACGTTCCAACCACCTCATGCCAGGTACATGAAGGGTGGCCCACTCTGGGCGAAAGTGATCAATTTTACTAACAACTACAGTCATATCATCATAGATTTGATTTTGTTGGTATCGAATAACCCGTTCTAGCAAACAATCGGCCAGTTCCTGTGGATCCTCACTTTCAATTTCCTGAATCATGCGTTTCATCCATATTTCTTTATTGACTGCATAACCCGGTGAATCGTATATACCGTCTGTTATCATAATGAGAATATCTCCTGGCTGGAGTTGCAGTGACACCAAATCAACCTCGATATCCTGTATAATGCCAATCGGTAAATTGCTTGCAGATACGGGAATGACCTCCTCCCCTCTTTTAATAAAGCTCGGTGTAGATCCAATCTTCATAAAGGTTGTCCGGGCCGTATACTGATCAATCAGCGCCATATCCACCGTAGCATACATTTCCTCAGGTGATCGGAGCATCAGGACAGAGTTAACCGACTTGATCGCTAATTTTTCGTCCATACCTGATTGCAGTAGTTCTTCCAAAATGTTAAGTGCTGCACTGCTCTCTTGCTGCGCACGCTCTCCGTTCCCCATACCGTCACTTAAAGAGACTGCGAAAGTCCCATTCCCTAACTCCATCATGCTATAACTGTCTCCTGAGAAGAAATCGCCTCCTTTGGCCGCACTAGCTACTCCTGTAGCAATCTCATACGTTTTAGCAGAGCCGAACATGACTGTAGCCAAGCCTTGGCGGCGATCTGCCGCCGTTTCGCGCATGACAGCTATATGCTCGTCCAGTATGTCCGACAGCAGTGGAGCAATGATTTTCCGACATTCATCAAATCCCCTTGTATAGGCATGGACAATCTCTATTTCAACCTGACCTGCATCCAGGCTAATAATCTCAATGGATTGGATGGACAAGCCGAGTCGATCAAGAGCCTCTCGGATTTGCTCTTCCTGCCGATGCATGGTCTGCCCTTCTCGCTGAATTTCCCGCGCTAAATCCTCCATAATTTGCGATACACCGGATAGCTGGTCAGCAACAAGCTGACGACTATCGTATACTTGGCGCTTCCACTGCATATTATGTTGGTAGAGACTATACTGCTGCTTCATTACCTGCAGGACAGCGCCCGTCTTGGCACATGCCTTGCTCCATTGTGGCGGCATCTGCTCCGGCTCCAAATCAGGATTATCCTCAATGGCGCTCATCATTTCCGTCATATACTGATGGGTTTGCATAAACTTGCCGTCCCAGCACTGCTCGCACTTAAAGCAAGAGGCACAGGTTCCTTCCGCCACCGCATTCATAAAGTGTTCCATTTCTCCGTCCGGTTTTGCTCCCTCACTCGCAGATATCTGATGGAAGCTGCGCGATAGCTGGCTGAATACACGGGAAAATTTCGTCACCCGCTCGGCAGTGAGATCACGAACTCTTTTGGCATATTCATGCTGGGACTTGGCGTGATCCTGCGTACCAGGGACATAGGTAGAAACCGCTTTAAAGAAACTTTTTGGAGTCATTAAAAATAATAGAATTGCCGCGCAGCTCTCCCAGGTTGATGTCAACACGTCCCCAGTCCCATCCAAATAGATCGTCAAAATGGAGGAGCCCAACAGCATGCCAAGAGCCACTGCACCTTTTCTCCCTTCACGCAGCATTCCTGCCAGCAAACCTGCAAAAGCAAGTAGACTCATCTGCACAATTGCGGACATATTGGCCAGGCTTAAAATTAAACCGGTAATCACACCGACCGAGGCACCCAACGAAGCACCTCCCACCAAAGCAAACACCAAGACCAAATATCGTGAAAGCACATGATCGACAGACAGTGAATGAACGGTCCATCCTACTGCTCCCGTCATCACAGAGGCTAATAGAATAATCAGACACAAAATTTCTTCGTTCTTCAATTGGCTTGCCTTCTTGCGGTACGTAAACAGCGGTATGGCCTGTGTGAACACCAATGTAAGCATAAAACTGAGCACCGCATCCGTTCCCACAATGACAAGCTCATACCATGTAAAAGCCGGAGCCATCACGGCGTTAAATAAATTGACCATAAACACAGACAAGAAGACCATAAGCGGGGCATAGGATAATTCCAGACGATCGAAGGTACGTAGCCCGCGATACAGGAGATAAAATACGATTAGCTCACCACCAATCATGAACAACGATGGGTAAGGAGCTAACAGGCTGCCTAGCACAACGGATACAGCTACAGGCAGCATTAGATCACGCCGAAGGAACGTAATGACCGCAAAATAAGCGAGGGCAAAAGGAGAAAGCTCGTCCAAAATAGTGGCGCGTCCCAGTAGAACTCCCATAGCTGACAATAGCAGCATCCATCTTTGCGCGGTTACCCATTGCACCATTTTATGTGAATCGAGCCGTTTCTTGAGTCTGGAAGGCCAACCTTCCGTACG
Source organism: Paenibacillus sp. P2(2022) (assembly GCF_029522175.1). NCBI lineage: Bacteria > Bacillati > Bacillota > Bacilli > Caryophanales > Paenibacillaceae > Paenibacillus > Paenibacillus sp. P2(2022). The sequence goes on along the minus strand of NZ_JAKWFI010000011.1, from coordinate 37,005 downwards.
CTCTTTGGATTTGGACTTTCTAGATTTTAACCCCGGAAAATGTACCACGTTCCATTTCTCCATCATGCGTCAGGCACCCCATTCATCAATTTGATGTTCTCATCTTAAACCGGAACGATTGAGAAAGTTTGTCAGAACCTCACGTCTTATTCCAAGAAATTTCCGACAAAAAAACGTGCCGCGCGAAAGGACAGAGCATCCCCCTGTACATCAAGCTGCGCCCGTATGGAAGCAGATGGAAGTTGTATCACTCCACGCCTTGCACGGCCTCTGTATGTCGTCCACCCTGATGCCCAGACTAGCGATTTGCACAGAAGATAGACGGAAAACCGTTGGAGTTTGTCGGACGATTATGTCCACACGACAAAAAAAACATCCAACATTTCAGTACGATGCTTCTTCTCTTCTTCATGAAACTACTAATCTTAAAAATGTGCCTGTACACCTCCGCCCAAATGTATTGCCCGCAGCCACAGCTTGTCGCATCTCTTGTCGGTAGAACGCAAAAAAACCGTAGCAGTCTTTCGACTGTACGGTTTTCCGTGTATGGTTGATACGGTTGTCAAAGTGAATTAAACACGCTTCGCGCCGCGTCCTCCGCGTTTACCTTCGGTGTTCTTTTTCAGCGACGAAATGCGTTCCTCACTATCTTTCAGGAAGCGTGACATTTTATCCTCAAATGAAGGTTTACCCGGTGCAGGCTTGAAAGAACGGCCTCCACGATCGCGGTTGAAACCACCACCGCGTCCCTGACTTGGACCTGAACCTCCGCCGCCAAAACGGTCTCCTCCGCCTGGTCCTCCTGTACGCTCCGGTCTTGGAGCTCTTGGGGGACGGGCTTCACTTGCCGGCTTATCAATCGTTTGCTTAATGGAAAGTCCGATTTTGCCATCTTTGTCAACATTAATGACTTTCACCGTCACAACATCATTAATCTTCAGGTGGTCGTTAACATCCTTAACATAATTATCGGCGATTTCCGAGATGTGAACGAGACCCGTGACACCTCCAGACAAATCCACAAATGCTCCAAAATGCGTGATGCCTGTCACTTTGCCCTCTAACTTGGTGCCCACTTCAATTGCCATAGAATAAAATGATCCTCCCTTAAAATATACAACCGATTTTTTTGCAAAAAAATCCCGCTGTGGTGATTTGATTATACAAAATGGCGGAACCAAGGTCAACTAAGCATTGGCCCGATAATGCCTCTATTTTTGATCTCCGATGATTGGCGTCTCTTCCGGTTTGTAAAGACCGTACTTGCTTCTAGCAATTTCTCCAATGTACTCAGGGTCCTTGAGACGATTCACTTCGGTTTGAAGCTGTTGTTCCGTTTGTGTAGCAGCTTGCTTCTGTTTTTCCTTCTGGGTGAGCTGTTCACTTCGATCGGCCATGATCATGCCTTGAGAAAAAAAGGTGAATATGGCCCAACTACCAAAGGCGGCAAGCGATAGCAACCAAATCATGATTCGCCTGCGCCCGCCCGCATTGGACTTGGACGTAGGAGATGAATGGCGATCTACAGACGAATTACGCATGATACTACCCCCTTCCAAACCATCTTTTTGCTGTATTTTTCAGTCTGATACCTAGCTTTATGAGCAGATCTGGCGTCTTCCAGCGCGCTATAAGCGGACGGATCAACCAAAGAATCGGCTTCCAAACCGGCATCAGGATGTATATCAGCATCCTTCCTAGGAACACAATAAGTGCCCATGTCCATCCGACCAGCTTGCGTAACAGCCGATACAGCGCTAACACCGGAAGAACAATCAGGATGCGCAGTATGCTGTTCACGATCAACGTCAGTCTGCGAACGATCTCTATTAACATTACCACAAAACGTTGGGTTGTAACACTAAAGGCCCAAAAATAGAGCCAAACCCCCAAAAGTAGTCCTAAAAAGACATAAAACCGCAGCTCACCGCGATTACTCGCGTATAGCACACGGAAAATAAACAAAGCCGAGGCCACCCAATACAGCACGTCCAACATATGAACACTCCAACGGGCAAAATGAAAGCGGATTGACAGCACCCGGTAGCTGTCAAATACCACTCCCATCGCTATGCCCGACAATAGCATCCACGTCAATGTCAGCCATTGTGTGTAAGGGTTCATTTGAAGAGCTTGCCGAATAGGCTTTTTCCGTTTTTGGCCGGGGCCCCAGGCTCTAGGTAGACGAGGGAAGTAATCAGACCTTCAATGGACAGCAGCCCCTCTTCCAGACTGAGGTTTTTGATATGTAAATGTTGTCCGCGAATGGTGAGATGGCCCAGCTCGGTCTGAAGCAAAAACTCTTCACTGTCAAAGCTCTCCACATTGCTGACGCCTGAAATGTCGAGCTGCTTGCGGCTTTGCATGCGCAGATCATGGTGCTTGGACTTCCCTTGTTCAATCATGGCATGTACCCCTCCTTCTGTTCTTAGCTTATGAAGGGGTGGGCATGATTTAGAACCGCATTGGTTATTCACGAGCATATATTAGACGAAAGCTCATCATCCAAAAGAAAAAGCATCCCTTCATAAGATATGAAGGAATGCTTCTATGTACAACGTTATGAGAAAATCAGATGTCTGCTTACCAGTTCAAACCGTTGTCCCTGGCAATAGGCTCTTCCTTTACCAAAGTGTACATACTTGCAGCCTCGTCCTTGCGTGTAGTGTCGGCGAGCCGTTCCACTCGCACGGTCACCAGCTTCTGGCCAAATTGGACGGTAATTTCATCGCCCACTTTGACCGCACTGCTCGGCTTGGCTTCGCGTCCATTCACCAGCACTCTCCCTTGTTCAGAGACGTCCTTGGCTACTGTACGACGCTTAATCAGCCGCGAGACTTTCAAGAATTTATCAAGACGCATTAGTTAACGGCTTCTTTAAGCTTATTACCGGCTTTAAAAGCAGGAACGGTCGATTCTGGAATTTCAATCGTGTTGCCGGTTTGTGGATTGCGGCCTGTACGGCTAGAACGCTTGCGCGTTTCGAAAGTACCAAAGCCGATCAGTTGTACTTTGTCGCCACTCGCAAGTGCATCTGTAATTTCACCAAGTACGCCATTCAATACAGCTTCAACGTCACGTTTGCTCAAACCGCTTTTGCTGGAAATATTGTTGATCAGATCTGTCTTGTTCATAAGATAAAAGCCTCCTAAATGTCAAAAAATAATCATCACGCTACATATCCATAAATGGAGCAGACGTGAGGTCCAACTGTGGCCGTAGCCTTTCTGAATACTACTGTAACATGTTAACTATAGGCTACAGTTATTTTCAGAATTATTACAAGTTATTCGGGCTTGTCCTTAAAAATCCTGCAATGACAGGCGTTTTTTATTCGACCCCCAGTTAAGCCAACATCCTACTACAAAACTCTGCCCATTGGCAAGTCTGCTCAAGCTGGGCGTGTTTTCAACCCTGCTTATGTCTCATTTTACTGGCCCATACAGCCAAAGATCAAATCTATGGAGTCAATCTCTATCAAGGAGCTTTTTCGCTTCCTGCCAGTAGGTCTCCATTTCATCTACACTGCTGTCTTCGGGACGACGTCCCTGCTCGCGTAATTTCTGCTCAATATACTGGAAACGGCTCACAAATTTGCGATTAGTGGCTGACAGCGCCTCCTCTGGATCTACTTCCATGAACCGGGCTGCATTCACGGCAACAAATAACACATCGCCCAACTCCAGCAACTGAGCTTCCACGGAATGCCCTTCCCGAACCGCTTCCTTCAACTCAGCCACTTCTTCGTCCAGTTTATCAAATACGCCTTCAATGCTATCCCAGTTAAAGCCTACTTTAGCTGCTTTTTTCTGGAGCTTGTACGATTTCATAAGAGCAGGTAGATCACGGGGAACCCCATCCAGCACGGAAGGGTCTGCTGCCGTTGTACCTTTAAGTCGTTTTTCCTCAGCCTTCATCTGTTCCCAGTTTTGCAGCGCCTCTTCCGCATCATTCGCTTGATTATCACCGAACACATGCGGGTGACGGAAAATAAGCTTATCGTTCAGCCCTTGGATCACATCATAGACATTGAAGGTTCCGACTTCCTCTTCCATTTGGGCATGCAGCAAAATTTGTAACAACAGATCGCCGAGCTCTTCCTTCATATGCTCAGGATCATCCTCATCTATAGTTTCAATGACCTCATACGTTTCCTCGATCAGATTTTTGCGGATCGATTGATGTGTCTGTTCGCGATCCCATGGACAGCCTTCTGGACTGCGCAAAATATCGACAATCTCATGTAGACGGTCAAAAGAACGCCATTTCAGCGCCTCATCCTCACTGCGAGGTATGTACACCAAGGATAGGTTCCCGTAGCCCTCTACTCGATCCAGCTCGTACAGCGGCACCTTGTGGACTGCTTCCTCACCTTCTACCCCAAGCGCGTGGCCGACATACACCTCATAATCGTCAGGATACCGCTCCATCAAGCACAGCTTCACATCGGAAGCCGTAAAGGTGTCATATACCTGTCCGATCAGCGTGTGCAACTGAGGCTGGAGCCAGCTCGCATCCAGTGTACCTGCATCCAACAGCTGGAAACCCTCAATCGGATCAAAACCAAGACGCACAAAAGCCTCATCCAGGAAACTTTCGCCCCCCAAGATGTTTAGTTCAATCCCTTGCGCAGGACAACGCTCCTTGAGCAACTGCACCGCTGCTTCCGCCACCATCGGGTGACCGGGAACCGCATAGACGATTTCGCTTCCGTCTGCCGCCTTAGCAGCTGTTGCCATCAATTGACTGGTAATTTCCTCGTATACCTCTGGAAAAGATTCCTTTGTCTCATATACCGCATCAAATGACTCAAAGGCCACTTCAAACTCATCCAGCACTTGAACCGCCGGATGTTCCTTGGTTCGCAGATATAGCGCTGAAGCCCCCCGCATTTTGTTCAATATCCCTATCGTAAGCTGATCGGGATCTCCCGAGCCCAGACCTACGATCGTTAATGTTACGCTCATATCCAATCCTCCGTTCCGCAAAAGCAGGATTCATGCTCGGAAAAAACACCCGGCGCAATCCAATCCAGCTTCCGCTTCCTTTGCTTTGGCATTTACTATACCACAAAGTTGTATAGGCTCATAAAATGGCTTGCGCAGCTGTCGCGCGGCAAGTCGTATAACCCCGGCTAAGCCAGTACACGCAGTCTGCGCAGCACGGCTGCCAGCGGGCGTCCGAGCTTGGGCACTGCCACAAGCTCGGCTTCCGTGATCAACCTCAAGCGTGCGAGGCCGATCACGAACACCACGGCGCCTGCTGCTACTCCCAGCAGGCTCTCCGCCGCTGCCGTGGCACGACCTCCGGCAGCCCATCCCAAGGCACCCAGCACAGCACTGGTGCCCCACATCGCCGCCCCGGCTGCACCAGCCAAGGCGACAAGCAATGCCGCCGGTTTGAGTACACTGGCGGACCAGCTCCCGCGCAGCCCCACCAAGCGGGCCAGCAGCGCGATGTTGATCACTGCCGCCAGCAGATAGGCGACAGCCCCCGCAATGGCGGCACCAGCCGTGCCTAACTGCGGCACGAGCAGCCAGTTTAGCAGCGCCTTGGCTGCTGCGGCCGCGAGCATCGCCAGAGCTGGCGCACGAACCGCGCCAAGCCCTTGCAGTAGCGCAGCCGAGATGATGCTGAGCGTGCCTCCTACGGCGGTCAGCGCCATCCAGCGCATCACCGTGCTGCCGGTGTCGTCTGCATACAGCATCACATTGACGGGCACGGCCAGCACGATCAAACCTGTCGCAGCGGCTAGTCCCAACAGCCAAAACCAGCGCAGCGATTGCTCGCACTGACGACGTGCCAGCTCCGTACCTCCAGTTACCCGAGCCTCAGCCAGCGAGGGTATGAACAATGCCGACAATGTGGTGGCAAACATCATGACCAGCTGTACTAGCGGAAGCCCCCGGTTATACACGCCGAAGGCCACCATAACCGCCGTATCGTCCAAGCCCTCCTGCTTTAACAAGCGAGGGACGGTAAATGTATCTACCAGGTTAATTAACGGAACGGCTAGCGCTCCAAGGCAAACAGGCAAGGCATAACGTAGCAGCGCCTTTAGCAAAGCGCCGTTGCTTTCCGTTGGGTGAAGCTCACCAGTCTGGGCTTGCACTGTTGTCATCGCCATCTCTTGCCGCCTAAGTCTCTTTCTGTGACCTCGCCAATACAACAGCATGATCACCAAGCCCGCTGCTCCGCCTGCTGCTGAGCCAAACACTGCTCCAGCGGCTATCATATCCGCCCCTGCTCCTTGTGACAGCATGAACAGCAACAATATGATCATCACGCTTACCCGTATCGCCTGCTCCGTCACTTGGGAGACCGCCGTTGGAATCATATTTTGCAAACCTTGAAAATAGCCTCTCAGTCCCGCCATAACCGGCACGAACAAGAAGGCAACCGCCGCCGCCCTCACCGACGGAATGACGTGAACATTGTCGATCCACTGGCCGATTAGCGGCGCACACGTATACATCAGCAGCCCCAGAATCAATCCGAATATGCCCAGTACAAGCGAAGATAGCAGGGCAACACGTTGCCCTGCTGCCCGGTTCCCCACAGCCTCATACTCAGCTACAAATTTGGATACAGCCACCGGGAATCCAGCAGCTGCAATGGTAATGAACAGCGTATAAAAAGGATAAACCGTATTATAAATGCCAAACACGCCGTCGCCGCCAATATTTTGCAGTGGGATTTTTTGCAATGTGCCGATCAGCTTGCTTGCTACCGCTGCCATTGTCAAAATGACAGCACCCCGTAGCAGCCGCGAAGCGGCGCGATTTTCCTGCATTCTCCGTCTCCACTCCCACCTGGATAAGCATTTTTACGAGTCCTATTATACCGTCTCTTCTCCCGGAAAGAAAAAAATCCCTGTACGACGTTGAACGGCTTTGTCCGTTCTGTACGTCATACAGGGGTGAAACGGGGTGTTACTGTTCCATTTGTTTGCCCAGGAAGCCAGCGGCTGTTTCAGCCATCTTGACCTCCATTTCGGACATTTTTACATTTTCATCCTTGTTCAACAATATAACAGATCCGATGGGATCACCACCCGAAACAATGGGAGCCGTCACAAAGGACGAGAGTGTTTCTTCGTGGTCTCGCGTCAGCTCATAAGAGCCGCTGGCTGTCTCCAGCACAGTCTTGCGATTATCCATGCTACCTTCGATAATGCTACCGATTTGCTTGTCCAAAAACTCTTTTTTCGAGCCTCCAGCCACCGTAATAATGGTGTCACGATCGGTAATCATCGTAATATGGCCTGTGCTTTCAAACAGGGACTCAGCATATTCTTTGGCGAAATCACCAAGTTCACCAATGGGTGAATACTTTTTCAAAATGACTTCTCCGTCACGATCCACAAAAATCTCAAGCGGATCTCCTTCACGAATTCTCAAGGTGCGGCGAATCTCCTTTGGAATAACTACCCGCCCAAGATCATCAATACGGCGAACTATACCAGTAGCTTTCATTTCACATGTTGCCCCACTTTCTCAAGAAGAATTTAGTAAACTACTGACGGTATCGAAAGACGCTTCCACTCCCCCAGAAGCGGTCACGAAGAACGTCGCGGTCATGGTGTTTATGGTGATATCTGACCATAGTATTCATCTGTTCCCAATTCCTTATGCATGTTCAGTTATTTACCTTCGTTTGCAACCCCATCTTTGGCTGTTCCAGCCTTGCTATCGCCCGTACCGCTTGTTGTTCCGCTCGGTGTAGTTGTGCTGCCCGCACCGGACGTTGCACCACTTTTCTCTTGCGTAGCAGGTGCCTTCGGCAGATTGATTTTCAAATCAAGCTTCGCCAAATCATTTTCGGTAAAGTTTTGGATACTTTCTCCAGCCAATTTATTTTTCAGGGCAGCCTTCTCGTTGTCCTTCAATTTATCAAATGTTGGATCATTGCGGGACTCCACTTTGATCACGTGATATCCGTATTCTGTTTCCACAGGCTCACCAATTTTGTTAATCGGTTGAGTCTCGGCAGCCTCTTTAAAAGCAGGTACCCATTGTGCTACGGACGCATTCTCATACAGCCCCCCATTAGATGCGGAACCTGGGTCTTCCGAATACTTCTTGGCAATCGTCGCAAAATCCGCTCCACCGTCCAGCTTCGTCTTTACTTCTTTGGCGAGCTTGAGAGTAGCCTCTTTTGTGCGCTGTTTCTTAGTTTTTGGATCTTCGAAATTAATCAATACATGGCGCACGGTTGCTGTCGTGAATTGATCTTTATTTTTCTCAAATTCCTGTTTCAGCTGATCATCCGTTACTTTATTGGTTTCGCTGTTGATTACCGTCATGACACGCGTGAAGTAATCTTTCACACCTTGTTCGGTCAGCTTCTGATCACTCAGAAATGTCTTAAACTTATCTTCGCCGACCGACTTTTTATACTGCTCCAACTGCTCGTTTCCTTGTTTGGCGCCCTCTTCCTTGGCTTTATCGTCCGCTTTGGCCGCCAAAAGCTTGTACACTACTTCCTGCTTTACAATTTGCTCACGTACCTGATCAGAAGCTAAAGCAGCCTCATACTCTGGGTACAGAAATTTCATCATGCTGATTTCTTGGTTGAACTCATTTTCGGTAATCGTTCCACCCTTATAGGTCACGACAACCTTGCTGTTGTCTTTCGGCTCATCCTTGACCTTATTCTCATCCGCTTGCTTTGTACATGCTGCCAGCACCGATATAGCTAGCAACGCTGCCATGCCCAAGGAGAGCATTCTCCAAGGTTTTCTTTTATTTAGTTGTGGCATTTTGCAGTTCCTCCTTCAATGTGAATGCTTCTTTCAATGCACTCAAAAATTGCTCCAACAGTTCTAGCAACTGTGGATCATTTAGACCTTTGCCCTTTATGCGTGCGCTCATAGAAGTGCCCTGTTCAAATTGTACACGTCTTTCAAAGCGATTGCCAATCTCGGCAAGTTTGGCCGTCTGAACCGCGTACTGACGACCTTCATGGAATTTCAGCACTATATTGTCATCCCGCTGCACAATGGACTCGATTCCATACATCCGTCCATATACTTTAAGACGAGCCACGGCAAGCAAATGACGAACAGCCTCTGGCAGATCGCCAAATCGGTCGACCAGTTCGTCCTCCAGTTCGGAAGCCTCATCAAAGGTACTGACCGCTGCAACCTTCTTATAAATCTCAATCTTCTGGATGCTGTCATAAATATAATCTCCCGGCAGGTAAGCATCGACACCCAAATCAATCGATGTACTCCAATTCCGGTTGGATTGATCCTCTTCTCCAAGCACACTGACTTTACGTTTGTTGATTTCCTCAGCCAGCATTTGCGAGTAAAGGTCAAAACCAACGGAAGCGATGAATCCGTGCTGCTCGGCGCCAAGTAAGTTACCCGCTCCACGGATGGACAAATCACGCATTGCAATCTTGAACCCAGAACCCAACTCCGTAAATTCTTTGATAGACTGAAGCCGCTTCTCCGCTACCTCTGTAAGCACCTTATCTCGCTGGTACGTGAAATAAGCATAGGCAATCCGATTGGAACGGCCTACACGCCCACGCAGCTGATAAAGCTGGGAGAGCCCCATTTTATCAGCATCATGCACAATGAGTGTATTCACATTGGGGATATCCACACCGGTTTCGATAATGCTCGTGCTAACCAGTACATCATATTCACCATCTAGGAAATCCAAAATGGTTTTCTCCAGTTCCGTTTCAGACATCTGTCCGTGACCTACGCCCACCTTGGCGTCTGGGACAAGTGCATTGATCTCGGCAGCCATCTCCTGAATCCCCTGTACGCGATTATACAGGTAGTACACCTGTCCTCCACGTGCCATCTCGCGTTCAATAGCCTCGCGAACTAGAGTCTGGCTATGCTCAACTACATAGGTCTGCACTGGAAAACGGTTTTCTGGTGGCGTCTCAATAACTGACAAATCACGTACACCCAGCATGGACATATGCAGCGTACGGGGAATAGGTGTAGCCGTTAGTGTCAACACGTCTACATTCGTTTTCAGTTTTTTCAGCTTTTCTTTGTGCGTTACGCCAAAACGTTGCTCTTCATCGACAATAAGCAGCCCCAGATCCTTGAACACCAGATCCTGGGAAAGTAGACGGTGAGTACCAATGACAATATCCACCGTACCTTGTCGAACTCCCTTGGTCGTCTCATTCTGCTCTTTGCGCGAGCGGAAACGGCTCAATACCTGAATATTGAACGGATACCCGGAAAAGCGCTCACGGAAAGTCTCATAGTGCTGTTGTGCCAAAATCGTCGTCGGTACCAACACAGCCACTTGTTTGCCCTCAATAGCAGACTTAAAAGCAGCACGAATAGCCACCTCAGTCTTGCCGTAGCCTACGTCACCGCACAGCAAACGATCCATCGGACGACTCTGCTCCATGTCCTTTTTAATTTCTTCAATAGCCCGAATCTGGTCACGTGTCTCATCATACGGGAACATATCCTCAAATTCCTGCTGTTCTGGTGAATCCTTTTCAAAAGCAAAGCCTGGTGCTGACTGTCTTTCCGCATATAGCTTGATCAAGTCATCTGCGATGTCCTGAACCGAGCTGCGCACCTTACTTTTAACACGTGTCCACTCATTGCCGCCCAGTTTGTAAATCTTGGGTTCCTTGTCCTCGGAGCCCACATACTTCTGAATCAGATCAATTTGTTCAATCGGTACAGACAGCTTATCTCCGCCCGCATAGAGGACATGCATGTAATCCTTATGGATACCGCCAACCTCCAGCGTACCGATTCCCATGTACTTCCCGATTCCGTGATTTTGGTGTACGACATAATCGCCCACCTTCAGCTCGCTATAGCTCTTAATCCGCTCTGCATTGTCTACATGTCGCCCCTGCTTACGTGCTTTCCGCTGCTTCTGGGAGAACATCTCACCTTCGGTAATCACTGCCAGATGAATAGACGGCATCTCAAAACCGCTTTGCAGATTACCAATCGCCATCGTCGGCTCATCAATACCGTAGTCTTGAAGCACTCGCCGCATCCGATCCAGACGTTCATCTCCGCTCGCCAGCATCATAACCTGTGTGCCTGCCTTGCGCCAACGATCCATCTCTGCCTTGAGTACATTCATTTGACCGTGGAAATCCTGCATGCCACGGCAGATGAAATTCAAAATATTTTGCGGCTGTGTATGCGGAACCTGGCGAAGAAAGATCGACAGGAACAGCGTTTGAAATCTCCGATTATACAGCAGATTATCCGAGTTATCCGATAGCTCCAGTTGCGGTAGAGTTTTACCGTTTTGAAGCAAATGCAAATTCCATTCAGACTCATCCCGCTCTAGCTGCCTGGCTGTTTCTAGCATCCGTGCTGGTTCATCAATGATTAGAATCGTATCTTCCGGCATATAATCAGCCAAGGTTTTGCGTTCAGGATACAGCAGGGAGATATATTTATAGATTTCGTCAAAATACACATGCTCCCGCAGCAGCTCAATTTCACGATGAATTTCCTCTTTCAGATGCTGCTTAGCCTGACGATCTGTCATTTTGTCCAGCTGTTCCTCCAACAACAGAGCAGCGGCATCAGCAGCTTGATCCATACGCTGGTGGCTTGCAATAACTTCCTTACATGGCGTTACAGTAACTTCCTGTACCTTTTCCACCGAACGCTGATCTTGCGGATCAAACATACGGATGGAGTCAATTTCATCATCAAACAACTCCACACGATATCCCCATCGGGTTGTCATTGGATAAAAATCAACAATTCCCCCGCGTACACTCATCTCCCCGCGGGATTCAACACGCTCTACACGCTGGTATCCCATCTCCACCATATGCAGCAAAAATGCTTCCAGCTGAATCGTTTCTCCCTCTTTCAGCTCAACACGAGCCTCACGCCATGTTTCCGGGATTGGTAGTAGACGCCGGACTCCAGAAAACGGCACGACAACAACCCCACGAAAACCCTGGGCACATCGGATCAATACATCAATTCGTTGGGATAACGTCTCTGGACTGGATATGGCTGCTTCAGCAGCTACCAACTCGTTAGCTGGATACAATAAAACCTGATCAGGAGAAAGCGCTTCCTGCAAATCATCTGCTATCTTTTGAGCGGCAAACATATTGTGCGTCATGACCATTAACGGTCGTCCAGTATCTTCAGCAAGTGCGGCCATCAGGACCTGTCTTGAAGAGCCTGACAAGCCTGATATCAGCTGTTCCTTCATGCCTGAGGAAATACCTGCCGCAATGGATGCATAATCAGCATCCTTCGTAAAAGCCTGAATAAGTGCTTGTAACAAAAAAGGCACCCCTTTATGCTTATAAATAGTTACATGTAAACCGAAAAAGAAGCCTCAGCAATGCTGCCAAGGCTCCATAAGCGGAATTGCCGCTTCACCTCTCAAGCTGGTACATCAGACCAGTTGAATACCTGTTATTGGAGCGGGTTTACGAGCAGACTCAGCTCCGGATTATTCTCCAGTGCCTGACTGCAATGCTCGCAAATGACCTTAACGGTCACCTCACCACCCGAATTATACGCTATTATATCTCTACGTTCAGCAGGGGTCAAGGAATGGAAGCCCAACCTTTCTTCGGTTATTGCAGCGGAGTCAATTCGCCCTAAGAAAGTTCGACAATGTCTGCATACATAATTAACAACCATGTAATGTATATGCCTCCTGAAAGTTTTCTATACCTTTCAGTATGTCCAACAATCTTCCATTTAAGCCCGTCTACCTACGTCAGAACTTACTTGTTGAATTCAGCCATCGTCCGCTCAAACGGATGATTTAGACTGTATTCTAAAGCGTTGCACGTATCTTCTATCATTCCGGTCAATAGTTCCTTTTCCTTCTTTGGAAAGGTGCCCAAAACATAATCGACAATAGCATGTCCAGGCTCTGGGCGGGAAATGCCCATGCGAATCCGGTTGAAGGATTGCGTCCCTGTATGCTGAATGATCGATTTAATGCCATTATGACCGCCTGCGCTACCTTGATAACGCAGTCTTATTTTACCGACCTCTGTATCCAGATCATCGTAAACGACAATCAGATCTTCCATATCGGCCTTATAGTAGTCCATGTATGCACGTAGAGACTCACCTGAGAGATTCATATATGTCATAGGCTTAATCAATACCGTTTTCACGCCACCAATGTGCCCCTCACCAATTAATGCCTTACATTTGCTTTGGGTAATCTGGATATTATGGCGTGAGGCAAGTGCATCTAAGGCCATAAATCCGACATTATGTCTCGTTTTCTCGTATTGGGGACCGGGGTTGCCCAATCCTACAATCCACTTCATTAGCCTTGACACCTCTTTCGAAGTCTTGATTTTTTGGTAAAATAGTTTTAGTGAACAGGAAGGTGCGTGCCGATATGCTCAATCAAGGTGATATCCTCTTATATGACAGCCATTTTCTATATCATTTAAAACATTCCGTTCCTGTCCAAATTTATGACGGGAATGTACATGTTCAAATTGGCATCGTTGCGCGTTTTAATGAGCATTTCGTCGAAATCGAGGACACACTATACAATCGTCAACGCTTCACATTCATATCTCGGCCAGGCTTTTAGCCTGACATGCTGATAGGGGTTACCTTTTCCATATGGAAAAAGCAACCCCTTTTTTAATGAGCCAGCGCTTATTCGATTTCAAACAGTTTGCTGATCGACAATTCTTCATGCACACGGATGATGGCTTCTCCCATTAATGGAGCCACAGACAGTACCTTCAGCTTGCTTGTCGGATTTGGGTGAACGATCGGGATCGTATCCGTCACAACCACCTCTTTTAATGGCGAATTCTCCAGTCTTTCCATCGCAGGACCGGACAGCACGGCATGTGTACAACATGCATACACATCTTTTACGCCGCCTTCTTTAAGCGCATTTGCACCCAATACAATCGTTCCGGCTGTATCAATGATATCATCAATTAAAATAGCCGTTTTACCTTCAATGTTCCCGATGATATTCATCACTTCACTGACATTTGGCTCTGGACGACGCTTATCAATAATAGCGAGCGGCGCACTCAGGAAGTCCGCCAGCTTGCGCGCACGAACAACCCCACCATGATCGGGTGAAACGACAATCGGGTTCTCAATTTGCTTGGAACGGAAATATTGGGCCAGAATTGGCGCTCCCAGCATATGATCAACTGGAATATCAAAGAATCCCTGAATCTGCATCGCATGCAAATCCATACTGATTACGCGGTGAGCCCCCGCCTTTTCAATCAAGTTAGCGACAAGTTTCGCCGTGATTGGATCACGCGAACGAGCCTTACGATCCTGACGAGCATAACCGTAATATGGCATAACAACATTGATACTTTTGGCAGAAGCGCGTTTAAGTGCATCAATCATAACCAATAACTCCATCAAGTTGTCGTTAACTGGCAGACAAGTGGACTGTACAATATACACATGGCAGCCGCGAACACTTTCCGACAGCTTAACCTGAATTTCACCGTCACTAAACGATGTGGTATGGGATTCCCCCATTGGGATTCCGATGTAGTCCGCAATCTGGTGGGCTAACTTCGGATTGGAGTTACAAGTAAATATTTTGAGTTTGGAATCGCAATAAGTCATTAATAGAAACCCTCCGTGCTGGTTCATTCATTACAGATTCAACAGCTTGCTGATTAAGGTCATTCCGATCTTTTTTTCTTTGCTTTGGCACGCGCGCGGATTTTGTCCGCATATCCGGCTTTGTTCTCTTGACGTGGTCTGGCAATGGCCAGGTCGTTATCAGGGACAGCATGTGTTACAGTGGAGCCTGCGACAACATAAGCACCTTTTCCAATCTTAATCGGGGCGATCAGATTCACATTGCTGCCAATAAAGGCATCGTCTTCAATTTCTGTAATGGATTTATTATATCCATCATAATTAACCGTTATTGCCCCGCAGCCAATATTTACGTTTGTACCCACCTTGGCATCACCGACATAGCTCAAATGAGACACCTTGGAATGATCTCCAATGGTCGCATTTTTCACCTCTACAAAATCACCAATCTTCACATGTTCGCCAAGCTTCGCGCCTGGACGCAGATAAGCAAACGGACCTACAGATGTACTGCTTCCCACTTCCGCTTCGTTCAACACCGAATGTTTCACTGTTGCTCCTGAGTGGATAATCGTATTCTGGATCTCTGCCTGCGGACCAATCACACAATCTTCTCCGATTTGTGTTTGACCATGCAGCCATGTATTTGGGTACAACACTGTATCGGAACCAATGACAACATCGCTCCCGATGTAGGTAGAAGACGGATCAATGACGGTGACACCATTCAGCATATGTTTGCGAACGATACGCTCGCGCATATAGCCTTCAGCAACCGACAAAGCAACTCTGTCGTTTACACCGATAGATTCCGACACGTCATCTGTCAAATACGCCTCAACCTTCTCACCTTCGCCATGCAAAATACCAATGACATCGGTCAGGTAGTATTCCTGCTGTGCATTGGCGTTCGTTACCTTGTCCAGCGCTGCAAATAACTTGGCATTGTCAAAACAATACGTTCCTGTGTTAATCTCACGGACAGCATCTTCCTCAGGTGAACAATCCTTCTGTTCCACGATCTTAAGCACGGCCCCGGAAGTATCACGAATAACTCGTCCATATCCTTTCGGGTCGTCCAACTCGGCGGTCAGAATCGTTGCAGCCGCTCCGCGGCTTTCGTGCAGTTGCACCAAACCTTCCAGCGTTTCCGCTGTGATCAAAGGAGTATCTCCACAGATGACAATTGTGGTGCCCTGCTCCTGACCGAGCAGGTCCTTGGCTTGCTTGACAGCATGGCCCGTTCCCAGTTGCTCTGCCTGAAGCGCATATTCTGCCGACGGTCCCAAATAAGACTGTACCGCCTCTGCTCCGTGACCCACGACGACTACACTGCGGGACACACCGATTGCACGAACCGTGTCGAGCACATGTCCGACCATCGGTTTTCCGCACACCGGATGCAGAACTTTATATAATTTGGATTTCATACGTTTTCCCTGCCCTGCGGCAAGAATGACTGCCAACCTTTCCAACAAGTCCAACCTCCTATCCTGAAAATAACAGTTACCCCTTGGCTAAAACGTTAATTCCCAGATCAGATTTTGCTTAACTTTTCACAATCCTCCTGAAAAATAACGGCGAACCTTTGGTTAATGGCTATTTTTTCAGGCCAGCTTGTGCTGGACGTTCATCCCCAGGACGCATCGCTGCCTAGTCCCTGTCTTATGAAAAAGCCGCTTCGGCAGCCCGGATGGCTCCAAGTTGCCTTAAAACTGACTGTTAACTCACTAAAGAATATATCTCATTCCAGACAAAAAGAAAAGAGAGCCACAGTTAGTGGCTCTCTTTTTCTTTTGTACCCCAATCCTGCTTTAGGCGAATTAAGCGCCTTCTTCAATAGCAACTTCTTCATCAACAGCTGCACGTTCGTACTCAGTCAATACAGCAGCTTGAATCTTTTCACGAGTTCCTGAAGATATCGGGTGAGCGATATCGCGAAACTCTCCGTCAGGGGTTCGTTTGCTTGGCATAGCTACGAACATCCCGTTGTTACCGTCGATAACTCGGATGTCATGAACAACAAACTCGTTATCAATTGTAATGGATGCAATCGCCTTCATTCTTCCTTCTGAGTTCACTCGGCGGAGTCTAACATCCGTAATCTGCATGTGTGTTTCACCACCTTTTTCCAAATAGGACTTGGTGTATACATTCCACACAGCATTTCGAATTCCTTCTTTTTTTGGACAATTCGTATCCTAAATTCAGGTAATTTTTTTGAAAAGATTTCTTTTCGACATATTTAGGTATTTTATGATGAATTGTGACAATTTACTGCCCTGTTAACTCATCAAAATAATTACCCAGCTTGACTGTAATTTGCTTGCTTCGAGAATCGACTGCGGTCAGATTTGCCAGTGAAATATAATCGTGCAACAGGCGCTCTTCGTTCTCCACCTCGCCCGACTCTACCAGAACACCGACACCAGCTACCTCAGCATCAAACTCTGCTAACAAGTCAACCATTCCTTGTATCGTGCCGCCAGCCTTCATAAAATCATCTACGATGAGCACACGCGATTTCTCACGCATTGCACGTCTGGATAAAGACATCGTATGCAGGCTCTTTTGTGATCCAGAAACATAATTAATACTTACAGCTGAGCCTTCTGTCACCTGATGGTCACGTCGTACAAGCACGACTGGCAAATTAAGCTGTGCTCCGGTTGCATATGCAAGCGGAATGCCCTTCGTCTCTACAGTCATAACCACATCAATCTGACGATCGGCAAAAGCGGTCGCAAATATTTTACCTGCTTCGTTCATCATCGCTGGTTGGCCCAGCAAATCGGATAAATATAGGTACCCTCCCGGTAATATGCGATCAGGCTGCTCCAGCTGCGCGCACAAGTCGTTCGCAAACGCAAGCGCATGCTGCTTGGAGAGCCGTGGGATCAACTTGACGCCCCCTGCTGCTCCCGCCAGTGTCAGAAGCTCGCCAGTACCCTCATCCTCAAATACTTCTTTGATAATAGCTAGATCCTCGCTTATCGACGACTTAGCTGCCCCGTATCGATCTGCAAAATGAGTAAGAGGCACCAATGTATGCGGCCGTGACAACAAAAATTGTGTCATTTCCACCAATCGTGAGCTTCTTTTAAGTTTTTTCACAACAATTCCTCGCGATCTATTCTCCTGCCGCCCGCTTCGTACAATAAAGCACCGGCGGACTGGCCGGTTGCTGGCGGAATGTAAGTGATATAGTAAAATCCGAATATTTAATAGTAAATATATCATCTTCGTACGTATTTGTACAACAATTACCACTATAATATGAAGAAAATATCTAAAATCAGGTCAAAAGTCGTACTGCGTATACATCTTTACAAAAGCCTCTTAGTCCGTTATAGATCCGTGGCACTTTGGCTTCCTTAGATACCAACCCGAACACTGTAGGTCCACTGCCTGACATCAGCACGCCATCTGCTCCTAAACGGATCATGGAGTTTTTAAGATGCTCCACTTCTGGATATAGCTTTAATGTCACATCCTCCAGTACATTACCCAGGGCGTTGCATACATCGGTAAAAGAAGCGTTACGAATCGCCTGTTCCATCTGCCGGGCAGACGGGTGGTGCGTAATCTGATCCGCTTTGACACGACCATACACTTCAGCCGTCGAAACATTAATCGGCGGCTTGGCGAGAATCACCCAGCATTGTGGCGGATTCGGCAGTGGCTTGAGCAGTTCTCCGCGTCCGCTCGCTAAAGCTGTGCCCCCTGTAATGCAGAAAGGTACGTCTGAACCCAATTCAGCACCCAGTACCCTTAATTCCGCATCCGAGATACCGAGTTTCCACAGCTTGTTCAGTCCACGCAATGCTGCAGCAGCATCGCTGCTTCCGCCTGCTAATCCTGCAGCCACCGGGATATGCTTATCCAGATGGATATGGACGCCTGTAGACACGTTATAACGTTCTTTGATCAGACGCGCAGCCTGAAAAGCCAAGTTCTTTTCATCCAATGGTATGTACCCGGCTTGACTAGAAATGATAATGGTATCACGCGGTAACTCGGACATCGTCAATCGGTCGGATAGATCAACCATAGTCATGATCATTTCGACCTCGTGATAACCATCATCCCGCTTACGTAGAACATCAAGCATTAAATTAATTTTCGCCGGTGCTTTTTCATATATTTTCAAGGCGTTCACCCACCTTCAACTTTTCCCTCAAGACAGCTTAACATATTATATCAGACTCAGCCTGTCAAGTCATGAGGTTCAAAAAAGCGGAGATGCCCCGGTATGACCCCGGATATCCCCGCTTTTCATCAGCACCACCGAGAGCTACGATTTGCGAGAAGCCGCCTGCTCCGCAAGCTGAATGGCCCGCTTGACCATATTGCCCGCATCCTTGGCTTTAATGCCTCCCCAGCCTTCTTCCTTGACCGTGTCGTAAAACCCCAGATCTTTGGCTAGTTCGTACTTTAGCTCTTCCGACATAACACTCCGTCTTCTTCGGCTCATGCATACGCCTCCTTCGGCAATGGAATAAGGAAGATCATTCCCGCCTTAGTATGTGCAGAGATATCATGCTTCATCCTGCTCTGCAAATACAAAACGACCCCGCCATTAAAAATGACGAGGTCGCCGTTAAACCTGCAAAGCTGGTATAAATCACGTAAAAAAGAATTAAGGTGTTTCGAAATATTCGACTACACTTGTGTGAGAGTCGGGATCATATACACTGACCTCCACCGACTCGGTAAGAATGTCAGCATAGCTGTAGGAGACACGTTTAAACGTCTGTTGCTCCTGATCCAGCTTGACGATAAAAACAGAAGGGTACGTTTCTTCCAAGACACCAGTTCGTTCGACGGTCTTACGGCGTCCGCCGTTAGCCCGCAGCAAAATCTTTTGCCCTACATGTGCGTCGAGACTGCGTTTGATTTCCAACAGCGTATTTTTAGCCATTGCCTAACGACCACCTCTTTCCTTGTCCATTATAACGAATTTTAGAGGGATTGTCAAATCAAGCTAAATATTATAACAACACGAAAAATAAGTTGTCAATTTAATTTTTTGCGAACAGGAATAATATACATAAAAAATGACAAAAAGCCTCTAAAAAGAGGCTTTTGTTCAGATAAATCCTATTAGGCACATTGAATCTCAGATCGCCGAAGGCGTTACTTTAAGCGTTGACAAATTTTCAAGCTTCGGCAAACCGATGCGGTAGCTTCCCCTTGTTTCAATTCCACCCACTCCGCGGCTGCCACTGATGGTCTGATGAAACAAGTCTCCCATATTGACCGTATCACGGATCGAAGTAAATGCGGCCTTGGCAGCCACGTAAACGGGGTCCAGAGCGTGAATCAAGATACGCCCTGGGGAACTGGCAAAGTTGGCTCCCGCACGTAGCAGCGCCTCAAAATGGGACTGGCACGCACCCGCTACAATTGTCAGTGAATCCAGATGACGCTCATATTGTCTCGCTACCTGAATCGCTGCCACAAAATTTTGCGAATTCTTGTAGCTTTTCAAGCTGTACAAATCATAAGGCTGCGGTTGCTTTAGCACACCATCATGTCCAGTGATGACTACAATATCAGGACGAATGCGGGGAAGCAGTCGGTATAACGTATCCGCCATTGCCGATTCGTGAACGTGATGTCCCTCTGCGGGAACACGGAGCTGTTCATATAGACTGAGACATTTCCTTAAATAGCCAGGGTCTCCATCCAGATGAAGAACCTTTCCTGGCATTTCAAAATACGTTGACTCCACCGGATCACTCCACTCTCCAATCAGAGCCGCCTGGCTACGGGCAGCTTGCTGCTGGCGTGCCCGTTGCAAAAGATTAAGAGACTCCCCGGCCTTAATGTGGGCCTGTTGAGTCTTACCGCTAACCTGGTCTGCCGGCACTCTGACCAAATCGTTCACCGGGGAATCAGCCAGTAGCCGAAATTCCGTCCCCTTAATGATCGCTTTATCCCGCTGGATGTCCTCAACGCGAAACGTGACATCACCGCCGTACGATTTCCGAACGACCAAGTCTCCTAAACTCATCACACTGTATCACCCCTCCTATATCGTATGGGTGAATGCACAGTTTGGTTCCAATTTAGGATATTCCAGCCTCTAACAGCACGGCGCTGAGACGCGCAAATTCCTCGATACTCAGCGTTTCCCCTCGACGGGAAGGCTCAATACCAGCTTGTTGCAACAGCGGCTCCAGCGTGTCCCTGTTCTCTTTAGTGAAGAAGCGGCTTTTTAGGTTATTTGAAATGGTTTTACGACGTTGGGCAAAGGCGGCATGAACCACTTCAAAGAAATGCCTCTCGTCCACCACTTCCACCGGAGGAACTTCTCGTACACGCAGCCGAATAACTGCCGAATCAACATTCGGCTGAGGAATAAATACTGTATTCGGCACCGTACAGACTAACTCAGGCTCGCTGTAATATTGCACGGCTATGCTTAAGCTGCCGTAATCCTTCGTACCAGGAGACGCAGCCATGCGCTCAGCCACCTCCTTTTGAATCATAACGACGATATTCTCCAAAGGAAGCTTGTCCTCCAGTAGACGCATCAGAATCGGTGTAGTGACGTAATACGGCAGATTAGCGACGACACTCACTTTGCTCACGTCTGCAAAATCGACTGCGAACACCTCACGCAAGTCCAGCTTCAATACGTCTCCATGACGAACCTTTACGTGATCGTAAGGGGCCAGCACTTCTTCAAGAATGGGCAGCAGCCGCTGATCAATCTCGACAGCGGTAACTGCCTTAGCCGATTGCGCCAATTTTTCAGTCAAAGCTCCAATCCCCGGACCGATCTCAAGCGCACCCTTTGTATCATCCAAACCGGCAGCATTTACGATCTTGCTCAGAATATTTTGATCAATCAAAAAGTTTTGTCCCAAGCTCTTTTTGAACGAAAAACCGTGCTTTTGAATAATTTCCTTCGTACGCCGCGGTGTTGCTATATCTTGAATCCCTGTCATACGGATATCACAATCCTTCACTTTCGATTTGTGCCAGCGCACTGGCAAATTCCTCACGGCTGATCTGAAATACAGAGAGCCGCTTATGTAGCTGCTTTCCGTTACAATAGCCAATACCCAGTACATTCCCCAAGGCCATACGGCGTGCAGCAGCATTGGGATGGGTAATAAGTCCAGCGTCAATCAGGTCCGCCCATTCAATCAGCGGTTCGGCACCTTCCACTGTCGTATGTACCCGCGCAAGAGCGTGTCTGATGGCTTCCGGGGAGGCATTCTCTACGCCAATATCCCCTTTGCGCGTCGCCTCTGCCTCAGGTATAAAAGCCTGCTTGCAGCCGGGTACCTTGGAGGCGATGATTTTACGGATACGCTCCCCTGCATGATCGGGATCAGTTAAAATAATGACCCCCCGCCGTTCCTGCGCCAATGCAATTTTCCGCAGCGTCATTTTATTAATGGCTGAACCGCCAGTTTCTATCGTATCTGCTTCGACAGCACGGCGAATGGCTACCGTATCATCCCGGCCTTCCACCACGATCACTTCCTTGATCATCTTCGTTTCCCCTCCACTGCTACACAGCAACATATATTTATCTTTCCCTGCTTTTGAAAACAAAATAAGAAGAGGGTATCCTCTTCTTAGCATGGCATAACTATGTTGTTAATACTATCGCATTGTCCTCAACATACACAACCTGTTTTAGTTGATTTCCGGCTTTACAGGTCCGATAACATATACGGTTTTACCGTGCTTACGACCAAATTGGTTGGCCCGGCTTAAACTCTCATAATACACATCGATTTTGTGGCCTTTAATCGCGCCACCGGTATCCTCCGCACGGCGGAAGCCCACCCCTTCAATATACACCCACCACCCGATTGGGATTACACTCGGATCGACAGCGATGGTGCGTCCTTCCGTGACACGCGTGCCGGAGGCGGTACGTGTACCGATACCTGGCTCCTGTGCGGAATACGCCGTCATGGAGACATTTTGTAAAACTTTTCTATAATTAAAATTAATACCTGCTTTACGGACAGCACTGCCCGAACTAACCTTTGTAGCCTTAACCGCATCTTTAGGGCCGATGGAAGCAGCTAGAACGACCGGTTTCTTCTTCGTTCCTACCGCAATTACCTTATCCACACGATTCTGTGCGACTTCCTTGTTGACCAGCTGTTTGGATACCAATTTTCCATCATGGTATACCTTTTGAACATGCTGGACTACCACACCCGATTTGCCACTTTGAATGACTCGATTATCGCCTTTATAGAGACTTGGATCTGCCGTTTTGATGACCTGATAAGGCACTTGTTTTTTCTGTTCGACCTGCTGTTTCTTCACACGGACGATTTTTATGTCCATGTTAGCTGAAACAGAGGCATCCAACGCAGGGTAAACTTTATCCGTTGATGATAATTTATAGCCCGAAGTGCGAATGGCACCCTCTACTGTATTTTCTGTTGTGTACAGCTTTTTCGTCTTATTGCCTGAGGATACTTTAACCTGATTGGCACGTTTAATGACTACGCGATCCCCATCCTGTACTGCCCCATTTAGCGGCATGGAAATTGTATCATGCGGCTGAAGTGAAATAGAATGCTCATTGAGCAAATCTTGGAGCTTGGATTCCCGGGTTTCTACCGCAGATGCCTTACCATCGATGACAAAAAAGACTTGTTTTTTAGATTGCGTGTACATCAGAATTGAAATCATAATCGTTAGTGCGATTAGAAAAATAGCAACCAAAGCAGCCTGGCGCACATTCTCTTGCTTCCAACGTAATACGTAAGACATGCTGGATGAGCGTGACTCATGGGTCTCCTCTTTTCGGAAAATGCCCATTTCCTCCGTCCTCCTTACATAGCCCGCCGTCTGGAGTAAGACATAGTTGATCGTTGACGTGACTATAACAGATTTTCTACAAGACAAGCCCGTACTGCGACTGTCCTGCACCATGTACCCGTCTTCGCGGCATGCTGTCCTCCCCTGTTTAACCACAGTATGATGACAGATTTTCTTTTATTCACAACAAAAAAAGCCAAAGAAAGAGACTAGAGAGCTCTTTCGTGGCTTCCGACATGTGTGAATATGCGGGAAAACTCATGCACGAGATGGCTTCTCTCTTGTTACGCTTACGGGGTTAGCTGTCGGGTTCGGACGTAGAGAGTCGCCCTAGCTTAGGTCAACCGCTCATGGCGGTCGCCTTCACATTCACCCCGAAGACCCAGAAAGAAATCGAAATACGGCTTCTCTACCTGTTCATCCCATTCGGGAAATGAATTTCGGTTGAGCCGGCTGCTGAAGAGACATTCTCTCTTGCACATACGCCGGACGTACTGTAAGCCATATCGGTTCCCCCGTTCCCTGCAAAAGGGACTCAGCGAGACTGGTTCATGAAATGATTTGTTGATGTTTACACTCAACAACAATTCACTGAAAAGATGATATCCTGTTTCCATGCATGTTGTAAAGCAGGTTTCAAGTACATTTTTTAAAATATTCGGTTAAAAAATTGTAATATTCTTGAGTTTCCTGCAACAAAATCATAATTAGCTCCGTCTATCTCTTTATTTTGATTGATTTCTTCGCTTTTTCACTGAATGTCAAATCGTTCCAAAGCATTTTGGGTCGTAATGGATACCAATTCCTCCACCGTAATTCCCTTAATTTGGGCGGCTGCCTCTGCCACCAATCTCACATGGGCCGACTCATTTCGCTTCCCGCGAAACGGATGAGGCGTCAAGTATGGTGCGTCCGTTTCAATCAGCAGACGATCCAGCGGAACCTGGGCCAGTACCTCTTTTGGCTGCTTGGCATTTTTGAACGTTATGGGCCCGCCAAAGGAAAGGTGAAAGCCCATATCCAGCACCATTTTAGCGGTCTCCCAGCTCCCAGAAAAGGAGTGCATGACTCCGCCAATCTCGCTCGCCTTTTCCTCACGTAAAATTCTCACAATATCTTCATGCGCATCCCGGTTATGGATAACAATTGGCATGTTGAGCTCACGTGCCAGACCAATTTGGTTTCGAAGCACCCGCTGCTGTACATCCTTTGGTGATGTATCCCAATAGTAATCCAGACCGATCTCTCCGATCGCTACAACCTTTTTATGACTGCATAACGATGCAATCCATTCTAAATCCCCCTCCTGCATTGTAATAGCATCCTGCGGATGCCATCCAACGGCCGCATAAATAAAATCATACGTCTCAGCCAGCTTCATGGTGGATGGAATGGTCTCACGATTAAATCCGATATTGATCATCCGTGTTACTCCTGATTCGACAGCACGTGCTATAACTTCTTCACGGTCTTCGTCAAATTGTGGGGCATCCAGGTGAGTATGAGTGTCGAATAAATCCAAGGTTTTCATCTCCTTTTTTTACTTACATTTCTATATATTTGTCTATTGTTTGACAAAATAATTCCTTATTTCGGCAGGAAGCCTGTCTTTTACCCCGTTCAATTTATTTTGGGGAAAATACATGTGATATTTTCCTCGGTGAATGCCACTTATTGAGCGCACAATTTCTGAAACTTCGGATATTTCCCGCACCTCGCCCTGACGTCCAAGCAGTAAAATCTGGTTGTCCGTTGAGCCGCCCTGCCGAAACACATCATAAGGAAGATCTGTTGGAAAATCAATTTCAAGATCATATTCAGGATGCAATCCAGCCTCTTTCAAAGCCTCTCGAATATGGTCAACGGTATCTGTATCCATATTTTCAATCTCTACATATTTATACAATCTACGATCCATAAAACGGCTGCTCAAATCACTTAAAATTTCGTCCTTTTCCCGTTTCCATTGGCTAAATACCGTCTGAATCAAAGACTCATCGAGCATCAAATACTGCTCCACTGTTAGTTCTCCTTTTAACAGATCGGGCAGCGGATCAAGCAGAAAACCAAACTCATATCCGTTTTTGAACAATTCCTTTGCTCTCTTGAAAATTTTACGTAACAGGATTTCCGAGCTGCGTGTTACAGGATGGAAATAAATTTGCCAGTACATCTGATAGCGTGACATTAGATAATCCTCTACAGCATGCATACCCGACTCTTTTACGACAATTCTCCCATTATGAGGACGCAACAAACGTAAAATACGATCCAAATCAATCGTTCCGTAGTTAACACCTGTCGAATGAGCATCCCGCAACAAATAATCCATACGGTCAGCATCGAGCGGACTTGTTACCAGGTTGACAACAATCGGCTTATCATACGTTTTGGCTATAACCGCCGCGACTTTGTGGGGCAGCATCTCATCCACTTGCCGTAGCACAGCGTTAATCTTCGTGTCGCCCAGTACAATGCGGCATGTCCAATCCTCATGGTTCATATGAAAGGCTTCTTCAATGGAATGAGAAAATGGACCGTGCCCCACATCGTGCAACAAAGCAGCACACAGAGCAACCAGTCTTTCTTCCTTTGGCCAGTCGGGAAAGTCTCCACGTTCAAATTGGGAAATGATGCGTCTCGTAATCTCGTATACGCCCAGTGAATGTGAAAACCGGCTATGCTCCGCTCCATGAAACGTCAGATAAGATGTGCCTAACTGCCTAATGCGTCGTAAACGTTGGAACTCCGGCGTATTGATCAATCGCCATATCGCAGTATCCTGAACATGGATGTAATTATGTACCGGGTCCTTAAAAACTTTTTCTTCACTGAGTGGCTGGTGCAAGATATCAGCTCCTTTAATATTCGGAATAATGGATTAAAATACAATAAAATCCTAAACGTCCTCCCTTATTCGACATTGTTTGTCGTAATATGTCGAATTATCACTTTTCGACATTTCCAAATCGACACACAAGACAAATCATCCGTAAAATAAGGTAATTCACATGAATAAAGCTCTTTGTTCTAAATACTTTTGCATAATTAGGCTGTTACTACTTTTTTAAGGTTGACTGTTTTGGGAATCGTTGGTATAGTAAATATCAGAAAAGAGAAAATTTTGTCGAATGATGACACTTATATTATTTTAAACGGCGAGAGGAGCCTGATTTATTATGATGAAATCCACTGGTATTGTAAGAAAAGTTGACGAGCTCGGACGTGTTGTTATTCCAATCGAATTGCGCCGTACCCTGGGAATCGGAGAGAAAGACGCTTTGGAAATTTACGTTGATGGTGAGCGCATCATGCTTAAAAAATACGAGCCTGCTTGTATCTTCTGCGGCAATGCTGAGAACGTAATTTACTTCAAAGGGAAAATTGTTTGCCAAGATTGCATTTCCGAAATCCCAACACCTGTGACAAACTGAGAATTTTAGTATATAATAGACTTATCAGAGATTGTTAATTCTAACCTTTTTCATATATACTCCTTGTTGCCTTCCACGGTTTGAACCCAACCGTTGGAAGGCCCTTTTTTGTTTACACACGTACTCATAAAAGTGCGTTGTATACATCCCTCTTGGAAATTGAACGGTCTGTGGCTGTACGCTTCATGGCATCCTTGCGCGTAAGCCCCTCTGACTCGTAATGCGCGACGTGAGACTCCAAAGATAAGTCCTGCCACCATGCCTGACGCTCCTGTTCCTCTTCCTCTTCGTTTTTCCCCTCAACGACCAGACAATATTCACCAATCGGTGGGTTCTCCTCTAGTTTTGCAAGACATTGCTCCACTGTTCCACGCACCCATTCCTCATGCAGCTTGGTCAGTTCACGGGCAAGTACTACGTTGCGTGATCCTAATGTTTCCTTTATTACTGTCAATGTCTTTACAATACGGTGGGGCGACTCATAAAAAAGAATCGTGCCATGGGATACCTGAAATGATTGTAACAACTTCTCTAGATCCTTTTTCTCCCTTGGTGGAAATCCAGCGAAGGTAAACCTCTCTGTATCCAGTCCTGAGGCAATTAAAGCGGATAGTGCAGCATTTGCCCCTGGGATAGGAATAACACTGATTTCTGCTTCAAGTGCCAGCTTGACCAGATCCGAACCAGGATCAGAAATGGCTGGTAGACCTGCATCGCTAACCAGTGCCAAATTTTTTCCTTCTATTATATAACGTATCAGCTCAGGCCCACTGGCAGCTTTATTATGTTCATGATAACTGAAGAGCATTTCCGGCGTGATGTCGAAATGTGTGAGCAATTTGCGTGTCTGTCGCGTATCCTCAGCAGCGATAATATTGCATGACTTTAGGGTGTTAATTGCCCTAAAGGTCATATCGTCCAGATTGCCAATCGGGGTAGCAACGAGATATAACTTTCCCCGTTCCTCTTCACGGTTACTAAAGCTTTTTTGTACAGCTGCTGTCACACTGAATCCCCCTTGCTTACTTCTCCATAGATTTCCCTTATTTCCTGAGTATAGTTCCCATCTTCCTGATATACAATGAGTGGGGGTAATAGACGAACTTCCGGTTTGCCGTCACGCATTGCTTCAACAAGTACCATATTTGCTTCCATATGAATCCGTGGGTGAACAAAACGTATCCGCTTGGGTTCCAGGCTATAACTGCGCATCAAGGATATAATCTCACCCAGGCGCTGTGGGCGATGAACCATCGATACTTTCCCCCCATTTCGGACAAGCCGAGAACATGCCTGGATGACTTCTTCCAGTGTACAGTTCACTTCATGACGAGCAATGGCCTGGTGAGGATTCAGCTTGATATCGCTACCATTTAGCGGCATATAGGGAGGATTCACGGTAATCGCATCATACACGCCATGTCCCGTGATTTGAACCAGCTCACGCAAGTCTCCTTCCCGAATCTCAATTGCAGATTCTAATCCATTCAAACTGACAGACCGTCTAGCCATATCTGCCAGGCGTGGTTGAATCTCAATTCCTTCAATAGATGCTTTGGTGCGTGTCGTCAACAGTATGGGAACAACCCCATTGCCCGTACACAAATCGAGAATCTTCCCACGCTGAAGCGGAATACCAGCAAACCGTGCCAGCAAGACCGCATCCATCGAAAAGCTGAACACTTCATCACTCTGAATAATACGCAGATTGTGTGAAAGCAGATCATCAATTCGTTCAGACTTCTTTTCATTTTCGTACATAATGCTCTCCTATCCTATAACCTAAATCGCTTTTTACTCATACTTCCTTACAAAAAAGCCGTAGGCAATCTTGCTCCTACGGCTTGTTTTTATTTATTCAAAAATGACAGACAGAAGAGGCAATCGCCTTCTGTTCGCAAATGTCCGTAATACACGTTGCATATATGAAATCCTTCATGATACAGCCTTGCCAGATTGTCGTAGCCTTCGCCCACGACCTCACCCGTCTCCTCTTCATTCTTAACGACGATCGGAGGAGGAAGCTTCGGCTTGCTTGCCGTCTTTTCTTCTCCAGAGGTTTCACGTTTGAGCATCTTGC
Source organism: Paenibacillus sp. P2(2022) (assembly GCF_029522175.1). Taxonomy (NCBI): domain Bacteria; kingdom Bacillati; phylum Bacillota; class Bacilli; order Caryophanales; family Paenibacillaceae; genus Paenibacillus; species Paenibacillus sp. P2(2022). Next base: position 8,126 of record NZ_JAKWFI010000011.1, on the reverse strand, counting down.
GCACCTGTTCGTTTTCAATCGTTAGTCGTTGATTTTCCTCCAGCAGCTCTTTTACTGCCAGTTTCAATTCACCCAGATCGCTATGCAACTGTCCCATTTGGGTTTCCATTTCGTGAATACGCGCAAAAACATTTAATTTATCCAAGTTTCCACCCCGAAGCAACCTAATGGTTTACTTGACGACTACATCGTCCATTGGAAGTTCCTTGACCTTACTGATCTCAAACAGTTGAACATGTACCGTACGATGGCCTGCATTGACACCTACCACTTTTCCTTCTCCCAGAGAGGTGATAACCATCTTACCTACCTGAGGCAGCTCTTCCCGCATGCTCTCGTAGTTATCATGTTCAAATTTGAGACAGCACATCAATCTTCCGCACAACCCGGAAATTTTCGTCGGATTCAGCGACAAGCTCTGATCCTTCGCCATCTTAATAGATACCGGGTCAAAATCCCCCAGCCATGAGGAACAACACAGAATACGTCCGCAAGGTCCGATTCCACCAAGCATTTTAGCCTCATCCCGTACTCCGATCTGCCGCAGCTCAATTCGTGTACGAAAAATGCTGGCCAAATCCTTTACAAGCTCTCGAAAATCAACCCGACCCTCAGCCGTAAAATAAAAAATGATCTTATTGCGGTCAAATGTAAATTCCACATCTACCAGCTTCATTTTAAGGTTATGGTCTTTAATTTTATTTAAACACGTACCGAATGCATCCTTGGCCGCCAATTTATTCTCTTCTACAACAAGAGCGTCATCATCTCCGGCAATACGAATGACTTTTTTTAAGGGTAGGACAACATCCGAATCATTTACTTCTTTTTTGCCCACCACAACCTTGCCATATTCAATACCGCGAGCGGTCTCTACTATGACGCAGTTTTCTTTCTCCACTGGAAGGTCCAGCGGATCAAAATAATAAGTCTTGCCCGCCTTCTTGAAACGGACACCCACTACACTATACAAAAATTAACCCCCTTGTATGCCACTAAACCTCATTTGTAGCCGACATTGTAAGAATGGCCGCAATTGAAGTCTCACTGTCGCACAAACCGGGAACCTGGCGTCGCGGATTGTGCAGAGTGGAACAAGCGCGCCTTCCTGTTAGCCGGTGATAGAACCGCTTGTATCGGACAACCCAATCAGAAGCTGCTCCACGCATAATTGTCCGTTGACGTGAAAACGGAGCTTCTTCCTGCAATTCGCGGCCAAATCCATATAAGAGACCCATTGTTCCGTGCTGCGGGTGATTGCCAATTTGGAGACGGACTCCAAATGATCTATGAAAACAATGCTTTCGTGCCTTCCGTAACGGAAATGAAGCATATCTTTAAACCACAAATGAAACAGATGAAACAGAATATCCAGGTGTTCAGAAAGTCCAGTTTTAAAAATCTTCTGTTGAGCCAGAATAATCGACGAACTCCCCCGGCTCATGGACTCCTTCACTAATTGTAACACTACGTTTCTAATTTCTGCAAACCAATTCTGCTGGAGAATTTCTCTACATGATTCCAGTCCTGAAGCCATATGAACCACTGACCGGACAAGTCCTGCCGTATAGCCTTCCCCAATTAACACCTGCATCATCATTTCCGGCTGTAAAGCGTGGAAAGGCACCTGCTGTGTCCGCGATTGAATCGTAGGCAACAACGCCTGTCCATTCTCTGAAATGAGTATACCGACCACGGGAATCTGAGGCTCCTCCAAAAACTTAAGCAAGCTGTTAGCAGCTTGCACTGTCATGGTATCCGCCTGTCGAATGATATATACCTTCGGGTTGGAGCTTTCAGATTTGTATGAAAATATTCGTTGAAGCCCGCGAATCTGATCGATTTTAACCGTTGCTCCATCAGGCTCCACAATGTGCAAGTCCGGGTGATTCCCGTGCTCTACCTTGCGGCATGACAAGCACTCGCCACATGCATCATCCGTCTGTTTTTCACAGAATAAAGCCTTGGCAAAGGTCTGTGCCATGTTCAGCTGTCCGCTTCCCTGCGGTCCGCTAAAAACATAAGCATGGCTGACTGTGTGATTCCGCAATGCACTTTGCAGCATTTTTTTGGCTACATCCTGCCCCAATATATGTTGGAAAGACATATTTCCTCACTTTCTCCACTGAAAACAACGATGAATCATCAGCAAATCATTGTTTTCCCGGGCGAGTTTGTTGATGTTGTGATGCTCTCACCCTCAAATCATGGTTCTTCAGTATAGCTGTGCCGCTATTCGCATATTACGTTTGCCCACATGTACATAGTCAAAAATAATCTGCCAGCATGATCAGCAAGCAGATTATTTCTTCGTGGCAACAGCCCGTCTGTATTCATTTATAACATAAGACTGCATTAAAATGAGAGATTAATCAGCAAGCCTCTAATCTCACCGACTCCTTGCAAAAGCTCAATCTTCCCTTGCTCGGTATCGAGCAGCTCATCTGCCATTTTGAGCAATAGCTCATCCACTTCATCAATAAGCTTATAACGCTTGCTGCGTCCCCGACGATCCCATCCCTTTGTGTCCTTCATAGACACGCCCCGCCGAACCGTATCTTCCAAAAACCGTTTAACCAGCATCTTATAGGCCTTCAACTCACGAATCGTCATTGAGCGAGCAAGACGGTCTCCCTGCATTTGAATTTCCTTAAAGCGCCGGTTCAATTCCTCCTTCGAAGCCTGCTCCCCATTTTGCTGCATAACATCGGAGAAGCTTTTCGGCTGAATTGGCTTGGCACTCGTTTCATTTGTAGACAATGTACTGTGTAAAGGGCGGTAGCCCGGATTTATTTTCATATAAACCTGCTTTCTCCCCGGATGCTTTCCTTTGCCTCAACGAACAGTTCAATAGAGAACTCGGGAGTCTCTTCGGCTTTCCGGGGGCTGCGCTGTAGCGCTGCCGTTTTAGTGGATCTGCTTCTCATTCTCATCGTATGAGCGAGAAACAGGCATTTCCACTATCATATCGGCAAAATAGGTTCTATTGTGTAGATTCAGAAATGCTCGAAACGGTCTACAGGCATCACGAAAACTGTCGCTCCACCCACCTGCACTTCAACAGGCAACGGCAGATAAGAGTCCGTCGTCCCACTCATAGGGGTAACGGGTGTGACCAGCTGTTCACGTACCTTGCAACTGCTGCGAATGACATTCATCAACGAGTCTACCTGATTGTCATCGACACCAATCATAAATGTCGTATTACCTGCACGCAGAAATCCCCCTGTGCTGGCCAATTTGGTAGCACGGAAATTAGCTTTCACCAGTCCGCTGGATAATCTATTACTGTCCTTATCCTGTACAATCGCAATAATCAGCTTCATCCTGTATTCCTCCTTCAAGTCATATTAGAGACAGCCTTGTCCCTAGCTCAATTTTACCGTATATCCTTCGACAATTATACGCTAAAATTCTGAATAAACCGCTTTTTCAGCAAATCCTTCAATACTTGCTCTACCTGTTCAGGTGCGGGAGAGGCATCCACAATCGTAATTCGTTCCGGAAATTTGCGAGCTAGCTCCAGATAAGCCTCTCGCACCTTATGGTGAAACGATATGCTCTCCATATCTAGACGATCCATTTCCTCTCCCCGTGACGCATTGATTCTTGCTAATCCCAACTCGGGCTCAATATCCAGATAGAACGTGGCATCCGGCTCCCAATCATCCACCGCAAAGCGATTAATCGAAGCTACCTCTTCAATGCCAATCCCTCTTGCAAACCCTTGATAGACCAGGCTACTGTCCACAAAACGGTCACACAATACCATAGCTCCTTGCTCAATAGCCGGCTTTACCTTCTCCACCAAATGCTGGCGCCGCGCCGCCGCATATAAAAGCGCCTCTGTTCGGGCATCCATACTGGTATGAGCAGGGTCCAGAATGATAGAACGAATCTTTTCAGAAATTTCAATGCCGCCCGGTTCCCTCGTCGTGACGACTGGATGGCCTTCTTCCTCCATATACTTCGCCAGTCGTTGGATCATGGTTGTTTTACCGGAGCCGTCTCCCCCCTCCAGCGTAATAAAAATGCCTTTGCGATTCATGTTATTCCCTGCTTTCCTGCCTGAAAAATAAAAGTCATCCACAGGCTGCGTATGCTTCTTTTATCCAGTCTTCTGTATTTGTTAATTCTCTAGTATCTAATCTTTATTGTAAACGGAATACCCGAATCGTAAGCATACTTTCATCTGCTATCCCTTGCCATTTAGCTCCTAGCTCACGTAGACGAATCATCCGTAGAGCAATCACTTCTGTGATCATTTCCCCTGCATATAGCAGCGGGATACCTGGAGGATACGGGATAATCATTTCAGCAGCTATCCTGCCAGCTGATTCCTCCACAGGCACGATCTCCATCTGATCTGGATTAATCGGTTGAAGCCCAAACTGCACCGGACTGGAGTAAGCCTTCATTCCCTCATTGTTCCACGTGGAAAAATCGAATTCTAGTCTCTGCTGCTCTATCCCCGCTAACTCCGGCTTATCAGCCGTCCACTTAAACCTTATATCATTATTTATATGCACAAGAGCCTGCAACAGGTGACTCGCATCCCTAGCTGTAGAGCCTAACGTAAACAATAAAACCACATGTTTCTCGTCGCTCATCTCTGGGATACAACTGTAAGTCTCCAGCTCACGTTTTAATCCAAAGCCATCTAATACACCCCATGTATCATATAGCACCATTTTAAAAGGGTCCTGAGTTGAGTACCCATCACTTCTCTTCTCGGCCCTTTCCAGAGCCTCAGAGATCCCCTTCTGAGCGCCACACTGTTCACTTGCCTGCTGTGTAGGTTCTACCAAGCGAAAGCGTGGGAGCTGCGCCAGCCCCTTTCTAAAAGCGTCTGCTGCTGCTAGGCCCTCTGTAAAGGCATCCGTGCCATAAGCATCGATATACCATCTTGCCAAATCGAGCGAGGCCATTAATGGATACGAAGGGCTGGAGCTTTGCACCATAGCCAACCGCTGACGGAGCAGTTCCCGATGAATTCTCTGTCCTTGCACATGTAACATGGCTCCCATGGTCATAGCTGGAAGCATCTTATGTGTCGATTGGACAACTATATCAGCACCACAGGAAAGAGTAGAGACTGGCAAACGAGGATGCAGTCCATAATGAGCACCATGTGCCTCATCTACCATCAACGGCACATCGGCTGCATGACAAGTTTTAGCTGTAGCAGTCAGATCATGCCCCATCCCATAATAGTTAGGGAGCGTAAGTAATACTCCTTTAGCCAATGGATAGGCCTTGAGAGCAGCCTTTATCGTGTCTGTCGATGGAGCAACCGCCAGCCCGCTTAGTGTATCTATTTCCGGATCTAGAAATACGGCCTTGGCTCCCGATATCATGAGACCGTTCAGTACAGATTTGTGTACATTTCGCTGTACCAATAGTACATCTCCTGGCTTCGTGCATACGGTCAAAATCATAGCCAAATTTCCGACTGTGCTGCCTCCAATAAGCCAAAAGCTCTCTTCTGCACCAAAGCACTTCGCAGCCAGCTCCTGACCTTCACGGATTACGTCTTCTGGGTGATGCAAATCGTCCAGTCCGGTAATTTCCGTCGCATCAATAGACATCACCTCTTGCAACAGAGATGCCATTTCTTCATGCCTATAGACTTGTCCATTTTTATGACCGGGTACATGGAAAGAAGCATTCCCCTGAGACCTGTAACGTATTAGAGCTTCCACTAATGGTGCATGAACCGCCTTTTTCCCCATCATTCTGCAATCCTTCCAAACAAAGCTTTATATCTACCCTATTTTATCGTAAAATCAAGCGGAATCCTACTTTTACTCACAGAAAAAAAGGCCCGTATCGACAGACCTTGGAATGCCCATCCTTCAAACACTAGCTAGCGAAGGATATTATGCATTTTTCTGTACCCAAATTTGCTTTAGTTGATCAATAAAAAAATGATATTTGGCGTCAGTTGCATCCGTGTGCACCATTTCCGCTTCACACGTATCACAGATAAACTCGGAAACGATAAAAATGCCTTCATGTTTGTGTTGTCCGCATATGATGCAGCGGTGGTCACCTTGATCATGCATATCCATCCCACCTTGTTTCTTTTACTATTAGTATGGGTCACTTTCTACTATTTTAAACCTTTTCATAGCCCAGTTCGACGATATACTCTATATATATTCTCCTTGGGCTATTATGGTGTTTGTACCCCGTATGTTTAAAAAAACAGCCGCATATGCCGATATAATAAGAAAAGCTTCTATAGTATGGATGCCCTTTCATCGAAGCCTTTGTACACTTCATCAGTGAGAGCTTTTCCTGTAATTATAGAATAGGTTAGCTAACGCTAGATGTCGTCGTTCTATACTCTTACAAAAAATAATTGATGCTTATTAAAGCGGCATGAGCGAAGTACCGTCCCTTTTTCCGGCTGTGGACGGGAAGCCACTTGTGATGCAGTAGATTAATGAAAGGACTGTTCGCATGACAGAGGAAACCGGAACCAAAGCTACCTACTATCACTACAAGCTCATCAAAAAAATCAATATACCGCGTCAGCTGATATGGAGTCACCTCACACTGCCTGTTATTATGCTTCTCTTTCTGCTTCTTGCCTTTTCCTGGACTAGTGTATTTTTGTTTGCTCTTGCCTTTTTCCTAACCTTATGGGTACACTTCGTAATCTCGCGATCTGTCCTATATATAGGTGGTGGGCCAGCCTTCCGCAAACGCTGGGCATTCCAGCGCAGGTTGCCTTGGCTAGGCTATATGACAGACCAGTACATAGGCTATAGGATTTTTCGTCGTGTGCACATACATACACTCTGGATTGGTACCTGCTTATCTGCCGTATTCATTCTCTGGTCTCCACCAGCCTTTACAGTATCCTTACTCTTCTGGCACTTATGGCTCATTGCACCGCGTTTATACGTCTTGAGTCGGCTTACAGGGGAGAGAAAAGATGGCATGTTGAAGTTCACCGATGAAGAAGCCTCCTACTATCAACAGTAAATCAATTCACCTCCTATCTGTACAGATCGAAACTTCAACTAATGTATCTCCAACGCTTCAGCCTAAGAATAATAAAAAGGAGCAACCCGACCCGGGTTGCTCCTTTTTTGTAATTTAACAATTATAATCCCTTTATTCTCTCACTAAATAGACTTAGACTTTATCCACATTATATATGTCGTTAAATTAGTAAATCAATCTATACACAAATATATAAAAGGAAGCCACTCTCTACACAACGGCAGTTTCAAGTGCTTCCCCATCTTATCATTCATCATTATCCGTACAGCAACCAATACACTATGAGTTAACTATGACCCCACAATACATCTTGTGTTGCATACTTAAGTGAAAATCGCACTCTTAATTAAGGTCTACACTTTTACTCTTCACGGTAGCTTTTCTGTCTTTTGGAACCAATACGGTAAAAGAACCATCATGCACAGACAAATGCACCATGTGTTTATTTTTCTGGAACACCTTCTGATTCGAGGTAGATAAATTCGGTTCCTCAGTCCAGCCCCAGGCTGCAATCTCCTCCAGATAAGGAGCAGGTAGACTATCGCTTTCCTTCAACGCTGGCAATGCATAGCGTACATAGTCCATGTCCGAATTGCTGCTGGCCCGATCGGTTTTACTAGCTTCTTTGGGAACCGGAAACGTCTTCTCGTTAGCAGCACCCTCAAACGATGTCCAAGAAGGCTCCTCTTCCACGCACCCGGTAAGAATCGCGACAGCGACACTGAATAGCACCAATAGAGCAAGCCATTTATTTCGCCGCATGATCTTCCCTCCTTACCAGCCTGATTGACTATACAAAATCCTATAATGGAGTTTGCATAATTCTGCAATATAGCAGCGTATGTGTATGGGATTCAATACCTATATTATACAGGGTTTGCTCTTACATTCCGTAACAAAAATGTTACCTTCCTTTTGTAAGGATATTTCCAAATTACATCTATATGCAAAAAAGAACCATAATCTTAATAAGATCATGGTTCTCTACTTGTTGCTTGGCAACGTCCTACTCTCCCAGGACCCTGCGGTCCAAGTACCATCGGCGCTGGAGGGCTTAACGGTCGTGTTCGGGATGGGTACGTGTGGAACCCCTCCGCTATCGCCACCAAACA
>NZ_JAKWFI010000010.1:0-132863 GCF_029522175.1 Paenibacillus sp. P2(2022) | reverse complement strand
TATGGGGAGATACAGCCGCCGAGTATCCAAGCGAGCAAACGATCCATGGTCTGTTTGAGACACAAACGGCGCACACACCAGAGCAGCCAGCGTTGTACTTCGAAGGAGAGCAACTGAGTTATCGCGAACTGAATGAACGTGCGAATCGTTTGGCTCGTACCTTACGCAGTCAAGGTGTGACGAAAGATCGTTTGGTAGGTCTGATGACCGAACGCTCGATAGACATGATCGTGGGTATCTTCGGCATTTTGAAAGCCGGAGGAGCATATGTACCTATCGATCCAACCTATCCGGAAGAGCGTATCCGCTATATGCTGGATGACTCGGGAGCGAAGCTGTTGTTGACGCAAAGCCATCTGGTGGACAAGGTAGCTTTTGACGGTCACATGCTGGTGCTGGATGGAGCACAAAGTGTGTATCACGAGGATGGTTCCAATCTGGAGTCGTTGTCCGGTCCGAACGATCTGGCGTATGTGATCTATACATCGGGGACAACGGGGCAGCCGAAGGGCGTTATGCTGGAGCATCATGGGCTATGTAATCTGAAAACGTATTTTGATCAGGAATTCGAGATCAGTACCTTAGATCATATGTTGCTGTTTGCCAGCTACTCGTTTGATGCGGCTTGCTGGGAAATCTTCCAAGCTCTATTCTGCGGAGCCACGTTGTACGTGCCAACGTCAGAGACGATTTTGGACTACGAACGGTTTGAACAATATATGGCGGATCACCACATCACGGTGGCAGCTTTGCCGCCCACCTATGCGGTGTATCTGGAGCCGCAGCGGATGCCCAATCTGCGTATTCTGGTCACTGCGGGTTCAGCCGCTTCAACAGAGCTGGTATACAAGTGGAAGGATCAGGTGGCGTACTACAATGGCTATGGTCCAACCGAAAACTCGGTAGCGACATCCATCTGGCCGGTATCCAAGGATGAGAGAGCAGGACAGCTTATTTCCATCGGTCGTCCTATGCCGAATCACCGGGTATACATGGTGGATAGGCATGGACATTTGGCTCCGGTCGGCGTAGCAGGTGAGCTGTGCGTGTCTGGTCCGGGTCTGGCGCGTGGTTACCTGGATCGTTCAGAACTGACGGCGGAGAAATTTGTACCGAATCCGTTTGCGGCTGGCGAAGCCGGGTATGAGCGGATGTACCACACAGGCGACTTGGCAAGATGGATGCCGGACGGAAACATCGAATACTTGGGCCGGATTGACCATCAAGTAAAGATCCGGGGTTACCGGATTGAGCTGGGCGAAGTCGAGGCACAAATATTGAAAGTGGAGGACGTACAAGAGGTCATCGTCCTGGCCCAAGCGGACGAGCAGGGACAAAATCAACTGGTGGCGTACTATGTCGCTGAAAGAGAAGTAAGCGCTGGTGAACTGCGCAGTTTACTGGGTGAGGAGCTGCCAAACTACATGGTGCCTTCTTTCTTGGTACAGTTGAAGCAAATGCCGCTGACACCGAACGGTAAAATCGACCGCAAGGCCCTGCCAGCACCAGAAGGCAGCCTGCAAACCGGAGCCGACTATGTCGCACCGCGAACGTGGGTGGAAGTGAAACTGGCGCAAATTTGGCAGGATGTACTAGGCCTCACTCAGGTCGGTGTGAAGGAAAACTTCTTCGAGATTGGCGGACACTCGCTGCGGGCGACCACACTGGCCTCGAAGATTCACAAGGAACTGAACAAGCCGCTTCCCCTGCGCAGTATTTTTGAAGCACCAACGATTGAGCAACTGGCCGTTGTATTGGAACAGCTGGATCAAGTAACGTATGCGTCCATTCCGGTAACGGAAGAGCGTAGCTTCTATCCCCTGTCCTCGGCGCAAAAGCGACTGTACGTGCTGCATCAGTTCGATCCGCAGGATGTGAACTACAACATGCCATCGGTGCTGCAAGTGAGCGGTCCGCTGGACGTGAAGCGAGTGGAACATGCATTCCGTCAACTGATCGCCCGTCATGCGTCCTTGCGCACCCGCTTTGATCTGATCGACAGTGAGCCGATGCAATGGGTTGAGGATACTGTGCCGTTCGAGGTGGAATATACGAAGGTACAAGCAGAAGGTGCGACTACGGATACAGACACGAGGGTCGGCAAGGAAGTGGATGAGCTGGTGAGTTGCTTTGTCCGTCCGTTTGATCTAAAAGCTGCGCCGCTGTTGCGGGTGGGCCTAGTAGATCTGGGCGTATCCGGAACTGAGCAGGAACCGCAGCATGTACTCATGCTCGACATGCACCACATCGTTTCGGATGGGGTGTCTATGGGGGTACTGACTGAAGAATTTGTCCGCTTGTATGACGGTGAAGAGCTGCCGCCACTGCGGATACAGTACAAAGATTATGCCGTATGGCAACAAAGCGAGGTCCATCAGGAATGGATGCAGCGTCAGGAAGCCTACTGGCTGGACACCTTCCGGGGGGAACTGCCTGTGCTGGATTTACCGACAGACTTTGCCCGTCCGTCGATACGAAGTACGGCAGGCGATACCGTGGTGTTTGGGCTGGAACGCGAAGTGAGCGAACGCCTGAAGGAACTGGCGGCGCACACAGGCTCTACCCTGTATATGGTGCTGCTGGCGGCGTACACCGCACTCTTGCATCAATACAGCGGCCAAGAGGACATTGTCGTCGGCACGCCGATTGCCGGACGACCGCATGCCGATTTGGAGCCGATCCTCGGCATGTTCGTCGGTACGTTGGCACTGCGAAACTATCCGACAGCGGAACATACCTTCCGCAGCTACGTGGAAGAAGTGAAGGTTCAGGCTCTGCAAGCCTACGAACATCAGGACTATCCATTTGAGGAACTGGTGGAAAAGCTGAATGTGAAGCGGGATATGAGTCGCCATCCGCTGTTCGATACGATGTTTACCCTGCAAACGACCGAGGAAGGCGAACTGCAACTGGCAGATCTGAGCTTCCGTCCATACGGCTTGGAGCAAACACCGGCGAAGTTTGACTTCACGCTGGAAGCCAGAGAGGAAGAGGCAGGCATCCAGTTCGGATTGCAATATGCAACTGCGTTGTATCAACGGGAAACCGTTGAACGGATGACACGTCACTTTATTCGCTTAGCCGAAGCCGTGGCGGCAAACCCGGATGCGAAGCTGGGTGAGCTGGAACTGATTACGACCGAAGAAACCGAACAGATTCTGAAGGTGTTCAATGATCCGAACGCGCACAGCGTGCGTGGAACACTCCAAGGTCTGTCGCTCAGCGAGCGTTTTGAAGAGCAAGCGAAAAACAGCCCTGAGCGGATAGCCGTTGTATCTGGGAATATGACGCTAACCTACGCTGAGCTGAATGAGCAGGCGAACCGGTTGGCCCGTGTGCTACGGGCGAAAGGTGTTGAAGCAGATCAACCGGTAGGCGTACTGCTGGAACGTTCTGCGGATCTTCTGGTGAGCATTCTGGGGGTACTGAAGGCCGGAGGCGCGTATGTGCCAATGGATACGATGTATCCACAGGAACGGATCGACTACATGCTTCAAGACAGTGGGGCCAAGGTCGTGATCACCAGCAGAGCCGCCAACCTCTCGCTGAGCTTGCCATCCACAGTAGAAGCTATAGTCCTTGACGATGAGGGCGTTCAAGCTCAATGGGGAGCACAGGATGCGAGCAACCTGATCCCTGTCGCCGGCCTGCATAACCTGGCCTATATGATTTACACGTCAGGTACAACCGGTCAGCCGAAAGGGGTTATGATTGAGCAAGGCAGTGTCGGCAATCTGGTAGACGCTTTATATGAGCGAGTGTACAGTCGGTATGCTCAGCCGCTTCACATCGCATGGCTGTCCGCATTTGTATTTGACGCTTCGGTGAAGCAAATCTTTGCCAGCTTGCTGCTAGGTCATACCCTGCATGTGGTGTCCCGTGACGTCAGCCTGAGCGGAGAGCATTTGATCGCCTACTACCGCACGCACCGGATTGATCTGTCGGACGGCACACCAGCGCATCTGCATATTTTGAACGAAAGCGTCAGCGTGACAGAAGCGCCGGATGTGAAGCATTACCTGATCGGGGGCGAAGCCTTATCCGTGCAGTTGGTCCATGTGTTCCTGCACAAATGGTCCGGGTATCGTCCGGTCATTACGAACGTGTATGGCCCGACCGAAGCGACCGTAGATGCAACCGCCTATACGATTGAAGATGTAGAGTCGCTGAATGTACTGCTGGAAAAAGGGGAGCACACGGTATCCATCGGAACGCCGATAGCCAACCAGGCTGTGTACATCTTGAACACTCGACAACAGCTGGTACCGATGGGGATCGCGGGTGAACTCTATATCGGAGGGGCAGGTATCGCACGAGGATACCTCAACCTGCCGGAACTGACGGCTGAGAAGTTTGTCCCGAATCCGTTTGCTGAGGCGACGGCCGCTGATCCAGCGGACAGCACTTACGCAAACCGGATGTACCGGACAGGCGACCTGGCACGGTGGCTGCCGGATGGCAGTATCGAGTATTTAGGCCGGATCGACCATCAGGTCAAAATTCGCGGGTATCGGATCGAGCTGGGCGAGGTGGAAGCACAGCTGCTGACCGTGGACGGCATTCAGAAAGCTGTAGTCACAGCATGGGAAAATGAAGACGGGCACAAGGATCTGTGTGCCTATATCGTAGCTTCGGAGTCGCTAAGTCTACCAGAACTACGGAATGCGCTGCAGCCGAAGCTGCCGGATTACATGATCCCGACGTATGTGGTACAGCTGGATCGTTTCCCGCTGACGCCAAACGGGAAAATCGACCGGAAGGCATTGCCAGCACCGGAAGCACGCCTTGAAGGAGGCCTAGAGTATGTGGCACCGCGGACGCCACTGGAGGCCAAGCTAGCCCAAATCTGGCAGGATGTCTTGAAGCTGTCCAGCGTAGGAGTCACCGACTCATTCTTCGATATGGGTGGACACTCCCTGCGGGCCACGACGCTGGTGGCCAAAATCCATCAGGAACTGGGCAGCCGAATTACACTGCGTGAGGTGTTCCAGCACTTTACGATTGAGCAGCAAGCCCAACTGATCACCGCGCAGGGCACAGACACCTATACGGTGATCCCTGCAGCTGCCAAACAGTCTTACTATCCTGCTTCCTCGGCTCAAAAACGACTGTATATTTTGAGCCATCTGGACGGTGGGGATGTCAGCTACAATATGCCGGGTGTATTAGTCGTGGAGGGGCCGCTTCAGGCAGATCGACTGGAGGATGCGTTCCGTCAGTTAATAGCCCGCCATGAAACGCTGCGAACTTCCTTCGAAATGGTGGACGGCGAGGTTGTTCAGCGGGTTTACGATCAGGTGGCGTTTGCAGTAGAGCGCCTGCAGGCCCATGAGTCCGAAGCCGAAGCCTATATCGAGTCTTTTGTACGCAGCTTCGATCTTCAGCAGGCACCTCTGCTGCGTGTCCGTCTCATTCAAACCGGACCCGAACGTCATCTCCTGATGTACGACATGCACCATATTATTTCAGACGGTGTGTCGTCTAACAATATCGTGCAGGAGCTGGGACAACTGTACGAGGGACAGGCCTTGGCGCCGCTGCCCATTCAGTACAAGGACTATGCCGTGTGGCAGCAGCATGAAATGCAGCGTGAATCATACCAACGCCGGGAACAGTTCTGGCTGGAGCATTTAGCCGGAGAGTTGCCTGTACTGGATCTGCCGATTGCTTATCCTAGACCTGCTGTTCGCAGCTTCGAGGGAGCAATGTATGAATTTACAGTGGACCCGAATGTATCCGAGCAACTGCGCCGAATTGCGGTACAGACCGGAAGTACGCTGTACATGGTGCTACTGAGTGCCTATACCATCCTACTGTCCAAATACAGCGGTCAGGATGATCTGATCATCGGTACGCCGGTAGCAGGCCGCTTGTTGCCAGAACTGGAGCCACTGATCGGCATGTTCGTTAATACACTAGCCATCCGACACCAGCCGCAGGGCAACCAAACGTTCCACAGCTACCTGCTGGAAGCCCGAGAACGTACGCTGCAAGCCTTCGAGCATCAGGATTATCCGCTTGAGGAGTTGGTGGAAAAGCTGGATGTAGCGCGGGATGCAAGCCGTAATCCGTTGTTTGACACCATGTTTGTACTGCAAAATACGGAGTCACAGGAAGCGCAGCTTGAAACACTGTCCTTTAGTCCGTATGTTCAGGAACACAGGACCTCCAAATTCGATTTGACCTTGTCCGTGAGTGATGAAGACGGGCAGATCAAGGGTTCCTTCGAATATTGCACAAAGCTGTTTGGCGCAGATGCTATTGAACGATTAACCGGAGATTTGATAGCGATCCTGTCACAGGTTGGAGCCAATCCAGATTTGCTATTAAGCGAAATTCAGGTGAACTCGGACGAGCAGCCGGAAGGCTTCTCGCCAGATTCCATCGACTTTGTTTTCTAAATCAGTTTTCTAAAAAGAAATGATTTCACTTTGCATGCGCAGAGGGCGGCGGCTTGTCCGACTGCCCTTGCCTGCAAAGTATTAATTTTCCGACACATTGCTCAATTACGTAACAAAGCACCATTCCAACAGGGGTACAGACCCCATGAAGCAGGAGGGATGTCATTGAAAGCCTTATTTGAGAAGGAAAAAAACTACTGGAGTCATAAGCTGGAATCTGAGGATCATATCACTTGCTTGCCATACACCAATCATGTGTCCAAGGATACAGCTGCAACGAGTTCTAATTTTCTTACGTACACGCTCACATTTCCATCTGAAATTTCCCAAAGAATATTATCTATAACAGGTGGAGCTCCATGGGCCGTGTTTATGGTTCTGCTGGCTGGAGTTGAAAGCTTATTGTATAAATACACAGGTGAGGAAAGTGTGCTGCTGGGCATTCCAGTAGCCAAGTCTGGCAACAGTACTGCAAAGCCGATTAACCATCTGATTTTACTGAAAAACACGCTGGATTCCTCGACAACCTTCAAAACCTTGCTGTCCCAAATCAAAACTTCTGTCAGCGAAGCAATTGAACACCAAAATATTCCTTTTTGGAACTATACCGAGGGGCTTGAAATTCCACGTAACGAGAACGATAAGCCTCTTATTCACACCACTGCATCCCTGCAAAATATCCACACTTCTTATTTTATGAATCATGTGCAATCTGAACTGGATTTTCAATTTCAATGGGAAAATGCAGTGGTTTCCCTGAATGTGACATACAGTAGCGACCGTTATGACCAGATGACGATTGAACGCTTTGTTGAGCAACTAATACGGCTGTACACCGTTGTTTTGCATCAGCCTGAGCTGGAGATTTACACAGCACAAGTGCTGTCAGAGCAAGAAGTGGAGCAATTGGTTCATACCTTCAACGATACAGTTGTGGATTATCCAAGTCATGCGTCCATTCATGAATTGTTCGAGATGCAGGCGAAGCAGGTACCACACCAGGTGGCAGTAGTATCCGGACAAGATAGCCTGACCTATGGAGAATTAAATGAAAAGGCTAACCGACTGGCTCATTCTTTACGTAAGCAGGAAATTCACACCGAGCAGACGGTCGGCATTATAGCTGAACGATCGATAGAGATGATCGTAGGTATGCTCGCGATTCTTAAAGCGGGCGGGGTGTATGTTCCGATTGACTCTGAATACCCGGACGAGCGCGTGCGCTATTTGCTGGAGGATTCCGGTGCCGAAATACTACTTGTGCAGAAAATAGAACATCGGCCCACTGATTTTAAGGGAATGGTGCTTGACCTGAGTGATGCCGCGATTTATGGAACGGATGATGCAGATCGTTACGATCCAATCTTGCCGAATGATCATGGAACAAATACGGATATGGCTGATATGGCATACGTGGACTGCCTAAATCCGTTTTACTCTATTTCCGCCAGTTCCGAACTTGCTTCTACTACAACCACCCCAACAGAAGCTACGCAATCAGAGCATGCTAAACCAATACATCCGGTTTACGCAGCTGATCGTTTGGCTTACATTATGTACACTTCTGGTACAACAGGCCAGCCCAAAGGCGTTATGGTGGAGCATCGCAATGTCGTGCGTTTGGTGAAAAATACAAACTATGCACACTTGGATGCGGACACGCGCATTTTGCAGACCGGGTCTGTTGTCTTTGACGCGTCTACCTTCGAAATTTGGGGGGCGCTATTGAACGGTGGACAGCTGGTACTGGTGAGCCAGGATGTCATTTTGGACGCACCTAGACTTAAGGCAGCTGTCCGTAATCATGGCATTACCACGATGTGGCTGACCGCGCCGCTCTTTAATCAGCTTTCCCAGCAGGATTTGGAACTGTTCGAGGGAATACAGGAGTTGCTGGTCGGTGGCGATGTGCTGTCCGTACCGCATATTAACCGGGTACTGAAGGCTCATCCGAACCTGCGGATCATTAACGGCTATGGTCCTACAGAAAATACGACCTTTTCTACTACGCATGCCATTACCGGCGTCCAATCAGAAGCCGTGCCCATTGGCAGCCCGATCCATAACTCAACGGCATATGTCGTGGACCGTTCGATGCAGCTTCAGCCGATTGGAGCGTGGGGAGAACTGCTCGTTGGCGGTGACGGGGTGGCTCGTGGATACTGCAACCGCCCGGACCTGACAAGCGAAAAGTTCATCAACAGTCCGTTTCGTAACGGCGAACGCTGCTATCGAACAGGGGACCTGGTGCGGTGGAATGCGGACGGGACGCTGGAATACAAAGGGCGGATCGACGCACAAGTGAAAATCCGGGGCTATCGGATTGAATTGGGCGAGGTGGAAGCGCAGCTGTTGAAGCTGGAGGCAGTCCGAGAAGCAGTTGTGATTGCACGGGAGGATGAGCAGGGGCAAAAGCAGCTCTGCGCTTATGTGGTAACCCATGCGGATGTACAGTTAAGTGAGCTTCGCAGTGCTTTGAACCGAGAGCTACCAAGTTATATGGTGCCGTCGTATTTTGTACAGCTGGAACAATTACCCTTGACACCTAATGGCAAGGTGGATCGCCGGGCGTTGCCGCGACCCGAGGGAGGCATAAGCTCAGGCGCAGAATATGTACCTTCTCAAAATCAATTACAAGCACAACTGGTAAGCATCTGGAAAGAAGTGCTTGAAATTGAACGTATTGGCATTAAGGATAACTTTTTTGAAGCAGGAGGACATTCCCTGCGGGCGACACATGTCATATCACTCATCCATAAGCAATTGCATAAAAATGTGCAGCTAAAGGATCTATTCCAGCACCCAACCATCGAACAGTTTGCGCAGGTTATTGAAGCACTGGAGCAAACCACCTATGAATCCATCCCTGTTTCGGAGAATAAGCCATTTTATGCGGTATCTTCGGCCCAAAAACGGATGTATATTCTCAATCAGCTTGATGGAGCGGGAATTAGCTATAACATACCCGGAGCCCTGACACTGATCGGTTCACTTGATCATAAGGCACTGGATAATGCGTTCCGTCAGCTTATTGACCGCCATGAAACATTGCGCACGAGCTTTGAGACCATGAATGGTGAACCTGTCCAGCGAGTACATAACGAGGTTCCTTTTCGCGTGGAGTTGATTCATGCCCCCAGAGCTGACCAGAGGGAGACCGATGAGCTGGTGCATGGCTTTGTCCAGCCATTCAATCTTGAGCAGGCTCCGCTGTTCCGGGCTGGTCTGATTGAAATTAGTCCAGAGCATCATATTTTGCTGTTGGATATGCATCACATCATTTCTGACGGCACCTCTATAAATGTATTGATTCAGGACTTCATCCACTTATATGCAGGGGATACGCTTCCGTCGCTGCGTATTCAGTATAAGGACTACGCTGCTTGGCAACGGGAGCAGCAACAAAGTGAACGCTATCAAGAACAGGAAGACTACTGGCTCAATACCTTCGCAGGAGAGCTGCCTGTGCTGGATATTCCGACTGATTATCCACGTCCGGCGGTGAGAAGCTTTGAAGGGGATGTACTGGAATTTACGCTCGATCAACGGCAAAGCGAAGGATTAAAAAGCATTGCGATGCAGACCGAATCGACTTTATATATGGTGCTGTTGGCTGCCTATACGACTTTGCTTAGCCAATACAGCGGGCAGGAGGATATCATTGTCGGTTCACCAATCGCGGGGCGGCCTCATGCTGATCTTGGCAATCTGATCGGTATGTTCGTCAATACACTGGCAATCCGCAATTATCCGGAAGGCGGGAAAACGTTCCGTGATTATGTGCTGGAGGTCAAGGATAACGCGTTAAAGGCTTTTGAACATCAGAATTATCCGTTCGAAGAGCTGGTAGAAAAGCTGGGTGTGGATCGAGATTTAAGCCGCAATCCGTTATTTGATACCATGTTTGCTTTACAAAACCTGGAGCAAACAGAGCAGCAGCTGGCAGAGCTGCAATTAGCGCCTTATCCGAGTGAACAAACGACGGCTAAATTTGATCTAAGTCTGTTCGCGCAGGAGGATGGGGAACAAATTGCCTGCGGTTTTCAATACGGAACCCGTTTGTACAAACGCGAAACCATCGAACGACTGGCTGTACATTTACAGCAGTTAATCAATGTGGTTATAGAACAGCCGGAGATCGCTCTTGCGGCTATAGAAATGGTTTCGACCCAAGAAAAAGAGCAGCTGGTGAAGCAATTCAGCACTACAGAAGTAGACTCTCCGTATCCACGGGATCAATTAATGCATGTGCTGTTCGAGGAACAGGTTGCACAGTCGCCAGATCGACTAGCGATCACCTTTGCGGACACACAGCTCACTTATCGCGAGCTGAATGAGCGTTCCGATCGTTTGGCATGCATCCTTACTTCCCATGGGATACGGCACGGGTCCGGGACTCAGATACAGCGAGTAGGGATAGTGGCTGAGCGTTCCATTGAAATGGTCGTGGGCATGCTGGCTATTTTGAAGGCAGGGGGGGCTTACGTTCCTATTGATCCCGAGTATCCGGAAGAGCGCATCCGATATTTACTAGAGGATTCCGGTGCCGAGCTGTTACTGTCACAGCGACGTGAGCAGGTTTCTTTTGAACCAGGTATTCCAGTCATCGATTTGAGCGATGCGCAACTATGGAGCAGTGAATTTGAAGGCTACACTCATACCCATGGATCAGATGCTATTTCAAATGGGGGATCTGCCTTAGATCTTTCGCATGTCATATACACCTCTGGTACGACAGGCAAGCCGAAAGGCGTTATGGTCAATCACCGTAATGTCGTACGATTGGTGAAGAGCACTAGCTATGCCACGCTTGACGAAAATACGCGTATGCTGCAAATGGGTGCAGTTGTATTCGATGCCTCCACATTTGAAATCTGGGGAACGCTGCTGAACGGTGGCCAATTATATGTAGTAAATCATGACACTATTTTGGATGCTGCCAAGTTCAAACAGGCGATGAACAAGTATCGGATTAACACCATGTTCATGACCACGGCTTTATTTAATCAGCATTCACAGCAAGACATTGAAGTGTTTGCATCCCTGAAGGAATTGCTCGTGGGTGGTGATGTGATGTCCGTACCACACGCTAACCGCGTGCTGAAGGAGTACCCGCACCTTCGATTGAGTAATGTTTATGGGCCGACGGAGAACACAACCTTTTCCACCACCTATGAAATTATGGAACCGCAAACTCAAGGTGTTCCCATTGGCCGTCCGATTAATCATTCCACCGTTTATGTGGTCAATCGTTCGTTAAAATTGCAGCCTGTGGGGGCATGGGGCGAACTACTTCTCGGTGGCGATGGCGTGGCACTCGGGTATCTGAATCGGCCTGAGCTTACGGCAGAAAAGTTTATTGAAAGTCCATTCCGGCCTGGAGAATATTGCTATCGTACAGGGGATTTGGTGCGTTGGCGTGCTGATGGCGTACTGGAGTACAAGGGAAGAATGGATGAGCAGGTCAAAATTCGCGGCTACCGCATCGAACTGGGTGAAGTTGAAACCCGTTTGTCCACAATTGCAGGTGTGAAGGAATCGGTTGTGATAGTGCGACAGGATGATCACGGGCAAAAACAGCTGTGTGCCTATTTTGTAACAGACAGCGAACTAAGCGCTAGCGACTTACGTAACGCTCTATCACAGGATCTGCCGAGCTATATGGTGCCTTCTTACTTTGTACGGCTTTCCAGACTGCCTTTGACACTGAATGGCAAAGTAGACCGCAGGGCACTGCCTGCACCTGAGCCTAATGTCGATACAGGCATGGATTATGTGGCACCTGAAACGGATGTTCAACAGGCTTTGGCTGCGGCATGGGGAGCCATCCTAGGTATTCAGAAGGTTGGGATACAGGATAACTTCTTCCATTTGGGTGGCGACTCCATCAAGGCCATTCAAGTGTCGTCTCGCTTGTTTCAGGCTGGATACAAGCTGGAAATGAAGGACTTGTTTAAATACCCGACAATTGCGGATCTAAGTACTTATATTCAGCCAGTTAACCGAGTAGCCGAGCAGGGCGAGGTTACCGGAAATGTTGTGCTTACACCGATTCAGCGCTGGTTCTTTGAACAGCCAACAGATGAACCACACTATTTCAACCAATCGGTCATGCTCTATCGACAGGAAGGCTATGACGAACAGGCACTTCGGCAGGCGCTCCATCAGATTACAACGCATCATGATGCATTGCGTATGATTTTTCGGTCGTCGGAGAACGGATATACAGCATGGAACCGAGGTGTAGATGAAGGCGAACCGTACCATTTGGAGTGCTTTGACTATAGGAACAGTGATGCTATTGAAGGGAACTTGGCGAAGATAATTGAAGCCAAATGCAATGAAATTCAATCTGGTATTTCTCTAAGCGAAGGGCCGTTGATGAGGCTCGGCCTGTTCCGTTGCCCGGATGGGGATCATCTGCTGGTCGCGATTCATCATTTGGTGGTAGATGGAGTGTCCTGGCGCATCTTATTTGAGGATTTGGCGACAGCTTATGAGCAAGCCTCCAAGGGTGAACAGGTGATTCAGTTACCTCACAAGACGGATTCGTTCCAAACGTGGGCCGAAAAGCTGCACGCCTATGCCAACAGCCCAGCTATGGAAAGTGAGTGGGTATATTGGGAGGAGCTTGCACAAGCGGAACTGGCTCCTTTGCCGCAGGATTACGGACATAACGAGCACGATAAGCCATTGATTGGCGATAGTGAGTCGGTTACTGCTTTATGGACAAATGCAGAGACAGAGCAACTGCTCAAGCAGGCCAATCGTGCCTACCGTACAGAAATTAATGACCTGTTGCTGACTGCGGTAGGAATGGCGTTACAGGCATGGAGCGGAAATGATCGTTTCCTGATAAATCTAGAGGGACATGGACGTGAACCCATTTTATCAGAGGTGGATATTACCCGGACGATAGGGTGGTTTACAAGCCAATATCCTGTTTTACTCGATATGCCAGAAGAGACTGCTCTTTCACAGCGAATCAAACATGTGAAGGAAGGACTGCGCAGTATCCCGCAAAAAGGGATCGGCTACGGCGCACTGAAATATTTATTCGACCGTCAGACACAGGCATCGGAGGGACCTTCAGCCATATTTACGACAGCTCCTGAAATTAGTTTTAACTATTTGGGACAGTTCGATCAGGATATGAAAGGAAACGACTTGCAGTCATCCCCATATGAGGGGGGGATGCCACTTAGCCCGACCATGGCTCGGACATATACACTGGATTTTGGCGGCATCATTTCGGGAGGTCAGTTGGGGCTGACAATTAGCTATAGCCGTACCAGCTACCGACCAGAGACGATTGAGCGATTGGCGAGATTACTGGAATCGAGCTTGCGCGAAATTTTGACACATTGCACCCATAAAGAACACCCAGAGCTGACCCCAAGTGATATTTCCTATAAAGGAATGAGTGTGGAGGGCTTGGACAGCCTGTTATCTGAAATGGGCGCTGCGGGTGAGATCGACAATGTATATGCACTAACCCCGATGCAGAAAGGGATGTTGTTTCACAGCCAGCTTGATAGTCAAGCAGCCGCGAATGACGCGTATTTTGAGCAGGTTTCTTATGATATGCGGGGTCGGATAGACATCGGGAATTTTGCAGAAAGTCTGAATATGCTGGTTCGGCGACATGAGGTGCTACGTACACATTTTTATTTCGGCCGGGATACGGAGCCGTTGCAGGTGGTCTACCGAAATCGGGATTGTGGCTTCTATTATGAAGATTTACGCGAGTTGGATAGCGATACAAGGGGCATTTGGCTGAAGAACTTCAAGTTGGAAGATAAAGCAAGGGGATTTGATCTGCGTCGGGATGTCCTGATGCGTATAGCGATTTTGCGCACCGGGGAAGACAGTTACCATATTGTGTGGAGCTTCCATCATATCGTCATGGACGGCTGGTGTCTGTCCCTAATAAATAAAGAAGTGTTTGAGAGCTATGCAGCACTTCAGGAGGGCAGAGTGCCAGAGCTGGCACCGGCAGTGCCGTACAGCCGCTTTATTGAATGGCTGGAAGCACAGGATCGCAAGGCGGCAACTGATTACTGGAGCAGCTATTTATCCGGGTATGAGCAGCAAACAGCACTACCAGCTGTAAAATCCGGCCGCAAGAGTGGAGGCTATACAGCTAGTGATTGGGTGACGGTTTTGGAGCGTGAGCTTACCCTCCGGGTGGAGGAGACGGCTAAGCGATATCAGGTAACCATGAATACGTTATTACAAACCGTATGGGGAATTGTGCTGCAAAAATATAACAACCACCGTGATGTCGTATTTGGTAGTGTCGTCTCAGGCCGCCCATCGGATATTATCGGAGTCGAGGGTATTATCGGCTTGTTCATTAATACCATTCCCGTTCGCATCCTTAGTGAGGCAGGGGAATCTTTTGCAGAAGTTATGAAGAAAACGCAGGAACAGGCGCTGGCTTCTCATGCGTATGATACGTACCCACTGTTTGAAATTCAGGCATTGACTGACCAGAAACAGGATTTAATTAACCATATTATGGTGTTTGAAAATTATCCGGTGGATGAGCAGGTCGAGGAGATGGAAATTGATGGGCAGGAACTTTCCCCGATTTCCAACGTGGTAGCACTTGAGCAGACCAACTATGATCTGAATGTAGTTGTAATGCCGGGAGAATGCGTGAAGATTCGTTTTATGTATAATGCGTTAAATTATGATCAAACAGACATTGAGCGTCTGCATGGACATTTTGTGAACCTGTTGGAGCAAACTTTGCTTAACCCAAATGTTCGCGTAGAAGAGCTGGAACTGGTTACAGCGGCGGAAAAACAGCAAATTACTGGAGAGTTTAATGACACTTCCTCTGCATATCCAGACAATCAGACGATTCATAAACTGTTTGAGGAGCAGGCAGAACGCACACCAGATCATATTGCCGTAGCTTTGGGTCATCAAACATTGACCTATCGGGAGCTCAATGAGACAGCCAATCGATTAGCGCGTACACTGTGGGATGCAGGGGTCAAACCTGATGAACCTGTTGGCATTTTGACGGAGCGCTCGTTGGATATGATTACGGGAACACTTGCCATTTTGAAGGCTGGAGGCGCGTATGTGCCGATAGATTCTCAATATCCAGAGGATCGTATCCGTTATATGCTAGAGGACTCGGGAGCCAAGCTACTGTTGGCTCAGCAGGATTTATTGGATCGGTGCTATTTTGACGGACAGATTGTCAATCTGAATGATGATAAGTCGTACAGTGCAGATGCTTCCAATCCGGGTATAGATGGAGCGAGTAATCATGCCGCTTATGTCATTTATACCTCAGGCTCAACAGGTAAGCCTAAGGGTGTCGTAGTTGAGCACCGAAGTGTTGTGCGTCTCGTCCGCAATACGGATTATGTCCCATTTGATGAATCAACCCGAATGCTGCAGACATGTGCGTTTGTATTTGATGTATCTACATTTGAAATTTGGGGTGCACTGCTGAACGGCGGTCAGCTTGTTCTCTTGCATAAGGATGATCTTTTGGACGCAGCCAAGATGAAAGAGACGATACAGGATCATCACGTCAACATGATGTGGCTGACCACACCATTATTTAATCAGCTTTCGCAGCAGGATAGTAAACTTTTTGGTGATGTGAAGTATTTGTTGGTTGGTGGTGATGTTTTGTCTGCACCCCATATTAACCGGGTCCTGCGCGATAATCCGCATATGAACATCATTAATGGCTATGGACCAACGGAAAATACAACCTTTTCGACGACATATCACATTACGGAAGAACAGCTGGATTCTGTGCCAATCGGACGTCCCATTTGCAATTCGACGGCGTATGTTGTGGACTCATCATTTAACTTGCAACCGGTCGGAGCCTGGGGTGAGCTGGTTGTTGGTGGAGACGGAGTTGCGCGTGGTTATTTGAATCGTCCTGAACTGACGGCTGAGAGATTTCTTGCTAATCCGTGGGTGGACGGAGATCGCCTGTACTGTACTGGGGACCTTGTTCGCTGGCGTGAAGACGGCATACTGGAATACGCTGGACGGATTGATCAACAGGTTAAAATTCGCGGTTACCGGATTGAGCTGGGCGAGGTGGAGACGAGACTGGCAAGTGTACCTTCTGTACGGGATAGCGTTGTTATCGCTTTGCGGGATGGAGCAGGTCAGCAGCAATTATGTGCTTACTTCACTGCCGATGAACAGCTGACCATCCGTGAGCTTCGAACTGTGATGTCGGCCAGTCTGCCGAGCTATATGATTCCGTCCGCTTTTGTACAGCTGGATCGGTTTCCACTAACGACTAACGGCAAAATTGACCGTAAAGCTTTACCTGTGCCGGACAAAGCATTGCACACGGGGATAGAATATGTCGCACCACGAACCGATGTGGAGCAGTTGCTGGCAGCTATTTGGCAGGAGGTGCTTGAAATCCCGCAAGTGGGAATCCACGATGACTTTTTCACGTTGGGTGGACATTCCTTGAAAGTACTGGAGCTTATACGCAAAGTTCGTCTTGCTACAGATATTGAGCTGCCCATCCGTAGTGTTCTGGAGTTCCCGACCATAGAAGAGCAGGCGCTCACATTATTGAAAGCCGATCTGGACTACAAGGTCGATAGTCCAATCATTCGGTTGAATGAACACGGTCCGGTTTCCATCTTCTGCTTTCCTCCTATGCTTGGATACGGACTGTCGTTCGCAGAGCTTGCAAAACAACTGGACCAAGATGCAGTTGTGTATGGATTAGAGTTCGTAGATGATGTTACGGATGAGCAGGCAATGTTGGCACGATATGTTGATTTAATCATCAGCACGCAGGCGCAAGGTCCGTATGTGCTGCTTGGTTATTCTATAGGTGGGAATCTGGCGCATAAGGTTGCCGACACACTGGAGCGTCAAGGTCATACTGTATCCGATATTTTAATGCTCGATTCGGTCAAAAGGGCAGAAGCTCTGCCTTTCACAGATGAAGAAACAGAGCAGGAAATTCATGCCATGCTGGAACAGGTTCCCGAATCCTATCGTGAGCTGTTGAATGAAACGTACCAGCGTAAAATGATCGCTTATGCGGTGTATGGCAACCAGCTTGTGAACACAGAAAATGTTCAGGCGAATATTTATGGCTTTGTTGCCGCTGGATCGGAAACGGTGAAGGGCACAGGAGATAATAAACTTTTATGGAAAGATGCTACACAAGGAAGCTATGAAGAGCATAGCTTGATTGGTAATCATTATGAACTGCTGGAACCCGGATTTATCGAAGAAAATGTAAAATGTATCCGTGCCACAATACACAAGATAACCCGGAACATGGGCAAAGACGTGACACAAGGATTGGCCCATCATAATTCTTGAAAACTTACAGTCGATGATTTAACTAACTGGAATTACTAATTTTATCTGTAATGTATGAATCCTGATCGAACAGGTAAGAAGCCTTCTGCTTACGCGATTCGATCAGGATTCGCTTTATCATGCGCACTCCCGCGAGGGAAGTGCGATGATTCCATAGCGCCATGCTGATGGCTCCCATACGGAGTGTAAATATCTGCTCCGCTATGCAATCACCGCACGGTTTAAATCATGAAATCAACTTCATAGGTAAGGAGGGTACTTCAATATGAAGAATAGAGGTATTGGCTACCTATCCGCATTCTTAACAACGTTGTTTCTTTGGAATCTGCTCATTAATTCAGCATGGGCAGCAGATAGTATAACACCTAATTCAGTGGAAAAAGCAGTGGACGATATCATGAGTACAGAATTGGAAAAATTGCATATTCCGGGAGCGGCCGTCGTTGTGACCCAGGAAGACCAAATTCTTTTTAGTAAAGGATATGGATATGCAGACCTGGAGCGGAAAATGGTATTCGACCCGGCAAAGACCATTGTTCGTGTTGGCTCGCTAACCAAATCATTTAGTGCAAGTGCCACAATGCAACTGGTCGAGCAAAACAAGCTTGATTTGAATGAAGACGTGAACAGCTATCTCCACAGCTATAAAGCTTCGCAATACCAAAATATCCCTTTCAATCTGCATCAGCTTCTGACACATACTGCGGGATTAGATGAAGCGATATACGACATTAACAGCTCAACTCGCGCAGGAGTTTTACCTACAGAGCAGTATCTCAGCACGTATTTTCAAAAGCAGCCACCTATCCGCAAACCTGGAATTCAGTATGAATACAGTAATGTCGCCTTCGGCCTGATCGGTAATATCGTGGAGCAAGTAACCGGTCAGGGACTGAATGATTACTTTCGTACACATCTATTCCAGCCGATGAATATGCCCAGCGCGACACTGGAGTTGCCATTAAATCATCCAGAATTGGCGCAATCGTATCAGTGGAAGCATGGAGCTTATGTGAAACAACCCTTATCGTATATCAATCTGCCGGGAGCAGGAGCGTTGAACGTCACACCCAACGAATTTTCCCACTATCTGATCACTCATTTAAACCAAGGAGAGTATGAGGGCAAAGCGGTACTCCAGCCACAAACGGTAAAAGTGATGCATGCACAGCAATTTGCAGCGGATGCCCGTCTGGATGGCTTGGGCTACGGATTTTTCCGTGGTCAACTGAAGACGGGAGTACCCATGTTGTGGGCTACTGGAGAAATTGATGATTTTATTTCCGAAATGGTACTGATTCCATCCCAAAAGATCGGTATTTTTGTGACCATCAATTCAGCTGACACAGACACCCTGCTTCATGGAAAAGTCATCAATACGATAGCTCAAATGCTGGCCTCAAAGCCACAGGCCGCTTCTCAGTCACTGGCTCGTTCTGTCACGCAAGTGAAGCTTTCGCCAGAGATCGAGGGCGTATATCAGGTGGATACTACTCCTGTTCATGGGTGGGGAAAATGGATTCGGATACTGGGAAGCATTAAATACACCGTTCATATTCAAGATGATCATACGCTAATTGTTAAAGGAAAATACCCGGATCAGAATGAAGCAACAGACAAAGTTTTTCAAGCAGCAGGTGATGGGCTGTTTGTGGAAAAGGGGGGCCAGCTTAAAATTTTGCTGTATCAGGAAAAGGGTACGTGGATGATGATTGCCCCGGATAGTAAGACCATGAAGCAGACGACACTTTGGCACCGTACCTGGACGCTACTCGTCAGCTATGCAGCCGCATCCTTATTTTTCGTCACAACCCTACTGATATGGATCATAAGATATGTGATCAGAGTTATCCGCAAAACGAATAATCACATTTCGTCCAACCTTGCATACATCGCGTTACTAAATACGATTTTTCTCGGGGTACAGGTCGTCTATGGTAACAACCAGATGGTGTATGGCTATTCCGCCTGGTATATCTGGGGAATTTGTACGCTGCCGCTCATTTCAGCACTCATTGCCGTGTGGGTATTGATCGTGAATGGCACCAAGCTGATTACAGGGGAAAAAAGAACCCGGGCTGCCGGGAAAATTGTATTTGCGATACTCACTTTGCTGCATACAGCCTACCTTTTTTATTGGAATTTCCTCCCTTTTCATTATTCCTAAAGATTTACAAAACAACGCATGTCCGCACATAAATGAATGCTAACATTTATATTTAGTGCCCCTCTGAGAGGGGCCTTAAACCAATTAACAGGAGGAATAGAATGGGAATCTTTCGTCGTTTTACATCCCGCAGCTTCAAATACGCAACAGCTATGGTTTTCACTTTATCGTTGTACGCCGGTGTTGTGGGCGGCATGCAACCGGCACGCGCAGAAGGTCCCGCAGACCCGGCCCCTTTCATTGCAGCCAAAGTGGTCAACGAAAACGCTGGTAAAAAAGTGTTGTTCGATAATACACATAGACAGACAGCCGGCGCAGCAGATTGGGTGATTGATGGTGGATTTTCAGATTTTGGCCAAGCCCTTGCAAACAATGGCTACGATGTTCATGAACTTCGCCAATCTACACCCATTACTTATAATGATTTAAAGAATTATGATGTATTTGTGACAGCGGAGCCGAATATTCCTTTTAAACAAAGCGAACAGGCCGCAATGGAACAGTATGTTAAAGCAGGCAATAGCATTTTTTTCATTGGTGATCATTATAACGCCGACCGCAACAAGAATCGCTGGGACGGATCGGAAAGTATCAATGGGTACCGTCGTGGTGCATGGGAAGACCCTGCAAAGGGAATGAGTGAGGAAGAAAAAAGCTCGGCAGCGATGCAGGGCGTGGTTAGCTCAGATTGGCTGGGTAACCAGTTTGGTATACGCTTTCGCTACAATGCATTAGGCGATATCACGGCTAATCAGATTGTTGAACCTGCCCAGGCGTTCGGCATTACAGCAGGAGTGAGTAATGTGGCAATGCACGCAGGATCAACATTGGCGATTATTGACCCGACCAAAGCCAAGGGGATCGTATATCTGCCTAAAACCAATCAGGCTTGGGGGAATGCAGTAGATCAGGGCGTTTATAACGGAGGTGGTATAGCGGAAGGACCTTATGCAGCTGTAGCAAAAGTAGGTCTAGGCAAAGCTGCTTTCATTGGGGATTCATCTCCTGTTGAAGATGCAACGCCGAAATATCTGCGTGAAGAGACAGGAACCAAGAAGACAACGTATGACGGCTTTAAGGAGCAGGATGACGCTGTGTTACTGGTCAATATCGTCGATTGGTTATCCAAGAAGGAGGAGTATACCAGCCTGTCGGATGTAAAAAACTTACAGCTAGATCAGCCGACGGCATTGCTGTCTTTTGAAGCTCCTCAGGCTTCCACGGAACCGCAAGCCGAGCCTTGGTCCGCTCCTGCAGCCGGCTACAAATGGTGGGATCAGCGAACGTTCAAGGCCGGCTCCTATGGCGGACCTACAGCCAGTGCGCAGCCTGTGTACAGCATCGTTCGGCAGGAGCAACTACCGAATGCACAGCCTTTTCAAATTCGCATAGTTGCCGACCAACTGGCTCCCCATAGTACGATTAGCGGATTCAGCGCAGGTATTTATGTAGCGGGCGGCAACCAAGTAGCCCAGATTCAAAATCCAGATGGAAGCTGGCCGACCTCTTACGGTTATAGCGGAACATTTAGTCTGGAATCCGACAGCAAGGGGCATGCCTATAGGGACCTGACGGTGCGGATCAAGCCGGGTACCAGTGGTGCAGCTAATCTTAGGCTGAGACAAAACGGCAGCAACCTGCTGACCCAATCGGTCGTGCTGGCAGATGTCCCAGCCCAGCCGTTGCCTGAGGATGGCAATACAATTCCGGCTCGAATCAGTGTCGCAGAAGCACGAACTCTTTCGGCTGGCAAAGTTGTGACCTTGGAGGGTGTTGTGACGACAGAACCAGGGGCTTTTGGCGGTCAAGCCTTCTATATGCAGGATGAAAGTGGCGGCATTTATGTATATCAAAACCAAAGCGGCTTTCACCAAGGTGATCGAGTAAAGATTACAGCAAGTTTGGCACTGTACAATGGTGAAGTCGAGTTGACTGATCCAGTGGCTATTGAAAAAACGGGAGAAGGACAACTTCCGCAAGCTGTGCAGGTCACTGAACTCAGCGATGCGAACCAAGGACAGCTGGTTGAGCTTCCTACTGCCATTATTCGTAATATAATAGATGCAACTCCTGTAGGTTCGTTTGAATTTGATGCAGTAGCGGGTGAGGTTAGCCATCATGTGCGAGTTGATGCACGTACAGGCTTAACACGGACATCTTTTCCGTATCAAGAAGGACAGCAAGTGAAGCTGAAGGGAATTTCGGCAGTTTTCAAAGGAAATTATCAGTTAAAGCCGCGCGGACTAGATGATTTTTCAGCTCAGACAGGCGCAGCTTTACAGGAAGTAGAGCTTTCCTTGGATCAAACAACATTTAACGTTGGGGATACAGCAGCCACACATCTCAAGGGTACGCTCACAGATGGCAGCCAAGCTGATTTAAGTAATGCCTCTGTTCAGTATATCAGCAGCCATGAATCCGTTGCACTGGATACGTATGGAGAGCTTCGGGCCCTAAAAGAGGGGAGCGCCGAGATTACAGCGAGCGTCACCTTGGACGGTAAAACGGTCGTATCCAATCCAGTAACCGTTAGAGTCGAGAAAAACACTGTAGGTGAAGTGCCGGGTAAACCGGTGCTGTCTCATGATAACGGTCAGGACACCGGACTGAAGGATGGAGACTACAACATCACCATGAATCTGTGGTGGGGCACGAATGGTGATGAACTCAAGTTGTATGAAAATGACAAGCTGATTGCAACCCAATCGTTGCAAGCGGCTTCCCCTGAAGCACAGCATGCAGTCATTTCTGTTACAGGCAAGAGCAATGGAACCTACACGTATACTGCTGAGCTGATCAACGCTTCCGGTAAAACGGTTAGCGACCCGTTAACTGTCGAAGTGATCGATGCTTCTCCTGGCATACCGGTGTTGTCTCATAACAATTGGGATGGTGACGGTAACTATACCCTGACAATGAACATGTGGTGGGGTACGAATGCAACCCAATACAACCTGTATGAAAATGGAGAGCTGATCGACACGCAGGATCTGTCGAGCCAAAGTCCGCAGGCCCAAAGTGCTGTGACCAACATCCAAAATCAAAAGCCGGGTACATATGAGTATCGGGCCGAGTTAGTCAATGCTGCAGGAGAGGTTTCCAGTCAAACCATAAGTGTAGAAGTGAAGGAACGTTAATTCGAAATAATGAGCCGTTAAAAAGGAAGAGCATCTATTGACCTCGCGAGAGTCTATAGATGCTCTTTTTTGCGGGAATTAGCATTTTAGGATTGGGTTGGCGAAGCGGAAAGTCCCTCTATATCTGAGGAGCCATAGAAGATCATGGCAACTAGAATCACAATAATGATAACCTCTGCAAAAGATTCTCCATCAAACTCACTCACCACAACTATCTCCTTTCGCCACCTGTTAATTATTTATTTTCTGCGAAAAGGCTTGTATCACCTGATCCAACGTCATATTGCCGTTATCATTTAAAAATTTCACCATATTATCGACATTAGTAGGGGCAGATGCTAATGTTTTGTATTTTCCTGTGAGACCTAAAAATAATGTTGCTTGTCTGTATAAAGTCACGGAATCGACGTTTAGTTTTCCTGTTAGTAGGAGGGCTGCGACTAGGACCTCTACATTTTTTCCTTGAAGTGCTGAAAAGATAGCCGAATTACTGTTTAATCCATTTTTCTTTTGACCGTTAGGGGGGGATTTGGATTTGCGATTCCCGTTCCCATTGCCATTCTTTCCTAAGGAAGCCATTGAATCCTTCCTCCCGCCATACACTGCTCCTGCCTGATTTGCATGAAATTTGGGACAAGGGCAGTGGCACTGCACGTGCTCATTAAAATACGTTATGATCATACGATATGCGAACAAGAAAGCTTTGGTTACCATATGGATCACAGTGGTCGAAGGTAGCTGATTGCTATTTCCTGAATTTCTTTTCGCATGTTGGTCCAATTTAGAGTAAACTACAATAAAGCAAGCTAAATGAGCATTTTGCATCAATTCCAGGAGCTTTATCCAATTAGCAATAGATGGACCCTAACGGTTTAGCTCGTATATATTGTACCTTCGAGTATTGAACTTGAATTATGCAAAGTGCTGAAATAGGAGTTGAAATAAGACCATGTCGAATGAAGAAGTATTGTTAACTAAAGAGGGATTAGCCAAGCTGGAGGAAGAGCTCAAGGAACTGAAGACAGTAAAACGCAAGGAGCTAGCCGAACGCCTCAAGTTGGCCATCAGCTATGGAGATCTGAAGGAAAATAGTGAATATCACTCAGCCAAGGACGATCAGGCGTTTATGGAAACACGAATCATGGTCTTGGAAAAAATGTTGACCAAAGCTCGGATAGTGGATGAAAGTAATCTGGATCTTAAAACGGTCAGTATCGGTTCTACTGTTATTCTGAATGACATCGAATTTTCGGAGAAGGTGGAATACAAAGTTGTAAGTCCTGCGGAGGCAGATGTTCTGGACAACAAAATTTCCTATGAGAGTCCTTTAGGTAAGGCACTTTTGGGGAAAGAAGTGGGCAGTATCATTCATGTCGATGCACCTATGGCTGTAATCAAATATGAGTTACTAGAAATTAAGCTCGCTTAGTCCATTCCCGATTCCCTTTATAAGGGGGCCGGGATTTTTCATTTCTCGCTATTTACATACCATCCCTGCGGAGTGCATTTGCACTCCACAAACTGGAAAGGATTTTTATTGCTTTGCTATCGTATTAAGATCAATCTGTCATTAGGAAGCCGGCTTGCTCCAATGCAGCACAGGCATCATTAATTTTATCTTCATCCGAAGCATGCAAGGTATGCAGGTGGATGCCTCCGGTCAGCTGGGACAAATACGTGGCTTGGGTGGAGCTGATCTTACGTATAAAATCGTCCACTTCTTTGCGAGTTCCGACCCGTATTGGAGCAGTCAGATCTCCATATACTGGATGTTCAACTATAACATCCTGCACACTGACACCGTAGTCTACAATTAGCTTTAATTCTTCTTCTGTTTGTTCAGGTCGGTGATTACACACAATAATACGAGAGGCTAAGGGAGCGGCTTGAGCCGCAGGTTCCATATAAATGTATCCTTGACTCGTTGCAAGTATAGGCTCTTGGCTTGCTTTTAACAGGGAAATATCTTGTACAATTACTTGTCTGGAAACGGAGGACCTGCGTGCCAGCTCGCTCCCGGTCAGCGGTGACTCGCTTTTGAGCCACAATAGCAGCTGTTCGCGGCGATCCGTACCTGACCGTTTTAAAGATTCAGTCAACGGGATAAGCTCCTTTCTTGTCGATGCGTCAGGTCTGTCAAAATATCTACCAGTACATTCAATTCCTCGATGGTGGTTGTCCTGCCGAAAGAAATACGGATAAATTGTAAGGCTTCACGTTCAGATGCTCCAAGTGCCTGTAAGGCAGGTGAAGGATCGTGATGTCCGGCGGCACATGCGCTTCCGGTAGATATACAGACACCGCTGCGATTACATTCCAGCATAACATATTGTCCCTCGTAACCGTGAAAAAAACATCCTACAATATGATGAAGCACTGCTTTTTTTTCGCTTTCCTCTACGACCCAACGTAATGGAATGGATCTTTCCTGAATTTTCGTAATAAAGTATCTTCGCAGGGTAGCATATCGCTCCTGATGCATCTCCATCTGTTCCGTCATCATTTCTGCCGCTGCGACAAAGGCTGCAATCCCAGGAACATTAACTGTACCAGGACGAAATCCGTTTTCATGCAGTGTATCAGGATACACCGGACGCCATGGGGTTCCGGGTTTGAGATATGCAGCACCGACACCTTTGGGGCCATATACTTTATGGCTTGATATAGAGAGTGCATCCACTCCCATGGCTTCTACATCTATGTGAACATTCCCAAATGTTTGTACCGCATCACTGTGCAACATAATACCACGTTCGTGGAGCAGGGGAGACAAGGCAGCAAGATCCTGAATCAGCCCTGTCTCCGAATTGGCGTGTTGTATCGATACAAGCCCGGTGTTGTCTCTAAGATGGGGTACAAGAACTTCACGGGTTATTCGTCCTTCCCGATCCGGTTGTATAATAGTTAGCTCATAGCCCTGATGTTCTAGCAAAGTAGCAAGATTGTACATCGAGTGATGTTCCAAAGCGCTCATAATCCAATGCTTTTTGTCTGGCGGCAGCCCGTTCAGGATTGATTGCAAGACCACCATATTGGATTCTGTGCCCCCTGATGTAAAATAGATGCCTTCCTTTTGCCCGCCAATCATTTTTGCCATTCGTTGCCTGCTGTAATCTAGTGTGTAGGCTGCTTGACCGCCCGCATCATGGAGGCTGCTGGCATTTCCGAACATTTCCTTATTCATTACGCTATATATATGCAAAGCTTCGTCACACATGGGTGTGGAAGCGGCGTAGTCCAGGTAAATCACAGCAAATCCTCCCCACTTAAAAATAATTCCATTCCAAAAACTCTTGAGATTATTGTAGGCATGTGTAAATATAGGTGTCAAGACACATGTAAATATGTTTTGTACACATAGCGGTTATCTATTCGTGAGCGAGGGACAGTCAGCCGCAACGATATGGAGGGAATCTAATGTCTATGCTAGACGTTTTACAAGGAAATCGTGGATTTATGCCAGAGCATTATAAAACACTGACGGTTGCTGACATGGAGCAACGCGTAGCCGAGCTGAAACAAAAATGGGGCTCAAAGCTGCTCATTCCGGGCCATCACTATCAGAAAGACGAGGTTATCCAATTTGCTGATATAACAGGAGATTCTCTACAGCTCGCTCAAATGGCGGCACAAAATCAGGAAGCGGAGTTTATTGTGTTCTGCGGGGTTCATTTTATGGCGGAGACAGCGGATATGCTGACTACCGACCGGCAAACCGTTGTTCTGCCGGATATGCGCGCAGGCTGCTCAATGGCAGATATGGCGAATATGGAGCAGACGGAACGAGCGTGGAAGCATTTGCAGGAGTTGGTTGGTGATACGATCATTCCGTTAACATATGTAAATTCCACAGCAGAGATTAAAGCCTTTGTAGGACGGCATGGCGGGGCTACCGTGACTTCTTCGAATGCCAAGCAGGTGCTAGACTGGGCACTGAAACAAAAGGAACGTATTTTATTTTTGCCGGATCAACATTTGGGACGCAATACAGCCCATGATCTTGGAATTCCGCTGGATGAAATGGCTGTATGGAATCCTATGACCGATCAGTTGGAGACTGAACGAAACCCGGCAACCGTAAAAATCATTTTATGGAAAGGGCATTGTTCAGTTCATGAAAAATTTACGGTAGATCATATTCGCAACGTCCGTGAACGCGATAAGAATATCCGAGTCATCGTTCATCCCGAATGCTCTTATGAGGTTGTACAACTCGCAGATTGTGCTGGCTCCACCAAATTCATCATCGATACGATCCGTGCGGCAGAGCCGGGAACCCGTTGGGCCGTTGGCACAGAGATGAATCTCGTGCAACGAATTAGACAGCAGTACCCTGAACAGCAGATTGAATCGCTCAATCCCGATATGTGTCCTTGTCTGACCATGAACCGGATCGATCTTCCGCATTTGCTGTGGGCAATGGAACAGATTGATCGGAGAGAGCCTGTAGGCGTAATTCGTGTGGATGCTCAGATCAGACAGGACGCTGTACAGGCACTGAATCGTATGCTTGCTATACGTTAAGTTTTACCGTTACGTAGAGCGTACTTTCTTGTGTAATCCGATCTCTATCTCTATTTAAAGATTAGTCGATTGTCCGGTTTCGTGCTATAATTGTAGCAACATACCGAAGGAGGTGAATCCCTTGTTTGAGCTTCAGGACCTACTCCCCTATTTGCTTACGATCGGCTTGCTGTGCACAGTGACATATACGTATCTTGCTCATTTGCATGGCAGCGTAGCTGAATGCTGGGTCGAAGGCGGCCCCGTTCGCTCGCATGCTTCTCCGCTGATGCCGATGTCTGCCCGCGGACAGGACATGCCTGTCCGGCTAGCACGTCACATTCGGCGGAAGGAAGCGCCAGATGAAGATGCTTCCGATTGTTCCCCCTTGTTGAAAAATGGCACAGCCAATCAACGAGGAGGAACATATGAAACGATTCAAGGGATTCACTTTTTGGGGTAAACAAGAACGGATATTGGGTTTAATCGTAGCGCTGGCGGTGGTCATGCTGCTGTCTGGTTGTGGTGCGAATGCTGCGGAGATTAATGCACAGACACCTGGTTTTTTTAATCATTACGTGGTATTCCCACTTTCTTGGCTCATTCAGCATTTGGCGGAATGGTTCGGTGGAAGTTTTGGGCTGGCGATCATGACTTTGACATTCATTGTCCGTCTGGCCTTATTGCCGCTAATGATGCGTCAAACGCGTGCCCAGCAGGGTATGAAGCGCAAGATGAGCGCTATGCAGCCCGACTTGGACCGAATTAAAAAGAAGTATGAGAATAAAAAAGATACCACCAGCCAGCAGAGTATGCAGCAGGAAATGATGGCGCTGTACAAGGAGCATCAATTCAATCCGCTCAATATCGGTTGTCTGCCTATTCTCATTCAGCTCCCGATTTTAAGCGGTATGTATACTGCCATCCGACTCACGCCGGAGTTGGCGTCACATTCATTCTTATGGTTCCGGCTCGGACAGCCGGACTGGATTCTGGCAATTGTCGTCGCAGTTGTATACTTGGCACAGGCTAAGCTTTCTCAGCAACAGATGACGGCTGACCAGCGCAAGCAATTTGCTATTATGGGTTATCTTTCACCGATTATGATGGCGGTCTTTTCCTTCAACGCTCCTGCGGCCATGCCTTTATATTGGACCGTAAGCGGCACCTTTTTGCTGCTTCAATCGCTGTGGTTCCGCAAACGCTATCCAATTGAAGAAGCAGAGAATAAGATTAAACTTGGTGAAGTCACGCCAACCTAATAAGAAGATGCTATTTGTTTGACATAGAATTGTGTTAGCAGTGTCTCACATGCAATGACAGATGCCATTCGAGCCAATAAGGCTTGAGTGGTGTCTTTTTTTGTGCTGTTTTTTTCACTATATTTCGCTTGCGGTTTTGTAATCATTATGAAATCCTTATATCAATATTCATAAAGTTAGGAGAGACTAAATGGAAAATTCAACAACAACCATTGAATGGTATGAAAATCAAATAAGGGAAGACGGCTGTTTTTGCATGAGAAGCATGCAAAAAGCACCGGGATATGTACAAAAAATGAATTGGACAGAAAAAGAATTCACTCAAAATTTGACTTACATACAATTGAGAAAAGACAATAAACCAGCAGGATTTATAGAGTATGCATCGGGTGAACAAGCATGGAGAGCTGTTCATGCGGATGGATATCTAGTAATTCATTGTATCTGGATTGCTGTAACCGGCTTGGGATTAGGCTCACAGCTTATTCAACGCTGCATTCAAGATGCTATTACGTTGGGGAAGAAGGGAGTGGCAGTCGTTACAAATATAGATACCTCCTGGGCGCCAGGTCCCGAAATTTTTCTGAAAAACGGATTTCGGCATGTGGAGGATGCTCCATATTCTTTTCAGTTGTATGTTTATAAGTTGAATCAAGAGCATTCAGATCCTTATTTCCCTAATAATTGGGTTCAACGTCTGGATCATTTTAGTGAAGGCTTAACCATTTTACGAACTCATCAATGCCCTTATCTGGAAATAGCCACGCACAATGCGATTGAAGCAGCTGAGACTGTGGGGATACAACCAGAGATTATTGATATACGAGATCGTTCACAACTCATGGAACTGTCTCCGACACCGTATGGCGTATTTCACGTGATCTGTAATGGGGAATTGATTTCATATCACAGGATGACTCCTCGTTCTTTTGCCAAAAAGCTAACCATGCTTTATTCTAAAAGCTAATCTTTTTATGAAATGATACAAGAAAAGTGGGTAAAGTAAATACATGGACGATGTGAATGCTGCATTTTGTTTGATCACGGGATGAATTTCATGGAGGACCTCTAAAAAATGAAGCAAATATATACAAAGCTACCGATTTCCGTGGCTCTACTTACATGTATAGTATGTGCCCTTGGTTTTGGCTTAATCGCATTATGGGTTAGCGACCAGCAAGTACGGCATTTTGACCACAAGATCATTACGGCTATTGGACAACTGGAATCGCCTTTCATGACACGTCTTATGAAATGTTTCACTATTATCGGCAGCGGGCTTCCAGTGGTAATCATCATTTTAATTGCCATGTTCGTGCTCTATAGTGTATTGGGACACCGACGAGAATTACTTTTTTTAGCGGTTGCTGTGCTGGGATCAGTGCTGTTGAATACGGTACTAAAAATGCTATTTCGGCGTGCGAGGCCTGAAATCAACCGTATTATCGAAGCGAATGGATATAGCTTTCCAAGCGGACATTCCATGACCGCTTTCAGTATGTATGCGGCGCTGACGTTTTTATTGTGGAAGCACGTTCCTTCCAGGATAGGTCGTATCCTTCTTGTTGTGCTCAGTAGCCTACTAATTGTAACGATCGGGACAAGCCGCATTTATTTGGGTGTTCATTATCCGAGTGACGTTGTGGGTGGCTATTTCATGAGTGGTTGCTGGATGGCGGCTTGCATTTGGTTCTACCAGCGGTATGAAGAACGAATGCTACCACTTCGTACCAAATCGACTGCATAATGAGTGCATAAATCATGAGGCTAAAAAAGCAGACGCATTAGCGTCTGCTTTTTATTTGCACAGAGGAAGTAGATTGGGTCATCTTTGTTCTCGTCTGTTCTACATGCTTTATTCCTAGCTTCTGCTCCCATTTTTCATAAAAAATAATAGCTGCTTGGATGAAGATGCCTGGAAGCTTCCGACTGCGAATGAATTTGTGAACACCAACTGCGCAACCTGCCCCAATGAGCACCCCTGCCAAAATATCTGAAGGATAATGCACACCGGTCCATACGCGGGATATCGCAATAAGCACAGCCAAGACAATCCAGAGGACACGATATTTTTGATGATGAAGCCATAGAATTGCTGCCAGAGCAAAAGCTCCAAGTGCATGGTTACTCGGAAATGAAGCATTGGGATCATGATGAATCAGCTGAATGACAGAGTGTCTGACAAAAGGCCGATCTCTGTAAAACAAATGTCCAAGACACCAGCTAATTGTAAAACCGATACAAACCGTTATAACGGCTTCTAAAACCATCATCCGATGCGGCATTTTAAAGGTGAACCAGTATAGCAGTAAAGCCACTCCAAATAAATACGGTGCATATTGCGCCAAGAAACGCATGGTTCCATTCAAAAAGGCGAGGTGATTAGCCAATTCATTGATCCAGTGAAACAAAGCAAAGTCTACATTAATTAACATGAATAAATTACTCCTTAACCTCAAAAAATTAAATTACAAAGTTATATTATAGAGCGACTATACGGATAAAAGCTTAAAATCAAATAAAAAATGAATGGTATGTGCATTGCTTATTAGTTTTCTCTATAAAAAATAGGTGGTTTTGTAATGGAAAAGTCGGTGCTGGTCATTGATGATGAAGCGAAGATATCCAGATTGCTTCAACTGGAGTTATCCCACGAAGGATATGCGGTTGAAATTGCACAGACGGGAAAAGAAGGATTGGAAAAAGCACTATCCCTTACATGGGATATTATCATACTGGATGTGATGCTGCCCGAGATGAACGGAGTCGAGGTGCTGAAGCAGATTCGAAAAGTGGACAATCATACCCCGGTAATTATGGTTACTGCACGTAACACGACTCCTGAAAAAGTTTCAGGTCTGGATGAAGGAGCTAATGATTACATTACAAAGCCCTTTGAAATTGAGGAATTATTAGCGCGGATGCGGGCCAGTATGAGGAATCAGTTGGAGCCGGCAGCTACTACTTCGCAAAAAGAGGAAAAGCAGCAGTCCAAACTTCAAGTCGATAGCCTGGTGTTGGAACCCAAGACGCGGTCCGTGGTGAGGGAAGGAAAACGTATCGAACTTACGCCCAAAGAATTTGATCTGCTTCTCTATCTGATGGAGCACAAAAATCAGGTATTGCATCGGGATCAAATGATTCAGGATGTGTGGGGGTTTGATTTTGTCGGTGATACGAATGTGGTAGATGTATATATCCGGTATGTTCGCAAAAAAATTGATCATGGATACAAAAAGAAACTGATTAAAACCGTGCGCGGTGTTGGGTACTGTATCCGGGAGGAAGACCATTGAAGCTGCGGACCAAAATTACCCTGCTTAGTTCTATTTTAGTGATGACGATTCTCCTGTTTGTGGACGTCACGGTTCATCTATTATTTGTCAAAATTGCTACTCGTAATGAAAGAGAAGTGCTACAAAATAAATGGACCGAAATCATTGCCGAAACAGGAGCCACGATGATTCTGAAAAATGCTTGGGGGTCCAAGCTGAAAGATGAACTTTCTGCGGATACCATTCTGAGGGTATTTGATCAGCAATCTCGTCTTTTGTATGAAGTAAGCCGTCAGTCCCGCTTTAAGCTGAACGATATACATTTTAACCTTTCTCAAAGCTCTCAACTAACGGATCTACAGGATCATAAAATCCTGATTATCCATCTTCCAGTGCTTTCACCAGAAGGTAATCAAAAGGGGACACTGGAGATCGTAGAAAAATGGGATGCGCTCGAAAACAATCTCGATATCTTAAATACAATTCTTATCACATCGACTGTTGGAGCTATGTTGCTCAGTCTGGTGGGCAGCACGATTTTGGCAAATGCGATATTGCTGCCCATTGCCAGTAGTATTCAAACGATGCAGGAGATCGAAAGAAGCTTGAAATTCAAAAAAATTCCTGCTGGCAGTCCTAATCAAGATGAATTATCCCAAATGACCGCTACTTTTAATCGAATGATGGAGAGATTGGAAGAAAGCTTTCAGAGCCAGCAGCAATTTGTTTCCGACGCCTCACATGAACTGAATACGACATTGATGATTATTGAGGGCTATGCCAACATGCTGCGGCGGTGGGGTACGCGTGACGAGGACATACGTAAGGAATCGATTGAATCGATCTATGAAGAAACTCAGCGAATGCGTACGATGACGCAGCAATTGCTGACATTGGCCTCCTCACAGCAGCAAGATTCCGAACCGTATGAGCGGGTAGAGCTGATCGGTTGTTGTCAACAGGTGGTAGCACATCTCAGGCCTGTACATGACCGCCAAATTTTTATTTCTACAGAAGAGAAGGAAATTTGGCTGGATGCTAATCTTGCAAAAATCAAGCAGTTACTAGTCATCTTGCTGGATAATGCGTTAAAGTATAGCTCGGAAGAAATCGAAATATGGTTATCTACTGATGAAAAAGATGTCCACCTCCGCGTTAAGGATTACGGAATTGGCATTCCTGAGAGTGAGATCAAGCGTGTCTTTGAACGATTTTATCGGGTAGACAGCTCCAGACATCGTAAAACCGGAGGAACCGGGCTTGGGTTACCGATTGCCAAGGCAATAACAGATGCTCACCAGGGTACGATACGCATGGAAAGCGCAGAAGGCGAAGGGACGGATGTCATCGTTACGCTGCCTCAAAAACAACAGGAAAGGCTGTCCCTCCAGTAGACATCTCTACTCAAAGGAACAGCCTTTTTAATGTTATTTGTAAGTTATGCATTCGGTGGATGGGAGATCATCCAAAATGATCCTAAAGGACACGACGTGCTGTTGTGTAATGGGAGCTCCACCATCCCGAATTTAGATTGGTAACCGTTACGCCGCCTTTACCAAACGTATGCAGAATTTTCCCGTCTCCCATGTAAATGGCTACATGATGAATTGGCGCATAGAAAAAGACTAAATCACCTTTTTTAAGCTGACTACGCGGTACATAAGTGCCCACAGTTGACTGCTGTTTGGACGAACGTGGAAGCTTGATTCCATTTTGTGCAAAAACATACTGAGTGAACGAAGAGCAATCAAAAGAGCTTGTACTGCCAGCTGGAGCTCCATGTTCATAACGGACGCCCATATACTGGGAGCCTTTTGAGATAATCCGATCAGCTTTACTTGTCGAAGCCGCATGAGTGGTGTCTGGTCCAACAACGAAGCTTCCAGCGCTCAGTGCCAAAGTCATCGTAAAGCAAATACCCATCCACAATTTTTTAGAAGTACGTTTCATATATAATTTCCTCCGTTATTCGTATTGTGTTGATGTCCTGAAATGACAATAACACAAATAAAATATCCGGAATTTACCACTCATGGTTATAATCCTGTTACCCCAACGTTTTGCACTGCTTTATTAGAAAACGATGAGAATTTTCTCCTTAACTTTAGCTTGACAAATTAAATAACTCCCCCTTATGACTAGGCTCGTATGACAAAAAGCGACTTGCAGACGATTGGCACAAGCAATCATGCAAAACATACATACCTATATACTACAATTTATAACCTGCACGGGAGTATACTCAGATTCCCGTTGACATCGTAAAGATCACACCGTATTTCCGGTCAGGAAGGGGAATTCGTATGGCTTCAAAGCAGAGCAAAGCATTCAAAAACCGACCTTTAACCATTGTGCAGGTCATATCCAACTATCCCGATGCACAGCCTGTTCCCTCCATCAAGGGCGGAACAGAAAAGGTCGTGCATGAATTAACAGAGGAATTAGTGAGACGAGGGCATCATGTATCTCTTTTTGCCGCCCGTGGGAGCAGGAGCAGCGCGCGGTTGATTACTTATCCCAAGGGTTTGAAACATAGTCAGATCCCCCAATATGTACTTCGGCATATGCCTTCCGGCACACATATCATTCATGATCATACCTTTCGTTCTGCTGTAGCGCGTAGGAAGTTGCCCTGCTCATCATTGTGTACCGTTCATCTTCCAGTGAGAAGACACGGTAAAAACCCGGTATATGTCAGTAAACGAGCACGTCAGCTGATGGGCGGGGGCAAAGGATTTTATATCTATAACGGCATCAACACGCATGAATACGAGTTCAGCAGTGAGAAGCGCAGCTACTTGCTGTTCATGGGCAGAATTATACCGGATAAAGGTGTATTGCAGGCCATTCAGGTTGCAGAGCGAACAGGAAAAAGACTGCTTATTGCGGGTCCCATCAAAGCCCCTGTATTTTTTCGCCGAGAGATTCAGACACGAATTCAGCGCAATCCGAATATACGCTATGTGGGACCAGTTGGGGGTGATCGGAAACAGAAGCTTCTGAAACATGCAGAGTGTCTGTTGTTTCCATCACTGTGGGAAGAACCGTTCGGACTTGTAATGGTAGAGGCTATGGCTTGTGGAACACCGGTGCTGGCACTAAAAAATGGCTCTG
Organism: Paenibacillus sp. P2(2022); assembly: GCF_029522175.1. Classification (NCBI taxonomy): domain Bacteria; kingdom Bacillati; phylum Bacillota; class Bacilli; order Caryophanales; family Paenibacillaceae; genus Paenibacillus; species Paenibacillus sp. P2(2022). The sequence continues at coordinate 97,658 of NZ_JAKWFI010000010.1, read as the reverse complement.
TTCCCGAGGTGCTATCAGGCTTTCCGCAGTTGATTTGCAAATCAGTTGGACAAATGGCACGAAAGGCACAGCAAAAGAATTACCCGTCACCCGCGCAGCTTCGATTGTATGTTAGCCAAAGATTTACCAACAAACAGATGACCAGCAACTACTTGAGACTATACCGTGAAATCATTCGTCGGCGAGAACAGAAGAGAGGACACCGAAAGCCTATACGGAGGTGAAGGGGATGCAGGTCAAACGATATATGCTTGGAAAGGGCTCTTCTTGGGCGACACCTTATTATGTAGCCATAGAGGGACAGCAAGGTCCGTGTGCGATGGTGGTTGCAGGCATACATGGTAATGAAATAGCAAGTATACGTGCGGCTGAGAAACTGGTAAAGCTTTTGAATGAACAAAAGCTGAGATTCAGCCATGGCAAGCTTATTATTGTGCCAATTGTGAATCAAAAGGCTTACCGCAAGCAGATTAGAGGAAAACCGGATCTGAATCGAACCTTTCCGCGCCGGAAAAAGCAGGCGGCAACACAACCGCTTTCCACTGCTCTATTCAAATTATTACAAAAGCATCACCCTGAATGGTATCTTGACTTGCATGAGGCGAATGGATTATCACAAAAGGATGCCAAGGTGCTTGGCCAAACGCTGATCTCCAATAAGGGCAACCCGATAATTCCCACGACGCGCCGGATTATTAAGCGAATGAATCGCTCGATCAAGGTGAAAGACCGCCATTTCAACATGCGGTTGCATGAGCTCCCAGGTTCCTCTCGTACCGCTGCAGCCCGTATTTTAGGGGCACGTGCGGTAACCGTGGAAACAGGGTGGAGCCTGCCCCAGAAAGAACGCATACACTATCAGATGAAGATCGTGCAGCACTTTTTAAGAGAGGCCGGGATGATTAAGGCCAACAAGGTTTATTTATCTGGCAAGGTTAGAACGGTTTCCTTATGAGATGTAATATTACAAAAAAAATCGCTTCATGAGCAAAGGATGTTACTCACCTTGCTCAAGAGCGATTTTTTTGATGTGTGATCTTCGTGCAGAAATCGATCTGTTTAGATGTTATAACTCCGTGTTGCAGGAATCGGATTTATAGAAGGCGCTCACCAAACTGTTACCTAGGCGAACCTCGATTAGTTCCAGTTTTGAATCCAGATCGGCGCGGATCGTGTGATACGTATCGACCGGAATGCTAAATACAGAGCCGCTTGCCGCAGCAAAGCGTTCTCCGTTCAGCATAACCTCTCCCCGACCGGATACGATCGTCCATACTTTAAGTCCGCTGCCGTGAATACGTCCATTCAAGCGATGATCCGGCAACACCGTCAGTCGTATAGCTAATATGTCATTTGGGCTTCGGTGCTCAAATTCGTCCAGCACTCGGTAACTGCCCCAAGAGGTTTCACCATGCATGGGGTGAAGTTGGAGTTTGCCTAGCTGTTCCTTGATCGCGTGGGCATGGCTTTTGGATGCAATGAGAATACCGTCAAGGCTTGCAGCAGCAATAATATCCTCCACACCAATGACATGAAGTGGATAGGGCAGCTCATTGACGATGTGTGTGCCGTGAGTTTGACCACTGATTTGTCCACGCCCGATCACTCGGCTTCCTAGCTGCTCTGTTAAGGTCTGCCAGTTGCCGATGTCGTGCCATTCGCCCTCGTAAGGCAGGACAACGGCCCGTTCAGTACGCTCCGCAATCTCCTCATCGAAACTGCGAACCGGGAGGCTATCATACATTGCGCACAGTTCTTTATCGTTCAGCGGCAATTGACTTTGCTCCATACAGGACAGCATATATCGTAACGTAAAAGCATAAATACCGCAGTTCCATAGTGCGCCTTGGTTAATAAGCTGCTGCGCCCCAGACAGATCCGGCTTTTCAGTGAAGCGAGCAACTTGTGCATAAGACGATTTCCCTTCCTGCCTCATTTGCAGACCCGGAACGACATAGCCATATTGGTCGGAGGCATGGGTAGGCCTTGTCCCAAGCATAGCTAGATCGGCTCCGCTCTCGAGCAATAGACCGGATAGCGCTGCTATGCTGTGGAAGAAGTCATCGCCTGCAAACATATCTGCTGGAGCAATACAGAGAACTTCATCCAGCCCCATGCCTCTTGTGTGAAAATAAGCAGCAGCGAGTGCAGCAGCTGTGAAGGTTCCCCGTTTAGCCGGCTCGCCAAGAACAGGCAGACGACCTTCTGTATGTCGAAAGGCTAGATTTACCTGACTCTGATGAGCCAGAAGCAGGGCAGAGGAATCTAGTCCGGCTAAGGTAAGCTGACGATACACCCGGCCGAGCATAGATTCCTGCTGCCCGTCAGGAGCGGGCAACAACCGGAGAAACAGCTTTGACCGAATATCATTGGATAATGGCCACAGCCGTTTTCCGGCACCACCGCATAACAATACGATGCGCACAGACGTTTCCTCCTTCAATGCAAATCCATTAGATTGCATCAACAATTGCGGGATTTTCTATTTTAGAAACTATTTCAATGAAGATTGAATCCTTGTTTGTGGAGCTAGCTGGTACACTTTGCGTTGATGAAAAGATAAGGAGCGGTAGCTTTGGGCATAGATATCCAATTGTTTTTGTGACAGCGAAGAAGCACGACTATGAAGCGCTTTATTTAATGACTTGCGCAAAATCATCCGAGAGGGCTGATTGCTGTATAGATAGTTGGCATACGTTTCATATTCGGAAAATCCAAACTGTTTTGTCCGGTCTATACTTTGAATAATGGCGTTGTACCAAGGTTTCCCATGCTTGGCCTCAATAACTTGCTTGAGCTGGGCGAGCCGTGTTTTTTCAAAAAGCATATAGTGAGTGACAAAGGACTTTGGTGAGGGAGCTTTAGCACCCATCAGCTTACGGTAAGTTCGAAAATACTCAGGTTGACTCCAGCTGCGATAGTAAAAAATTGTTTTTCCGTCTTTACGGAACGTATGTGGACGAATCAAAATGGTGTCCGCATCTATGACGAGAAAAAAAGACGATTTACTGATTTTGTCGCCATTCATTTTGAGCAATTGCTGATACAGCCAGCCTGAGCGATCCCAGCGCGTTGTTCCGTAATGAATATGCTTTTTAGTGATGGGCAACACCGTTTTTTCGTCTATAAATGTACACTTTTTGTTTGCACATAGACGGCGAAGTTTGGTGCTTTGCGGTGAAACGATATAGATGGTTGCAATTCGGTGCTGCACGTGACTGCGCAGACTGTCAATTACTAGTGGTAGTGTAGCCAGATCTTTTTCAATTGCGGGGATTAGAACATCGATTGAGAGGGAACCCTTCTGTAGCCCATCGGATTGCGCAGACATGTTATTCACTCCCTATACGTGTAAATATACGCTACCGGTATCTCATATTATTGTATGCCTGGACAGGCGCTTTCGACCGGGCAAGGCCAACTGTCTAATTCTGTGTAGAAGAGGGCGAATGGAGCTTCGAATGGGGTTTTGGCGCATACGATAGATTGATCTTTTTTAACAGGAGCGTTCTACCCTGAGAGTAGAGAGGAGAGGGGCAAGTGAATTCTTCACAAGCGCAGGCGTTGCGTAGCAAATGGCATAAAACCCAATTGTTGCTCCAGCATGGCAGTATCAAGCCTTTTGTACCTGAAACCCGTAAATACAGCAAAATAACTGTGAAATCCATGTTGGAGAAGTATGGGATGGTCTATGTAAAGCCTGATCGAGGTACCTTTGGCAAAGGTGTGATGAAAGTCGAACAGGAGGCAGGTCAGCGCTTCGCCTACCAATATGAGGAAAAACGTCTGGAATTCAAACAGTTGGATGCACTGATTACCAGCCTATCGAAACACATGGGTAAAAAAAGTTATCTCATTCAAAAGGGAATTCATTTACTGCGCCATCAAAATCGTTATTTTGATATCCGGGTCATGGTGCAGCGTAATGCAAAAGGGACATGGGAATCTACCGGAATTATTGGACGCTTGGGCCATCCCCGTAAAATCGTGACCAATTATCATAGTGGTGGTAAGCCGATGGCCTTGGAACAGCTACTGAAATCCCATTTATCGCAAAGTAAGCAGGCTGAGCTGGTTAAGAAGCTCAATGAACTGGGGATTACCATTGCCACACAACTACAAAAAACATATCCGAATTTCCGGCAAATTGGTGTGGACATTGGATTGGATCATCGCTTTATCCCGTGGATCATTGAGGTGAACACGAAGCCAGACCCATACATTTTTAACCAATTGACAGATAAGTCTATGTACCGAAAAGTAATAAGCTATTGGCGACTGGCTAATGAAAAAAAGAAAGTTATAGTCCCAAGCAAGGATAAGAAGAATAACGACAAGAATAAAGATAAAAATGCAAATAAAGCTGATCATACAAATAAAGAAACTAAATCAAATAAAGAAACTAAATCAAAAAAAGGATGAATTGTTTATGATTCATCCTTTTTCTCTTGCCTATTTACCCTAATCCTAACCGCGAGGGGGGCGATTCGGACATAGTTTGATGAAAAAATGGACAAATTTGATCTCTTTAACATTAAAAGTATATAATAGACCTGCACAGCACCAATAAGTGAATAAAGACATATGGGAAGAATGATTTTAAGGAGGAATCGCGATGAAATCATTTAAGTATGCTTTGGAGAAAAAGGAACCCAGAACCGGGCCAGGGGGTATCACACGTGGGGCTTCAGTCCATGATTTCCCTGTATCAGAAGGAATAGCAGGGGTTTCGATGCGTCTGGAGCCGGGTGGAATGCGCGAGCTTCACTGGCATGCCAATGCAGCTGAATGGGCCTATGTGATTAGCGGTTCCTGTCGGACAACTGTTATCCATCCAGACGGTACTTCCTATGTCGATATTTTTAACCCCGGTGATGTATGGTATTTCCCGCGTGGTTATGGTCACTCCATTCAAGGTCTTGGTCCTGGAGAGTGTCATTTTATCCTGATTTTCGATAATGGTGATTTTTCGGAGGACCATACGTTCAGCATTACTGATTTTATCGCTCAGACTCCCGCAGATGTTGTCATGCAGAATCTCGGATTTGCAGCCGACGAGCTCGCTCTTTTGCCAAAGAAGGAAGCTTATTTTGCAAAAGGGCCTATCCCATCTACCGCATCTCATGATGCATATCCGCGCATTTCTTCTGATCTGATTACTAAACACCGCTATCCTTTAATGGCCAAACAGCCCAGATTGGCACCGGGTGGAGGGACTCAGCGGACCGTTACAGTAGAAGATTTTCCTATTTCTTCGACGATGGCCGGATCTGTAATTGGACTGGAGCCGGGCGGATTGCGAGAAATGCACTGGCATCCCAATGCGGATGAATGGCAGTACTATTTGGACGGCAAAGCAGAAATGACTGTATTTCTGGCAGAAGGGAATGCAGTGACAGAGCAGTTTGAGGCCGGAGATGTAGGGTATGTACCTATGGGAGCCGGGCATTATATTAAAAATACCGGATCGGACGTATGCCGTATTTTGATTGGTTTTAACAGTGGTCATTACGAGGCCATTGATTTGAGTGAGTGGATGGCTGGCAACCCTGTTGATGTATTGGCAACGAATCTGAGCCTTCCTCGAGAAATAGCGCATAAACTACCTCATAAATCGGTCTTCATCACTCCGAAATCTTAAATCTTAAATCTTAAATCTTAAAACAACTAAAATGCCCGCTTAGACTACCTTATTCCAAGTTAGCCTAAGCGGGCTATTGAACTTGATTCTATTACTATTAGTTTTGTAGAAAGCAATATAGTGAATTTAAAATTGAACAACCTGCAACCCTGTGCTATTCTTATACGAAAGTGAAGATTAACGTAGCAAACGTGATATATTATTACGCCTATAAACATCTGATGATACGATGTATAGAAGGGATGTACAGCCATGAATTCTGTCATTGAGCTTAACAATGTAAGCTGGAAGAGAGATAACCGTACCATACTGGATCAAATCAATTGGCAGGTATCTGAGGGAGAGCATTGGGCTGTACTCGGCTTGAATGGATCAGGCAAAACAACGATGCTCAATATGATTAATGGCTACATATGGCCAACCACAGGTAGTGTCAGTGTATTGGGTCATACTTTTGGGGATGTAGATCTGAGGGAATTGCGCAAATCTATTGGTTGGGTCAGTTCCTCTTTACAGGAAAGGATTAATGGAAGCCAGCGTACACAGGATGTCGTCATCAGCGGTAAATTTGCCTCCATTGGACTGTATGACCAGACGACGGATATAGATTATGAACAGGCCGTTCAGCTTATGAGCCAACTGGGCTGTGCTCATCTCGTCGATCGGTTGTATCAGGGATGCTCACAGGGAGAAAAGCAAAAAGTGCTTATTGCTCGCGCGTTAATGGCCTCGCCCAAGCTGTTGATTTTGGACGAGGCGTGCAACGGGTTGGATTTTTTCTCTAGAGAAGCATTATTGGATAGCGTTCGTCAGCTGTCCGAGACGCCGGGTTCTCCCAATTTATTGTATGTTACACACCATATTGAAGAAATTTTACCGATGTACACACATACGATTCTGATTCGCCGGGGTACGGTGTTTGCCAAAGGTAAAACGACTGATATCCTGAGCAGTGAAACGCTTAGTACTTTTTTTGAAACGTCTGTGCAAGTAGACTGGAGACAGGATCGTGCATGGCTCTCTATGGTGTAGAGAGCCTTTTGTCCGTCTAACCTGCTACCAGCATAATCAGAATGGGCAGAACCAGGAATGAGGCAAGCGTGCTCCACAGGATGCAGGTGGAGACCAGTTTTGGCGATGCATTAAATTTTTCGGCTAAAATGACTGCATTCACAGCCACTGGCATGGAGGCCAGAATGAAGAGAACGGAGAACAAAAGACCTGAAATTCCCAGTATCAGCATGGCAAGACAAGCCGCGAGCGGGGAAAGCAGAAGTCGGATTGTTAGTCCTGCGTAGCTGGCTTTTTTAATAGATGGCTCCAGCTTGAGTATTTTCACATAAGCCATTTGGGTACCCAGAATCGCCAGCACAACCGGAGAATAAGCAGCTGCAATCATTGAGACGCTCGATTGAATGCCGGAGGGCAGATGCCAATCCAGTGCTCGAAGTCCCAGTGCGAGAAGAGCCGCATAAATTGCAGGGAGAGAAAATACCGACTTCACGGCACTTTGAACAGAAAATTCAGAGCGGGCTGCAAAATAAACGCCAATAGTATTGACCATAATCATTTGGATGACGACATATACAGAGGCTTTATCAAGACCAAGCTGCCCAAAGGCAAGTAAAATGAGCGGCAACCCATAATTTGCACTATTGGTCAGTGTGGAGATTAAGGTGAGCCCAGCCGTTTCCGGGGCGCTCAGCCCAAAGATTTTTCCTGCTAATTGTGCAATTCCCCACAATAGCAGCAGGTTGAGTAATGAAAAAGCGGCTGTCTGTGTCACATCATGCCAGGAAAGCTGCGCTTTGAGCAGTGTGTCCAGAATCATGGCAGGACTTAAAAAATATAAGTACAAAGTCGAGAGCGGTTTTGTTTCCAGCTTCATGAATTTGCCGAGTAAAAATCCGGCAATCACCGGAATGGACAGCGGAACGATAACGGATAAAAGAGTTGAAAGTACGATTTGAATCATGAATTCCACCCATCCTTTCTGTAATGACATTTTCCATTATAAGGTGCTACTTTTGAGTCCGTCCAAGATGGATAAACAATTAAGGTTATAGGTATATACTATGAAGGTTAACGCACTTATTCTGAGAACAACAAAAGGGATGTCCACAGCCATGTTGAACGGCTAGTAGGAACATCCCTTTTATGTGAAACCGAGTATTCTAATGGTTTAAGCAGAAGCCATAGTTTTTGCTTTGGTTCGGCATTCGTCAGAGCAATAGTGTTGATGCTGTTCTTCGCAGTCTGGGCACACGATATGTTGGAGATTGCAGACCGGGCAGTTAATATAATGATCGTTTGGCGTTTCACAGTGATAGCATTGACCGACAATAACGTCTTCATCCGTATGGTTGATCCGAACCGAAATCCGTTCGTCAAACACATAGCATTTACCGTCAAACAAACGCCCTTGTACTTCAGGGTCCTTGCTGTAAGTCACAATGCCGCCATCCAACTGGCCTACATCGTCAAAGCCTTCTTTAATCAGCAGACCGGACAGCTTTTCGCAACGAATACCTCCAGTACAGTATGTCAGGATTTTTTTATCCTTAAATTGAGTCATATTATCGCGAATCCATTGTGGAAATTCACGGAACGATTCAACTTCGGGGCGAATGGCTCCGCGGAAATGACCGATGTCATATTCGTAGTCGTTACGACCGTCCAGAACCACGACATCTTCATCTTGAAGCTGTTCATAAAACTCCTTTGGTGACAGACGCTTGCCGCTAATTACATTAGGGTCCAGCTCGTCCTCATGACGTAGCGTAACCAGTTCCTGGCGATGACGTACAAATATTTTCTTGAACGCATGACCGTCAGACTCATCTATTTTAATAACGATATCGTGGAATTTCGGATTGGCGCGCAAATCACGGATATACTGCTCCGTTTGCTCTACTGTACCGGACAGTGTTCCGTTGATTCCTTCCTCAGCAATCAAGATTCTTCCCTTGACGCCCAGCTCTTTGCAGTAAGCCAGATGCTCTGCCGTAAAGGTGGCAGGATCTTCAATATTGACATATTTGTAAAACAACAAAATTCGATAAGCATGTTCACACATGTAAAATCACCCTCTGATTCAAGTCAAAGTTTTTTAACAAGCAAGTTTAAATGTACCACATTCTTTAAGTTAGTCAACATAAATGTATAAAAAGTGGAAATGAAAAAGATGACGAGCGACAAAAGTAAGGGGTTACATTATAATGGTATTGTGGGGTTGATGAGATTTGCGGTAACAGGTTGAGGCCTAACAGATGAAAGGATGAATTCAATGGAACATCTTTTGACAGCGCATACACCACCTATGGGATGGAATAGCTGGGATTGCTATGGCGCAGCAGTAAGGGAAGAGGAAGTACGGGGAAATGCTCAATATATAGCGGAGCACCTGAAGGAGTATGGATGGGAATATGTAGTGGTGGATATTCAATGGTATGAGTCGGGAGCAGTATCTTCACAGTACCGACCATTTGTTCCATTGGAAATGGATTCATTTTCACGTCTGATTCCAGCGGTGAATCGGTTCCCTTCGGCAGCAGACGGTCGTGGGTTCCATGCTCTTGCAGAATATGTGCATAGTTTGGGATTGAAATTCGGGATACATATTATGAGGGGCATCTCTAGACAGGCGGTTCATCAGGATACCCCGATTTTGGGAACTACAGCTACGGCCAGACAAATTGCACATCCTAACTCTATTTGTCCTTGGAACACAGATATGTATGGGGTAGATGCATCCAAGGAAGGCGCACAGGAGTATTATAATTCTTTGTTTGACCTGTATGCGGAATGGGGTGTCGATTTTGTCAAAGTAGATGACATTGCTGCATCACGTCTCTATGGTATTCATTTGGCGGAAATCGAATTGATTAAGCGGGCTATCGCCCAATGCGGACGTCCGATGGTGTTAAGTCTTTCGCCTGGTCCCGCACCGCTGGAACATGCATCTGATTTAATCGCAAATGCGAATATGTGGCGTATGACTGATGATTTCTGGGATGTATGGCCTTTACTGCATGGTATGTTCGAGCGTTGCGAGAAATGGGCGGGACATGTAGGTCCAGGTCACTGGCCGGATTGCGACATGTTGCCACTGGGGCATCTGGGAATTCGTTCGGTAGATTCAGTAGATTCCGGCAGTCATGATCGTTGGACACGCTTTACGAAGGATGAGCAGCTGACGATGATGACCTTATGGAGCATTTTCCGGTCTCCACTGATGTTCGGAGGAGAACTGCGTGATAATGACGCATGGACACTTTCATTGCTGACGAACAAAGAAGTGCTCGATGTTCATCACAACGGTGTGAATGCGCGACAGGTCTACAGAAAGGATGAACATATCGTTTGGACTTCTCACAATGAGGAAGGTCACGTATATGCGGCTTTATTTAATGTTGGAGATGAAGCTTCAACAGTCCGTGTATCCCTACAGGAGCTTGGAATTGAAGGGCAGGCAAGTGCCAGAGACTTGTGGAACCATGTGGATTTAGGTGTTATAGTGCAGGAACTGTCCGCAGATTTACCCCCTCATGGAGCTGCTCTATTCTCTATAAAATAACAGGATGCTAGGAAGAAGGATCTAAGCTGCAAGTTCAGTTCTAGTCATCTTATCGTAAAGTGGAGGGTATCTTTACGAAGAGGTGACTTTTTTAGCATGTGTAACTTTTTGATATTTTAACGGACTCGACATGATTCTTGGGAATTTGACATTTAGAACATGTTAGGTTTATAGAGTGCCTATTTCTGCACAAATTTAAATCATTCTAGCCGAATAGAGTCGAGAAAGGAGTCAAATGATGAAATTAAAAAAAATTCACAAAAATGAACAGGACGAGCCTTGGCCCTCTAGTGAACAAATACTGTGTATAGGAGGGGCAAATCTGGATCGTAAAATCATGGTTAAGGGTACATTTCAGCTTCACACCTCCAATCCGAGCAGCACTAGGCTGCAATCTTGCGGTGGGGTAGCACGGAATGTAGCTGAAAATTTAGGGAGGTTGAGCCGACGGGTCAGCCTGCTAACCGCAGTTGGAGATGATGCGGAAGGCGAATTTATCATCGAACAGTCTAGCCGTTACATGCATGTGATTCCTCTTCAAGTCAAAGGTGAGTCGTCAACTGGCGTTTATACTGCCTTGCTAAACGAGCATGGTGAAATGATTGTAGCGACAGCAGAAATGGAGATTTATGATCAGATTCGTCCTTCAGTAATTTTTGAAAATATTCCTTTAATCGCCTCGTCCCGACTTGTTCTGCTGGACACTAATTTCTCTATGAACGTAATAGCGGCCACCATACATGTCTGTCAGGAACATCAGGTTCCCCTTGTCGTTTCATCGGTGTCAGCTTCCAAGATGAGAAAGCTTCCCCGAAATTTGCATGGGGTGGAATGGCTGGTATGCCAACCGGAAGAGGCTGAAGCTTATTTGGGACTGGAACTTAAAGATGACCAGCAGATATTGGACGCAACTCGAGTTTTTCACAAACTAGGGGTTCAAAATGTCATTATTATCTGCAGTGCTGAGCATGTGTTGTTTGCTTCTCAGGATGGAACTCATGGACAAATCCCTATCCCTCCAGTTCAACAGGTCATTGATGTCACAGGCGCAGATGACGCGTTTATTGCCGGGATGATTTATGGAATTACCCAAGGTTATCCTATGGAGCAAGTGTGCCAGTTTGGAATCAGTTGTGTCGACTTAACCATACAAACGGATCGGACAGTCTCAGACACCATTTCTGTGAATAAACTCCATTCTAGGTTCCAGGAGCTGTATGGCACACATTCGCAAAATTTTGTATTTTTTAAGGGTGTGTATTTTAAAAAGAAAAATACATAAGTAAAGAAGAGAACACTTAACCTACAACAGCGTGTATTTAGAGCTTCACAGATGTAATGATCTCAAATATTGAATGTATAGAAGGGGCAGGTTGTCTGATGGACAGTGTGAAATACGCTATTGTTTTTCTGCCGCTGTTTCTTCTTTATTTGCTTTTAAAGGGAGGGGCTTTGGCAGTAGGATTTCTATATCGACTGATCTATTCAACGCTAACCTTACGTGGGGAAGTGAGTGACGAGCTTCTAGCTGTGCAGCATGCTAAACGTATTATCATAATCGGCTCACCGGGGAGCGGCAAGACTTTTTTGGCCAAACGACTGTCGATGTGGACTCATTTGCCGTATATTTCGTTGGATGATTTGTATTGGGGACCGGAGTGGAAGCGGAGCACAGACAAACAATTTCATAAACAGCTAGGTGAAGTCCTGCAAGGGGAAGAGTGGATTATCGAAGGCAATTATCATGAACGTTATTTTACCGAGCGACTCCAGCGTTCCGACACAATCATCGTAATGGATGTCAGCACGATTGAGGCGATATCAGGTGTTATCACGCGTTCGCTTAACCGTTTTTTATTTTCCAAGGAGCTACCCAAAGGAGTAGAGCAAGAAGCCGTTCGTATTTGGGATATTTCACCTCGGTTTGTCCGATTTGTTCTGGGTTTTCGCAGGCGTATCCGTCCTAAAATCTGGCCGCTCATTTTGCAATATGGTAATGAAAGGAATTTGATTATCTTAAAATCTAAATATCGTTCATGTCCTTGGCTGAGCCCAGATAGACAATTATCTCCTTGACTTGAATCTGCGTTTCGTGTAGAGTGGTGAAAATTGTAATATATAGGAATAGTGTAGACCAAGGATCAAAGGTTCAATTACCCGCTGTACAGAGAAGAAACCCATGGGCTGAAAGGTTTCTCGCCGCGAATGAACGTTTCCCTGCCTTGCGAGCTGTAGCGGTGCGTAAGATAAACCGTTACCGGCCAGATGCCGTTATCTGAAGAAGGACCGTCCCGAATATGGTTACGGTCAAATGAAGGGTGGTACCACGACACATTCGTCCCTGACGGATGTGTCTTTTTTGCGTACAATTTATTGTTCTTACAAGGAGGAAGCCACACATGCGCCAAAGCCAATTATTACTGACAACCTTGCGTGAAGCACCTGCAGAGGCCGAAGTGATTAGTCATCAGCTTATGCTGCGGGCAGGATTTATCCGCCAATTGGCGGCTGGAATGTATACCTATATGCCACTGGGCAGACGGGTACTCAGAAAAGTGGAACAAATTGTACGAGATGAGATGAATCGTGCAGGAGCTGGAGAATTGCTGATGCCTGTATTACAGCCAACGGAACTGTGGCAAGAATCGGGGAGATACGATGTGTACGGTTCAGAGCTGATGCGTCTGCAAGATCGACATGATCGGGAGTTTGCATTAGGGCCTACACATGAAGAGGTCATTACGTCTTTAATACGAAATGAAGTGAATTCCTATCGGAAATTGCCTGTAACACTGTATCAAATTCAAACCAAGTTTCGGGATGAACGACGTCCTCGGTTTGGGTTGCTTCGCAGCAGAGAATTTTTGATGAAGGATGCCTATTCGTTTGATGCCAATTGGGAGGGACTAGATCACACTTATTGGGCCATGTTCCAGGCATATCAACGTATTTTCACCCGCTGCAGTCTGAATTTTCGCGCCGTCGAAGCAGATGCTGGTGCTATTGGTGGTGAAGGTGAAACCCACGAATTTATGGCGCTGGCTGATATAGGAGAGGATACCATAGTGGCGTGTACCTGCTGTGATTATGCTGCCAATCTTGAAAAGGCAGAGCCACGTTCTACGGGGAGCATAGGAATATCTTCTGTCTCCGATGAAAATGAACATGACAGCCATCCTTCTATCGATACAGATGAAATGGAAAAACTGTATACTCCAGGTCTGCGGACCATAGAACAACTGGTTGATACCCTTCACATAGAGCCCCAAGAAATCATCAAAACATTGATTTATATGGCTAACGATCAACCTATTGCTGTAGTTGTCAGGGGAGATCATGAGGTCAACGAAGTAAAAGTCAAACAAATTTTAGGTAGTGAAAAATTCGAAATAGCAAATGCAGACACCGTCACAAAGGTGACTGGAACCCCACCCGGGTCCATAGGTCCATGCGGCTTGACAATCCCTGTGTGGGTGGATTACGCCGTTGTTCAAATGTCCAGCGGTCTTGCAGGCGCGAACGAGCAGGACTACCATTATCGGCATGTGAATCCAAGGCGTGATATGGATCTTCGGCATGTGGCAGACTTGCGCAATGTTATAGAAGGGGATAGATGTCCTCGATGTGACGAAGGGAAATTGGAACTCCACCGTGGAATTGAGATTGGACACGTATTCAAACTGGGCACCAAGTACAGTGAGAAGCTAGGGGCGACCTTTCTAGATGCGTCCGGAACCGATCAAGCGATGATTATGGGCTGCTATGGTATTGGCATTTCCCGAATCCTGTCCGCCATTGTAGAGCAGAATCATGACCAGAACGGAATGATATGGCCCCACGCACTGGCTCCGTTTCAGGTTCATATCATTCCGATTTCAGTGAAAGACAGGCTTCAGATGCAAATAGCCGAGGAGCTATACTGCCAACTACAGGATCGCGGTATAGAGGTTCTTCTAGATGATCGTGACGAACGTCCAGGAGTTAAATTTAAAGATTCAGATTTAGTAGGTATTCCCGTGCGCATCGTCGTTGGTAAAGATGCTGAACACGGAAAAGTAGAATTCGTAGAGCGAAGAAACAGCAACAAAGAGTCGATTCATATCCATGATGTAGAGAGAAGAATATTGAGTCTCATACAACACTAAGCATCTGTATCCCGCAGAATATGACCTTCTCCAAGTGTAATCTCATGAAAGTCCGCCATCTGACGTGCCTGAAAACGAATAGGCTTGTCTCGACCTATCATAATGATATTTTGAATGTCGGCAACGCCTTCCGATGGTAGAGAGAATGTTGTGACATAGGCGAATTCTTCACGCAACGTTGTGTGAATGGCATGGACTAGATGATCGTGTTCACTTTTGCCCATTACATTCATAATTAGCGATCCTTCGGAATCCAGCTTTTCTTTAGCCATCTTGAAAAATTCCCAGGATACTAAATGTAAGGGTGTACCCTGCTCCGTGAAGGCGTCCAATATAATATAGTCAAAAGCATCCGGGGCCTCCTTCTCCAGGATGCGACGTCCATCGCCAATAGTCACATTGTTCTGGTCGTACCCAAAGAATGTTCGGCTGAATTCTACCACTTGCGAATCCAGCTCGGCAATCTTAAAACGTTTATCTGTAAAGTGACCCGCAATCGTGCCTATACCATGCCCGATAACAAACACGTCTTCAAATGACGGATCGTTCAGCTCCATAAGATGGATGATTGCTCTGGGATATTCGAACAGAATGCGTTGCGGATGATTCAAATCTAGCGCACCTTGGACAGCCGCATTTGAAAATTCCATCACACGAAATAACCCCTTTTCACCATACAGCTCCGTGGTTTCATATACCGTGATTTCATGGTTATTGCTCAACTTTTTATATAAGACATCCAAGTGAATAATCTCCTTCAAGTCAGACTTCCTCCTCATCTTAGACATTCATAGGATTGTTGTCCATAGATGAGGAGTATTGTAGGCAGAATTGTTTATTTTTCCATAACGGAGTGTTTGAACTTGTTCGTATGTCCTTTAGGAGATATAATATACAAGGATATAATGAAGTTCGTTGTGTATATTCATACAGGAAGAGAGCGGGATATTATGGGACGTAAGTGGAATAACATTAAAGAAAAGAAGGCATCCAAGGATGCTAATACGAGTCGTATATATGCTAAATTTGGCGTGGAAATTTATGTGGCAGCCAAACAGGGCGAGCCTGATCCTGAATCCAATCGGGTCCTAAGAGTCGTGTTAGAACGTGCAAAAACGTACAATGTACCGAAAGCGATCATTGACCGCGCTATTGAAAAAGCAAAAGGTGCTGGCGATGAAAACTACGTAGAGCTTCGTTATGAAGGTTTCGGACCGAACGGTTCCATGGTCATTGTAGATGCACTGACCAATAACGTAAACCGTACAGCATCAGATGTGCGTTCTGCTTTTACTAAAAATGGCGGTAGCCTGGGCGTGAGCGGATCTGTAGCCTATATGTTTGATTCAACAGCAGTTATTGGTCTGGTGGGTAAAACTCCAGATGAAGTGCTGGAGCTGTTGATGGAGGCAGATGTCGAGGTTCGTGACATCATCGAAGAAGATGAAGCTGTCATCGTATATGCAGAACCTGACCAATTCCATGCTGTTCAGGAAGCTTTCAAGCAGGCAGGAGTAACGGAGTTTACCGTTGCCGAGCTCACCATGCTTGCGCAAAATGATATTACTCTTCCAGAAGATGCACAGGCTCAATTTGATAAATTGATTGATGCATTAGAAGATTTGGAGGATGTTCAGCAGGTTTACCATAACGTAGACTCTGAGGAATAGTCGGATTGCATCATTTACACCTGAGCGTTTGGATAAAATAAACATTCCTAAACCATCGTATTTCGGTACGATGGTTTTTTGTGAATAAAATTATATAAAATCAATTTTATTTTCTTGACTGATCAGTCTATAAAAATTATAATCATAAGCAAGGAGGTGAACATGAGGTTTGGGAAGAGCTAAAGAATTTGATACTGAAAGTGTTCTGCGAAAAGCTATGGCTGTATTTGGAGAGCATGGGTATGAGGGAACTTCTCTGACCATTTTACTGGATCAGCTGGGTATAGCGCGGCAAAGTCTTTATGATACCTACGGCACGAAATACGATTTGTTTTTTTCGGCTATTCAGCTTTACATACGTGACAAAACCGAAGCCGTAGTACATCTGCTCAGTCAACCTGGGAGCATTAAGGATGCAATAGCGATGATTTTTAATGAATCTGTTAGAGTCTTGATGGATAAGAGGCTGTCGAAGGAATGCTTTATTATGAACAGTGCTATTGAACAGGCTCCGCATCATCATGAGATCAAAGCTTTTATTACTGAAAACACTGAAAAGCTTGAACTTGCTTTTTACAACGCCCTAGTCCGCGCCCAAAGTGAGGGGGAGATTCATGCTACGGAATCTGAACTGTTGTCAATAGCCAGATTTCTAAATCATGCCCGACTATCGCTGACATTTACCGCCAAGACAGGCGCAAGCCCTGAGGTGCTTAGAGACGTTGTGCGTACGACGCTGTCGATTTTGGAGTGATCTTTATGAACGCTTAATAGCGTTTATTTTTTGAATATTCTAGACCAATTAGTCAAATTTTTTTGAGTATTATAGACTGATCAATCTAGAATTCTTATGTTTAATTTCTGTCTTGAATTTGTTTTAAGCAGGAACTAAAAATAATTATGCGAGGTGTCTACCATGACAATCAATCCGAATACCGACAAAGCAAAACAGCAAGCGCAAGCAGTCATGCATAAATTTATGAGCAACATGTTAGAAGAAAATATGGAGCAATGGATTTCATTATTTGATGATCACGCTGTTTTCGAGTTCCCTTATGCGCCTAAGCATTTTGCACAAATGCTTCAAGGCAAAGCAGCGATTTACGAGTATATTAAGGAATTTCCTAATATGCTTCGGATTCAGGATTTCTCTTCACCAATTATCCATACGACAACGGACCCGGATTTATTCGTGGCCGAATTTGCCTGTGAGGCGCAGGCTGTGAGCACAGGTAAACCGTATAATCAAACCTACATTTCTGTTATTAAGTTGAAGAACGGAAAAATTACTCACTACAAAGATTACTGGAACCCTTTGGTAGCTCTTGAAGCCTTGGAATCATGAATGAAAGAGTTCAAGCCTCATGGAGATATGAAAATCTAGACTAAGATAAAAAATTTAAATAGGAGTTGAATTTTATGAAAGACAGAAATATAACGTTGATTACAGGGGCAAACGGCAAAACAGGCAGCCGTGTAGCTGCCAAACTTACGCAACTTCAGTATCCGGTACGTTTGGCAGGGCGTACTAAACCTGGCAATTGGGAAAGGACAGATTATGTATATTTTGATTGGTATGATGAATCAACACATACACAGGCGCTGATGAATGTAGATAAAGTTTATTTGGTAGTACCTGTGTTGGACGTCAATCCCGCCAAAGTGATGATTCCTTTTATTGAGAGGGCCTTGAGAGAAGGAGTGCAAAGATTCGTGCTTTTAGGCAGCGCATCTGTGCCTGAGGACGGGCCAGTATTTGGACCTGTGCATCAAGCACTTCGTAGATTAGCTCCAGAGTGGGCTATATTACAGCCATCCTACTTTATGGAGAATTTCACAGAAGGCCAGCATGTGGAAACGATCAAAAACAACAAGGCCATTTATAGTGCAACCCAAAACGGGAGAATAGGCTTCGTAAGTGCAGATGACATTGCAGAAGTGGGAGTGAGGGCTCTTATTGACGATAAACCACACAACGCGGCTCATGTCATCACTGGACCTCAAACACTAACATATAACGAAGTGGCTGAAATTATTGGGAAATCAACAGTCCAACCGATCCAGCATATCTCTTTGTCTGATGAAGAGTTGAAAGCGGGCATGGTTCGCGCTGGAATGCCTGAAGAATATGCAGATATGCTGGCAGGATTGGATAGAAGGATACGTGAAAACGGAAGTGAAGACCAAGTGACTGATACCGTTAAGCTTGTCACTGGGCGCTGTCCGGTCTCATTTGAGCAGTTTGTTCTGAGCCACAGAAACAGCTGGAAGACATCATGACGAAGTGATTCCTTTATTTATTTTTAGGGTCATAAGAGTAACCAGGATACTTGACGACGGGCCATTTGACCTTTCGTAAATTAGAGATTACATCAGAACCAACATGTAAATTACTTTGAATCAGTTCTGTAGGCGTAAGAGCCATCCATTGATTTAAGGACACATCTGCAAAACGGTCACTTTTAAACATTTCAAGAAACCATAGTGTGCTGGAGCCAGTATTTTGAATGTAATGACCATAAGCAAAAGGCACATATCCAACATCCCCGGCCCTAAAATCAAATGTCCGGGCTGCACCATTACCGCCAAAGACAGTCATCCGTCCTTGCCCTGCAAGGTAGTATTGCCATTCATCATTATTGGGGTGCCAGTGCATCTCTCGCATGGCTCCGGGCTCAATCTCAACCAGGGCAGCTGCGATAGTTTTGGAAATCGGAAAATTGGAGGAGTCGACGATCCGTACGCTTCCGCCCGGTGTTTTGATCGGGGGCTGAGCTAGTAATTCATGCTTAAAGGATAGGGGCAACGTCCCATAGGGAGAGGGAACCGCTTGACTTTGGATTGAACCGGGAACGGAATCCTGATAGATGTAGACTTGGTCTTGAGGAATGGCTGCAAAATCGGTTTCTGGAATCCCGAAATTTGCAGAAATCACCTCTTTGGGAGTATGGGCGAACCAATCTGAGATGGATAAGGTGTTCAGATCGGAAAAACTGCCATCATCGAAAACCAGCAAAAACTCACAGCCTTCTTCAAGGCCCTGTATAGAATGCGGGATGCCTGGTGGAAAGTACCAGAGATCGCCTGGGCCCACATCAGCAATAAAATTACGTCCATCTTGGTCAACTGCCGTAATCCGTGCACTTCCTAACAGCATATAAGACCATTCTGCCTGCTGATGCCAGTGAAGCTCACGGACACCGCCCGGTGTCAAACTCATGTTCACTCCGGCAAGAGTTGTGGCAATGGGTAACTCCCTTACTGTAACTTCTCTTGACCACCCACCATGATTAAGCTGCATATGAGCATCTGAAAAAGAAAACCGCATATTCGGTATGAGACCATTGTCCGTTACGGGAGGAACCAGCATATCCGGATTTTGTAAATCCCTCATCACATCACGTGGACCCTTGTCGATGCCCCCTGCACCATCACTTCTGATGGGTTGGGGGATTCCGACTTTCTTTGAGCAATCATTATGCATCATTTGATCTTCCTCTCTAGGTTGAAGCATGATGAAGCATAGGATTAAGAGAAAATACGCATAAAGATTTTATGATGACGTGATGAGTTTTATACCGTGTGCGATAGATCTGTAAACTGTGCTTGAATGATTTGAGCCAAATCGTGCGGACTCAGTTCCAGCTGAGTTCCAATTTTCCCGCCGCTTACAACGATCGTTTCCAGTTCAACTGCGGGCTGGTCGATATAAGTGGGGTAGAGCTTTTTCATTCCTATGGGAGAGCAGCCACCGCGAATATATCCTGTATGCTTTTGCAACTCCTTAACAGGAAGCATTTCAATTTTTTTCTCTCCCGCAGATTTGGCAGCCTTTTTGAGATCAAGCTCTTTATGTACAGGAATCACAAAAACAAACAGATTTTGTTTGCTATGTGCAACCAAGGTTTTGAAAACGGATTCCGGTGCTCTTTGGATCTTTTCGGCTACGTTCATACCGTCTATTTTTCCATCTTGATGGTCATAACTCAAAATATTGTAGTGGATGTGTTGCCCGTCTAATATGCGCATGGCGTTTGTTTTGCTGACACTCATTTTAATTCTTCCTTTCTTAAAGCTTTTCCAAATGATCTACATAATCTTTTGCATCCTTAAGAGACATATCCTTAGCGATTCTTAATTCTTTTATGGCTTGAATCTTATTTCCTTCCCTGATCAGTAGAAGCAGCCTTTGATTGATTTCTTTTGAAGCTTCTGCGTCTAGGAAATGTGGAGGAGGGGGAGTAATTGTACTTGACATCGATGTTTCCGTTGGTCCTGAACGGTTCTCAAGACGCTCCACATCGGATTTCAGGTTATTAAGTCGAGATTGAAGACGGTAGACCTTGAACAAAAGTATGACGGAGAGGATCAACGCAATGATTGCTACATATTCGCTAGTTGCCAATAGAATCTCCCTTTTCTTGTTAGTTTTATCACTAAATTTTTGCCTCTTATCCATAGTATATCATGATGATCGACTAATCGAATGGAGAATCATATTCTTGCGTACGGGTTGTGCAAATTGACTTATTGCAGACCGGGCGTTATATTACAGCTTATTATTAACCTTTTAATAATCACTTCAAAAGGGGTGTATTCAAATACAACCAGTCTCCAATAATACCATTCGGGTCAAACGAATTAATGTAGAGCTAGTTAAAAACACACTGAAATCCAAGGAATTTGCAACCAAGTCGTCTATAGCCAGTATTACAGGACTTAGTGTGGCAACCTGTGGGAATATTCTGAATGAGCTTCTTCAAACCGGAGAAGTATTAGAGATGGAATTGGAAGAGTCGAGTGGCGGTCGCCCGGCTAGACGGTACAAATATAACGCTGATTATTCCTATATTATTTGTTTAACTGTGAAAACAGAAGGAGGAGTACATTCTCTTACTTATGCTGTGGCCAATATGCTTGGCGATATTATCGCAGAGAATACATCCGTTGTGCCGCATATTGATTATGAAGTCATAGATGACCAAGTCGGAGAGCTAATTCATACCTATGGAAACGTCAAAGCCGTTGGTATTGGCATTCCGGGGGTTGTTCATCAAGGGGTTATTGATGTCTGTGACCTTGATCTGCTGATAGGAGTCCCTGTAGGACCACGCCTTCAAGATAAATACGGGTTAGAAGTCACCATTGAAAATGATATGCATCTGACCGTCTATGGATTTTATAACATGCAAAATTATGATGAGGACAAAACCTTTGCTATTGTTACGTTTCCCAAGGATAATTTTCCGGGAGCGGGTTTTATTGTCGATGGACATTTGTTAAAAGGAAATACCAAATTTGCTGGGGAAGTTTCCTTTTTACCCTTTGGCATAACGAGAGAGGAACAGCTTAAACAGTTAAATAGCACACAGGAATTTGTTCCTTTGGCGATCAAAACGATAACATCCATTATTGCGATTATAGACCCTGTATCGATCGCTTTGACTGGAGAGTTATCTAAGCCAGCACTGTTGGATGATATTTATAACGGCTGTCTTAAAGATGTACCCAAAGAACATATGCCTGAGATTTTTGTAAAAAACGATACGCACGATGAATACATGTATGGGTTGATTTCAGTTACCCTTGAAAGCCTGACCTACAATTTACAATTGGTGGAAAAAAGAAAATAGAAGCCTTCCGCTTTGAAGAATAGCTCACCCAGTTACAATTGGTAATTAACGGATAGATGGGTCGGGACGTTGTTATAAATATGGAAGTAAGTATTGGAGATAATACGATTATAGACTCTGCAAGTTTTTAAAATAATACTTGACATGAAACGCGTTACAAACCTTAAGATTCAATTAGAAGTACTTTATAAACATTAGCGTAGAGGTAACGTGTTTATGTCCTAGTTAATGAAAAAACATCAGCAAAGGCGGAGAAAATATGAGTACACAGTTTCCAAAAGATTTCCTGTGGGGTGGAGCAGTTGCTGCTAATCAACTCGAAGGTGCTTATCAAGAAGACGGAAAAGGCTGGTCCATTCAGGATGTAACTCCTCGTGGTGGTTGGGGGCCGGTTACGGATGTACCAACAGAAGATAATATGAAGTTGATTGGTATTGATTTTTACCATCATTATAAAGAAGATATCAAACTTTTTGCGGAAATGGGCTTTAAAGTGTTCCGTACTTCCATAGCTTGGTCACGTATCTTCCCTAAAGGTGACGAGTTGGAACCTAATGAACAAGGCTTGCAATTTTATGATGATTTGTTTGATGAACTTCATAAATATGGCATTGAGCCACTCGTTACATTATCTCACTATGAAACACCTTTACATTTGTCCAGAGAATACGATGGTTGGGTAAACCGTAAGCTTGTTGATTTCTATGAGCGCTATGCAACAACTGTATTTAATCGCTACAAAGATAAAGTAAAATACTGGTTGACATTCAATGAAATCAACTCCATTCTTGAAGCACCCTTCATGAGTGGCGGGATTAGCACACCAAAAGATCAACTTAGTGAACAAGATCTTTATCAAGCTATTCATCATGAGCTGGTAGCGAGTGCAAGAGCGGTAAAAATCGGTCATCAGATTAATCCTGATTTCAAAATTGGTTGTATGGTACTGAGTATGCCTACTTATCCGCTGACACCTAATCCAGACGATGTAATTGCAGCAATGGAATTTGATCACAGAAACATGGCATTTGCCGATATTCATGCAAGAGGTCAATATCCAGGTTACATGAAACGTTTCTTCAAAGAAAACGGAATCTCTATTCATTTTGAGCCAGGTGATGCTGAAGATCTGAAGCATACGGTTGATTTTATCTCGTTCAGCTATTACATGAGTACTTGTGAGACTGCAGACGAAGCTAAAAAAGTCAAAGGTGAAGGTAACATCCTCGGTGGGGTGAGCAATCCGCATCTCGAGGCAAGTGAGTGGGGCTGGCAAATTGATCCTCAAGGTCTGCGCTATGTGCTGAATACATTCTATGATCGCTTCCAAAAACCACTGTTCATCGTTGAAAATGGTCTGGGCGCTGTGGACGAGCTTATCACCAATGAAAAAGGTGAAAAAACGGTTGAAGATGACTACCGGATCAACTATCTGAATGATCATTTGGTTCAAGTTGGGGAAGCGATTGAAGATGGAGTAGAGGTTCTGGGCTATACATCTTGGGGCTGTATCGACCTTGTCAGCGCGTCGACTGCTCAGCTTAAAAAACGTTATGGTTACATTTATGTTGACCGTCATGATGATGGCAGCGGTACACTTGAAAGATACCGAAAAAAATCGTTCCACTGGTACAAAGAGGTTATTGCCACAAACGGTGGAAGCTTGAAACGTTAATTTATAAATAAACCAGTAACTAAGTTATAAAAACATAATGATGTTTTTTACGTGGCGACCGCCTCTGCTTTATTATGGGGGAAGCGGTCGCCAATTTTTTTATGAGCGTCATTTACGACAAGAATCTAACTACATAAACGGAGTGTGGACAAGCGATGACAGAAAAAGAAAAATCACAATTAGGACTCCTGTACAATGCTAATTATGATGAAGAGTTGATTGAGGAACGTCTATACGCCAAAGGTCTCTGCTACGAATATAATCAGCTCCATCCTAGAAATATGGAAGAACGAGAAACACTCATCAAAACTTTACTAGGAAAGACAACGGATAGATTTTTGATTGAGCAGCCTTTTGTGTGTGATTATGGGTATAATATTGAAATCGGTGAAAATTTTTATAGTAATCACAATACAGTCATGCTTGACGGGGCAAAAATAGTGTTCGGTGATAATGTATTTGTTGCTCCTAACTGCGGATTTTATACTGCGGGTCATCCTCTTGATGTGGAGCAACGTAATGAAGGGTTGGAAATTGTATTTCCAATTACTGTGGGCAATAATGTTTGGATTGGTGGTAATGTTTGCGTTCTGGCGGGCGTCACGATAGGGGATAATTCAATTATTGGTGCAGGAAGCATTGTTACCAAAGATGTTCCTTCTGGTGTGATTGCCGCAGGAAACCCTTGTAAGGTCATCCGTAAAATTACCGAAGATGACAAGCACAAGTATATAAGAAATTAACCATAAAACTACAGTTCATTTGGAACTGTAGTTTTGCGTCTTTACAGAGAACTACCCAACGTAAAGAAACATTTTTGCACAGATTTGTTCAGGGAATAATGTAATAATGAACGTAAGAGGAATATTTCCAAATTACTATGGCCTATTCAGAAAGGAAGGAAAAACTATGAAATTAATGTTTATATCAGATATTCATGGCTCGCTGTACTGGTTGCAATTGGCACTGGTAAAATTCAAGGAGGAGAAAGCTGACCGTCTTGTCTTGCTTGGAGATTACATGTATCATGGACCGCGAAATCCGTTACCGGAAGGATATAACCCAGCGGAAGTGGCTTCTATGCTGAACAAGTACAAATCTCACATTGCGGTGTCGGTACGCGGGAATTGCGATGCAGAAGTGGATCAGATGTTGCTGGATTTTCCGATGATGGGTGATTATGCTTTACTGTACCATGAAGGACGGCGAATCTATATCACGCATGGACATGGTTTTAGTATCGGAAATTTACCGCCACTTGAAGCGGGTGATGTATTCATTCAAGGACACACTCATATTCCGGTAGCAGATGTGGAAAATGGGGTCTTTGTACTGAACCCTGGTTCAATCGCATTGCCAAAAGAAAACTATCCATCCTCTTATGGTGTGCTGGAGGGAGCACAATTTACCGTGAAGGATTTTGATGGCAGTACGGTGAAAGCAATCACCTTTTCAAAGTAATTTCTCAAATTTCAATGTAAATTATTAAAACTTTTCCGCTTCGATTGAGACAAAGATCATATTATTGTATGATAGGAGCGGAGTCTACATTCTGAAAAGAAAGAGAGTTTCAATACATGCAAATTAAGGATTCACATTATAAGATGCCGCCTGAATGGGCGCCACATGAACGTACGTATATTTCCTGGCCTGTAAAATCTTCAATGGTTTACCCCGATATGCATGCCGAGGTATGTAAGGGTTATGCCGAAATCGTAAGTGCTATGGCGGAATTTGAACCAGTTACCGTAGTCGTAAATCCAGATGATCTGGAGAGCGTTAAAGCGCTTGAGCTCGGGGAACAGGTAGAACTGTTACCGATAGAGCACAGCGATGCGTGGCTACGTGATAACGGTCCAACTTTTCTGACGGATGAGCAGGGTCAGTTGGCAGGTATTAACTGGAAGTTTAATGCTTGGGGCGGCAAATATGCTCCATGGGATCTGGATGACCAGGTTGCGCCGCAAATACTGGACAAACTTGGAGTTCCGCGGTTAGATGCACCGCTAGTAATGGAAGGCGGCTCACTGCATGTAGATGGCGAAGGTACTCTAATTACAACCGAAGAGTGCTTGCTCAATCCCAACCGCAATCCGGAATTAAGCCGAGAAGAAATAGAACGGTACGTATGCGAATATACAGGTGCCGAGAAAATTATCTGGCTAAAACGTGGACTCAGTGGCGACGAAACGGATGGTCATGTGGACAATATTGCTTGCTTTGCTGCTCCTGGCAAGGTCATTATGCAAGTATGTGATGATCCTGAGGATGAAAATTATGAAATCACGCAGGAAAATCTGCGTATTCTAGAGCAAGCAACGGATGCCAAAGGTCGTAAGCTGGAAGTGATTCAGATCGGCCAACCGCCGCGTGTGGATTATGAAGACAGCCGACTGACACTGAGCTATATTAACTTCTACTTTGTGAATGGCGGCATTATTTTGCCTGTGTTTGGCGGAACTGCTGCTGAGAGTGATCTTGCAGCCCAGCAAGTGCTGTCAAAATTATTCCCGAATCGCAAGATCCGCACTGTAGATGGTATGGCAGTTATCCGTGAAGGCGGTAACGTACACTGTACAACCCAGCAGATGCCTGCTGTAAAGCGTTGAACGATACAACATTTATAAGGAGGACTAAGGTGAGAAAAGTAAAAGTGGCAGCAACTCAAATGAGCTGTTCTACCAATATCGAAGAAAATATCAGCAAAGCAGAGAAGTTGGTACGTGAAGCGGCGGCCCAAGGCGCGCAAATAATTTTGCTGCAGGAATTGTTCGAAACTCCATACTTCTGCCAGAAGGAAAAGTCTGATTATTATGTATATGCAACTGAGTTGGAGCACAACAAAGCGGTTAACCATTTCAAGAAGATTGCCAAGGAATTGCAGGTTGTGCTGCCAATCAGCTTCTACGAGAAGAAGAACTATGCTCGTTACAACAGTCTTGCTGTTATTGATGCAGATGGTGAAGTGTTAGGTAAATACCGCAAAAGCCACATCCCGGACGGCCCTGGGTATGAGGAAAAGTTTTATTTTAATCCGGGCGACACCGGTTTTAAAGTGTGGAATACACGTTATGCCAAAATCGGAGTAGGCGTGTGCTGGGATCAATGGTATCCTGAGGCGGCCCGCTGTATGGCGCTTATGGGCGCAGAAATTTTATTTTACCCGACAGCGATTGGTTCAGAACCACAAGATTCCTCCATTGACTCTAAGGATCACTGGCAGACTTGCATGCTAGGTCATGCAGCTTCCAATCTGATTCCAGTCATTGCTTCCAACCGTATCGGAAAGGAAACCGATGAAGAATCCAGCATCAATTTCTACGGCTCATCCTTTATCGCTGGCCCTCAAGGGAATAAGATAGCAGAGGCTGGTCGTACCGATGAGGAAGTGCTTACCGCCGAATTTGATCTGGACGAGCTGGAAGTAGGACGGATCGAATGGGGCATTTTCCGTGATCGTCGTCCCGAACTATACAAAATGATTGCCACCTATGATGGTGATCTAAAAGTATAATCTGTATACAGATAGATATATTTCCCTTGCCGTTAAGCCGTGATGTTTCTTTTTTTGAACTCACACGGCTTTTCGAGCGGGGGATTTTTGGTTTCTAAATGGGAGTACATCTTGTGATAGATCGGAGGAAGGAGAACAGCAATGAGGCATAAGAGGATAGACCAATCGTTAGCACAGTTCAAAACTTCGACAGAAGAAAATCAAGATTGGGGATACTCGCGCGCAAGAGATATGGCTATTTTGGGCTTTTGGGACGAGTACACGCTATCTGCGCAGCGTTTATGTGAACGAATGGCTACCGAAACCCATCAAATGAGACCTTCTGAGTACGTTCCGTTCCCAACTCAGTTTGAATGGCTGGAACAAGGAGAAACAGACTTGATTATAGATGGAATATGGTCAGCTGATTTACATGGTGATCATTGTCTGTTTGTGAATATTGGGGAGCATCACCCAGAACGGCATACATCGATTGAAGCTTATATTTACGATACGCAGGTGATAGATGAGGGATTCTTCCTTCAATATCTGAACACCTCTCCTAAAGCCAAAGCCTACACACCTTCATTTAGCAAAAATGGATATGCTACAATGTGTGAACTGTTGGACAGATATGTTAGGGAAGGTATATTGGAGCGTAGGCCCTACGGTTTCAAAAGAACGGATACATAGGTGAATAACGAATAAAGTATGATTTGGGTTTGAGCTGAAAGGAACATTTCTTAAAGGATGGTTCCTTTTTTTATGTAGGACTACATTTTATCTATAGACTGAAACTATGATTCAGCACATAAAATAGCATTAGAATTTATAGATCGAATAATATAAAATCAAGTCATAAGGAATGATCGTACTCAATAAAACTTCGATATTCTTTAAAGTGAAAAAAATCACATATATGAGTTATGTAATGAAACTTGAAAATGAATGAAATTTGCAAAACTGCAAGGAGGAAGAACTATGAACCACTATCCTGCGATATTTGAACCTCTGACCATACGGCGTATGACCTTGAAGAATCGGATTGTAATGCCCCCGATGGGAACCAACTTTGCTGCCATGGATGGAAGCTTTGTTCAGGATCATATTGACTATTACGTACAACGGGCCAAAGGGGGGACCGGCCTGATCACAGTAGAAAATGTTTGTTTGGATTTCCCTATGGGTACGAATGGAACAACCCAGCTGCGGATGGATAATGATCAGTTTATTCCTGGACTGTTTAGATTAACAGAAGCTCTGCACTCTTACGGAGCATGTGTTTCTGTACAAATTAACCATGCGGGTGCTTCGGCTTATGCTGGACGACTGAACGGAGTTCAACCCGTTTCTTCTTCGAATATTCCTTCTAAAAAGGGTGGAGCGATTCCAAGACCTTTGCAAAAAGAAGAAATTTATGCCATTGTGCGTAAATACGGAGAAGCAGCGGGAAGAGCACAGCGAGCAGGATTTGACTGTGTTGAAATTCACGCGGGACATTCCTACTTGCTGAGTCAGTTTCTTTCGCCGGTGTACAATAAACGTACGGATGAATTTGGCGGTAGCGCAAAAAACCGTACTCGTTTTGCCAGATTAGTCATTGATGAAATTCGTTCAGTGGTGGGTCCATTCTTTCCCATTTGCTTACGTTTTAGTGCGGAGGAGTTTACAGAAGGTGGGAATACCTTGGAAGATACACTGGAGTTACTGGAGTATCTCAATGATGAGGTAGATATTTTGAACGTTTCTGCAGCTCTAAATGATTCCATTCAGTACCAGATTGACGGGATGAACCTGCCAGATGGTTGGCGCTCTTATATGGCTAAAGCAGTAAAAGATAAATTCGGAAAGGTCACGATGACCTCAGGTAATATACGGAGCCCACAGGCTGCGCAGGACATATTGGAAAGAGGTGACGCTGATCTTCTGGCAATGGGCAGAGGCTTGATCGCAGAACCGAACTGGGTACTCAAAGTGCAAAACGGTTACGAGCATTTGCTTAGAAAATGCATCTCCTGCAACATTGGTTGTGCCGATCATCGTATCTCCAAAAGTAAACCAATTTGCTGTACGGTAAATCCAGATTTGTTCAAGGAAGCTGAATACCGGAAACAACGAGTTAGAAACAATGTCCAAGTCGTTGTGATCGGTGGGGGTACCGCGGGAATGGAAGCGGCCTGTACAGCGGCTGAGGTAGGCTGCCAAGTAACCCTCTTTGAAGAAAAGGCAGAACTGGGTGGCCTTGCGCGTGATATTGCACGCTTACCAGACAAAACGCGCATCAATGACTTCCCGGATTATCTGATTCAGCGCACCAAGCAATTAACCAATCTGAATATTGTCACAGGCACACGAGCAGATCTGACGATGATTAGTGCTCTGAACCCTGATATTATTGTTAATGCAACGGGGGCCAAACCGCTGCTTCCACCGATTGCAGGTCTGCACGATCAACTAGGCAAACCGGGTACAAAAGTATTTTCTATTTTTGATCTGTTGAACAATATGGAGAACTTTCAAGAGTTTGAAGGCAAACGTATTGCTGTAGTGGGTGGTGGAGCCGTGGGACTGGATGTTGTAGAATATTATGCAGAACGCGGGGCTCAAGAAGTTTCCATTATTGAAATGATGCCTTTATTGGGTAAGGACCTGGATATGATCACCCGCATTTCAATGATGAAAATGGTGGAGGAACGAGAAGTGAACGTCCATACAGAGACAGCTTTGACGGAAGTGTGCAGCGACCGTTTCAAAGTAAAGCGTGGAGAACAGGAGTTTGAAATTCCTTTTGATCTCGGATTCGTATGTTTGGGTATGCGTTCATACACTCCGCTGATGGATAGCTTGCTTCAATATGGAAAAGACCATCAAGTGGAAGTTGTAAACATCGGAGACAGCAAACAAGCGCGTCGTATTATTGATGGTACCCGTGAAGGTCGGAATATTCTGAAAACCATTCAACGAGTAGACGAATTTAAAAATGAGTTTTCCTATGCTTACTAAATTGAGGGTATATATGAATATGTGATAGGTAATTATAATGGGTATTTAATAACAACTCATTTTATAATCCGGTTGAAGAGACAATTTGTCTTTTCAGCCTTTTTATTTGGGTTTATGCTGGCAAGAAGATTGATTCCTTCCTCATTTTGAAGGTAAACTATGGAAGGCATAGCAAGCAAGGCTATTATTAGCGTGGAGGGATGCGAGCGTGAGTCAACTCTTGAGGGAAATACCGGGTGCCAGTGCATGGAGCAACGTGCAAGAAATACATAAGGGCTGGTCCAGTGACAACAAGTATCATATTCAAACCGCTGACGGTAGAGAGTTACTATTGAGAATTTCGGATATCGCCCAATATGACAAGAAACAGCGAGAATTTGAATCCGTAAAAAAGCTGCATCATATAGATAATTTTCTAATGTCCCGTCCGCTTGATTTTGGGATATGCAACAACGGACAGTCGGTATACTCTTTATTTACCTGGGTCAACGGGGAAGATGCTGAAGGTGTTATCCCATCCTTAAACGCCGAACAGCAGTATCAACTCGGGTTTCAGGCGGGAGAGGTATTGGCTAAATTGCATGAGATTCATGCAGAGCAGGACCTGGTCCCATGGGCTGAACATTATAATGCCAAAATCAACAGATATATCAGAAACTATAAGTCATGCGGTATTGCTTTAAAGGGAGCAGATCAAACGATAAGCTTTATTGAGCAAAACCGTCATCTATTAGAAAATCGCCCCCAGACATTTCAGCACGGGGATTATCACGTCGGAAATATGGTGGTTACCCCATCTGGTGAACTGGGGATCATTGATTTTAATAGGCTGGATTATGGTGATCCCTGGGAAGAATTCAACCGTATTACCTGGTGTGCAGGATTAAGCCCATTATTTGCTTCAGGTCGTATTCACGGTTATTTCCATAATGATGTACCGGATTTATTTTTTAGATTAATGGCACTGTATATTGCAAGCAATCAGCTTTCATCGATTCCCTGGGCCATTCCATTTGGCAAAGAAGAGGTAGACGATATGGTACAACGAGCTGAAGAGGTTTTGGAGGCATATGATTGCTTTCAAATCTATATCCCGAAATGGTATCTACCTAGTTGTCCTGACTTGTAAAATATGAAGACCGCCGCTCCTGAGAGTGACGGTCTATTTATAGTGCTTTATGATTGTTTCTTAATCTTATAGGTGAATTCCCAAACGGCTTGATGACCTGAGTATCGTCCACGATTTTCAGTAACAGTGACTCTTAACTTAACGGTAGAACCTTTGGAAGAAACCGAAGAGACCTTTACATTTTTCGTGATTTCGCCTACATCAGGAATTTTGTCTTGTTCCTCAGCGTACGCATACAGCTTAATGCTGCTACCCGACTTGGCTTTTACTTTTACGCTGTTACCTTCACTAATGGACTGACCAGCCACCTGGGCAGCGATGGCCCAATCGTTGCCTACATGGTCATTCGAGACCAGGGTTGCTTGCTGAAACGTAACGATATACGTGGATGTTGCTGAAGCTGCGAGCGCGTACGTTCCATTGAAGATTAGGGATACCACTACCAATAAAATAGCCGATGCTTTCGCCCATACTTTATTCATTTGCCTGTCCCCTTCAATTAAAATATCGAGGAAAATCCCTCTATTCTAATTATCGTTTGCAGTAAAAAGAATTGTTAATGGTTGGTAAAAAAATAGTTTAGTATTTTATTGCATTACCTATAACCTAATATGATGATGACTTAAATTTTAGTATAGAAAAGGAAGATGAAATAGGATGAGAAAAATATACAATGAACAAGAAATCATAGAAATGACCGTTAAGCTGCTCGAACAAACTTCGATGTACGAAGAACAGTATGAGCAATATGTAAGCCGACCTTTCCGTACAGGTTTTTATGATGATCTGAGTCCGCATGTGAAAGTTGGCAAACAGGGGTACACGCTCCAAATGTATGAAAGAGGCGTACAGATGCTAAATAAGCTTACCAAAGATGTAGAGGATGTGATGTATTGGATCATCGAAGATACGATTCATATCATTGCTCACCTAAATCTGCTTCGTAAATATAAAGTAGATAACCGAAATACTCATCTAAAATATACCAAGGAGATCATGAAGGAGCTGACAACTGAAATAAATAAAGCATTTTATGAAATTGGAGGAATCTATCAGGAATGGCATGAAGCGAATAGAAGGGCAACGTTGGAAAATCCATTAAAGTAACTAAAACGTAAAGAAACAGTTGACAATCTTGGAGGTGAAATTTACAATTTTATATTAGTGATAATGATTATCAATATCACTAATTTTAAGTATGCTCTACAATTACAATATGTTAAAGGAGAATTTACAACATGCATTATATGATGAGCAAGAAATTTTACATGATTTTGTGTGCATTATTCGTAATAATCTTCGTTATTTCAGGGTGTGGAAATGCTGGCAGTTCCTCAGATTCATCTGCTCAACCTGCATCTTCGGCGAAGGAAGAGGCAAGCAGTGAGTCTGGTACACGTACAGTGTCTACGATAAAAGGAGATGTAAAGGTGCCTGCTAACCCCCAACGGGTAGTGGTGAACTGGTATATTGGCGATGTATTCACGCTGGGAATCAAGCCAGCTGCGGTATTTGGTTGGAAACAAGAAACCATGCCTTTTTACGATAAGTTTAACGGGATTCCTGTTATTGAAAAATGGGAGACTGAGGAAATTATGAAGTACGATCCAGATCTCATCATTACATATGATACAAAGGATATGATAAGCTGTCCAAAATTGCACCTGTTCTTGTAATACCTGAGGGTAAGATGACGTCTGTGGAACGGATGAAATTCCTTGGTCAGGCCACAGGACATGAAGCAGAAGCGGATAAAGTGATTTCACAGTTTGAAAGCAAGTTGAGTGAGGCCAAAGAAAAACTAAATTCCGACATATTCAAAGACAAAACGTTTAGCATTTTTGAGGACTGGGGCAGTGGCTCCTACGGAATATATTATGAAACAGGCTCACGTGGAGGAACGTTGATTTACGATTATCTAGGACTTCACAAACCGAAAAAACTCAACACATTGGTTAAAAATTCTGGAGAGGGGAGAGGTTCTTTATCCTACGAGGTAGCTGCTGAATACTTTGGCGATTATGTCCTGTGGTTTAAGCAGGAAGGCAAAGAATCCGAATATGCGAAAACCAAAATCTGGAGCAGTATTCCAGCCGTCAAAAATGGGCACATCATCGAAATTCCAGCGAAATATGCAGGACTGTTCTACTATTCGGACGTTGCTAGTATGACAGGACAGCTAGATTATATTATTGGCAAATTACTGGAACAAACGAAGTAATGATGCATAATTGACCAACTAAGGGTGTAATCAATGTCTACTCACAAAGAACGAAATAAAAAAGGAATATTTCATTTTGTAAGCTACATGATTGTGGGCGTGTTTCTGCTCATGATAGTTTCCGCAGCATCCATCACCTTTGGTGCTGCGGAAATGAGCTTGAAGCTGGCATGGGGGGCTGTATTTCAATTTGATCCCAATATTACGGAACACCAAATTATTCATACATTGCGTTTTCCACGCACTGTGGCGGACATCATTGTTGGGTGTAGCCTAGCTGTGTGCGGGGCGATCATGCAGGGAACGACTCGCAATCCATTGGCCGACTCGGGACTCATTGGTATAAGCTCAGGCTCGACATTTGCTATTGCGCTATGTATGGCCTTTTTGCCAGGGCGCACCTATGGTGAAACCATGCTGTATTCTTGCTTGGGCGCAGCAACCACCACAGGAATTACGTACTACATCGCGTCTATAGGCATACGGGGGATGACGCCTCAGCGCTTAGTGCTAGCAGGAATGTCCATCTCTATGCTCTTTGGTGCGTTCAGCACTTTTCTCGCAATTAAGTATGAGATTGGTCAAGCACTTGATTATTGGTCTGCTGGTGGTACAGCCAGTGCCAAGTGGAGTGAACTGGCTTTCATTTCACCACTATTTGTAGTGGGCTTGGTCTGTGCTATCGCCCTGTCTCCCTCCATTACGATCTTGAGCTTTGGAGAGGAGGTGGCATCAGGCCTAGGAATTCGAGCGAATAGAATCAAGCTATTTTCAACCTTAATCGTATTAATTTTAACGGGGTTATCGGTTATTGTAGTCGGTCCTGTTGGGTTTGTAGGTTTGATCGTGCCACATATTATACGCTATCTGGTCGGTACAGATTATCGATATATTATTCCCGCCTCAGCGTTGTATGGAGCAGTGTTTCTACTGGCAGCAGATTTGCTGGGTCGAATGATTAATCGCCCTCATGAAACGCCGCTAGGCATTATTTTTGCTTTGGTCGGCGTACCCTATTTTCTCTACCATGTGCGCAAGCAAAGGAGGGAGTTTAGTTGAATCTGTCCCGCAATAGCAGGGGTATAAGCATTATTTTACTGTTAACCGTGTTGACACTGCTGGTTGCTGTACTCAGCATGAATGTTGGAAAAATGAACCTGTCTCCACTTGAAGTATTGAAGGTCATCATCGGCGAAGGAACGAGCAAGCAGAATCTGATCGTATTTGAATTTCGACTGCCACGTATTGTGCTTTCCGTATTAGTGGGTATTGGCATGGGGATATCGGGTTGTATTATGCAAAGCTTGCTCAAAAACGACATGGCCAGTCCAGGGACACTAGGCATCAGCTCGGGCTCGGGGTTATTCGTGCTTTTATATATTACGCTGTTCGCTAGTGAGGGATTACTATCGCCTATTATTCTTCCAGGGCTGGCTTTTGCAGGTGGGCTCACAGCAGCATTTTTGATTTTTATGTTTGCTTTTAGGCGGGGAAGAGACATTTCACCTACAGGCCTAATTTTAACGGGTGTTGCTATGGGGAGTGGCTACAGCGCATTGTCGCTGCTACTGACGCTCCGATTAGACAAGCAACAGTATGATTTTGCTCTGCGTTGGCAGGCTGGAGATCTTTGGGGGGATGACTGGAGCTATATTATGGTGCTGCTCCCCTGGGTGCTGATCATCAGCCTTTACGTTTTTTACAGGTCTAACACACTCAATACGCTGAATTTGGGCAATCAGACAGCATCGGGGCTCGGCGTAGCCATTAAAAGGGAATTTATCGGCTTGACGATCGCAGCAGTGGCTCTGGCTTCTGGTAGCGTGGCACTTGGTGGGAATTTCTTTTTTGTGGGCATGGTTAGTCCCCATCTGGCTCGCAGGTTGGTAGGACCCAATCATAAGCTGCTGTTACCTACTACTGCATTGGTTGGCTCGCTCGTTATATTGATTGCTGATACCCTTACACGCACGATCAGTTTTGGTGCTGATATTCCAACCGGAATCATAATCACTATCTTGGTTACCCCTTATTTTCTCTATTTGTTGTCGAAGGCCAGTTAATGTTTAATGAAGGAAAAAAACGCTAACCCACTTCCACGGAAAATATGGATGGGTTAGCGGTTTGTAAATAAAGCCTAATCCTTGGCATAATTCAGACCCAAGCGATAAGCTTGATCCAGCAATATTTCATAATGATCGGAATTTGAACCCAGAGTTTCATCTAAGAATTCAACCTTGGAGTTGGAAACACCGCAATAATCTGCAATACCCACATTCAGCAAATGAGTAATCATTTCATCATATCTACGCTTTTTCAGCTGTTCTTTCGAAACGCCAGCCAAGCCAATCCACAAGATATGCTGATGATGAAGGTAATTCGAACCGTACGCAAACCCATTGTTCCATACACGGTCAATATAACCCTTCAGCATAGCTGGCAAATGCCACCACCAAAGTGGAAAAATAAATGCCAACGCATCATGCTCCTTCAACCGCCTTATTTCCATTTCTACTTCAGGGGAAAAAGACTGCTCCGCAACGGACCAATCCGGTTCATCTACTCCTTTTAAAACAGGATCAAAACCGATCCCATGCAAATCCAATATCTCATAATCGTGGCCCGCATCGACAAGACCTTGTACGAAACGACCGGCAACCTTAAAGGTCAGGGAATCTTTTCTTGGGTGTGAAACAACGACTAGTACTTTCATGTTTTCACTACCTTTCTCAATAGGCTAACTTCTAGGCATGCTCCATGCTTGCTGCTATTATAAACATTAGGAAAATAATCTGGAAGTACGCACTTTTACGTTCTATAGGATAATACAGGTGCCATAGGAACATGGAAGTGCCCTAGGTAGATTACCTAAATTGACCTGAGTCACGAATTGAAGTGATGGGTTGTTTTTAGCAAACGTAGCCTTCTAAAGGAGGATAAAGGAATGAATGAACCGACCAAAAATAGGGTTCAAAAGAAGTATCAAGTTGGAGTGGAAGCAGCTTTAGAGGTAATGGGAGGAAAATGGAAGCCTTTAATTATCTACCATCTGATGACAGGACGGAAACGATCGTCTGAGTTTCGTCGGTTAATGCCTGGCATTACTCAAAAAATGCTGACCACTCAGCTCAGAAGCCTGGAAAAGGATGAGATTGTTACACGAGAGGTTTATAATGAAATCCCACCTAAAGTGGAGTATGAGTTAACGCAGTACGGCTGGGGATTAAAACCCGCACTAGACCATTTATGCTATTGGGGAGAGAATCACCTGGATAAGATCCATGGAGACAAATCCAAGGTTTTGGAAGAATTTCAAGGCTGCGATTGATATGAAGCCCTCACAAAGCATTCAATCAGAATAGCTTGCGAGGGCTCCACTGTCGTATGACAATATAAAAGGCCTATCTGCCGGTCATTTCGTTATCATAGCTTAATTGCCATTCAATTCCAAACTTATCTTTAAGGCTACCGTAGCATTTGCTCCAGAATGTTTCTTGAAGCTCCATGTTTACGGTCGCGCCTTCTTTTAATTTGTGAAAGTATGATCGAATTTTCTCCTCGTCCTTATTGACGATGGCGAGGCTGATGTTGTTTCCCGCAACAAAAGGCATACCAGGAAAAACGTCTGAAAACATCACATTACTTCCATCAATTTGAAGCCGCGTATGCATGACCAGATTTTTGGCTTCTTCTGGTAGAGGATAATCGGGGTTGGGGGGTGCTTCCCCGAACGTCATGATCTTTGGTTTCTCAGTCCCAAAAGCATGTGCGTAAAATTCTGCTGCCTCGCGACAGTTTCCATTAAAGTTAAGATAAACATCAACTGACATCTGCGTCATTCCCTTTTGGCTGATTTTTTACAGGCTAATTTCTTATTTTCATTATTAACCTGTGCACAAGCAAAAATACACTCTTGCTGACATGCTAACACGTAGCCGTTAAGGGGGGAGCGTCTTTTAAAGGAAAGTAACCCGCAAAAAGGATGCTTGCCCTTAAACAAACTTTTTGCGGGTTATGATTATGGATTGGCTAGATGGAAATCAAGTTTGGAGAGGCTGGATGATAGAGCAGATGACGTGAAATGTCGCCGGGATGCTGTACGAAAAGTGGTCCCCAAGCAGGATTGGTGTCGTGCATCAGCTTTAACAGCGATATCATCCGATTAAATATAACTTGCAGATCCGCTTCGCGAGAAAGACCCTCGGTGATAGCAGCAGCTACCACATGCGCAGCGTAGAAGCCGGAACGGTGCTCGTCAGTAAGCGAACCTGTAGTTTGCAGCAAGGTTCGTAAATGTGCGGCGATGCTCTCATCCTCGTTTCTCCAGTTCTGGATTTCATCCAGACTGTGGTTTTCGAGGCTTATAAGTTTAGTCTTCATTATGGATTCTGCCACAATACGTGCAGAACGTTTTGCTGTGTTAGCGTCGATAGCTCTGCCGTTAAGTTTAATATTGGACAAATCCTTGTCGGTCTCCGATTCAATGATTTCCGCCCATGCTCCAGCTTGGTCAAATTCCAACAGTGCAGTGGCGTAGGCACCCAAGTATCCCCGTAAAATATCTGCGGCGTGTGGATCACGGGCAGGTCCCTCATTTCGAAGTTGAGCTCTGCCGGAAAACGCGGCATTCATACCCCGAAAATAACCGACCAAACCAATGGCAGCTGCTGGTCCCAAATTTAGGACACCCAATACATCAGACGCGGTTTCATCAATGCGAGAAGCCCAGTAGTCCGGTAGCCCTTGTCCAATATTTTCGCTGTTTAATCTGTTTCTGACGACATTGGCCAACTCTTGAAGTAGACCCAGATCAGCATGCAAAATATCATGACCACATACTTCATGCGGGATACTGGACCAAGCCATTAGACCGTTTGTCGCATGTGCAGGAGGAAGGCTAACTATAGCTGCTTGCACTTTAAATGCGGCTGTGGCGTCAGCGGGCCATGTGTATGGGCCATTTTCCGGCGCTCCCCATTTTACAAGAGCTGGAATGATGCTGAGATCTGGTTCTTTTATTCCTTGGCGATCTTCTGCGCTAAGAAAACCGTCATACAGGTCGCTCACAATTTCCTGAAAAGCATCGGTCGCGAGGACATTGTAGCCTTCTCCATTTTGCAAAATGCTCTGAGCAATATCCAGCATGAGTCCAGCAGCTCTAGTTCTGCTTGGGTCCTGAATTAAAATTTCAGTGAAGCCTTGTTGCCCGAGCTCGTCCAGTTCTTTAATAAACGGACTTGCAACCGTTTCTTGATATATTTTAGGCAGCTTGGCTTTGGCCGCGTGGAGTCTTCCCATCAGTTGATGATAGTCTGTAGGATCTGATGGTCCATGAAGATTGGAGAGCACAGCCTTCTTCACATTTTCGATACAAAGAGACATGTTGGATACATCCGGTTTGGTAACAGTAGTGATGCGATTTCTTTCCAGCATTCCTTGCATAATTAGTTTACCTCCCAGTTTTTTTGAATTAAACTACAACAGGCTGCATCGTATTCCACAAACGCTTCACCTGGCACTTTCCATCACGAAACGTTAAAAGATAGAGATCCGGATTTGTTATATGCTCCAGAACAAAGTCTGGAGCATAGTGATGCAACAGAAGTGTTAGGATCAAGCGATGGGTGACTAACAGAAAGGTGTGTTGATCGCTTTTCAGCAATTCTTCCGTTAGGGAAGTGACCCGGGCGATAACCATTTCATCCGATTCCTCTTCGGTAACGCCTCTTACTCCTTGCTCTCTAAGGCGGTTTCCAGGTGGACCAAGTTTGATTTTTAATCTTTCTTCGATGATTTCCGCAGTCTGCCAGGCTCGCGTATATGGACTGGAAATCAAACAGTCTACATGTAAATCTTCCATTTGGGACAGAAAACCAGCTAACTGTTCCGCCTGATTAAAGCCATCTGAACTGAGTGGAGCATCTGGCTCATTACCAGTTCCAATACCGTGGCGAGCCACATATAACTTTACATCAGTACTCATTTAACACCCCTCTTTCTTCGGACAAAATTATCCTTTAAAGGAATTTAAGTAAACATTTTTTTCGCGCAGAGACTAACATGTGTGAGCTTTCACATGATTATGCTGTCCTTTTTTTGACACCTAATTTTTGCGAAGTTAAAATCTAAAAATCAAAAAAAATATAACTATAACAAACGATTAAAAGCTACTTATCCAGTTTTATAGTAGATCAGGACTGATATACATAAATATTTTCAATTCATTGCTTCTGTTTTCAAAACAAATGGGCATTATGTTCAAAGTAATGGTATGATAGCTTAGTTAAATCTGAACGACTAGTCATGGAGTGATTATAATATGGGTGGAAAAAGTAAGGGTGGCGGAACCGGCAGAGGTACGGGAAGTAAAGGCTGGACACGCTGGAACAAAACAGCGAAGCCAGTAAGGAGAAAAAGTGCTGCTACCGGTGCACCTGGAAATACAGCGACCGGAGCTGCAAAAGGCGCTGCTGCCAAGCCAAATGGGAATCGAGGCGGCAGAAGTAAGTAAGCCGAGCATGTATAGGGTTGTTTTCAAAGTCGAACATCTGATTATGCATATGTAATCAGATGTTTTTTTAATAAAACAATACAGATTTACTCTCTATAGTTATCTATAAATCTGATGCTACGATGTAAAGGAAGTGAATCATGCGAATTAACAAGTACATTAGTGAGACAGGATTCTGCTCACGTCGGGAAACGAACAGGCTGATTGCAGCAGGGCGGATTACAATTAATGGTAGCGTATGTGAAGCGGGTGCGGAAGTAGAGCCACAGGACATCGTGTTAATTGATGGGGAAACTATCCCAGTTAACCGTAGTAAACCCGTATATTTGGCATTAAATAAGCCTATCGGCATTGTATGTACGGCAGCGGAGCAAGTGGAGGGCAATATTATTCGTTATATCAATTATCCTTCACGTATTTTTGCCATTGGCAGACTGGATAAGGCGTCAGAGGGACTCATTTTATTAACCAACGATGGAAGCATTGTCAACCAAATGATGCGTTCCGAGCATGGCCATGAGAAGGAATACGTGGTGAGGGTAGACAAGCCTGTTACAGATGAATTTACACAGACCATGTCTCGCGGCGTTGAAATATTGAACGTCATTACCAAACCGTGTAAGGTTGAACATATAAGCGAATACGAGTTTCGTATTATTTTGACACAGGGATTGAATCTGCAAATTCGTAGAATGTGCAAGGCTTTGGGCTACAGGGTGCTAAAGCTGGAACGTGTTCGAATTATGAATATTACCTTGGATCATCTGGAACGTGGGCAATGGAGACATCTTGAGAAGGAGGAACTGGAGCTACTTCTTGCTAAATTGCAATAATGAGTACAACAAAAGTTTATTTGAGGACCGTATGTTCATACAGCCAACGCAACTTTAGTGATACTTTTTACGTAATTTCAAC
This sequence comes from Paenibacillus sp. P2(2022), assembly GCF_029522175.1. NCBI lineage: Bacteria > Bacillati > Bacillota > Bacilli > Caryophanales > Paenibacillaceae > Paenibacillus > Paenibacillus sp. P2(2022). The sequence goes on along the minus strand of NZ_JAKWFI010000010.1, from coordinate 57,046 downwards.
GAGCCGCCTACCTTGCCCATCAGCCATAACACAATAGGAAACACAATACCGAAAATCATGGCGTAAAAAGGCCATACTGAAAAAAACATGGTTATAAACTGCATGTTTGGCCAGATAGAATGAACCATTGCCATTGCAATTAGGATCAGAGGAATTAAGAGAGAGTTAGCGCTCCGCAGGCGAAAAGCATCTGCAAGCCCTTGCGCTGACACATATAAAAGCAGTGCGAGTCGGAAAAAAATGGTGACAAACCAAAACACGGCAACAAAAATTTCAAACCGTTGAAGAAACTCTCCGCTACTGATTGTTCGGTTAATAAAAAAAGTAGGAAACGTCAAATTAGATACAACACCTTCACTCATCACGGCGATTATTTGTAGAACCATGAAAAAATACATGCCGCCGCTAATCAAAGCACATGTTATCACTGTCTTTCTCCACTTTTTTGGATCAGGGATGTACTGTGCGAAAAAAAGATACAGAAATGCCTCAAGATAGGGAAAGGCAAACAAATTGAACGAAGCGAGAACGATAGGGTTTAAACCATACTCAAAAATAGGGAGCACATTATCTATGTTGCTCTCAGGAAGAAGGGTAATCCTGACCAAAAGATACAGAACAAGAAGGAAAAAAAACAGGATTTCCGCACAACGGCCAATTACAGCAGGGCCTGATCGAACGGCGAAATAAATGACTATTAGCATGATGAAATATATCGCGTCGGGGGGAGTTTCAGGCATAATAGCTATCGTGATAAAGTCGCCCAGATTTCGAAGCGTCATAATGAACACAAGAAAGGGAAAGAAAAAAATGAAAACGATGCTGATTGTCCCGCCCAAAAAAGGACCGAAGAGGCAACGGAGATGCTCTACGAAAGATTTTCCCTGTATTTGCCTAGCGATGGAGGCATATAAAGGTATCAATAACAGATGAAACCCTAAGGAGACTGGGATGGAGAGCCAGGCATCTTGTTTTGCGGTAGCGGTAATTGCCGCTGGGAGTACCAGATATGCGCTTCCTATTTGATATAATGCAAACCACATAATAGCTTGTCGAACGGTCAAGTTGGAATTCATCCCAATACCCCCTTAAGATAACATTTCTGTAAGTAACCGGCTTATCGGTTGAAATAGGATTTGAATGCCCGTCAGTGGAGTCGGCAGTTTAATGCTGACGATCCGTAGGATAATCAATATGACGCCTATAATCAACAATATTGAGCTGAATACAATTTCACGTACGTATTGTTTCTCTTTAAATTTTTTAAACTCATACAACGATGCTAAAATGGAAGTTACGAGAATAACATAAAGCATATGTACTCACTCCTGATTGTGTATTCCCATATCAATTGGACTGGTAATGTCTCCGAACCGAACTAAACGATAATTGAGCTGAATATCCACTTTAAGAGTTTGGAATTTTTGTGGCCAATCCTCTTTCCATCTATGCCATTCATGCGGGAACTTGCGGTGAAAAGCTTCTCCAAATCCGAATATATCGGAACCCATTTGTTGTGCGTTTCGAATGCCTCCCTTCAAAGACTGTTCCAGATGCTCCTTAGCTGTTTCTTGAAGATTTCTAAATGTCTCTTCATTCTTAAGGTTGGCATTGCACGAGACCGTTCCGATATTGGATTCTGTATCCACAATAAGAGAAATGCGTGGCTCATGGTCTATTATTTGTGGGCGTATTTTTACTTTGGAACGGATTACTTCAACAACAAATTTTCCTTTGGAATTCGGACAATTGATGGAAGCTACGGTACTGGAAACACGGTTGGATATATAGGTAAAGGCTTTACTTTGCGAATCATCCATCCAATCGATAAGTCGATCGCCCTTGAAAACACCAATTCCAGTGAAAAAATATTTAACATGTTGGGGCGACTTTGTCACATTATCAATAGTTAGACCTTTTTCTAGGTTTGTCAGTCGAATACCGGTGAGAACTGGTTCAATGCCATCCTTCGTAAATTTCTGCAAAAGATCTTTTACATTGACTGCGGAAGTTGGAGCCCATGCTTTTTCAGAGTTCTTTAATGCCTTATACATATCCATTGCAGGCAAGACCTCGGTTGGAGCTACAAAAGTAACGGCCTCCTTTGCTGAGTTTTCTCTGACAACGGCCAAATAGAAATCAGGCCGAACTTCATGGTCACGGAATAGAAAGTCCAGCGGCTCCTTGATTCCTTTTTTTGCTGTTTTTTCATCAAAAATTACAAATTTTAAGTGAGACATATACATTTTTCGGGACGATTCTGTTGTTAATTTTCGAATAGCTTCAAATATGGTATCGGCGCGTTTGGAAAAAACGATCGTTGGCGTCCGTTCCATGGGGGAATTCTGAGACATTTTCGATGGGTCAACCACTTGTAAACTGACTTCATATTGGTCATCAACTGCGTCAATGCCCAGAGCCATCACGACGGAAATTGCGCTCAATTCCTTACTGTTCCAGCAACCCGTAAGAAACACCATTAGCCAGATGCACATAAACATTAATAAAATGGTGGATCGGTACGAGTTCATGATGGTCTACTCCTTTAGTTTTTGCGTTGTTTTTTAGTTTTATATGGAAAACGCAATATGGCGTCCCTCTGCTCCGACGATTTGTAATTGGCAAAGGGACTCAAATACGGTACACCGAATGAATGGAGCCCATTTAGATGCACAAAGAGCATGAGAATACCAACAGTCAATCCGTACACACCAAACATAGCGGCTATGCCTATGAAAGCGAAACGTAATATCCGAATTGGAATAGCAAAGGTGTACGAGGGAATGACAAAGCTCGAAATGGCAGTTATTGCAACAACAATGACCATAACAGCCGAAACGATGTTTGCTTCTACAGCTGCCTGGCCAATCACGATGGACCCGACAATAGAAACGGCTTGACCGACCGTCCGTGGCATACGGAGACCTGCCTCCCTCAGAATTTCAAAAACCACTTCCATGATCATCGCCTCAATAAATGCTGGGAATGGAACTCCTTCACGTTGCGCAGATAAGCTTAATAATAAAACTGTTGGAATCATATCCTGATGGAATGTCGTTAATGCGACATAAATGGCCGGAGCCAACATACAGATTGTTAGGCAGATGTACCTTAATATTCGAATGATACTACCGTAAACATAGGACTGATAATAATCTTCTGCGGATTGGAGGAAATCTGCAAACACCGCAGGTGCAAGGATGGCGAAGGGAGATCCATCCACAAATATTGCAATTTTCCCCTCCATGATTCCTGCTGCAATGGAGTCTGGGCGATCAGAATTATAAAAGAGTGGAAATATCGTGAATTGCTTATCTTCATGGAGACATTCTTCCAAATATTCGCTTTCAAGCACACCTTCTACTTGCATGTTCTTTAACTTGGATATCATGTCCTGCACCTTTTTTGGGTCAGCGACTCCATGTAAATACATGACAGATATATCGGTCTTAGTTTTTTCGCCAACTTTTACCGCAGTAAGACGTACTCTTGTATCCTTCACCCTTCGACGAACCATAGTCGTATTCGTACGTAAAGTTTCTGTAAACGCTTCTTGCGGACCTCTGACCACTGGCTGTGTCTTCGAGTCCGAAATGCTGCGTTCTTCCCATCCAGGCAAAGAAATGACCAGACCTTCATCCATATCGTCCAGTAGTAGGAGAAGACCACCCGAGAGAATCTGTTCCAAGGCATCTTCAAAGTTTTGAGTAAAGCTTGCTTCACCAATGTCCAAAATTGCGTTTTTCAATAACGATAAAGTAATCTCATCAGAGGAGACACGATCATGCAACGGACGGATCACGTTGTCCTGTACCTTTTGCATGTCAGTCATGCCGTCCAAATAAAAAAGAGCGGCGTGTTTATGGCCAGCTGTGATTTCACGAACAACAAAATCCGAACTGTTTCCCATGAAGTCACAAATGAGCTCGATATTCCGGCATAATTGTCTTGAAAATTTGGTATGTAACTTCATTATTACCCTCCTCAGATTCGTAGTATTAACAATAATCCGAAATAATACCACAATAATCCATGATTTTATTCGTTGTCGTTAAGATTAATAACATCTTTAACGGTGGAGGATACAATACCTGCAATAATACTATGCAAAGAGCTTAATTTATCCAAATTTCAATTCATCCAATTATTCAAACAGGCTACAGATGACTATCTTTTTTTGGAATAGTTTACTTGTGTAGTATAATATTTTTGACGGATATTCTTTACTGTCAATTCATTTAAACATCCAGATAGAGAGGGATTTGATCATGCTATTCATTACAAAAAAATTGATCGACAAGCTAGCAGAACCTTATAGAGAATCTGACATGCTCATCTGCTATTCAACTCCACAGAGCTTTTCGGCTTATACAAGTCGAGCCATATTACTCTTAAATAATGATAGGATTATTATCCTTTTCCTCAATCTATTTTCCACAAAAGTAGTACAAAAAGTTGAATATGAAATAGCTGATTTACAGGAACAAAAATATCATTCTGGACACCTGTCTTCTGCAATATGGTCATTTAAAATCAAAGGCCAGCACAGTAGGTTCAGGATAATCAAAAAAATTCTTACGCTTGGCTCTATGCAAAGAGATTTTCTAAATTTCTTGCAACAAAATATCTTAAACTAGCGACCGAGTAGATCGGTAATTCCTGTCTGTCTAAGGGAGAGGCACTGGAAGTACTTAATGAGGATAAGTGATGAAGGTAATATTCGGTGTTTTTTTGTTATATATCATTGAGGGGAGGAATTCTACATGAATGAACTACTTATAAAAAGCGATGGAATAGAAATCTGTAGTGAGAGTTTCGGCGAGCGAGTTCACCCAGCAATATTACTGATTATGGGCGCTCAATCCTCACTGATCTGGTGGGAGGAAGAATTCTGCCAGCGTTTAGCTGATACAGGTCGTTTTGTCGTTCGTTACGATAACCGAGATGTCGGACGTTCTACAACTTATGAACCGGGTCAACCAGACTATACTTTTGAAGACATGGCAGATGATGCGATTCGAGTTTTGGATGCTTATAAGATTGAACAAGCGCATATCGTAGGGATGTCTATGGGCGGAATGCTGACTCAGATGATAGCTCTACGACATCCAGACAGAGTATTAACGGTGACTCTTTTAGCCACGTCCAATTTTGCTCCCGATCTTCCACCGATGGAGGAAAAGGTTATGGACTATTTCTCGAATATGGAAGCAATAGATTGGACGAACGAACAATCGGTGGTTGATTTTGTGGTGGGTAGATCAAGAATTCTAGTAGGTTCAAAGCATTCCTTCGATGAGAATAAGGTTTATCAATTGGCAAAAGAAGAATGGAAAAGAAGCAATAATATGGCTAGTATGAATAATCACGCAATGCTGTCAGGTGGAGAATCCTATTTGGCTAGGACAGGGGAAATAAACGTTCCTACACTGGTTATACACGGTACTGAAGATCCGATTATCCCTTATGAACACGGAATACATCTTGCTAACGAAATTCCGGGTGCGTTTTTACTAGCATTGGAAGGTGCCGGACATGAGATTCACTATGACGACTGGGATTTAATTATCGATTCAATTTCAAAACACACTTCGATGCCAAATTAGTTTAATCACCCGAACAATTAGATCAGATAATTAGAGTAGAAAATGCAACTTTGTCAAAGTTGTCATTAGAAAAGTAGAGCTCTATCCTACGGGGTAGGGCTTTTTAATGGTTTCTAGTGATATATTCGCTAAATCATCATTATTGACATTACAATGGGATATTCTATTTTCAGGGAACAAAATGCATCTACGATTCTGGAATTTACACAAAATCTTATTAAAAGGGAGAAGAAGATGAATATATGAGTATCTTGGAGGATTTATACTATGGAAAATGGTACCCAAGCGAACGAACCAAACCTAAAAACCCTGAGCTTGAGCTAGTTCATCAGAAAATATCCGCTTCTATGAAAGCATTAAAAGCAAAATTGTCGGAACAAGATTACGAATTAATCGAAGAACTATCCGATTTAAATGATGTACTGATTTCTATATTATCTGCCTCAGATTATATTTCAGGGTACAAAGCAGGGGCTTTGACGATAATTGAAATAATTGATGGGATAAACTACCGAAACTAAGAGATCGAGCTTTCAATGTATCGGCTTATTTTTATAAGGTGAATCATATAACTTAAGTAAGATGTATTTTAGGAATGGACAGCAAAAGAGAAGTATTTGAATAAATATAAGTCAGAGGTCATAGGGAATAAGTCTTCTGATTCTTATAACAATTAGGAATGAAGCAGGTTTTCCATAAATTAGAATAATGGTATTATGTCCTAACGAACTCAAAATGAGGTACATTATGACAACCATTAAAGTGACACCCGAACATCTTATAGCTGTCTCTAAGAAGTTTGAGCTTGCGCTGCAAACGGTGATGCAGATGAATAGTAAGTTATCGCAGCATATCTCGTTTATGGAACGATTCTGGGAGGGCATAACGAAGGAGCAATTCTATTACAGATTTCAAACATCCCAGAAGAATATGAATGAATTTGTTACACTTACAGATTCTATTGCAAAAGAATTGCGCCATCATGCAGATAAGTTTAGATTAACTGATTTATTGGAAACAGGTAATATTGACGCCAGTTGTTTACCACCTCCACCTAATTCATGTTCTGTTCCTGCTCCAGATACTCGAAATGCTTTCCAAAAATCGGCGGATACTTTAGCAGAGCTTGGTCAGGATTTTGTAGTAGCTAATTCAGAACGATATGAGAAAAAATTTGATTCATTCTGGAGCTTCATGGATTATATGACGTACGGTATTCCAAAAGGAATGTATCAAGGGTACATGGAACGAGCAGCCAAACAAAACGATTCATGGAATGACATGCTCAATTTCGGTACATTTGGAGTAACAGGCATGATTCAGGGTGCATTCAATCCTACCAATGCGTGGTCAAAGGAACACTGGGCTAATATGATTGGTACAGCAGGATTGATGATAGGTTCTACGTCGACCAAAGCACTGATTAAGCCCAAAAATCTTTTGGAGGGATCCGTTAAGTATGAAGGCGCTAAAAGTACGAGCAATATCTTAAAAGATAGTGAACAGCACCCTGCTCTTGGAAGAGAGTTTTATAGAGATATTGGTGAAGAATTTAGAAAAAATCCCGATGATCCTTTAAAAGAAGTTATTGGACCCGGAAGAGAGTCACATCCACAAGAATGGAATAAAATTATTGACGAATTACATTCAGAGGGAGTAGAAGTTATATATAAAGGCAACACAATGGCTTATTCCCCTAGCAAAGGTGGGCCCGGCCAACTAATAATAGATGAAGACGCTTCTATAGGAGCATTAATTCATGAGTATACTCATTACCTGGACGATTCAAAGCATGGATTCCCCGGAATGAGTTACCATTTTCAAACAATAAATCGTGTGAAAATGGAATTAAATGCATATATGAGAGAAATAAAAATTGCCGAAGATTTGGGACGTAATGATATTGCAAATATGTTATTTGAAAATTATATTCAAGAAAGAAAATTACTAACAAGTCATTTAAAATAATTCAGGAGGAATAAAATGAATATAGTAAAAAAATTAGAAGAAGGAAAATGTTCAATAGATGAGTTAGAAAATTTGCTAGAAGAAAAAAACCCCATAGTTTTATATCATGCAATGACACATATCGGAAAAGAAGGCATTCGTGCAGAGGAAATATTAAAAAAATTAAATGAATTGTCTTTAAAAAGGGAACCTCAAGATAAGCTTTTAGGTACCTATAAGGTGGGAGACTTAGCAATCGCTACTATGATAAAACTTGGAGAAAAAGAAGATGAGATAACTGGTTTTGAAATTTTAGATGAATTCGAAAAAAAGATGCTTTTCCGTCTGTTTGAAGAAGTCGAGTGGTAAGTCTCCTGTTCATCTAGATAAATGTACTCAGTTCAAAACTTATTTCACCTCGAACGCTGAGGAGAAATAAGTTTTTGATATTAGGAAATATTGGTGCATACGCGCAGTCGGCGAACACTTGGGATGAACGTCCCGGGATTATTCATTCTGGGCTCAATGTTTTTTTCGACAAACACTAATGATAGAAGGAGATAAAGGCGTGAACGGTGTTTTATCCCAGTCCGAATATTGATTTTCGATACAAAAGCCGGGGCTCGTTAATAAACGCTGAAGCGTGTCATTATCAGTAAAGCGACATGCAATTCGAGAAGTTGTTTTCTTCGATCCCCAATCACGAAACGTCGCCCAGTGCATGATCTGGTTACTTGAATCATACAACTGTGTCCCAGAAACCTTGACTTTAATTCCATCCTTATCGATAAAATTTCCCCAGATGCTTTCCTCTTGATTGGATAAATATACTTTCAAGGGGGTTCGGGTTTCAAAAACAAACAACCCATTTGGCTCTAGGTGCTTGTAGGCGGTTTCGAGTGAGGCTCGTTGACCCTCATCGCTCAAAAATGCCTGGAATGCATTTTCTGTCGAATATATCATGGAAAAACGCTTTTCGGATCGAATGTACGAGCACCAGCTTCAATAAAATCCACAGGCAAACCTTGAGCTTTAACCCGCGCATATTCAAGCATTGATGAAGAAATATCAGTACCTGTTATATGTATCCCTATTTTGATAAGTGAATGGTTGTCAATCCTGTACCACACCCGAGTTCCAGAACCTCGCCTGATTGAGTTAAGCGTTAGCTCAAATTTCAACTTCAATAGCTGAGAAGAAAAATATTGGCATATGCATTGGAAATTCAGTATCTTCCGATCTCGTTAAAGTGGGGTCTTGTATTTACAGTTTCGAGGGTTAATCAATTTGTTGTATTATGAAAGATCTAGAAAGAATTGAACCATATAAATTTTCTTAATAGTATTGTTCACCGCCAACGGAAGCAGCAATCATTAATTCTTATTGAATTTTTGTGATAGTCGCTACATGGAGGCATCTCACATAACTGAAAAAACCGGACCCTTTCGATCTACAAGGGAATCCAGTTTTGATATCGTAACTAAGAGTAAATTTTATAATCCTTTGCTAAGTCCTAATAGCTGGTCATTAACTTCTACATTACTTAATCCCCCGTGATAACAAACCACCGATGCAATGTCGAGATCCAAGTACTTTTTCAATGAGAGTCGAGCTTCACTTATATTAGGTGTAGTCGGAGCATGAATTCCTCTGAGAATCCCGTTTTCGCTGTACATCGAATCACCAGCAATGAGAATCTTACTTTGCTTCAAATAAAGGCTGATATGACCAGGGGTATGCCCAGGCGTATGGATGACTCGAATTGTTCCGCAAAACGGCAGTTCCTGACCATCTATTAAGGTATTGTCCACTCTGCCCTTCGGGGGATTCTCAAGGTGACCATCTTTTAAAAGAGGGAGTTCCCCTTGAATATACGGCTTATCCAGCTCATGCGCATATACTGTAATATTGTTGCCACACTCCTGCAAAATCTCAGGAAGACAACCTATATGATCCACATCCTGATGTGTCAAAATCACAGCTTTTAGTTTGCCAAACGACGCGCCTACCTTTTCCATAGCCATGCGTAAATCTTCGATTTGTCCTGGAAATCCTGTATCTACTAACACTGCCATTTCTCGATCCCACAACAGAATAGGATGAATCCTGTTCCCATGAAAATCTAGTTGAAGCATTTCCACTCCCTTTGAGATTTCCATAATACCATGCCTCCGTAAAATGAAATTTTCACCCATGCGGGTTGCCGATTCCACAAATCATGGAAGGATGGCTTAAACTTGTGGGATCGGCGATTACCTGTGATACTATGGTAGATTTATGGGGCGAATCCAACTCTGTAAGGTTGTCTTTCTTTAATATCAATGGTTACGGTGCGAATGGACGTAATAGGAATAACAAGCGTCTGATATTGCGTAAGGTATTTAACATACTTGTCGTCAATCTGGTCCAATACCCCGTCGCTTGCACATGTTCCGTCAATGAAATGAATAGTTACTTCCTTGCCTTGCAAACTTGCTAACATGAAATCACCTCGTATTTTTCTTGTAGTTTCTTGGCCAGAGCAGGGGATCATTAAGTCTTGTGCATACTCTACAAAGAAGTTATCACTTGATCGATGATGCCATACTCCAGTGCTTCCTGAGCAGACATGAAAAAATCCCGGTCCATGTCTTTCTCGACTTTTTCCAAAGGTTGCCCAGTCCGTTCAGCTGTGACATGGGTTGCCTTTTCACGAGTTAATAAAATTCTTTTGGCGCTGATCGCAATATCGCTGGCCTGCCCTTGTGCGCCGCCGTGCGGCTGATGGATCATAATTTCACTATTCGGTAGTGCCGAACGTTTCCCTTTGGTGCCAGCCAGCAAGAGGATCGCGCCAAACGAAGCAGCAAATCCAGTACATATCGTATGCACATCAGGTTTGATGTACTGCATCGTATCATAAATGGCAAATCCTGCGGAAGTAGAGCCACCCGGGCTGTTGATGTACATGTAGATTTCTTTTTCCGGATCTTCTGCCGCCAGAAACAATAATTGAGCAATAATGCTGTTGGCTAATTGATCGTCGATGGCTGCTCCTACAAACACAATGCGATCCTTTAACAGTCTGGAATAGATATCGTATGATCGTTCACCTTGAGCGGTTTGCTCAACAACATAAGGAACATAAACACTCATTTTGTATACCCCCATTTTCTTGGTTCAGTTGATTTCTCCTTGTAAACGAACCCAGACTGTAAAAAGATACGGAGTTTTTATTAGAAAAACGATTTGCGTATATGGTGTAACTTCTACAACCCCTAATTCGTTTACAATGAAGGTAGCAAATGGTTTTGCTTTAGCAGAGGGCAGAATATGACTGTGGAGGAGAAGGCCTATGAACATAGATGATTCTATACAGATGACAGACAATTCAGTGAACATCCACAACTTTGACGAATTACAGGCGGTCCTGAAGCGTTACTGTCTGTCGCTTACGAAATCAAATTGGGATGCGGAAGAATTGGCTCAGAATACTTGGGTAAAAGCATTAGGAAAGTTAAACAATTTCGAACATACCAATCCCAAAGCGCTTCTGCTGCGGATTGCTAAAAACACCTGGATTGATGAGATACGGAGAAAAGCAGTCTTCACTCGGATATTGAATAGGGAACAAGCAAAAGTGACTGAAGCGGATCATGGAACTTTTGAAATTGAGATAGCGTTGCAGTCCTTAATGAATCATCTATCACCGCTTCAGAGAACTGTCTTCCTGCTGCGAGATGTGTTCGCATTTTCGATTAGTGAAACATCCGACATACTGGGCACAACAGAGGGAGCGGTAAAAGTTGCACTTCATCGGGCACGAAAATCGTTAGGAGCAGTTCAGGAGGAACTCCTCAAAGGAGAATTATCTTTACCGGAAAGTGAAAAATCGAAAACTTTTCTAAGAGCGTTGACAGCTGCATATCAGATGGGAGATATTGCAACATTGGTTATGCTCTCTTATCAGGATGTCATGGAGCCAGATGTGATGATCGGTATCGTCAATAATAAGCTGCTCTGGAGTCACATTTCAGCAAAACAAACGAATTTCGATACCTTAAGTATGATGGCGGCGTAGTTTCTCTCATCATCGTAGTATCATAGGATAGAACCACAAAGAATATTTTGATAAGGAAGACAACAACAGGCTGTATTAAGCGAGGATAAAGTAATGATGAAGCAAAAATTGATAATAGAGGGCATCCCGGCAATTTTGTGGGGTGGTGACAATGGTATGACATTAGTGCTTTCGCTTGTAGCATGGGTGCGTATTTTAGTTTGCTTGCTTATAATCATTTCCCACTTAGACAATGTCTGTTTCTTTCTCCGGTGCTAGATATGGATAGAATAATCAAAAATATGATGACATGGTTCAGTGTTAGCGACGAGAGATTAAAAGTTGAAAAAGAAATATCTACACCCATTGGGCAAACACTTGATTGGGATTATTATTGCTATGTTAAAACACATCCAATTGATACATGGAATAAGCCAACTGCCATTCTTTATGGCTCTGAAGATGACTTGTCTGAATATGATGTTATATCCACGTTTGCAAGCCGATTTCATTGCCAGTTAAAAGTGATGGAACATGGAAAGCATTATTTTCACACCAAAGAGCAACTGCAATTTGCCTGTTCGTGAGTTGCTTCAAATGACTTCTATTGATAACGATGCAAGAAGCCATCAACTAAATTGGCATTTGTCATCTGCATTACAGATTGATCTTCCAGTTCCTCGGCCATATCATCATCCGTCATGGACACGAAAAAAATAATATCTTCTTTGGATTGGCCGAATTGAGTAAAAAGTACATCGTCGGTTTCTTTAACGACCTTGGCCATAATTTTTATCATTTCATCTTTATAATCCAACACATTTTCGGTTGCATACAGAAATTTGCTAATATGATTGAGATGTGTTGTATCGCCATATTGATATTCGCTTAATCCCCATCTGTAATAATTTTCATCTTCCTTGCTGTCGCACAGGCCTTCGGCTTTCATGTTTGTGACATGTCTAACAAGTGATTCCTCCGTATTAACAGCTAGAAATAAGGTGACAAAATCGCTGTCTGTTCCAAAAGCACAGGCGTAAACCTTCTCATTCTTCACTTCTTCCAGTATGCTTTTAAGATCATCTAGAAATCCTGTTCTAAATCTTTCCTCAAATTCATTCAGAAAATTGTTCATCTGGTTCATATACTCCTTTGTGAGTTTTATGCTTGTTTATATTTTACATCATTAGCTCGAAGCAGTGCAGCCTACTGTTATTCTCTTTTTATTTCTGTAGAGACAGTCAAGGATCTTCATAGTCAACGAATGTCACTCAGATAAAATGTTTTGAAATCCTTACTTTGTTTTAAGAAAATTGCTATAATTGTTAGATCAGTGTGTAGAGATATTGGTACTAGTTTTAATGACCAAAAATATATGTTGCATGATACGTCTACCATCTGAAATATTTTTATTTCGGAGGGAAACAACATGTATAAGGAAGAAAGACTGCCTCAAAACGCAAAAGAAGGTATATTATTTTTATTGATTATTTCAATTATTTCAGTAAACACGATCGCCCCGATTATTATGGGCCTGGAACGCGGCTTTAGTACAAAAAATTATTTAGAAACGCTAAAGATTATTCCGTTTATGTGGATTATCGTTGTTTTGTTAGTAAGATTGGTTGCTGGACCATTAGTGGGTAAAGTGTTACCAAAACTCGTAGGACAAACAGATGGATTTAATGCTAGAGTATTATTGAATACTTTATTGAATGTCACGGTCTTATCTATTCTTCTAACCATTATAGGAACTTGGGTGGGTACGAAACAAATAAGCCTAGAACCTTTTCAGAACTTCTTTCATAGTTGGTTTAGAAATTTTGGTGTAGCATTTTGGATTGAGCTATTGGTTGCTCAGCCCATAGCAAGATTTGCAATGAGAAAACACACGCAAGACAGGCTAGCCAAGCAGAGAGTGTAAATCCGTAACAACTAGTAGATTGATTAAAAATAATGTAATTAAAAAAACGCATAGCAATGTGGTTTTTCGTAAATTTGTAAAGTTACAAACCATGTAAAAAAGCGCTGGTCCCAGGCTGGACCAGCGCTTTTTCGCGTTTCGGATTACGAACTTTCGTCAGACCAAGCAGGCCGGGTTGGCGACTTATTTCCTAAAATGACGCATTCCCGACTGTTTGTCTTTATTCTTACTGGGCCGTTAAAATTAGTGGGCCGTCCTGTGTAACTGCGATCGTATGCTCATATTGTGCCGACAACTTGCCGTCGGCTGTTCTCGCCGTCCATTGATCGTCGTCGATCGTAATACGAAACGTACCTTCGTTGATCATCGGTTCAATGGTAAACACCATGCCTTCCTTTAACCGAATGCCTTTACCAGCTATGCCGATATGCTCGTAGCTCGGCTCCTCGTGCAGGCTCCGTCCGATCCCGTGCGCGAGCAGATCGCGTACAACCGAAAACCCGTTTGCTTCCGCATGCTGTTGAATCGCCGACGTTATGTCGCCGAGCCGGCCCCCGGGGAGTGCACGGGCAATCCCCAAATCCAAGCATTCCTTTGTCACCTTCATTAATTTTTGCGCCTCCGGCCGGATATTGCCCACCGCATAGCACCAGCACGAATCACCGAACCATCCGCCGTATTCCACGACGATGTCGAGCTTCAGCAAGTCGCCGTCCATAAGCACCTGGTTCGAAGGAATGCCGTGGGCGACCACATCGTTGACCGAAATGCAGGTTTCGGCGGGGAAACCGTTGTACCCTTTCGTAAACTGCTTGCCGCCTAGCTTGGTGATGTGTCTGGCAACAAAGTCATTGATTTCCCGAGTGGTAATCCCAGGCTCGATCAGTTTGACCACCTCGCGGTAGCAGTCCGCAACGATCTGGCTTGCCGGTTTCATTTCTTCGATTTCTCTAGGTGATTTTAAGATGATCATCTTTGATGATTCGCTCCTTATCCATTCTATAATTTTAAAAACCGGGCGATATCCCTGGCCTCCTCGTGCAGCTTTCCGCGACGAAGCGAAAGCGAGGCGCAGCCGACCAAGGCGGCCAGCAGCATTTCCGCGTGGTGTAGCCGATACGGCGACTCTGCCGTATTTTCGCCGGAAGCGGCAACCTCGTCCACCGCACGCCCAGTCTCCAGCAAAGCGGCGAGCGGCGCGAGCACCTCCCGGCGAAAAGCGGCCGAGAGTGGGGCCGAGCGCGCTTCAGGCAGCGAGGCAAAGCCCTCACCGGCCAGCTTATGCAGCAGGTACAGGGCGTGGTCCTCCGCCCAAAGCTGCAGTAGCCGGACGCCAGCGGCGGCGACGGGGCCAAGCTCTGCGGTAACGGCCGTTTCGCGGCTTTTGCTTTGGGAATCCGCGGCAGACGTGTTCCCGATATCTGCCGCCACAGCCAAGCCGAAATGCCCGCGCGCCGGCGCCTGCCCCGAAGCCGAAGCACGCGGGGCCTCCAACCATCCCCCGGACCGCTCCAACGCGTCCCATAGCAGATCGTGGAGCAGATCACCCTTATTGCCGTAATAATGGTATACCGTGCCATAGCCGAGTCCCGCCTGCACGGCCACATCACGGATTTCCAGTAAAGGCCCTTTATTCAAAAACACATCGGCAGTGGCTTTCCGGATTTGTGCCAGTCGCCGCAGCCGGATCTCTTCGTTTTGTTCCTTCGTTCGTGGAGACATCTCGTCCGTTCACCTCTTTTGTTTTTGACCTACTCTTATGTCAATATAAAACATCGGCTTACGAATAACAAGAGTCGAGCAAAAAAAGCGTCCCGACAGCACCTCGTAAATGGATGAAGATCAGGTGAGCAGAGTTATGCTATACTTGCGAAGTAAAAGGGGGTGCCTACTGATGGAGAATCTATTGGGATTGTCTGTGACTTCTTACACTCATGCAAAGCCAATTATTGAGAAAGCGTTACTTTGTATGGGGCGAAACAATTTTTTAACGCTGAACAAGCTTTTTTAATATTTTTGGCTTTGCACCTTATTTTAAAGAATCAAAATAAGGAGCGAGCAAAATTGAGATATACGAATGCTACAAAAGTTTTACCTCAAAAACTAATTACGGAAATTCAAAAATATGTTCAAGGAGAGACTCTGTATATTCCTAAGCCAAAAACGGAATATATGGATTGGGGCAGTTTGAGTGGCGGGAGAAGGTTGCTTGAACAGCGAAATGCCGCGATCAGAAATGCTTTTCAAAATCGTAGCAGTATTGAGCAATTAGCTAAGGAGTTTTTTCTCTCTACCGAAACCATTAAAAAAATTGTGTATTCACATAAAAAGTAGGGGGATACGCCAGCGAATATCGATCGATACCCCATGAAGTGGACATAAAACACCTATTTGCAAAGTGGCGTGGTGCTATACTCGCGTCAATAAATTTAGTTTTGGCTCATAAAATGGTGAGCTTAGGGCGTGACTGGATGATCGCGGTGAAAAACCAATCCGGTCACGTTTTTTTGTTTGGCAAAAGATTGGATTGCACCTCATTTTTTCATTATTGTTTTTATGTCAAAAATGATTCTAACTCGTTGTTTTCATTTATAAAGCTTATTTTAATCTTTAAAATATGAATATAAACGACAGCAACAACGGATTTGGAACGGTTCCGATTCTGAATAAATGAAGGGAAACATGTGTTGATTCATTGTCATTGAAAAAAGAAAGTGGGGAAACGACTACCATGGGGGAGCAAAAAAGTAGAAGTAGACATCTGATTGATCCAGAAATTATCAGTGCAGTTGATTTAATACCAACAACCGATCTTACCAAATCTACACTAATGGAATCACGTAAAAACCAATCTCAAATGATGCAACCATTAGATGTAACGCAGATGTTCCCTGTTACATTGGAAAAAAAGGTTGTGCCAAGTTATTTTAGTGGTCCAGATATTCAAATAGAAATCATTAAGCCCAAACAATCAAAGCATAATAAGTTGCCTCTATATTA
Organism: Paenibacillus sp. P2(2022); assembly: GCF_029522175.1. NCBI lineage: Bacteria > Bacillati > Bacillota > Bacilli > Caryophanales > Paenibacillaceae > Paenibacillus > Paenibacillus sp. P2(2022). The sequence goes on along the minus strand of NZ_JAKWFI010000010.1, from coordinate 40,530 downwards.
TTCTATACACGGAGGCGGAATGGTCTTAGGAAGTCCAGTCGTGGATCGTCCTGCTAATGCAGCTCTTGCTGCAGAACATGGTTTCTGTTGTGTATCTGTGTACTATCGCCTAGCGCCAGAGCATGTACAGCCAAGTCAGTTACAGGATTGTTATTCGGGCCTAAAATGGTGTATTGAACATGCGGAAGAGTTAGAGATAGATACTCAGAAAGTTGCCGTCGGGGGCAGTAGCGCTGGTGGTGGTTTGGCGGCTGGCTTAGCTTTGTACATTCGCGATCAGAAGGAATTCGAAATCCATCATCTAAGATTAATGAGGCCAATGCTAGATGACCGCACAAGTATCGCACCGGAGCATCCATACGCAGGAGAGTTTATTTGGACAAAACAAAGTAATTATTTTGGCTGGAAATCTGTATTGGGGATTGAACCGGGTTCTGAGGAGGTAAGTGAGTATTATGTGCCAGCCCGTGCAAAGTCATTGGCCGGGTTACCACCGACTTATATAAATATAGGTACCGTTGATTTATTTATTGATGAAGCCTTATCTTTTGCTAAACAACTGGTCTTTGATGGTGTCTTAGTGGAATTACATGTTTATCCCGGATACCATCATATGTCTCCCGCTTTTCCAGATGCGCATTTTTCAAAAGAAGGGACCAGAACAAGTGAACACGCCTTACTGAAAGCTCTGAACATATTTGATATAAACGCTAATGAGTATAATGCTAAAGGCTAATAAGGTACGATTGCAGTAAACAAAGCACTGTTGGAGAATATCCGACGGTGCTTTTTCATACCTACTTATGATCTGAATAAATAATTTATTGATAGATTCGGTTGAGAGTCATTATCTTTTTTCTGTTCTTCCGACTTTTACCACCCATTTAGGGTAAAATAATACCAAGCATAAAATCCAACTACGGAAGTGGTGATGCCCCATGTCAACGAGCAGCAAACCGAATAGATTAGCCAAAGAAAATTCACCGTACCTATTACAACATGCTTACAATCCGGTAAACTGGTTCCCTTGGTCAGATGAAGCTTTTGAAATTGCTAAGCGTGATAACAAGCCTATTTTCTTGTCGATTGGCTATTCAACTTGTCATTGGTGCCATGTAATGGAGAGAGAATCTTTCGAGGATGAAGAGGTAGCTGAGGTATTAAACCGGGATTACGTATCCATTAAAGTGGATCGAGAGGAACGTCCGGATGTGGATCATATCTATATGTCTATCTGTGAGACGATGACGGGGCATGGGGGCTGGCCGCTGACGATTTTGATGACGCCGGATCAGAAGCCTTTTTTTGCGGGTACGTATTTGCCCAAGGAGCAGAAGTTTGGGCGTGTCGGACTTTTGGAGTTGCTGAGTAAGGTGGGAATCCGCTGGAAAGAACAGCCGGATGAGCTGATGGAGCTGAGTGAGCAGGTACTTACCGAGCATGAACGACAGGACTTGCTTGCAGGTTATCGCGGTGAACTGGATGAGCAGTGCTTGAATAAAGCTTTCCATGAATACAGCCACACCTTCGATCATGAATATGGTGGCTTCGGAGAAGCGCCGAAGTTTCCCTCTCCACATAACTTGTCTTTTCTGCTGCGATATGCACAACATACGGGGAATCAACAGGCATTGGAAATGGTAGAGAAGACGCTGGATGCGATGTCACGGGGCGGAATCTACGACCATGTAGGCATGGGATTCTCAAGGTACTCAGTGGACGAGAAATGGTTGGTGCCGCATTTTGAAAAAATGCTGTATGACAATGCTTTGTTGGCCATCACGTATACAGAGGCTTGGCAGGTGACAGGCAAGAGACTGTATCGACAAATCACTGAACAAATTTTTACATATATCGCAAGAGACATGACGGATGTAGGTGGTGCCTTTTATTCGGCAGAGGACGCGGATTCTGAAGGAGAAGAGGGTAGATTTTACGTCTGGAGCGACTCCGAGATAAAGTCTGTACTGGGCGATGAGGATGCCGCTTTTTTCAACGATTTGTACGGAATCACACCTTACGGTAATTTTGAAGGCCACAATATTCCAAACCTGATTGATATCAATCTGGAAGCCTATGCGAACAAGCATGACTTGACCGAGCCAGAGCTGGAGCAGCGGGTCAGTGAGCTACGGGCCAAGCTGTTTACTGCTAGGGAGCAGCGGGTTCATCCTCAAAAGGATGACAAGATTTTGACCTCGTGGAACGGGTTGATGATTGCTGCTTTGGCCAAGGCGGGGCAAGCTTTTGGAGATACCAGATATACTGAGCAAGCTCGAAAGGCAGAGACGTTCTTGTGGAACCATTTGAGACGGGGGGATGGACGCCTATTGGCACGGTATCGGGACGGTCAGGCAGCTTACCCCGGCTATGTAGATGATTATGCTTTTTATGTGTGGGGCTTGATCGAGTTGTACCAGACGACCTTTGATGTGCAATATCTACGGCGGGCACTGACGCTTAATCAGAATATGATTGATCTGTTTTGGGATGAAGAACGGGACGGATTATTCTTTACCGGATCAGATAGCGAACAATTGATATCCAGACCCAAAGAAATTTATGATGGTGCGATTCCGTCGGGTAACAGCATTGCGGCCCATAATTTTGTGCGGCTTGCGCGGCTAACGGGGGAAACTCGATTGGAAGACTATGCAGCCAAGCAGTTTAAGGCTTTTGGCGGGATGGTTGCTCATTACCCCTCAGGCTACTCAGCGCTGCTCAGCGCGTTGTTGTATGCGACGGGAAAGACGAGAGAGATTGTCATTGTGGGTCAAAGGGATGATCCGCAGACTGCCCAGTTCGTTCAGGTGGTTCAAGCTGGTTTTAGGCCGGATATGGTTGTTATTTTTAAGGATAAAGGACAGCCGGAGATTGCAGAATTAGCTCCTTATATCCATGATTACGATCTTGTGAATGGCAAACCAGCCGTATATGTGTGTGAGCATTTTGCTTGTCAGGCACCGGTCACCCATATCGACGATTTTAAGGCTTTGCTGGATAGAATGGAATAAAGCGTATTTAATCCCCTTGCGGGTGTAGCATATGGTGATTTCGATAAATGACCTTATGTGTGCCACCTTCAAGGGGATTATTTTATGTAAAGAGGTAGGTATAGTGTGGGGAAACTAACATTTTCTTAACATCTACATTGCATTTTTTTTAATAATTTTTAGGTATATTATATCAAAGAACCGGTTCCGTTCAGCCTTGTGGAGCTCAAAAATAAGTACATATACCTATTCAACTAGCGTGTTTATATCTTTTTATATCGAAGCATTTCAGCAAGAGATGTGAAAAAACGTGAAAAAGAATCTGTCAGGTGACCTGTCATCATCGACAAGATTTAAGCAGTTCACCATAGGTTACAAAATTCTGGCGATGAAATGGAGATGCTTAGTAATGAAGAAGTTTTCAGAAAAAAAACGGAAGGTGTCGAGGATGCTCAGTAAAAATTTCAAAACAAAGCTAATGGTGGCCTTTATTGCATTTTTGATCATACCATCCATGATCGTGGGTGCTCTGTCGTTTGTGAGCGCTAGTCAGCAGATTCGAAACCAGATTGAAGAGAGCGCCGAGCAGGCTATAATTCGTACAAATTTTATCATTGATAGTGCCATTGAGCCCAAGATACATGATGCAGAATATTTTGCAGAAAGACTAAAAGGCAATCGGATCGAGACGGAGGAACAAGCAGCTAAACTGGAAGAGTTGTTTAAGCAATATGCTGCACTTCACCCAGAAGCAGAATCTATCTATTATGGTACGAAAGACGCTAAAATTACAACCTATCCACAAAAGCAATTACCCGATAATTATGATCCACGTATCAGACCTTGGTATGATGAAGCGATAAAGGGACCAACAAAGACAGCGATTAGTTCACCTTATCTTTCGGCAGATTCAAAGCAGATGACGGTTACGGTGTCGAGAGCAACGACAGATGGATCGGGTGTTATTGGCATTGATCTGAAAATTAGTGGTATTAAAGATACATTGAACAATATTAAAGTAGGCCATGAGGGTTATGCCATATTGCTGGATAGCAACCATACTTACATTGTTCATCCAACGAAGACAGCAGGCACCAAAATTACAGATATTGAATCACGCATGTTTCAAAGCGATACTGGTGAATACGAATATGAATATGAAGGTCAGCTCAAATATATGAACTATGCGACCAATAAGCTGACAGGCTGGAAGATAGGCGGAACGCTTTATTTATCTGAAGTCGATGAAGCAGCTCAGCCGATTTTGATCAGCACTTTGCTTACCATTGTTGGTTGTCTTGTGATTGGTGCTATCATTGTTTATTTCCTGATCCGTTCCATCATTAAACCGATTTTAAAACTTAAAGAACAGGCGGAAAATGTGAGTGCCGGGGATCTGACACAGGACATTCAAGTCATGAGCAAAGACGAAATTGGACTATTAGGAGTAGCTTTTCAGAATATGCAGAACAACTTGCGATCTGTTATTCAGAATGTAGGAAACAGTGCAGATCACGTCGCTCTTTCTTCGAATGAGCTGACGATAAGCGCGGAACAAACCAGCGCTGCAAGTGAGCAGGTGTCCCAAGCCGTGCAAGAAATTGCTAGCGGTGCGGAGAAGCAGACTATGGGGCTGGAAAATAACTCGGTGGCACTGGATGAAATAGCACGTGGAATCACTCGAATCGCTGAACGCTCGACTTCAGTAGCGGATCTGGCCAGACAATCTGCCTTGCAAGCTGAGGAAGGACGAAAATCTGTAGAGCAGACAGGCGAGCAGATGAATTCCATTCACGAGTCAGTAGAGCGTTCCAACCGGATGATTCAAACCTTGCAAGCCCGCTCTCATGAAATTGGAGAAATTACGAAGGTCATTGGCGATATCTCCAATCAGACGAACCTGTTGGCGTTGAATGCAGCTATTGAGGCAGCCAGAGCAGGTGATCATGGTAAAGGCTTTGCCATCGTCGCGGATGAGGTGCGTAAGCTGGCAGAACAGTCTCAGAGTTCTGCCACCCAGATTGCCAACTTGATTGGCGAAATTCAACATGAAACCGAAACTACGGTGGAGACGATGGATAGGGTTACGACTGAGGTGAAGGACGGGCTACAGATTTCCAAAGCGACCATTGTGAAGCTGAATCATGCGATGGAAGGCATTCGAGAGACCACTCCTCAGGTAGAGGAGGTTGCTTCGATAGCCCAGCAAATCTCAGCCAGTGTACAAGAGATTGCAGCGACAGCCAATGAGCTGGCGACGATTGCAACCGGTAATGCCGCTACATCTGAAGAAGTGGCCGCCTCCTCAGAAGAGCAATTGGCTTCCATGGAGGAAATTTCAGCCTCTGCTCAATTGCTTTCCAATATGGCTGCTGATTTGAAGGTGATGATCAGTCGTTTCAAATATTAAAACGAGCTTGAACCTTATGGAATCTATAGTACAATGAATGCTCGGGACAGTTCTTTAAGCCTAATGGCATAAGGAATCTGTCCTGAGTTTTTTATATTTCCGATACAGCTTCTCGCAACGTATGGGAGATTACAAGGAGGACGAACACTTGGTTCGAGATTTGTTGCTATATACGATCGTGATATTATTATTAGTTTTGATTTTTCAGCGTCAGCTCATTCGTCAGGCGTTCACGGGCGTCTTATACGGGCTGGCAGGAGTTCTGTTCTTATATTTTGGCATAAGTGATGGAACACTGCTGACCTGCGGGTTGGAAATAGGGGTTGGTCTATTGTTCATTACTCTGTTTGGGCAGGCACTAATCCCCGCCAGGTATACAAATGGACAGCGTTCGATTGACAAAAATCATGATCTGCTAACTTTACTTCGAGTTCAACCTGGCTTTACCTTCAGGTTGGAGAAAAGGGGGGATGAATTTTATTATATGCTGCTTGATGGTGAATTGCTGGAGCGCATGGGTCTGAATCTGCAAGTCAATTTCAATAAATGGGAGCATGTGAAGCGTATCGGGGATATTTTGGAGCTTTCCTTTGAAACACTGGAGCAGCTTACCGAATACTACAAACAGGCTTGGTTCGGTGATCGGACCGTATTTGAATTGGAGTTTTGGGAATATTCAGCTTTAATTACCTTGCATCCTGTCAGGGACGAGGGGCTCACCAGATATGTCATCGGTCATGTATTGGATATTACGGAGTATAAAGCTTCCGAGCAGAAAAGAAAGGAGATGAGTGAATCTAACCATGCAAAAAGTATTTTTCTAGCTCATATGAGCCACGAAATTCGAACGCCGCTGAATGGCATCATTGGCCTCTCAAAGCTGTTGAGTAAGACTCAACTGACTGACGTTCAACATGATTACCTCCATAAGCTGCTCGCCTCCTCGCGTACTCTTTTGTCCATGCTCAATAATGTCTTGGATTTTTCTAAAATGGAGGCCCGTAGGGTAGAACTGGAAAAGGCGGAATTTGAGCTGGAAAACATGCTTCGGCATCTCGCAGATACCGTTGGGATTTTGCTGGAACATAAAAAAGTAGAGATCGTTTTCATAGTGGACCCGAAATTACCTAAAAGGTTCAAGGGAGATCCGCTTCGAATGGAACAGGTGCTTTTAAATCTTCTGACCAACGCCATTAAGTTCACGGACCAGGGACATGTATTGTTACAGGTAAAAATGGTAGGCCAGCAGGACGGACGAGTGAGTGTCTCTTTTATGGTAGAAGATACGGGCATAGGCATTTCTAAGACGGGAATGGACAAGCTATTCGTCCCTTTTACACAAGTGAGTACATCAACCCACAGATATGGGGGTTCCGGGCTGGGTTTGGCTATTAGCAAGCAATTGGCTGAAGCTATGGGCGGTAGCGTAGAAGTGAAAAGCCGTTTAGGAGAGTACAGTCAATTTTACTTTAATGTGGAACTTGAAATAGGGGATTTTAATGCGAGAAGCACACAGCTGGAAAAACCAGTAAACGGCAAAGCCTTAATCATTGCACAGCATGAACTGGTGGGCCACAGCCTGAACGAACTACTGCAAGATTTGGGGCTACAAACACTCACCGTTTCATCCTTACAGGAATATTCAGACGCTTTTCAAAAGGGTGAACATTTTGATTTGGTTATGATTGATATGGGGATGGAAGACTTTAGAGAGCTTGAATCACGCAGGCATTGGCTTCATATACTGGATAAGCAAATGACTCAGGTCATTGGGCTTACAACCGTGTTCCAGTTGGAAGAAGTAGCCGCTGAAGCTACAGAGCAGGGGGTAGATGCCTTTTTGTCTAAGCCAGTAACCCGGAGCGCTCTTCTGGAGGTGCTCCGCTTGAGACCTGAGCAGGAAAAGCCAGTGTCTGTAGATAATCATAGTCTGGAAGCTGTTGCAACAATGGACCTCCAATATGAAGTTGGGGTCTCAACACAAAAATATCAAATCCTCATAGCAGAGGATAACGAGATTAGCCAAGTTGTGATCACTGAGTTTTTGGCAGAGCGTGGTTTTGAGGTAACGATAGTCACAAATGGAAGAGAAGTTATAGAATTACTGGAGCGGTGCTCATGGGATATGGTGCTGCTTGATCTGCATATGCCGGAAATGGATGGTTTTGAGACGGCCAGACATATTCGAAGAAACAGAGCTTTTAACAGACTCCCTATTATCGCTTTTACCGCGGATGCTGTGCAGCCTGAGCAGGAGGTTTGTCTACGTGCAGGCATTAATGATGTGCTGCTCAAGCCTGTACATGAATTAACCGCAACAAGAATGTTAAATAGCTGGATTCATTTAGCTTGGCTGCAAGAATTACATGGTATTCACGCGGAGAAAGCGATAGCCGGTATGGATGGCAAGGTGTATATTTTTCAATTTGCCCTACATAAATGGATACAGGAATACCAGTATCTTGATAGAAGAGTTGTGAGAAAAATGGACAATGGTCAGTTATCTTCTGCTCTTCGATTAATTCACTCGCTGAAGGGAGGAACGGGGAATCTGTGCGCGACTGAGCTGCTGGCAAAGGTGATAAAGCTGGAGAAAGCATTGAAGCGCAGCAATGAAACCTCAGGGGGAGAGCTGTATCCAGACTGGAGAGAGCAACTGAGTAGGGTTCAAAAGGAGATTAATCAAATTAAATCATCCATTCCCTGGATCTAGCTGCGTTATTGCATAAATTTGTAACCGATTCCCCAAATGGTCTTAATCAATTGCGGTTTCTTGGGGTCTTTTTCGATCTTTCTACGTAAATGGTTAATATGTACGTCCACTGCCCTCTCATTAATAAAGGAGTCTGTGCCACGGAGAGCCTGAATCAAGGCATATCTACTAAATACAATTCCTCGGTTCATATAAAAAAGTTTCATTAGCTCAAATTCCGAATAGGTCATCTCTACCATCTGACCATTAACGGTAACCATTCTTCTCGCCAGATCCAAAGTAATGCCTGTTTCAGGTTCAGCTACAGGTGAAATGCCTCTTCCTTGCGAGCGTGTGATTTTGATCCGACGGAAAAGAGCTTCGATCCGTGCTTTGAGCTCTTGCATACTAAAAGGCTTGCAAATATAATCATCTGCTCCCAACGTAAGTGTACGAATGCGCTCTGAAATGTCGTTTTCTGTAGAAATCACGATGATTGGTACGTCCGTATGCTTGCGTATCAGTGGGCAGGGATTCACGCCATCCAAATCTGGAAGCAACAGATCTAGTAAAATAATATCGGGCTGTACCCTATCGAGTCGGGCAATACCCTCAGTCGCTTGTTCCACTCGTGTAACGTGGTAGCCTTCCCCTGTTAAATATAAGGAGAGAGTGTCACCCAGCATATTATCATCTTCAATAATCAAAACATTAGACATGATGTGTTTCCTTATCTATTTTTAAATTTAGCAAGTTCTTTTGATAGAGTAAACTCCTTTGGTCAGTCTGTCAAAAGCTCAGCTTTATTATGGAAATCCAGTCTCCGGACGATCTAGATATATATCTATTTGATATGAAAATGTACTATTTTTGAGATTTATTACTATATTACGTCATATTTCATATTTATTTAACAATATACTGCAAGGAAATGTCCTAAAATTACAATAAATTAACAAAAGATCTCAGAAACATGCATTGACTTTAATGAAAATTATGGTATTTTATTACATAGGAGTTGACATCCTCTGACAGACCTCTTAGAAAACCCCACTATTTAATCTTCTATTCATCTTACTCTCAATGTGCATCTCTGTTGTATTCTTTTGTACTCTATATGTTCTTGTGATCGTACTCAAGATTTTATGGTGTGGATATCCCATTGTGAATTCAGACTGTCTACTCATTTTAGATTACATATTTACACTTTTTTTGCTTTCCATGCTTGTATTTTTCAAAAATCAGGTCAGCGGGAGGACGAATATTTATGAACACATTCGAAACACTGGAGTCCAATGTAAGGTCTTATTGCAGGAGTTTTCCAGTTGTTTTCAACAAAGCGAAAAACGATGTTTTGTACACGGAGGCAGGAGAGGGATATATTGACTTTTTCGCCGGTGCAGGGGCTTTAAATTATGGGCACAATAATGACTTTATGAAAAACCGGTTACTAGATTATTTAACCTCCGATCGGATCATGCATGGTCTGGATATGTACACCACGGCCAAGCAAGAGTTTATAGAGTCTTTTTCCGAGCGTATTCTCCGGCCTAAGGGCTTGAATTATAAGCTTCAATTTTGCGGACCGACGGGAACCAATGCGGTGGAAGCAGCACTGAAACTTGCGCGTAAGGTAAAAAAAAGAAATGGTGTTTTTGCTTTTATGGGCGCGTTCCACGGTATGTCGCTCGGTAGCTTATCGATTACCAGCAATAACTCCATGCGAGAGAGCGCAGGAGTCCCACTGAATAATGTTACCTTTATACCTTATAACAGCACATTTAACGGAATGGATACCATTTTGTACATGGAACAGCTTTTAACAGACACTCATTCCGGTGTGGAGAAGCCTGCTGCGATTATTTTGGAAACGATACAGGCTGAAGGCGGTATTAATATTGCAGATAACGAATGGTTGCGTGATTTGCGACAGCTTTGCGATGATCATGATATCTTGCTCATTGCTGACGATATTCAGGTCGGTTGCGGCCGAGTTGGTTCGTTCTTCTCGTTTGAGCGAGCAGGCATTGTGCCTGATATGGTTGTCTTGTCCAAGTCGATCAGTGGATACGGTCTGCCAATGTCCTTGTTGCTGCTTAAGCCAGAACTGGATATTTGGAGTCCTGGTGAACATAACGGCACCTTCCGTGGAAATCAGCTAGCGTTTGTCGGAGCAAAGGCAGCGCTGGAGTTCAGAGACACGGTTGGGTTGGAAGCCCAAGTGAAGGAAAAAGAAGCTTTTGTTCAGCAGTTCTTGCGTGAACATATCCAAACAATGGATCCACTTATTGAAATTCGCGGCTTGGGACTGATCTGGGGAATTGATGTGACCCATCTGGGAGAAGCTTTCGCCAAGGAGGTTGCAACTCTCTGCTTTAGTAAGGGGCTTATTATTGAGCGAGCTGGGCGTAACGATACGGTACTTAAAATTATGCCAGCGTTAACGATAAGTATGGAGAACTTGAGCAAGGGCTGCAATATTATTAAAGAAAGCATGGCTCAGGTAACGAGTAACTTGGTTACGCTGTAAATGTAATTCTATCAGCAAAGCCCCTTGGTTGGAGCCAACGTCTGCTGTAGGGCAAGCAGGTGTGGGCACCTTCCAAGGGGTATTTTGTGTAAATTAAGAAATAACCGCCTGCACGTATTTTTGTGCAGATTGCTCCAACTGCTCATCTGTCAAAACTCCGGCACCATACTGCACGAAATAAGGGAGCAATTTGACACCAATCAGAAGGCCTGTAGCTTCAAAAGGTCTCAACAGCTCTTCGATCGTATATCTGTTTCTTCCGTCATGTTGATAGTTTTCCTCCACGCTGGCAGCAGACAAGGCGATCAACAACTCTTTGCCCTGTAGCTTGTCACCTTCGCTTCCATAAGCCCAGCCGTAGGTTAAAACCTTATCCAGCCATTTTTTCAGCAGGGGAGGACTGCTATACCAGTAAAAAGGGAATTGCAGAACGATACGATCATGCTGCTCTAGCAGTTTTTGCTCATGGGCAACGTTGATTTGCTCATCCGGATATACTTCATACAGGTTGTGAACGGTCACACTGGATTGCTTCTTGAGTTCTTGCATCCATCTTTTGTTAACGCGAGACTCTGCAAGATCAGGGTGAACAACAATAACGAGTGTTGACATGTAAAACCATCTCCTTAAAGCTTATTTTTCGTAAGTAAATAACCATTCCGCGTGTAACCATTTTAGTTTGCAATCCATAAAATTGTCAACTCTTCTCAATTTTAAGTTTCTACATACAAAAAAACTCCGACAACTATATGCCGGAGTTGCATTAAATGCATTTTTACATTAAGCGATATGGTTAAGAGCAACAATTTTATTTTTACCGGAGCGCTTGGCTTGATACAAATAGTCGTCTGTCTCCTGGAAAAATACATCTTTGTCTTTGTTCATATCCTCGGTATAGCTTTTTAATCCAATGCTTACGGTTACAGAAACGATTTGCATTTTCTCCTGAAAGGTCATTTTCTCCACTTCACGCCGAATGTTCTCTACAATCTGATAAGCTTCCTCAAAAGTATGCTCGAACATCAAAATAGCAAACTCCTCACCGCCATAGCGGGCCGGAATGTCATTTGCTGTAATCTGCTCTGTAATAATTTGCGAGATGCCTTCCAAAATTTTATCTCCAAACTGATGCCCGTAAGTGTCATTGATCTTCTTGAAATTATCAATATCCACTAACGCCAGATGGATGATCGCGCCTTGTTCGGCATATTCCAGTGCTTTTTCATAAAAGTTTTGGAAAGACAAATGATTGTATAGCTTCGTTAAACCATCAGTCATGGACATTTTACTAATAATCGCGTTACTGATCATTAATTCCTGCTGAGCACGCTTTGTTTTGTATAAATCCACTAACAAATCGCGGCCGCTGGCCTGAATAATGAGGGCAATAAAGGTGGACATAATCAAAAATGTCGGAATCGCCACGATATCAAAGTCTGACAAATAGCTGCGGAATGATCCATCTATTGCTAGCAATAGAAAGAAGACGATCACTTGCAATACAAAAGAAAGCCATATTAAGCGACGATTGAAGAACAAGATTGAAGAGAAAATAGGCAACAAGCACAACGCTGGAATAATCCGAATGTCATAGTTAAGGCGAATAATCATCCAACAAATGACGGTGCTTGCCATAAACAGAATCGCAAAAGAATACCTGTTAAATTTAAAATGTGCCAGTTCTGCAAGTAAGTTGGATCCACTCATGATTAGTGTGGGAACAATAAGGACCCCAACGTAAAATTCATAAGGCGAAGCGGGATAATCAAGGAATAAGTAGCTGCCCAGCTGGACAATAAAATGTACGGTTATAATCATCCAGTAAAGTAATAACATTTTGCGCACCCAGCGGGCTTGCTTTGTTCTGTAATCCATGGTTTGAGTTAGCCGTTTTGTCTTGTTCATGATGTCACCACACTTAATGTATCTATAGCCATTCTCGTATTATAAGATACTATGTGGTGAAGTTGAAGCTAATTTTTTTGAAGGGCACGAACTCGTTAGCCCAGTAACACTTTTACCTGGTGAATAGTTCCATCTCCTGCAACCGGCAGAATATTATTCGTTAGAACAGTGCCATCTACGGTAACTGTAGCTACACCTTTGGAGACGTGCTGTGGATTCGTGATATGAATCACATAGGTGTCGCCTCGGAAGACACGGGTGACTGTGAATTCTCCCCAGGATTTGGGGATGCACGGATCAATACGCAGACCGTCCCATTCCGGCTGAATACCGAGGATGGATTGAGTAATAGCTATAAAATTCCAAGCCGCAGTACCCGTTAGCCAGGAATTTTTGGCTTCACCTTCACGAACCGCATCCTTGCCCGCAATCATTTGAGCATACACATATGGCTCGGTACGATGAATGTCGCTGATATCCTCTAGATAAGCGGGAGCAATTTTGCTATACAGCTCGAAAGCGCGATCACCGCGTCCTATGACAGCTTCTGCCATCATAATCCAGGGGTTATTGTGACAGAAAATACCTGCATTTTCCTTATACCCAGGAGGGTAGGAAGAGATTTCACCCAGATTAATATAGTAGCGGGAATAAGGCGGATGTTGTAGTACAATGCCGTAGGGAGTTTCCAGCCGATCACGTGTAGAGTCGAGAGCTTTATGAGCCAAGCCTTCTTCAACGCCAATTCCTGCCATTACACAGAAGCCTTGAGGCTCTATGAAAATTTGCCCTTCCTCACAATCCTTGCTCCCTATTTTGTTACCATAATGGTCGTACGCCCGCAAGAACCATTCCCCGTCAAACCCATGCTCCAATGTGGCTGTTCGCATACAATCCACATGTGCTTGAGCGGCGACTGCTTCTTCATTCAAACCTCTGCGCTTGCAAAGTTCAATAAAATCCGGCCCAGTGTATACGAATAGTCCTGCGATAAACACAGATTCGGCTATGCGGCCCTCCAAATTCTGTGTCGTCTGATAGGACTCATCTGGTGTAGCGGAAAAACAGTTGAGATTCAGACAGTCGTTCCAGTCAGCCCGGCCAATGAGCGGAAGACCATGCGGACCGAGATTGTCTACAACATGATAAAAAGAACGCTTCAAATGTTCAAACAGCGAAGCGGCACGATCTATATTCCCGTCAAAGGGAACTTGTTCATCCAGTATGCCAAAGTCTCCGGTTTCTTTGATATATGCTGAGGTACCGACAATAAGCCACAGCGGATCGTCGTTAAAGCCACCGCCAACCTCGTGATTTCCTTTTTTGGTTAACGGTTGGTACTGATGATATGCCCCGCCATTTTCAAATTGAGTAGAAGCGATGTCGATAATCCGTTCCCTTGCCCGCTCCGGTATTTGGTGGACGAAGCCGAGCAAGTCTTGATTTGAATCCCGAAAACCCATACCACGTCCAATACCGGATTCAAAATACGAAGCCGAACGTGACATATTGAATGTAACCATACATTGATACGGGTTCCATATGTTCACCATTCGGTTCAGCTTGTCATCGTGACTTTGAAGGGTGTACTTAGACAGCAGATTGTTCCAATAACTTCGCAGCTCACTTAACGCACGGTCCACATCGGTTTCATCCGCAAATTGCGCGATCATAGCATGAGCCTGTTTTTTGTTAATAATACCGGGGGACTCCCATTTTTCTTCCTCTGGGTTTTCCACATATCCGAGTACAAAGTTACAGCTTGTTTCTTCGCCCGGCTCCAGTGTAATCTCAATGCAATGCGATCCGATAGGGGACCAGCCGCTGGCTATCGAGTTAGACGCTTGCCCTGCGGTGATGGTGTGGGGCTGATCCAGTCCGTTGTAGAGACCCAAAAAAGCTTCACGGTCTGTGTCATAGCCCGCCAGCGGACGATTCGCAGAGAAAAAAGCATAATGATTGCGGCGCTCACGGTATTCTGTCTTGTGATAAATGACAGAGTCCTGTATTTCAACTTCGCCTGTGTTCAAGTTACGCTGAAAATTGGTCATATCGTCATAGGCGTTCCACAGGCAGAATTCGACGAATGAAAAGAGTTTGATCTTTTTAGTTTGTAACGATGTGTTCTGAAGCTTGACCTGGTGGACCTCGCCGTCAAAGGATAGGGGCACAAAAGCTAGTTGCGTAGCCCGAATCCCTCTGCGTTCCCCCATAATTGAGGTATATCCAAGTCCATGACGACATTCATACTGCTCCAGGGCCCTTTTAACCGGCATCCAGCCCGGAGTCCAATAATCTCCATCAGCATAAATATAAAAATAGCGACCACCGTTATCGACAGGAATATTGTTGTACCGGTAACGTGTTAAGCGACGTAAGCGAGCATCTCGATAAAATGCATAGCCGCCGCCTGTATTGGAGATGAGTCCAAAAAATCGTTCATTACCTAAATAATTAATCCAGGGATACGGAGTTTGAGGGGTGGTGATGACATATTCTTGGTTGGCATCATCGAAGAAACCATACTTCATGGCGCAGGACTCCTCTCAAATTGGAAAAATAAAAGACCCAACACATGATTATATTCAAACATACAGCAGTTCTTCCTTAAGAAATACATTTCCTGCTTTATGCAAAATGTGCTTGAATTCGTCAACCCTCTTTTTCGAATTTGCAAAATATTTGAAATGGGTAAATATACCTTTTTGTGCTAAAATAAAAAAGTTAGAATTCCGCAACACAGGAGGTTGCAAGAATGGCACCTATCACATTATTTTTCATCCCATATGCAGGCGGATCGGCATCAGTCAGCTTCAAATGGAAAAAGCTGCTGCTTCCACAGATTAAACTTGTCCCTTTGGAATTGGCGGGCAGAGGTATTCGTTCTGGGGAACCGCTTAAGGATAGTATTGAGGAGATGAGCGAGGATCTGCTGCATCAAATCAGCCATGAGTTAGTCCCTGGTGATCCTTATGCCATATACGGTCACAGCATGGGAACGATGATTGCATTCGAGCTGTATTATAAGCTGGTGGCTGGAGGATATGGCCAGCCGGCTCATCTATTTGTTTCGGGTGGACGGGCACCGCATATCCCAAGAAATCTCCCGTGGTTACATGATCTGCCTGCAGATCAATTCAGAACGCATTTGCAGAGGTATGGTCAACTTTCGGAAGCCATTTTTGACAATCAGGAATTGTATGACTATTTTATGCCAGTATTAAGAGCAGATTTCAAAGCAGTCGAGATGTATAAGTATATGAGCAAAGCCACGCCTTTACATTGCCCTATCACCGCCTTGACAGGACTGACTGATAACACGGTGGCCCTACAAGATGCAGAGGCGTGGGCACAGCATACGGATCAGCAATTTCGTGTGTTTACCTTTGAGGGAGGACACTTCTTTATTCATGATGAAGTAGAACGAATTACAGAAATCATCAATGAGTCCTTGGAGCTGAGTACGGCGATTAGTAGAATACAAAAATAAAAAGAGGTGATTTTTAGTGACAGTAGGTGTATTGGCACATTTGTTTGGCAAGTTGCCTTATCGCGAGTTGGCTGCAAAGGTAGGTGAAGCGGGCTTTACTCATGTTCAGCTCGCTCCGTGGAGAGCGATCAGTGATGTCGATTTTAATAAACCTGGCAAGTTCAATCCTGGATTGGCATTGTCTATCGCTGAGGAATTTCGTAAGCACGGAGTATCCATATCAGTGCTCGGGTGCTATTTGCATTTTTTTGTACAGGATGAGGAATTGTTACGTGAAAATGTAGAGCGTTTCAAAGAGCTGATCCGATACGCAAGTCTGTTAGGAGCACCAATGGTTGCAGCTGAAGTCGGACGAAATGAGGATGGGACCCCTTATTCGGAGCGAGACTGGAGAGTTGTAAAAGAAGTTGTGCGAGAATTAGCAGATGAGGCGGAGAAGTGGGGCGTATTTGTAGGATTAGAGGCTGCTAACGATCATTTGGTCGGAACAGCAGCAGAGCTAGCTACCTTTCTGGAGGAAGTACCGTCTTCACACATTGGTGTTGTGATTGATCCGGGTAATTTGCTAAAAACGGAAAACCTGGCGCGACAGGATGAGATCATCCGCGAAGCTTTTCAGCTGCTAGGACCTCGGATTATCGCAGCACATGCCAAAGACCGACGTTTGTCATCATCAGGTGAGATCGAGACCGTACCGCCGGGTTTTGGTGACATGAACTATGCTCTATATATGGAACTGCTGGAGCAGTACAAGCCAGGGGTCCATATTATTATGGAAGCTGCTCAGGAGCATGAAATGGCTCAATCCAAACGCTATATCGAAGGTCATCGGATCGCGGCTCAGAAAGCACAGCAAGTGTAAACGAAATCATAGACGCGTTCATCTTCATCAATAAATCGGCCATGATACAGGAGACTTGGAAGCGCCTACTTTTCCAAGTCTCTGTTTATTTGTTTAGCCTTGTATTACCGCCACAATCACAATGACCCAACTTGCCAAAAAAGCCAGCCCGCCAATCGGGGTGACGGCTCCAAGCTTTTTCACACCAGACACACTAAGAACATACAGACTGCCGGAAAACAGAAGAATGCCCACCAGCATAACCCAACCTGCGGTTACAATAAGAGAAGAATGGGCAAGGTTGCCTGCAAGAACTCCCAGCAGCAACAAACCCAAACCGTGAGCAATTTGATATTGAATTCCTGTCTGGAATATGCTCATCATGTCTGCGGAAAGTCTTTTTTTCAACGCATGCGCCCCGAATGCTCCCAGAGCTACAGCTAAAAACATCACAATACAGCCAAGCAACAGCAACACTTTCATGTTTTAACGCCTCCTTGTGAAATAGTACCGATTCCTATCGATTTCGTCAATTTTCCTTGTGCAACTCTAAACATATAGAATTTTTCGACTCTCATTTGGCGACTAGTGTGGTATATTCTTGCCAGGGCCAATGTGAAGCATTTGGAGCTATGGACAGCGTGTCCTCCACCTTTATAACGGGAAAGTGAGGTGATGGCGCTGTCTTTTTGTGCTGTCTTTTTTCGGAACCAAATTTTGAGTAAAGCCAATATTGATAATGGAGAGGATGAATGCAAAAGTGATCAGTAGAAAATCTGTGTTCAGAAAATCTGTCTCTATGGTCATGTCAGCCATTTTGGTACTTCCGTTAAGCTTGGGTTTATTTCAGGCCGAACCCGACCGTGCATCAGCCGCAACCCCTGAATCAACACGCTTTTTGCAAATGTATAAACAACTGAAGGACCCAGCTAGCGGTTACTTTTCTAAAGAAGGTATCCCTTATCATTCCGTTGAAACACTTATGAGTGAGGCGCCTGACTATGGACACTTAACGACCTCGGAAGCATACAGCTATTGGATGTGGCTAGAAGTTCTCTATGGTCATTATACCGGGGATTGGGGTCATTTGGAATCGGCATGGGACAACATGGAGAAATATATCATTCCTGTTAATGAGGGTGACGGTAAGGAAGAGCAGCCTACAATGAGTAACTATAATCCGAACAGCCCTGCCACTTATGCCGCAGAATATCCACAGCCGGATCAGTACCCAAGCCGTCTGAGTGGTCAGTATGGTGCTGGCAAGGACCCGCTGGACTCTGAGCTGAAGGCAACCTATGGCAACAATCAGACCTACCTGATGCATTGGTTGCTGGATGTAGACAATTGGTACGGTTTTGGCAATCTGCTGAATCCGTCACATACGACGACCTATGTGAACACCTTCCAGCGCGGGGAACAGGAATCGGTCTGGGAGGCTGTACCGCATCCATCGCAGGATAATCACAAGTTTGGCAAGCCTAATGAAGGCTTCATGAGCCTGTTCACCAAGGAAAATAATGCTCCTGCACAGCAATGGCGCTACACGAATGCCACGGATGCGGACGCACGGGCGGTTCAAGCCATGTACTGGGCAAAAGAACTCGGTTATGACAACCAGGTATATTTGGACAAAGCGAAAAAGATGGGAGACTTCTTGCGTTACGGCATGTACGATAAATACTTCCAGAAAGTAGGAAGCGCTTCCAATGGAAGTCCGATTGCTGGCACGGGCAAGGATGCCAGTCTTTATCTAATGGCATGGTATACGGCTTGGGGCGGCGGACTGGGCCAAAGCGGCAACTGGGCTTGGCGGATTGGTGCCAGCCATGCGCATCAAGGCTACCAGAATGTCGTTGCTGCATATGCATTATCCGATAAGGATAGCGGATTGATACCAAATTCACCTACGGCAGGACAGGATTGGGCGACCTCGCTCAAGCGCCAATTGGAATTTTACACTTGGCTGCAATCTGATGAGGGGGCCATTGCAGGTGGAGCAACGAATAGCTGGGATGGTGCCTACAAGGCGTATCCATCTGGTACGAGCACTTTTTATGGCATGGCTTATACAGGGGCTCCTGTATATCAAGATCCACCGTCCAACAACTGGTTTGGCATGCAGGCTTGGCCTGTCGAGCGGATTGCGGAGCTGTACTATATTTTGGCCAAGAAAGGTGACACTTCGTCTGAGCAGTTTAAAATGGCTAAACAAGTGACTGAAAACTGGATCGCTTGGTCCAAGAGCTATGTATTTGCCAACGAACGGCCTGTAACTGATGCGCAGGGTTACTATTTGGATGCACAAGGCAAGCGTATTCTGGGTGGCAAAAATCCGAAGGTAGCCACTACAGCGGCTAAAGGTGAGTTCTGGCTGCCGAGCAATCTGGAATGGAGTGGAAAGCCTGAAACCTGGAGCGGATTTGCCAATCATAAAGGAAATGCCAATCTTCATGTCGTAACCAAAAATCCAGGACAGGATGCAGGAGTGCTGGGCAGTTATGTGAAGGCGCTTACCTTCTTTGCTGCCGGAACAAAAGCTGAAAAAGGAGACTACACCGAGTTAGGCAAGGAAGCCAAAGATCTGTCCAAAGCCTTGCTTGATGCAGCATGGGGCTATAACGACGGCATAGGAATTACAACGAAGGAAGCACGTGAGGATTATTATCGTTATTTTACTAAAGAAGTATATATCCCGAGCGGATGGAGTGGTAAGACTGGGCAAGGCAACACGATCCCAGGCACAGACGCTACACCGTCTGATCCGTCCAAGGGAGGGAATGGTACGTATTCCAGCTATAGCGACATCCGCCCTAATATCACTAAAGATCCGCAATGGTCCTATCTTAAAGACAAATACACGACTTCATGGAACAAACAGACCAAAAAATGGGATAAAGGTGCGCCAGAATTTACGTATCACCGTTTCTGGTCCCAAGTAGATATGGCAACTGCTTATGCAGAGTATGACCGTCTGATTAATGGTAGTGGACCAGCCGAACCTACAGCTCCCAAAGCTCCGGCAAATGTAAAGGCGAGTGCAGGAGATGCACAAGTTACACTAACCTGGAGCAAAGCGACAGGTGCTGATAGCTACACGGTTAAGCGCTCCACAGCCAGTGGTGGCCCGTATACCACGATAGCAACGGTAACTGACGCCACTTACAAGGATACAGGGGTGGTGAATGAAACCACTTATTATTATGTAGCAAGTGCAACAAATTCCTTAGGAACCAGCCCGGATTCTGCTGAGGTCAGCGCCAAGCCAACAGCAGCCCCGATTCCGGCGAAGGGAGATGTAATTGCCCAATACCGTGTGGGCGACACCAACCCGGGAGATAACCAGATTCGACCACTCTTCCGTGTCGTAAACAAGGGTAAAGAGGCTCTTGATCTGAAAAACGTCAAGCTGAGATACTACTATACTGTAGATGGCGATAAGGGGCAGGAGTTTCACTGTGATTATGCACAATTGGGCAGCGGCAATGTTCAGGGACGGTTTGTGAAACTGGATAAGGCCGTAACTGGGGCAGATTATTATTTGGAGATCTCCTTTGGAGCCGGTGCGGGAAGTCTGGCAGCAGGGGAAAACACGGGGGATATTCAGATTCGCATGAACAAGACGGATTGGAGCAACTATAACGAAAGTGACGATTTTTCCTATGATGCAACCAAGACCTCTTATACAGATTGGGACAAAACACCTTTGTATATAAACGACAAACGTGTCTGGGGTCTGGAGCCTTGATTGTGAACTAAATGTTGAGCAAGGCGGGCGGAACGTGAGTGTGTCTGAATTCACTTCCGTCCGTTTTTTTGTGATCAAATTCATGGTACACTAAGAACGTTACATCATTACATATCTGACCGAGGTGACCTAAGACATGAATGACAATTTGGCACAGGCTCTGAATGAGCAAATGAACTTTGAATTTTACTCCGCTCACGTATATCTGGCGATGGCTGCATATTGCTCTAGTGAAAGTCTAGATGGGTTTGCAAACTTCTTCCTGGTACAAGCAGAGGAGGAACGGTTTCATGCCATGAAACTGTATAGATACATTAACGACCGTCGAGGACGCGCCACATTGGCAGCATTACCGGAGCCCAAAAATAGCTACGATTCCATGCTGGACGTATTTGAGCATGGCTACAAGCATGAGCAGCAAAACACACAAAAATTTTATCATTTGGCTGACTTGGCCCTCGATGCACGTGAGCATGCAACGATCCATTTCTTGAAATGGTTTATTGATGAGCAAGTCGAAGAGGAAGCTCTGTTCGATAGTGTTATCCAGAAGCTTAAGCGCATTGAAAGAGACAGCAATGCCTTTTATATGCTGGACAGCGAGTTTGCCAAACGCAGCTTTGTTGCCCCTGCGGAATAACACAGCGTACAGGTTGGTTTGAATGCCCCAGAGACAGGGACAGCATTCTATTGGTCTAGAAAGTAAAGGAGCCCGGCTTTCGGGCTTTTTTGCTTTTATTTGAATTGCGGACTTTCCAACCCTCAAGGGACATTGTTATTTTAAATGAAGGTATAGAAAAAATTAATTTGTCGCTGAATGGTGAGCATGCTACAGTTATGTTAACTTTTATTTCTGATTAAAAAGATAGGATTAGTTAAAAAAAATTTATGCACATTATTACAATACTATAGGGAGGCGGGGAACTATGAGCGAGATCTATCGTCTGGCACGTCAAGAGGATGCAGAAAGATTGCAGTATATAACGTATGAGGCATATGAAACAATTCGGCAGTTGGAGCTTAAATGGCCTGCCGCTCAGGCAGACGTCGCTCTCATTCAAGAAAACATTAAAAATAATGATTGCTATGTGCTGGAAGTCGATGGTGTCATCCAGGCTACCGTTAGTCATCTAAAAAATAGAGCCCTTAATTTTATAACCGATCTTCCGTTTGTGATGTGGTTTGCCGTAGATCCGGCTGCTCAGGGCAAAGGATATGGAAAAAAACTGCTGAACTGGGTAGAACAAATGATTATTCGTGATCAGGTTGGAGCTCCTGCAGTGACATTAGCCACTGCGGAAAAACATCCCTATTTATTATCCATGTACGAGCGTTGGGGATATGAACGTATCCATGCTTTTGACCATGGAACAGGAGACGGGACGATGCATTTACTGCGTAAAGTAGTGAATCCTGAATTATTCTCCACCTACATCCATGAAAAGAATGAAGCCGAGACTGCTAACCGAAATTAGACACGATCACTGGAGAAGCCTGAGTTCACAGCAGAAATTCCAAAATATCGTCAGGCAGGCTGTGCCTGCAGAGGAACTTGGCTTTAATGCGTACGGTACAGAAGAACGATAACAGATATGACCTTCTCTCAAGAAAGCAACCGAAGCAGCGGTGTTTTCGAGTCATTATGACTGAGAGAGGGTTCTTTGAGTTTTGGACAAATTGACAGAGATACATAAAAAGAGTAACGTAATTGTATATTTATTAAATTCATATAAAATTAATCGGATTAATTGAATGTGAAGTTGTACAAATCTGACAATATTAAGGAGGAATTTATTTGAGCAACTCGCAATCTGGCACAACCAAACGCCGTATAACAGCTGAGGATTTATATCGATTTCACTGGGTTAGCGATCCAGCTGTTCATCCCACGAGTGGCGAAATTGCTTACGTAGAGCAGTATATTAATAAAGAACGGACAGACTACAACTCGGCTATTTGGCTGTTGCCGTTCGAAGGTAAAACTCCAATACCCTTTACATATGGACCGAAAGATGAAACACCTGTCTGGTCACCGGACGGGTCACAACTTGCTTTTCTCCGTTCGACAGACGGCAAGCGTCAGGTATGGATTATTCCAGCACGCGGGGGGGAAGCTCGACAACTTACGCACGTAGGGAACAATGTTCGTTCATTAGCCTGGTCGCCGGATGGAGCCTACATATCGTTTGTAGCTAAAACTGCTGAGAACCAGTCAACTCCTACATGCGACGCAGGAAAGCAGGAGACACAGCTTGAGGGACGAGTGGTTAATCGAACAAAAGCTAAATCCGACGGCTATGGGCTGTGGGATGATACTCGTGATCACTTGTATGTAACTGATGTGACTTCAGGGCACACGGTTCAATTGACATCCGGCGCTTATGATGTCGCGGAGCCTGTCTGGTCACCGAATGGCCAACAGATTTTATTTGTCGCTAGAATAGCGGAGCATTCCAAAGAGGATACGGATTTACGCAAGCAAAGTGATTTGTTTACGGTAGCTCCTGCGACTTCTAATAGCAATGCGACAGTACCGTTTAAGCTGACTCATTCCGAGCTTCAAATCGAGAGCGCTGCATTCTCTCCCGATGGTACATTGATTGCCTTTTACGGTCATGATCGTCATGCCAAAGGCGCTACTCAGACTCGACTGTATACGGTTCCCTCCAGTGGCGGGACGGCAGTATGTGTTAGTGAGACGCTTGATGCTCACCTCGGTAATGCGGGTATGAGCGACATGCGTTCACATCTTCATGTAGGACCACCACGCTTCAGTGCGGACAGTCAATCCCTGTATACGCTGGTAACCATTGAAGGAAATGTGCACGTATATCAGTTTTCGCTTGATGGAACTTTTAAAATTTTAACCCAAGGAGAACGGGAAATTTACCAATTCGAGTTTACTTCGGATGAGCAGCATATCATTGCTGCTTCCACCAATGTCGCTTTACCAGGCGATTTGTTTCGGATTGCGATCCATTCAGGGACCGAGGAACGGCTAACACGAGTGAATGATGCTCTGCTTGATGAGATTGAGATCAGTGCGCCTGAGAGCTTCTGGACGGAGGTCGAGGATGGTCGACGCGTGCAGGGATGGGTGATGAAGCCTGCTGGTTTTAAGGAGGGGGAGGCTTGTCCTGCCATTTTGGAAATTCACGGCGGTCCCCATGCCATGTATTCCAATTCCTTTTTTCATGAGTTTCAGTTGCTGGCGGCTCGGGGGTATGTAGTCATCTATACGAACCCGGGAGGAAGTCGAGGGTATGGACAGTCTTTTACCAATGTTGTCCTTGGAGATTACGGCGGACGTGATTACACCGATCTACTGAGCGCCGTGGACGAGGCTATACGCAAATTCCCATTCATCGATCCAGAAAGACTGGGTGTCACGGGAGGCAGCTATGGTGGCTTTATGACAAACTGGATTGTCGGGCATACGGATCGTTTCCGCGCAGCTGTGACCCAGCGTTCCATATCTAACTGGCTGTCAATGTATGGGGTGAGTGACATAGGATACTCGTTTACGGAAGATGAAGTTGGCGGGAATCCATGGGATGATTTCGAGCTTTTGTGGAGGCAGTCCCCGTTGGCTTATGTACAGCAAATCAATACACCGCTGCTCATATTACATGGAGAACAGGATCTACGTTGCCCTATTGAGCAGGGAGAGCAGTTGTTTACAGCATTGCGTCGTTTGGGAAAGCCCACCCAATTTGTCCGTTTCCCAGCTTCGAGTCACGAGCTTTCACGTAAAGGGCACCCACAGCTTCGCGTGGAACGACTGCAACGCATTACCGACTGGTTTGTCCAACACAAAATATAAGTCTCATTCGATTTGTAGTGTTTATGGAAAAATGTCAGGTCCTAATCTTAGGACTTGGCATTTTTTAATGTGTCTTATATCCATTCTCTTAACCCCATTTAGTGCTGGTGCTGGGTCACGATTTATGGTTATCATATACGAAGATATTGTTCGTTCATCGCTTCTTGCTTACATTCATATTTAAAAGGAGATATACAATGGCTGAACCCTTAAAAAATATGTACACGGAGGAATTCCTTCGTCTATTCGGTGAAAGAGTACAGGCTGCATACAGTCCGTTCGACATTGACGGATTTATCCATCAAGTTATGGATAAAAAATGGGGAGAACTGGAGCTAAAAGAACGAATACGGCGTATTTCGTTAACATTAGGGGCGTTTTTGCCCAGTAGTTATGAAGAAGCTCTTTCTATATTATTTGCCATTGATGAGTACTGTAGCGGATTTCCGTACTTGTTTTTCCCTGATTTCGTAGAGGTATATGGGCAGGGAGAAGAGCATTGGGACCTGTCCATGAATGCACTGGAGCGATTTACATCAAAATCCTCTGCGGAGTTCGCTGTGAGATCCTTCCTCCTGCGTGAACCAGAACGGATGATGCGGCAGATGATGACCTGGGCGGGACACCCCAGTGAACACGTCCGCCGTCTTGCCAGCGAAGGTTGTCGTCCACGGCTGCCTTGGGGACAGGCGCTGCCTGTCTTCAAACGTGATCCTGCTCCGGTATTGGCTGTATTAGAACTGCTGAAGGCCGATCCATCATTGTATGTACGTAAAAGTGTAGCCAACAACCTGAACGATATTGCCAAGGATCAACCCGATATTGTCATCGCAACGGCTCAACGGTGGAAGGGCGCACATCCTGATACCGACTGGATTGTGCGTCATGGCTGTCGATCCCTGATTCGCAAATCCATCCCTGAAGTGATGGCCATGTTCGGCTATGCGGATGATACGGATGGGGTGCCGCTGGTCACAGCAGCCTCTTTCACCACAGACCCTGCCGTATTAAAGATCGGGGATCACAGTGAACTGAGCTATGTGCTTCAGCTTCGAGAAGGTGAACCTGTACGAGTTCGCATCGAATATGGCATCGACTTTGTAAAGGCGAGAGGACAAGTTTCACGCAAACTGTTTTTGCTTTCTGACAAAACGGTTCCTGGAGGAACCCGTCTAACGGGTACACGAACACACCGGTTCGCAGACCTGACAACTCGTCGTCATTATGCGGGAGCGCACCGAATTGTGCTGCTCGTAAACGGGCAGGAAGCGGCTTCTACAGTGGTAGACATTGAGTTGTAGATTACAATAATAGTAAAGAAAAGAGTCTGTATTCAGGCTCTTTCTTTTTGTCGTTTGTTTTACAAATTTTATTTTTTTCCAAATAAATTAATTCTGGTATTAGAACCTGGTACTAAGACGTGTTATACTACATAAAGGAAGTTGCTCTTATCTTATGTATAAAGGGGAAGGTATAACTTGACTGATCAGCAACAATGGCTTGCGCCTGAATATTACAATATGACTTCGGAAATGGAACACCATGAGGCTGGTAAGACCGCACTCAAGTGGTTAAGTGAGACAGGGGAATACGAAGAAATCACCTACGGAGAGCTGTTGAAAAAGGCAAATCGGCTGGCTGGTGGACTTGCAAGTCTGGGATTTAACAAAGGAGATA
Organism: Paenibacillus sp. P2(2022); assembly: GCF_029522175.1. Taxonomy (NCBI): domain Bacteria; kingdom Bacillati; phylum Bacillota; class Bacilli; order Caryophanales; family Paenibacillaceae; genus Paenibacillus; species Paenibacillus sp. P2(2022). The sequence continues at coordinate 14,421 of NZ_JAKWFI010000010.1, read as the reverse complement.
GAGTTCTGGTCGTAGTACCACGGCGTATTATTGCATATGTCATTTATCTGGCATGCTTGAAGCTGGGGCTTGCTGTCATCCCATCTTCAGAAATGCTGCGGGCCAAGGATATTGCATATCGCCTTCGCCATTCGGAAGCGCGTGCAGTCATTGCCTGGACCGGAGTAACAGGTGAAGTAGATAAAATAAGTGATGATTTGCCTGCTTTGGCTCACCGCATTGTAGTCCCCGGGGACCACACAGCAAATGCACCTGGTTGGCTTGTGCTGGATGAGCTGATGGAAGGACAAGAAGATATTTTTGAAGCTGTGAAGACACACCGTGACGACATGGCCATTCTGGCCTATACTTCGGGTACCACAGGAAATCCTAAAGCTGTTGTACATAGCCATGGCTGGGGATATGCCCATCTGCGGATAACATCACCATGGTTGGACATTCAAGCTTCAGACATAGTATGGGCCACAGCCGCACCTGGCTGGCAAAAATGGATTTGGAGTCCGTTTTTATCGGTACTGGGAAATGGGGCGACTGGATTCGTATATAATGGTTCGTTCCGTCCGGGTCGTTATTTGCAGTTGCTGCAGCAATACGGAGTCCAAGTGTTATGTTGTACGCCAACTGAATATCGAATTATGGCAAAAATGGATGGTTTGGATCAATACGATCTATCCCTATTGCGCAGCGCAGTTTCTGCGGGGGAGCCGCTCAATCAGGAGGTTATCAACAAGTTTCAGGAGCAGTTCAACATTACGATTCGTGATGGCTACGGCCAAACCGAGAGTACGTTAATTATTGGAAATCTAAGAGACACACCTCTGCGCACAGGCTCGATGGGCAAATCCATTGCACCGGGACTTGTTGAGGTCGTAGACGAGGATGGTATTCCGCTGGCTCCAGGGCAAGTGGGCGATATTGCAGTGCGTGCTGATCTGCCGGCATTGTTTCATACGTATTATCATGATCCAGAACGCAAATTAGCTAGTGTGCATGGAGATTATTTTGTTACAGGAGACCGGGCTCGAAAGGACGAGGATGGATATTTTTGGTTTGAAGGACGCGGTGACGATATCATTATCAGTTCTGGATATACCATTGGTCCTTTTGAAGTAGAAGAAGCGCTGATGAAGCATGATTCTGTGCAGGAATGTGCAGCGGTAGCCAGCCCGGATGAAATCCGTGGACATGTTGTGAAAGCTTTCATCGTGCTCAAAGCCGGGGTAGAAGGATCACCGGAGTTAGTAAAGGAACTGCAACATCATGTGAAAACATGGACGGCACCTTACAAATATCCACGAAAAATAGAATTTATTCAGGAACTCCCTAAAACCAGCTCAGGAAAAATACGGAGAGTGGAGCTGCGTGATTTGGAGAAGCAATCTGCACTGTAGTGATGAAGCCATTCAATATTATTAAAACGAAACAGGAGCGTGGAAAAATGAGTACATTTGAATCATTGTTGGAGCAATACGCAGAACTGGTCGTAAGAGTAGGGGTCAACATTCAGCCAGGACAGGCGTTGTTGGTAACTGCACCACTGGAAACTGTTGAGTTTACACGCCTGATTGTCAGCAAAGCCTATGAAGCAGGCGCTAAATATGTGCAAGTAGAGTTTGAGGACGATTCCATTACACGCAGTCGTTTTGAACATGGTGACGAAGCCAGCTTTGATTACTACCCTGCTTGGAAGGCAGACATGATGGAGAAATTCGCCGAAGAGGGTGGAGCTACGCTAACGATTAAAGTGCCGAACCCGGATTTATATCAAGGTATTGACCCGGAACACGTTTCACGCGCAACAAAGGCGGCGGCTACGGCGAGAGAAGGTTATGCTCACTATACGCGGAATGCTAAGATTAGCTGGTGCCTGATTAAAGCGCCGACGAAGGCTTGGGCAGATAAAGTATTTGCCGATATAGCAGAAGAGGACCGAATTCGTGTCATGTGGGATACGATTTTCCAAATGAATCGTGTAGACGGCTCCGATCCAATTCAAAATTGGCAGGGACATTTAAACAATCTCGAACAGCTACAAAACAAGCTGAATCATAAAAACTATAAAAGCCTCCATTATCGTGCACCAGGAACAGATTTGAAAATTGAATTGGCCGAAAGACATATTTGGCGTGGTGGTGGCGGCGAAAACGCCCAAGGAATTTATACTGTGGCAAATATGCCGACAGAAGAAGTGTTCACAATGCCTAAGCGTACAGGTGTCAATGGCCACATCACAAGTACCATGCCGCTTAATTTAAATGGGCAACTGGTAGATCGCATTACGTTTACCTTTAAGGACGGTAAGGTCACCGAATATACAGCAGAATCCGGCGAGCAGCATCTCACTCATTTGCTCGCTACAGATGAAGGGGCCTGCTATCTGGGAGAAGTTGCCCTGGTGCCGCACGATTCACCGATTTCCAATCTCAATCGCATCTTTTATAATACAGGTATCGACGAAAATGCCTCCTGTCACTTGGCCCTAGGCAGTGCGTATCCATTTAATATCGAAAATGGGACACAAATGAACCGGGAGGAGTTACTCCAGAACGGTGCCAATGTCAGCCTGACTCATGTTGACTTTATGATCGGCTCAGCCGAGCTGGATATTGATGGTGAACTGCAAGACGGAAGCACAGAGGCTGTGTTCCGCAAAGGAAATTGGGCAATTTAGTTTAGTCTTTTCTTAATCTCACTTCACTCAACCCGCAAACGATCTGATTCGTTTTGCGGGTTTTTTCATAGCCTAATTCTCATATCTTTACTTGTTTTGTGAAATGTAAAGTGCTAAGCTAAGTTCAAACAATAATTTAAACAGTGTTTTAAATATCGTTTTAATTTTGTTTAAATTGTTGTTTTGCTTAAAGTAGTCCGTTTCATTTGTCCTTTAGGATTAAACTAAACAGGAGGAGGAAAAAGATGAGTCACCCAGACAAAAAACAACAGACCAAAGAAAAAATTCTACAGTCTACGCTGGAGTTTATCCAAAAGAAAGGTTTCGAGGCGGTTACAATCCGAAAAATTGCTGACCTGTCTGGTACTAATATTTCTCTAGTTAATTATTATTTTGGCTCCAAAGAAAATTTGCTCAGCGAAGCTATCGAAGTGATCCTAAACAGCTTTCAGCACACATTTTCTGTTTTGGACAATACAGCGATGCCCCCGCAAGATAGACTGAAACAATTTTTACTTAACTATTTACAGGTCATTCGCCAATATCCAGAGCTACTATCACGAATTATTGTGATGGGCAGCACGCCCTTTACATCTCAACAGGAATACGGAAGATTTTTAAACATAATGGGGTTTCCAAAGGTCCAGAACACAATCAAGGAGCTAACAGGTGAGCAACAGCCAGAGCGGTTGTTAGCTATGATGCTGCAAATATTCGGAGCCATTTTTCTGCCTGCACTGATGAGTCCAATTCTTGAATCTGGAGCAGTTGTGGAAATGCCTACAATAGAGGAACAATTAAACCTGCTGTTTGAAAGATATTTTGATCAAAAATAAATCTTAGGGGTGAATGCCATGGATTTTTTGAGAAAATATTGGCAAGATGCAGGAGGCATCATTGGAGTGGCTGTATGTATTGTTTTGCTTATGAATTCAGCCATCTTATCGGATCTATCAGGCATACTGTGGTTAAGCTTTGTGGCTATTTTGTTTCACCAATTTGAAGAATACCGCTGGCCCGGATATTTTGCGGGTTTATTTAACAATGTTTTGTTTAAAAGTGAAGCCCCGGATCATTACCCCTTGAACACTCAATCAGCGATGATCATTAATGTGGCAATTGCCTATGTATTTTATCTACTCCCCGTCTGGTTTCCCCACGTAATCTGGCTTGGACTCGCACCTGTTTTGATGGGATTTTTTCAGGTCATCTGGCACGGAATTGTTGTCAATCTCAAAGCAAAAACTGTATATAATCCCGGTTTGTGTACGGCAGTTCTCCTGCATGTCCCTGTCGGAATCTGGTATATCCATGAAATTGTAAAGCGAGACATTCCTACGGCAATAGACTGGATTGCAGGCACAATCTACTTTGTTTTTGCTATATACATTTTTATTGTGAAAGGGAATATATGGTTGAAGAAGAGTGACTCCCCTTACGCCTTTTCTAAACAACAGCTAGGCGCTTACGATCGCAGGTAGGATGTATTAGAGATTTATAACGCTATTGTTTACAAGTTGGATACAAGTAGAGGTATTCTCGAAACGAGGTTCGGTTACACTTGGTTTGTACTCAAGAACAAGGAAAGAGTGATCTCATAATGAAACCTATACATCAATCTCGCAATCGTAAAAAGTTAGCTTGCAAGCTAGTCACTACCAGCGCTTTATTAGCAATCGGTTTTGCTGTAATGACAGGATGCGGCAATAGTGGAGAAGCAAGCTCAATTGCTCCATCTACAACAAAATCAGCCACACCATCTGCCAGTAATTCAACAGATCAGAACACAGACATCAATACAAATGAGCAAGATACTCCCAATAACAAGACGAATACAGATATCAGTAAGCCTAGTGCGGATGCAGAAAATTCCAAGAAACCTGGAAAAAAGTCTGATCAAGGTTTAACCTCGACACAGCAGAAACCTGCTAGTAGTACAGCCACACCTGACAGTAAACACAGCTCCGCAGCTGCTATAATGAGCGCAGCCAAGCAGGGGACGTTGCCCAATCTGCCTAAAGGTCTTGGTCTAGGAACGAGCAGCGATCTGTTGTTCGAGCTATGGGGGAAATCCGATTCTGGTTCTACAGGCCCTATGAGAAGTTACGCTAAATATCATACAGATCTCATACTGGATGGAAGTGACAAAGTTACAGAAATTACTTCTTACGATCCACAATATAAGAAGTTGCTTATTAAACAAGTTATTAGCGAACTAGGCCAGCCCACAGAAACAATTGACACCTCTAAAGACACATCCGGCACAGCAGAAGCTAATTATACGATCAACAACACGTCAGATCTTAGTTATTATTTAGTATTTTCTTATCAAACCAAAACGCAAAAGGTCAATTATGTTCGGTTTTACTTTAACACGATGACGCCATAATGGAGTGTGCCAAAGAGTCGTTTCCATCATGATTAGGGAGGCGACTTTTCTGGTTCATTGCATTTTTAGAGTGTGACATTTATACTAATTAGTAATTGATTAATCACTACTAGGAAAATGTAATAAACAAAGGATGAGAAAATATGGCTAAAGCTACATCAACATCAATAAATCGCCAAAAGGAAATCATATCTGCTGCTATCGAAGTCTTTGCAGAGATGGGCTACTACCGAGCTACAACAGCCAAAGTTGCGGAACGGGCCAATATTTCTCAGCCCTATGTTTTCCGCTTTTTTGCTACCAAGGAAGCTTTGCTTATTGAAGCGTTGAAGGTTTCATTTGCACGTATCATAGACTCTTTTCACCAGGTTATTCATTCGGCTTCGTCTGAGCAGTTAGAGCAAGAACTGATTGCAGCCTATTCGCAAATTATGATGGACTATCGCAATGAAATACTCTTACAAATGCAGGCGCAGACGATCCGTGAGGATGTAATTGTAAGTGTTATGCAGCAAGGATTTCGTGAAATTCATACGACAGTTTATAACGCTTTCCGGCAGGCAGATATCGAACATGCGATGGAAAAAACGATGCTTTTTCTGGCCAGAGGAATGCTATGTAATATTTCGATGTCGCTGGATCTACCAGAACTGATGAAAATAGACGATTAATTTTATGTATGCAGTAGAGTCGCGCTTTTGTGCGGCTTTTTTTGTTTGCTTTTAGTTAGTACAAGGCATAAATTCGTTAGTTTCTGAGCGAAAGAAGCTAACTAGGTTGACAAGGGAAGTGAGTCTCGTTATTCTAATACCCATAGGGGTATATGTATTAGGGGATTTTGCTAAACTAATCCCCCTCAAAAAACAGGCGGAGGTTATAGAATGTCATCAACTAACAATATCCAAGCAGATCATATTCTTGATTGCAAAGGGCTAGCTTGTCCTATGCCTATTGTAAAAACAAAAAAGGCTATGAATGACCTCGTTCCCGGAAAGATTATGGAGGTTCAAGCGACTGACAAAGGTTCATTAGCCGATTTTCAGAGCTGGGCTAAAAACACTGGACATCAATATTTGGGCACTCTCCAAGAAGGAGAAGTAATGCGACATTATTTACGCAAAGCAAATCCGGCTGAAGTGAAGAAGGAGCAAATATTTTCTTCTACGATAAGCCATGAAGAGCTACAAGCAAAATGTTCTTTAAAAGAGAACTTCATTTTGCTCGATGTTCGTGAACCCGCCGAATTCGCGCTTAAACATATCCCTGGATCTAAACATATCCCTCTTGGCGAACTGGAGAACAGACTCGCTGAGCTGAATCTGGAAGATGAAATCGCAGTGATCTGCCAAGCTGGAGCACGCAGTGAAAGGGCCTGCCGCTTGTTGGCAGACAAAGGAGCTAAAAACGTCAAATCTGTGCTTTCAGGCATATCCGACTGGGCAGGAGAAACAATGGGGAGCGATTCTATATGAGTACAGCAGCAGGAACTTATGCAGAGAATCAAGAGCAAGCTCAGCCCAAAACAACGATTATATTATTCAGCGGCGAGCTGGATAAGGCACTTGCTGCATTCATTATTGCGAATGGAGCGGCGGCATATGATCATGAAGTAACTATTTTCTTTACATTTTGGGGACTAAATATATTGCGTAAGGATGAACTCATACGCTCCAATAAAGGAATGCTCGAAAAAGCCTTTGGCTGGATCATGCCTCGTGGACCCAAAAAGCTTGGGCTATCCAAAATGAATTTTGCCGGACTCGGTCCACAGATGATCAAGCATGTCATGAAAAAGCACAATGCGCTTTCCTTGCCGCAGCTTATAGAGTTGGCACGAGAGCAGGGCATCAAGCTCGTTGCTTGTACCATGACAATGGATCTATTAGGACTGCAGCAAGCAGAGCTAATAGATGGTCTGGAGTATGCTGGAGTGGCCGCCTACTTGGGGGATGCTTCACAGGGGAAGGTGAATCTATTTATTTAGGGTATTCTATTTATTTTTTTGGTTTATAATATACCTATACGTGTATATGGTAAGTCAAAAAAGGAGTGCATACTTATGGATTACAATTACAGTGATGAACTGAAAACGCGCTTGAGAAGGATTGAGGGCCAGGTGCGTGGGGTGCTTCGTTTAATGGATGAGGGAAAGTCGTGCAAGGATGTAGTCAGCCAGCTATCAGCTGTACGCAACGCATCAGATAAAGCAATAGCCCAAATTGTAGCAGAAAATCTGCAACGTTGTATATTGGAAGAGCGAGAAGCTGGAGGAGATACAGATAAGCTGGTTAAAGAAGCAATTCAGCTGCTGGTGAAAAGTAGATAATTATGTGAATACACGAAAACAAAGAATATATAATAGCCGTAATTAAAAAAAGTTCGCTGCCTGTATCTGGCGGCGGGCTTTTTTTCGGACAACTTTAGGAATGGAATAAGCCTCTGTTTATACAGAAGTATACGAGTGTAAATAACCCATAAGAGAAATAACTTCTTTCGGAGGGTCTATTTATGGAGGTATTTGTTACGATTGGTGTCAAATTGATCATCAGCTTTTTTGGCTTGTGGATCATTACTTTTATTACAGGTCGAAAAACACTCAGCCAGTTAACACCACTTGATTTTTTGACATCATTGGTATTAAGCGAAATTGTAGGGAATACGTTATATGACGATAAGGTGACGATCTGGCACCTTTTGTTTGCTCTAGCACTATGGTGCGCGCTGGCCTACTTTTTCGAGAAAGCGACGACCCATTTTGTGAAATTTGGATATATGGCAGAAGGTCGAACAGTGCTGCTCGTAGATAAAGGGCAGGTTAATCAAAAAATGCTGGAGAAATATGATATAGAATTTACACAGCTACTCTCCATGCTACGCCAGCAAAATATTTTTTCTCTGCGTGAGGTCTGGTACGCCACTCTAGAGACGAACGGCTCATTGTCAGTCATGCGCAAACCCGAATACGAGCCACCTGCTGCTCAGGATATGGGAATAGATGCACAGCCTGACCTTTTTTCTGTTACTGTCATTGATAAGGGAAGGTTGCTAAATGAATCTATGCGTGGGAAGTCAATCGATATTGAACAGATTAAAGTAAAGGTGCGAGAGCAGGGATATGATAGTATCGACGAGATTGCCTATGCAGAGTTTAGCGAGGATGGGACACTTCACATCGTGCCGATGAAATAGAAAAAGCACAATAAAAGAGGCTGAATACTTGAATGATAGACATACTATAGTTCTGCGCTTCTTACCGTGTATGGTGTAGCTGCTGAGATAGAGGCATAACTTCGGAGTATTGAACTACCGTAGCCTTATGAAGAGGACTGTTTATTTGTCTTTTTTCTTTTTTTAATAACAATAACGGTAAACAGTAACAAAGGGAGGAAAATTTGAAAAATAGGAAACCAGGAATTAAGAACAAATTTTCGACCGATTACCATGTGATGAATATAGTTAGGGGACAAAAAAGAAAGACCATAAATAAGTGCTGCCAGGGGAAGAATCCATTTTTTAAATCCGACTCCAGTTATTTTTTCTAGTCCTATCACAGCACCATTAAAAAATAAAGACATTTTGATGATCAAGCCAAGAAAAAGAAGCAAGGTGAAAAGGGCATCCATTCGTTCGAACAGATCTGCTAATTCAATCAACTGAACGGTCTCCAAAAGAGGAAGTGTGCTATTGGCGGCGATCTTGGGTCCGAGAACAAAAATATCCAATTGATTAACAAATGTTAGAGCAAGTGCGGTCATTATATAGGCAAAGAAAACGGGTTTTGTGATATTCCGGCCTTTATGTACAAGCGGATAAAATACAAGAAATAACACAGTTTGTCCGAATGGAAAGGAGATAAGCTCAGGAATAGCGGCTTTAAATATGGGTCTCCATCCTTCCTCTAAAACCGGAAGGGAATTTTCCAAGTGAAAGAGACCGGTTGCCGGAATTAATATACTAATTATGGCGTATCCAAGTACAAAAAAAGGGAAAAGGAACAAGCAAAATAAGAACAATGCTTTGTAGCCGTAACGAACCGTGTTGGATACCACCACGATTGTGATCAAGATGATGATCCACAAAGGGGTTTGGCGGAGCAAAGTCATTACGGTTACCTCGCCTAAATCGCGTATGTTCCGAGATGCTTCATATGTAAAATACATCACAAAAAGTAAGTTAATGATTGTACCCACATATTTCCCTGTGTAACGGCGAAACAACATGAACAAATCCAAATCAGGATCTTGATGGTGAATAGCAAGATGGAGCATTAGCAGAAGTAGTCCTGCTAAAGCTCCTATCAACATAACTAACCAAGCATCTTGCTTTGCTTCAGCTCCCATTAAAAACAAAGTTGTACTTCCAACCTCAAACAAAGACATACAAATGATCAGCTCGGATACTCGGATTGTATTTTTACGCATTGCTTCAATTCACCTCTCCCTGCTTATTCATTTTTCAACAGTTCGTTAAAAGATTTTTCGAATAATCCCGGACGTGCAAGCTTCATTTTCACACCTATTTTTATATCCATGTTTGCGAACTCTTCAGGCCATGTCTCTTTTATTTTTTTCCAGTCTTTTGGATACTTGTGATGAATTTTATTTCCAACACCAATAAGGTCGATATTCTTTTGCTGTAAGGCTTTCCAGCCTTCCTGAATTTGTAATTTGATTATTTCCGCTGCTTGCATCTGCAATTGATGTATACTTTGCATATCTTTCATTTCTCTTTGCGAAGAGGCTGACAGAAGATCACCAGTAGCTTTAACGTCAACGTTGAGGTAATAATGATTTAAATTCTTGATTGGCGTAACCTTAACCTTGGCTTTCCGGATGAGGAAAGCGGACATAACATTTCCATCCACATAGTTTACAGTAGTGTTTTTAATCTGGTTGTTTAACCATGAAACCCCCATACTTTCCTTTTCATTTAGGAAGCCGACTCTCTTGTCTTTCTGAAAAATACTTAAGCCCGATAACTTGAGTTTATTTTTGGCGGAGGTTTCCTTGAAAACATCAACAGAATCTAGTTTCTCCGGCTCGGAACCCACAAGAGATATTTCTGGAACTCCGGCTGCACTATCGGAGCTAATTTTCGAAATAAATTCATACATGGATATTGCGGGGTAAATTGAGCCTAATTTGCTATCTCTTTCTATAATCTTTTCTAAAGCTTGACCAGGAATTTTCTCTGGTGGTACAAGCTTTCTCAAAAAATCACGAGCCTCTCCGTTGGCAATGAATACTTTTACAGTTTCTCGTGAATCAAGGTTGCGGAGGTAAATATCGATAATCTCTTCAATGCCTTGTTCTGCTGCTTTTTTTCCAATAACGAGTATATTATTTTGGGCGAAATATAGTTTACGTGGGTATTCCAGGCTACTCTTCATAACGGTCTCTCTCAATGTTTTTCCATGTGTAGAAAAGGTATGTACAGCGCTTTGCGATGCCCCGGTGGAAGAACCACCTGATCCAGTCGTCATGGCTGATGGAATTATAATTTGATAGGTATTGATCCAGTCGCCTTTATGTCCATCAATTCCAGTTGCTGTTGTGATGGCTAATTCGTTCAATTCTGTACGATCTACGCACCCTGTAAGTAATAATCCTGCAATAAACAGAACATAACTAACTCTTAATTGCCGCACCATTGATCCCTCCTATTTTTGGGTATCAGACTTGTCATTATTTTTGATTTCATCCGAACTAGCAGGGTATTGGTGAGCTGCCTGTCTTGTCTGGTTATGTCCCGTTTTTTCGCTAGGTCTGGTTTTCATAGCCCACCACGGAGCTCTGATGATAAGGTCCTTCATATTAGATTTAAAGGTGGGGCTGTAGGGCACAAAATAATCAACTCCGAATGATTTGAGAGATACAAGATGAACAAGAAGGGGGATAATTCCTATCAGAATACCGAATAAGCCCAGAGCCCCTGCCAGTAGCATAAGTGCAAAACGCAACAACCTGACTGCTGAAGCCATACCAAAATACGGGATGACAAAGTTCGATATAGCAGTGAAGGCAACAACGATAACCATTGCACCTGAGACCAGTCCGGCTTGCACCGCTGCCTGCCCGATAACCAAAGCTCCTACAATGGAAACGGCTGGTCCGATGACCCGTGGCATTCGCACACCTGCTTCACGAATCACTTCAAACATCAATTCCATCATTAAAGCTTCCAATAATGCAGGAAAAGGAGTTCCTTCCCGTTGAGCCATCAGCGTAATTAACAGCGTGGTGGGGATCATTTCCTGTTGGAAAGTCGTCAAGGCTATAAATAGAGAGGGAAGCAACAATGAGACTAGAAAAGATACCACACGAAGAGCCCTTAAAAAAGTTGAAATGTCATATCTCTGGTAGTAGTCTTCGGCCGTTTGAAAGAAATTAAAGAAGGTTACAGGTGCAATCAGAGCGAATGGTGTCCCATCAACCAGAACAGCTACTTGTCCGTCTAAAAGGCTACCTGCGACTGCATCCGGACGCTCTGAGTTTAGCATGGTGGGAAAGAGACTAAGTGGTTCATCCTGTATAAATTCTTCGATATAGCCACTTTCAAGTATGCTGTCTGTATCAATAAATTGAAGCCGTTTTGTAATTTCCTGTATTACTTCTGGATTAGCGACATTTTCAATGTAAGCTAACATGACTTTGGTTTGTGTATATCGCCCAATAATATGACTATCAAATTTAAGGTCAGGTGTCCGCAATTTTCTTCTGATCAGTGTGATGTTGGTTGAGATATCCTCCGTAAATCCTTCTTTAGGACCCCGCACTACGGTTTGAGTACTGGGTTCCTGAATAGCTCGTCTTACTCCGCCTGCGATGGAAACTACCAAAGCATAGTTGTTTCCGTCGATGACAATGACGGCATTCCCGGAGAGGATGGCTTGATATACTTCATTTTGCGAATGTATCATTTGAATATTTCCAGACGGAATTGTGTTTTTTAACAAAGAAGCTGCAGTATTTTCCTTAAACATAAAATTATCTGCGGAGCCCATCTCTGTAATCAAGCTCTCCATTAAATCGGAAAGCAAGTTTTGGTCAATCAGTCCTTCAATATAACAAACGGCGAGATGGCCAGCATGAGCAGGATTTTCGGGAAAATCACGAATAATAAAGTCAGAGCTTTGCCCGAGTTTTAATTTAAGTAAAGATAGAGTATGTGTTAATGATGGATTTATGGGTTCTGAAGAGGCCTGCTGTTTGGATTTTTCGATATCCTGTGTGTACCTTTTTCCAGGCTTCAGAACATTTCTAATCCAACGTGTTAACACAAGTAAACCCCCTCTATATTGATAAAGCATATCTTTGCCCTGCAACCCAAAAATATACGCTATTTTTATGAATTGGATACTTAGTGAAAGACATTTGGCAGCCTCATAGCTCCTTCGAAAATTAAACAGCACAGATCCAAAGCAATTTGTCTTATAGAATATTTGAGTCCCGGATTGAGGAGACTATCTCTTATGGTTTTGAAATTTCAGAAAGTGGTGATCAGATTTGAGTTTCTCGGATGATCAGCTTATCTGTCTCCGATTTGAGGACGAACTAGGGTATTTTGCTAAGTCTGCTGCTCCTCCTATTTATGAGACTGCTCCATTTTTCTTTGATACCTACGAAGACTATGCTGAAGCGGCTAATCATGAAAAGGAGCATTATGTCTATTCGAGGGGGACCAATCCTACCGTTCAGATTGCAGAGCAAATGATTGCTGCGCTAGAAGGTGGGGAGGACTGTAAGTGCTTTGCCTCTGGAATGGCTGCTATCAGTGCCGCTCTAATGTGTAGCTTATCCGCAGGGGATCATCTGATTCTGGTCGGACATATATATGAAACTTCCGTCAGCCTAGCCAAATACTTAACGAAGTTCGATATAAACTACACCATTGTACATTCGACTTCTACGGAAGCAGTTGCTAATGCCATCCAACCGCAGACTCGTTCTATTCTTATGGAGTCTCCTACCTCGTTTACATTCGATATGGTAAATATTCAGGAGGTAACTTCACTTTCCAAAGCGAAGGGTATACGCACAATCATAGATAATTCATGGGCTACACCCCTTTTCCAAAAACCATTGGAATGGGGCATTGATATCGTCGTTCACTCCGCATCCAAGTACTTGGGGGGACATAATGATTTAATTGCAGGGGCAGTAATCGCTTCTAAAGAGATAATAAATCGTATGTATGCTGAAGAATATGAATTGATTGGCGGTTCGTTAGCCCCTTTTGAAGCCTGGCTACTCATTAGGGGTCTAAGAACACTCCCGCTCCGTATGGAAGCCCATCAAAGGAATGCTCTGTTGGTTGCCCGTTTTCTATCAGATCATCCGGCCATTTCTAAAGTAAATCATCCTGGACTTCCTTCTCACCCACAGCATGAGCTGGCATGTAGACAGCTTAAAGGGTATGCCGGATTATTCAGCTTTGAACTAAAAGATTCGGGTTATGAGGATATATGCAGAGTGATCAATAAACTGCGACTGATTCGGATCGGTGTATCGTGGGGGGCTATGGAGAGCCAGGTGATCTCACCGAACTACGGGTTCAATAAGCAGAGTCTAAAAAAACAACACATGCCCGAATCGTTAATACGCTTGGCTGTAGGGCATGAACCTGCTGAACTTTTAATAGAAGATCTAGCTACAGCTTTAAGCTAAGGGATCATTTCAGGATTTTATGTAAAAAAGCGAAAGCAGCAGTTCCATCAATAAAGAGCTTCTGCTTTTATACTTTATAACGTTTATACCTTCGGTTGTTATAGACAAATCACTATGTGTAGGCGTGGTTCAGAAAAAAATTACACTGCGTAGAAACACAAATTATTTACTGGGAAAAATTACAACTTGCTTGATGGGTATACACGTGATAAATTATATATCCAGCCAGTTAAACGGCTGTTGATTTGATCTTTGAAAACTGAACAACGAGTGAGTACGGATTTTATTTATAAAATCCAATGCTGAAATTTTGGTACATGCCATCTGGCTGTATGAAATGGAAGCAAAAATGAGATGTTTTATCTCGTCAGTTTCAAAATGAGCTAATCGCTCTTTCTATATTGTTTCATCTTCGGTTCTTCTCCTTGGAGTGGATGAAGATGAAACAGGTTGACGTTACTTTGTAACGTCTTTAATGGAGAGTTTGATCCTGGCTCAGGACGAACGCTGGCGGCGTGCCTAATACATGCAAGTCGAGCGGGGTTAGTTAGAAGCTTGCTTCTAACTAACCTAGCGGCGGACGGGTGAGTAACACGTAGGCAACCTGCCCACAAGACAGGGATAACTACCGGAAACGGTAGCTAATACCCGATACATCCTTTTCCTGCATGGGAGAAGGAGGAAAGGCGGAGTAA